>JAQXHN010000018.1 GCA_029007295.1 Clostridia bacterium | reverse complement strand
CGGAAATAAACGCTCCGGAGTCGGGCTTCTGTATTCCTGCAAGAATAGACAGAAGAGTGGACTTTCCGCATCCGTTCGCTCCTAATATGCCGACACATTCGCCGCCTGTCATGAAGAGATTTATGTCCTTCAAAACTTGTTTTTTTCCGTATTTTTTTGTAATGGAGCTAATTTGTATGTTCATATATTTTCATCCTTTTCGGCATGATATGCGTTTATTGTGTAATATATGGGCTGTAAAGGGCTCCTCTTGTCGCAATTTGTTTTTGAATTTCAGCTAAACACCGCTCACTGAGTTCAGCTAAACGGTGATCGTCGGATTCAGCTAAACCTCATTTATCGAGCCCCGTCAAGCAGTAAAAGCTAAACAAGCACTGTGTCGGCTGTCGGGCCGTCCCGACCGAGCTTTTGAAAAAGCTCGACCAAAACTTTTAACTGACAGCGTTCGGCAAAACCTCACTCACCGAGCCCTGTCAAACAGTTACAGCTGAACAAGCACCGAGTCGCCCGTCGCCGCTCGGCGACCGAGTGGGCTGTCGGGCCGACCCGACCGACACGGGTTATTTGTGGTATTTACCGCCGTGATTAATGGATAAAGCACGGTAAATCTGTTCAAGCAGAATAACCCTCATTAAGCGGTGGGGAAACGTCATCTTGGAAAACGATAACCGAAAATCGGCTTTTTCTTCAATAATTTTGCCGAAGCCGTTTGAGCCGCCGATAATAAACGAAACCGTCGAAAAGCCGGAAAGAGTCACCCTCTCAAGGCAAGAAGCAAAGGCCTCGCTTGACAGCTGCTCGCCGCCGATGCAAAGCGCAAAAACATAGCTCCTTTGTGGGATTGCCGCCAAAATAGAGGCGTCGTCCTCGTCGGCTTCAATAAATTTCACCCTTGCGTAGGCAGATATACGCTTTTCGTATTCGGCAACGGCATTTCTTAAATATTCTTCCCTGACCTTGCCGCTTCCGGCACAGATAATGTTTATATTTAACATAATTCACTCTCTTGTGGGATTCTTCCTATCGGGGCAGCGCAAAAGACGCCGTATCTTAATGAAAGACGAGCACTCCTTCAACATATATCGGTCGGGCAATATCTGTCAGCCACGATAATGCTGACATCTGTTGCGCCTATCTCGGACAAAGCATGGCAGGACGCACGCAGAGCAAGCTCCGGCAAATTGTTTGTTTCGCTTAAGTGAGCGAGCACAAATCCGCGAACCCCCGCTTTTGCCAGTCGGGACACAAGCAAGGCGCAGCCCTCGTTAGACAGATGTCCTCTGTTTGATTCAATCCTCTCCTTTAGGTAAATAGGATAAGGCCCTTCGCGGAGCATTTTCTCATCATAATTTGACTCGACGATTACACGGTTGCAGGAACACAGTCTGTCAAACACCTGCTTTGTGGGAAAACCCATATCGGTCGCATATCCGAGAGCTTCGGTGTCGCTTTTAATCACATATCCGACGCTGTCCGCACTGTCATGGGGAGTTGAAAACGAAGTAATATTGAGAGAGCCGATGTTGATTGAATATTCAGTCCCGTGCGGTACAACCGTATCATAAGAGGGGTGATAATACTGAATAAAGGCCTCGTATGTTTTCTCGGTCATGTGTACCTCGGTATTGTATTTTTTCATCATAACAGGCAAAGCGCTTACATGGTCGCTGTGCTCGTGAGTGACAATAACTGCGTCAATATCCTCTATTCTTCCTCCGACAAGCAAAAGCGCCTTTGAAAGCGCAGAAAGGGACCTCCCGGCGTCGATCAGAATTTTTGTATTGCCGTTCCGTATATATACGCAGTTCCCCTTTGAACCGGAAAACAGCGTAGTTACCTGCATCGCCATCTTAAATAACCGTAACCTCAAGCGCACCGTAGGGACGTATGTGAAGCACATGGCACTGTCCCTTGCCGAACACCGCTTCCTGGTTATTCTTGTAATTTTCGGTGTCGTCGCTTAAAACAAACGCCTGAATCGTACCTGCGAAGCCACCTCCGTGCACACGGTAGGCTCCTCTTTTTCCTTCAAGAGAGCGTCTTGAAATGTCAAGAGCGACAGAAAGACCCTGCTCGTTTACGTTTTTAACGGAGTAAATATTCTGCAGCAGAGCTTTGCTTGATTCGCCGCTTGCCTTAACAAGGGAAAAGAAAGCGTCTGTATCGCCTTCCTTCAGTGCGGTGCGCTGTCTCTCTACCCTGTCGTTTTCGTCGAGAAAATGCAATGCTCTGAGTACTGCTCTGTCGCCGCACTCCCTTCTCAGCCCGGATATATCGGAGATAACGTTCTCGAGCGTTATTTCACGGAGCACCTCCTTGCCGAAATGCTTTGCAACGCTCTTCATTTCGAGAGGGATGGAAGCATAATCGTCGTTGAGCGAGGCGTGCGAGCCGCCTGTATTTGTTATGCAGAGGTTGAAGCCGGCCTTTGACAGGTCAAAATCCAGCTTCTCGATTTTCGGGAGCCGGGGATTTTCAAAATCAATGTAAACGAAGCCTCCGACAGCACACGCGCACTGATCCATAAGTCCGCAGGGCTTGCCGAAAAATTCATTTTCCGCATATTGGGCAATCATGGCTATCGTCGGGGCGGAAATCGTGCCGCCGTTGAACATACAGTTAAGAATATTGCCGACCATAACCTCAAAAGCGGCGGAGGAGGAAAGACCTGAGCCTTTAATTACATCGCTTGTAGTATAGGCGTCAAAGCCTCCGACGCAGTAGCCTCTGTTAAGGAAGCCGTCGCACATTCCGGCAATGAGAGCGGCAGAGGAAAATTTCGGATAAGCGCCCCTTGACAGATTTGAAATATCTACGGTATCCATGTCGAATCCGTGGCTCTTGATACGAATTTCGTTACCGCTGTTTTCTGCGGCAACGGCAATAATATCAAGGTCAACCGACGCAGCTAAAACCTTACCGTTATTGTGGTCGGTGTGGTTTCCGGAAACCTCTGTTCTGCCCGGAACGGAGAATATACGGATATTATCTCTGTCGCCGTAAATTTTACTGAAATTGAAAACAGCGTTTATATATCTCGATCTTGCCGTTGATGTGTCTGCGTAAAGTCTTTCGAAGGCCTTGTCGAAGGCTCCGTTTTCGATAAGCTCGGTAATTTGTATAGAATTCATTTTGTTCCTCTGTATTATTTTATTTCATTCAAATCGTACGGCGTTTGCTGATATACAAAATAGTTGAGCCAGTTTGTGAACAGCAAATGCGCATGGGCTCTCCATACGTTCGGGGGCTTTTTTTGAGGGTTGTTGTCCGGATAGTAATTTTCGGGCAGGGACGGATTCAGCCCCCTTGCCAAATCCCGCCTGTATTCCCCGTCAAGGGTGTTGTAGTCATATTCGCTGTGTCCGGTAACAAAAATCATTCTGCCGTCCTTTGAGGCAACGATATGAACGCCCGCTTTGTCGGATTCGGTTAACAGCGACAGCTCCGGACAGGCAAGAATATCCTCCTTTTTTACACAGGTGTGACGGGAGTGGGGGGCAAAGAAGCTTTCGTCAAAGCCGCGAACAAGGGGGTTGGAGGGGTCGAGCACACGGTGAGAATAAATGCCTGAGAGCTTTTTCTCCAGCGGATACTTATTAATTCCGTAATGATAGTAAAGCGCCGCCTGAGACGCCCAACATATGTGCAGGGTCGAATAAACGTGGTTTTTTGACCATTCCATAATATCGGAAAGCTCATGCCAGTAGTCGACCTTTTCAAACGGAATCTCCTCTACCGGGGCTCCCGTTATGACAAGACCGTCATATTTATCGTTTTTAACATCGGAAAAGCTCTGGTAAAAAGTCTTCATATGCTCTGCCGAGGTGTGAGTTGCTTCATGGGTTTCGGTTTGAAGCAGAGTTAAATCCACCTGAAGAGATGAATTTGACAATAACCGACAAAGCTGAGTTTCCGTTGTTATTTTTGTAGGCATCAGGTTAAGAATCGCAATTTTAAGGGGACGGATATCCTGATGAATTGCTCTTGTTTCGTCTATGACGAATATATTCTCTCCCTCAAGAGTCTTATAGGCGGGGAGCGACGACGGTAATTTTATCGGCATAATTTGTTATCCTTTGAAAAATCAGATGTAATTCCCGTTCGGGAAATTCGATTATTTCGTAAGCCTAAGCCGTTAACCCTCGTAAAGCGGATATTTACGGCACAGCTTTGTAATTTCTTCTCTGATGTAATCCGCTTTTGCGTCAAAATCGGTTGCGGCAAGCTTAATCATTCGGGCAATAAGACGGCAGTCGTCTTCGTTAAAGCCTCTTGTCGTAACGGACGGAGTACCGATACGGATACCGCTTGTAATAAACGGACTCTCGGGGTCGTTCGGGACGGCGTTCTTGTTTACGGTGATGAAGACCTCGTCAAGCTTCTTTTCAAGCTCCTTACCGGTGATTCCGAAGTTGCGAAGATCTAAAAGAATCAGATGGTTGTCCGTACCGCCCGAAACCATGTTGAAGCCCTCCTTTGCAAGCTCCTGAACCATCGCCTTGGCGTTTTTTACAATCTTTGTCTGATATTCCTTGAATTCCGGCTTTAAAGCCTCGCCGAAGCAGACGGCCTTTGCCGCAATAATGTGCATTAAGGGGCCGCCCTGCGTGCCGGGGAAGATAGCCTTGTTAATTTGCTTGCCCAGCTCTTCGCGGCAGAGAATCATACCGCCTCGGGGACCTCTTAAGGTCTTATGCGTTGTTGTTGTGACAACATCGGCGCATTCGACGGGGTTGGGATGAAGCCCCGCCGCAACAAGTCCCGCAATATGAGCCATATCTACCATGAAATATGCGCCCACGCTTTTTGCAATTTCGGAAATTCGCTTAAAATCTATAATTCTGGGGTAAGCGCTTGCGCCTGCGACAATGAGCTTAGGCTTGTTTTCTACGGCGAGTCTTTCAAGCTCCTCGTAGTCGATTCTTCCGGTTTCTTCATTCAATCCGTAGGAAATGAAGTTGTAATTTTTTCCCGACATATTTACGGGAGAGCCGTGAGTAAGGTGTCCGCCGTGAGCAAGATTCATTCCGAGGATAGTGTCGCCTACGTTGCACAGCGCAAAATAAACGGCAAGGTTTGCCTGCGCTCCGCTGTGGGGCTGAACATTGACAAATTCGGCGCCGAAAAGCTTCTTTGCCCTCTCGATGGCAATATTTTCGGCAACGTCCACACATTCGCAGCCGCCGTAGTAGCGCTTGCCGGGATAGCCCTCCGCATACTTATTGGTGAGAACTGTTCCCATTGCCGCCATAACGGCAGGAGACACGACGTTCTCGGACGCAATAAGCTCAACTCCTCTTTGCGCCCTCTGATATTCCGCTTTAATCGCCTTGCCGATTTCCGGGTCGTACCGTTCGATAAAATCCATATTCTCCAAAACCATTGTTGTTTCCTCCCATAGCTTTCATTTCTCTTCTTATAATGATTTATTATACTATAGTAAGAAACAAAATACAAGGTTAAAATGTACAATATGTTATTTTTTTAAGATAATTACCGAATTTTCTTTGCTTTGCGTCAAATTTTTGAATATTTTGATGTATAAAGCGTTTGATTTGTTGCCGACAGACACAAACAACTCCGAACAGTGAAAGCTATTTGGAATATTCTTTAATCATTTCCGCCGTACAGGAAGCGAACAGCCTGACCGCCGACAATGCCTCGGACAGCGTGTTTGCGCATGAGCCGACCTCAACGAGCATAAAGCCTTTGCTGTACTGCTGATTAAAGCTTGCCCCCCTTAAATCGATTTTTCGCATAAGCGGGGGATAGGCGTCGCAAAGCTTCTTTTGAAGCTTGAGACAGACCGAGAGATTGTCCTGCCATTCGGGGTGGTCTGCCCCTTTTGCGTTGCTTCCGCATACCAGCATTATCTGTGCGGTATCCTTGCCGTCAATTTTGCAAAGAGGCTTCACTGCGTCGGTTTCGTTGCGGAAAATGGCGTCTCGGTGTATGTCGAATATGTATTTTATTGACGGGTATTTTTCAAGATAATATTTTACGCTTTCAAGCGAATTGGCGTAAGAGGCGTTGTAATCGTTCTCGTCGTGAAGCTTGGTGCAGTGAATACAGCTTATTCCGTTGTCTTCAAGCACCCTGCAAAATTCACTTCCGACCTTAACGGTATTAAGCTCGGTGTCCGATGAGCGAAACGCCGTATCCGAGGAAATCCCCTCTGCTCCCTCGCTTGTATAGCATTCGGTTGCGTGAGTGTGAATGACGAGCACCAGAGGCTCGTTTGTTATTTTGCCGGTCAGCTCCTTCGGATACGGCAAAGCAAGCAGGGCCTTTGTATCGGGAGCGTAGTCCGTTTCGTTGTTGCGTAGCGTCAGATAATCGTCATAGCAGCCCATATCCGAGCTCTTTATCGTGTAGTCATAGTCGACAAAGCTCTCCTCTTCTTCTCCTTCTGCTTTTTCTTCTTCCCCGTCTCTTTTTGAGGAAGAGCTGTCGATATTATCGTTTTTCGGCAAATTATTGCCGCCGTGCGCTTTGCCGAGATTATCTGCTTCTTCCTGCTTGCCTTCTTCCTTGGATACGGAAAATAAAAGCTTGTCCGCAAACGAGTCGAAGGAGAGCGCATTTGTCAGGTGAAGCGCCAATGTGCACAGAATTACCGTCAGCGAAAGGGAGCATACGGTAAAGCGGTAAAGAGCAATAAGGGCTTCGTTTTTTCTTGCCGTGTTTTGATTTGTCATGGTTTTCGTCCTTTTCTTATTTGTTGACCGCCCCTCGATTTTTAATTTTACAAGGGGGCGGATTCGTCTTCCCGTTCCCATTTGTATTCGGCTTCAAAACGGAAAATAACCGACGTTCAAACAATATTAAAAAACATTTCCCCCGAAAACGGTAAATTATTTTTTAAGTAAGCTGTAATGCAGGTTGACAACCGAGAAAATCTGTATTATACTAAAAGTTGTTTTTTACGTGAAATAAAGATTATCAGGAGTAAAAAGTTGAAAAGAGACGACTTAAGAAATATTGCAATTATCGCCCATGTTGACCACGGAAAAACCACTTTGGTTGACGAAATGCTCAAGCAAGGCGGCGTTTACCGTGAAAATCAGGCGACAGAAGAGAGAGTTATGGACTCCAACGCTCTCGAAAAGGAAAGAGGAATCACCATACTTGCAAAGAACACGGCGGTTCACTACAAGGATAAGAAAATCAATATTATAGACACTCCCGGACACGCCGATTTCGGCGGCGAGGTTGAGCGTATTCTCAAGATGGTTAACGGTGTTATTTTGCTGGTTGACGCGGCGGAAGGGCCGATGCCTCAGACGAGATTCGTATTACAGAAGGCTCTCGAATTAAACCATCCCGTTATCGTTGTCGTCAATAAAATCGACCGTCCCGACGCAAGAATCGAAGAGGTGGAAAACGAGGTTCTTGAGCTTTTGATGGAGCTTGACGAGACCGGAAACTCACTTGACTGTCCGATGCTTTTTTGCTCGGGCAGAGCAGGTACGGCTTCTCTGTCGCCTTATGAGGCGGGCACGGACCTTATTCCGCTTTTCGAAACAATAATAGATTACATTCCTGCGCCCGAGGGGGATGAAAACGCTCCCTTACAGCTGCTTGTTTCCTCTATCGACTATAACGAGTATGTGGGCAGAATAGGTATCGGCAGAATAGAACGGGGCGAAATCAAGGTAAATCAGGACGCTGTTGTCGTTAACTACCATAATCCCGACGCAGGCGCCAAAAAGACAAGAATAGTCTCCATATATCAGTTTGACGGACTTTCAAGAAAGCAGGTCGACAGCGCCAAGGTCGGCGACATCGTATGCTTTTCGGGAGCTGCGGATATTACAATCGGCGACACCGTAACCTCACCGGTTGACGTTACTCCGCTTCCGTTCGTTAAAATCAGCGAGCCGACGCTCGAAATGACCTTTTCCGTAAATGACAGTCCGTTTGCGGGCAAGGAGGGCAAATTCGTAACGTCAAGGCAGATAAGAGCGAGACTCTACAAGGAGCTTTTGAAGGATGTTTCGCTTCGGGTCGAGGACGGCGACAGTTCCGACTGCTTCAAGGTGGCGGGCAGAGGAGAAATGCACCTTTCCATTCTTATTGAAACGATGAGAAGAGAGGGCTATGAGCTTTCCGTAAGCTCTCCGAGAGTTCTTATGAAGGAGATAGACGGAGTTAAGAGCGAGCCTGTTGAGAGAGTTGTGTGCGACGTCCCCGAAAATTATGTCGGCGCAGTTATGGAAAAGCTCGGCGCAAGACACGGCGAGCTTCTCAATATGATTCCGCAGGGCAACAGAATGAGACTTGAATATCTTATTCCGTCAAGATTCTTTTTCGGTTACCGTTCATCCTTTATGACCGATACTCACGGCGAGGGAATTATCACGTCGGTGTTCGATTCCTATAAGCCGTATCAGGGCGAAATTCCCCTTCGCTATACGGGTTCTCTTGTTGCATCCGAAACCGGAGAAACAACCTCCTACGGCCTTTACAATTCGCAGGACAGAGGTTCGCTGTTTATCGGTCCGTCTACCCCCGTTTACGAGGGTATGATTGTCGGCATGAACCCGAAGCAGGGGGATATTGCGGTCAATGTCTGCAAACAGAAGCATCTGACGGCTATCAGGAGCGCCGGAGCGGACGAGGCTTTGCGTCTTGTAACCCCGATTAAGTTCAGCTTGGAGGAGTCAATAGAGTATATTGCCGAAGACGAGCTTATAGAGGTTACTCCCAAAACAATCCGTTTACGTAAGGCAATACTCAATACCGAGCTTCGTTTGAAGGCGCAGAACAGGAAAAAATAAACGGATTCGGTTTTGTTCGCCTGACGGATAAAAGCATGTGCCCGAAATAATTCAGAATATATACCGATATAATTTGGCATAAATAAAGGCAGACTTGCGAAGACCTTCGCAAGTCTGCCTTTATTACTGTTATGCTTTTCGGTTGATGTTCGGCGTATCAGAACGACTTGACCTTTTTCCAAAGAGTC
This sequence comes from Clostridia bacterium, assembly GCA_029007295.1. Lineage (GTDB taxonomy): Bacteria > Bacillota > Clostridia > Oscillospirales > CAG-272 > SUG1201. The sequence goes on along the minus strand of JAQXHN010000018.1, from coordinate 98,773 downwards.
TCGTAATAGGAGCGGATTTCAATCGGCAAATCGTGATAATATTCGGTGAAAATATCGTCGGAATCAAGAGCACCGTACAAAATATATTCCCAATCCTCGTGCAGCTCCGCCATATACTCCTGATACTCCGCATTGTTACGGGCGGCGGAATTCGGTGTGGCATAGCAGATATATTCCGCATTGGCGACGGCGACCTCTTCCTCTAACATAAAGTTTATAAAGAGTAATGCCGCTTCGTAATTCTGACAGCATTCGGGAATGCAAATTGCGTCAACGAAAATATTTGTGCCTTCCTTCGGATAGTAGAATTTCAAATCGTTGTTTGCTTCATACATCGTGAGAAAGTCACCCGCATAATAGGGAGCGATTGCGGCGTTTGCCGAACCCATCTTATTGAATATCTCGTCCATGACATAGCCCTGCAGGACGGACTTCTGCTCGATAAGCTTATCGGCGGCCTTATCCCAATCGGCCTTGTTTTCGGAATTAATATCCAGACCCAGGGCAAACTGTGCGCTTGCAATGCCGTCTCTTGCATTGTTGAAGTTGAGTATCTCGCCCTTGTAGCGCTCGTCCCACATCAGCTCCCACGAGTCGGGCTCGCCCTCGACTATTGACGAATTGTAGATAATGCCTACCATACCCACGTTGTATGGAACGCAGTATTTTTCATCGGGGTCGTAGTAAAGACCCTTGTACCTGTCTTCGATATTAGAGTAATTCGTAATCTTAGACATATCTATTTCACGGAGCATATTTTCATTTTTCATACGCTCTATCATATAGTCGGAGGGAATGATAACGTCATATGAAACCGAGTCGCTCTTTATCTTTGAGTACATAACCTCGTTTGACTCATATGTCATATAATTTACTTTTATTCCCGTCAAATCCTCAAAGGCGGCGATTACGTCAAGGGTTCCGTCCGCCCCGTCGGAAATATATTCGCCCCAGTTGTACACATTCAGCGTAATGTTGGAATATTTAAGGAAGGGATTGGCCTCGACGGAGTAATCGCCCTTCAGCTTGCTGAGCGTATTGTCGGATTCTTTTCGGAATATTACGCCGAGAGATACTCCGGCAACCATGACAAGGCTCAGGACAATTGCGGTGATTTTTGTTGCGGTATAGCTCTTTGACTTTTTAGCCTTTTTGTCCTTTGAATCCGTCTGTAAAAGATTGTATACAATGAGTAACAGCAGAATAAAGACAAAGACTATGGAATACAGGGCATAAATGTCCGGCTTAATTGTCTTTTTAACAAGCGAATAAATATAAACCGGCAGTGTAACAAAATCCGGACCGGAGGTGTAATAGCTGATAACAAAATCGTCACACGACAGTGTGAACGCCATTAAAAGACCCGACAGAATACCCGGCATAATCTGGGGCACTATTGCCTTGAAAAACGCCTTGGAGCCCGTGCAGCCGAGGTCCCGTGCCGCATCGTATAGAGAGCGGTCGCTTGAGCGCAGCTTCGGAAGCACGTTTAATATAACGTAAGGGATATTAAACGTAATGTGAGCGATTAAAAGAGTAATAAAGCCGACCTTGTTTACTGTGTGAAGAATGCCGCCGGCAAAAACGAAAAGGAGCATCATTGAAACGCCGGTAACAATATCGGGATTCATCATCGGAATGCTGTTAACGGCGGACATAGCGCCGGAAACGTATTTGTTTCTGAGCTTGTAAATTCCGAAGGCGGCGAGCGTGCCGAAGGCGGTTGCGATGAGCGCTGAAACCACAGCCAAAATCAGCGAGTTTTTGAAGCATATCATCAGGTTCGAGTTCGAGAACAGAGTCGTGTACCATCTTCCCGAAATTCCCTCGAAAACAGAGGTTGACCTTCCGGAATTGAAGGAGAATACAATCATTACGAGAAGCGGCGCATACAGGAACAGATAAATGACTGCGAATACGGCCTTGGAAATTTTCTTCATACCACCATACCTCCGTTATCCTCGTCGGAGAATTTGTTCATTATAAAGGTACAGATAAGAATAATAACCATCAGCACAAAGGACATCGCCGCACCGACGTTTAATCCGCCGTCTGCGTAATATTCCTTTATCTGCGTCTCTATGACGTCGCCGATCAGTACGATGTTTCCGTTCGACATTCTCTGAGAAATGTAGAACGTTGAAATCGAGGGGACAAATACCATTATGATTCCCGAAATAACGCCGGGTACGGAAAGAGGCATAATGACTCTTTTCAGCTTTTCCCACGGGGTACAGCCGAGGTCGTCGGCGGCGTCTAAAAGCGGTTTATCTATTTTTGTCATTGCGGTGTAAATCGGAAGAATCATATAAGGAAGATAATTATAGACCATACCGAGAACCACCGCCCCCTTTGAGCCGAGCATAGTCAGCGGCGCAATTCCGAAAAGGGAGAGAATTTTATTTACTATTCCGTTTGTTTCGAGAATGTTTGACCACGAATAAGTTCGCACAAGCATATTCATCCACATGGGAAGCATGATAAGCACCATCTGGATTTTCTGCGACGAGGGAGTCAGTCTCGAAAGAAAATATGAAAAAGGATATGCGATAACAAGGGAAATTACCGTTGCAAGGACGGAGAGAACAACAGACAGCCAAAAGGCGGAAAGATTGTTTTTTTCCGTGAATTTACCGATGTATTCAAGCGTGAAGCTTCCGTCGCGGAAAAATGAGTAGTATGCTACGAAGAAAAGAGGTACTATAATGAAAACAGCAGACCACAGGGCATACGGAGCGTTTAAAAGCGCTGTTGTTTTTGAGCTGTGTTTCTTCAATTTTCTGCCTCCTTGCCGTCCAAAGGAACCTCGTCCATCTCATCGCTGAAGGTGGAGTAGTCGCCGAACTTGCCGGAGTATTCGGATTTTTTCATAACGTGTATGGCGTCGGGTTCGATAACAAGACCCACTCTGTCGCCGACAAAGCTTTCATCTGTTGTCTGAATCATCCATTTAAATCCGCAAACGTCAATAATGATTTCATAATGCACGCCTTTAAAGGTCACGGATGTAACCTCTCCCTCAAGCATGCCCTTTTCAAGCGGAACAATGTCGACATCCTCGGGACGGATAACGACATCAACCGGTTCCATAGGAGAAAAGCCGGAGTCAAGGCACACAAAGTCCCTTGAGTCAAGGCGTACGAGCTTGTCGCGCACCATAACGCCGTTAATAATGTTGGACTCGCCTATAAAATCCGCAACAAAAGCGTTTTTCGGCTCGTTGTATATATCCTTGGGAGTGCCTATCTGCTGAATATTACCGTTGTCCATAACGACTACGGTATCGGACATAGACAGCGCCTCCTCCTGATCGTGTGTTACAAAAATAAAAGTGATACCGAGCGATTCCTGAATCGACTTCAGCTCGTTCTGCATATCCTTGCGAAGTCTTAAATCCAGCGCCGCCAAAGGCTCGTCAAGCAACAGAACCTTAGGGCGGTTGACTAAAGCCCTGGCGATGGCAACCCTTTGCTGCTGACCGCCGGACAGAGCATTGACATCCTGATGCTCCTTGCCCCGAAGACCTACAATATCGAGCATGTCGTTTACCCGTTTGTTGGCCTCCTCCTTCGGCACCTTTGCAACACGCAGGCCGAAGGCTATGTTTTCAAAAACGTTTAGATGCGGAAAGAGCGCATATCGCTGAAAGACGGTATTGAAGGGTCTTAAATGGGGGGGCTGCGCATTAATTTTCTTTCCGTTGAAGATTACATCGCCGGTATCCGGAGTTAAAAATCCGCCGATGATTCGAAGTGTGGTTGTTTTACCGCAACCGGACGGCCCGAGCAGAGTGACAAATTCATTGTCATAAATGTCGAGATTGATCCCTTTGAGCACCTGATGCTCGTCCTCGGGGAATTGCATCGTAACGTTTTTCAGTTCGATGATTTTGTTTTCGTTTTTTGCCATTGCTTTTTGTTCTCCTTAAATAAATAAAATGAGTACGGTAAAAAGCTCTACAAGAAAAAAACACCCAAACCAAGGGAGCTTACTCCCAAAAGAAAGAGTGATAAACAAATCTTGCAATCCGATATTGATGTCAAATAATAATGACCGGAATGGGGTATTACCCCGAAAAAACACCGTACGCCATCATTCTATCAAATGCGATAAAAAAATGCAATACTTTTCAAAAATTAAATTATTAATTTTTCATACGCATATATAGTCGTTTAACTATTGACTTTTTAACAAAAGTGTGATATTATTATTGCCGTGATTAACAATTTTAATGCTGGTATGGCTCAGTTGGTAGAGCAGTTGATTCGTAATCAACAGGTCATCGGTTCGAGTCCGATTACCAGCTCCAAAAATCCCGAATGCAATGCATTCGGGATTTTATTTTTCGGTTTTCACTTTTCAATATTGCGTTTCATACCCGGCTTTTTGTGCCCGATAAAGGCGGTAACGCTTTTTGTCGGCACGGTTAAACAGGAGTCGGTCAGGGTCAATCCGATTCTCCGGCATTCGAGAATATTGAAAAGCTCCCTTTGCGTTTCAAGCTTTAAATCGCCGTAACCCGGGCTGAAGCGAAAGGTTAATTCCCGTGAGGTCTCTTTTTTCAGTCTGTCGCAAATCGAATCGCAAAGACGCTCGATAAAATATGCTCCGCACGCCTGACAGACGGCGGCCTTGGCAATCTCGGTATGCTCGTACCGCAGCATAAGTCTGTCGCAAGCGGCGCCTACGGTTGCCGCCATCAGCGTAACTTTGTCGCAAAGCGAAAGGTGCTTTGCGAGCTTTTTTGAATAAAACTCCGATACCGCTTTGCCGTCGCACAGCAGTACGACGCTTTTGTCCGAGACCGTGCATTCAAAGGTTTTTGTTAAATACTTTTCGCATACGGCGCTTTCATACTCCGAGAAAACGCTTTCGATTACGCTTTTTGTGCGCTCGTCTGCCTCGTTGGCGCCGTAACCGAGGTAGTATTTTATTTCTTTCAGCTCTTTTTCTGTCATTTTACAAAAATATGTGACAGGTTGGATATTATCGCGCCCGCTACGTCCGGCTTGTTCATGGTGTAAATGTGAATATTGTTCACTCCGTTTGCGATAAGGTCGATTATCTGTTCGGTGGCATAAGCTATTCCCGCCTGCTTCATAGCGAGGGGAGAATCTCCGAAGCGGTCGACTATAGCTTTAAAGCGGGGCGGCACAAGGTTTCCCGAGAGGGAAATGATTCTCGAAAGAGAGGCCTTGTTTGTTACGGGCATAATACCCGCAACGACCGGAATGTCAATTCCCCTTTTTAACAGCTTGAAAAGGAAATTATAATAAATATTGTTGTCAAAAAACATCTGCGTCGTGAGAAAATCGCACCCCGAGCGCACCTTTTCATACAAATGCTCGATATCATCGGTTATGGTGTCGGCTTCGGGATGACCCTCCGGGTAGCAGGCGGCGCCGATGCAAAAATCACCCATGGCTTTAACGTCAGATATAAGCTCGCTTGCGTGTCTGTATTCGCAGGGGGGGATGAAGTCGGGATTATTTGGAATATCGCCCCGAAGACAGAGTATGTTTGAAATACCCGCTTCCTTTAATTGATTTACAACGCCCCTTACCTTTTCCTTGGTAGAGGAATAGCAGGTCAGGTGGGCGAGGGCGGGGATGCCGTTTTTGCAAATTTCCCTTGCGATATCAACGGTGAAATCGGAGGTACCGCCCGTTGCGCCGTAGGTCACGCTCATATATGAGGGCTTCAAGGCGGCTACCTCTTTTACGACTGAGGCAACATTCGGTATTTTGTCGCCTGTTTTCGGGGGGAACAGCTCGCAGGAGATATGTACCTTATCCTCTTTTTGAATATCGGAAATTTTTATGATTGATGAGTCCATATTTGTGTTCCTTTTGTCAATATAATTACTCTTGTTAATGCGATACTGCGGTTTAGAGCGCAGTATGCCCGGGGTAGGTATGCCGTTTAAGTCGAGCTTAGCAGGTAAAAACGAGCGCATCGGCGCTTGCTTTATAAGCTGCTCGGGTTGACGTCAATGGAAATGCCGACGGTGTCGGTGAATTTCTCCTTGGCAAAGTATTCCATAACCGTGCGAAAAAGGGCTCTCGTTTTCGTATTGGATTTGCCCTTGCAGACAAATCGCATACGAAAGGTCTCGCTTAGCTTGTAAATCGGCGCCTCAAAAGGGCCGAACACAATTAATTCCACCCCGTCGTTTTGCTTTATCTCTCTCAAAAGCAGGGCTCGGAAGCCGTTCGACGCCTCAAGGAGCGAGGGCTCGTTTTTGCCGGATAAGGTAATAAGAAAAATATCGCAAACCGGCGGAAAGGTCAGCGCCCTGCGAAGCGCAATTTCATTTTCGTAAAACGCCTCGTAATTCTGCTCTGCCGCCAGCGTTAAAACGGGGTGATCGGGATTGTATGTCTGAATAACCGCTTTTCCGGGGAAGTCCCCCCTGCCGGCTCTGCCGATAACCTGCGTCAACAGTGAAAAGGTGCGCTCGTTGGCTCTGTAATCGTCAACATACAGCGTCATATCGGCGAGCAAAACTCCGCAAAGAGTTACATCCGGAAAATCGTGTCCCTTGGTCACCATCTGCGTGCCGATTAAAATATCTGCGGAATGATTTTTGAAGGACGACAGAATTTTCTCGTAGGAAAATTTGGTTTTTGTTGTGTCTGCGTCCATACGGACAATAACGGCGTCGGGGAAAAGCTCCGACAGCTCCTGCTCCACATGCTGTGTGCCGAAGCCGACGTACCTTAAATGCTCGCTTTTGCATTCCGGGCACACGCTCGGCGAATAGGCTCGGTAGCCGCAGTAATGACAGCGAAGCTCGTTTCTGCCGTTTACCGTATGATTTGTCAGTGATACGCTGCAATGCGGGCACATCATTGTTGCGCCGCATTTGGTGCAGGTCAGGTAATTGTTATATCCTCTGCGGTTAACAAAAACAATCGCCTGCTTTCCGTCGTCTAACGCTTTTTTGATTTCAAAATACAGCTCTTTCCCGACGGCTCTCGTATCGCCCTTTGATATTTCGCCTCTCATATCGCATATTTGAGCGTCCGGCAGGGGAGCGTTATTGTATCTCTCGGTCAGCTTGACCAAGGTATATTTTCCCGCTTTTGCCTTGTAATAGCTTGCAAGCGAGGGGGTAGCCGACGCCAAAAGCATAAGGGAATTGTGGTACGCGCATCGAAATCTTGCTATATCCACGGTATGGTACTTCGGGTCGGAGTCCGACTTATAGGTGTGCTCCTGCTCCTCGTCAATAACAATCATACCGATATTTTCAAACGGGGCAAACACCGCCGAGCGAGTACCTATGCAGATGTTTACCTTTCCCTCCCTCATACGGCGAAAAGCGTCGTAGCGTTCACCCGCTGACAGCGATGAATGCAATACGGCGACACTGCCTCGGTAAAAGGAGGCGAAAAGGGAAATTGCTTGCGGAGTCAGGGCAATTTCCGGTACTAAAATTATTACCTGTCTGCCCGAAGCCAAAACCTCGTCGCACATGGCCTTAATTACTCTTGTTTTACCGCTTCCCGTAACGCCGTGCAATAGAGCCGCCCTCGGCTCCTTTGATTCGTACAGGGATTTTAATTCGCAAAAAGCACGGTTTTGCGCTTCGGTCAGAACATTTGTCGGCTTTTCCCCCGCATAATCCTCGAAGGGCGCCCGATAGCTTTCCGTTTTGCTCTCTTTAATGTAGCCGAGCCGCAAAAGGCTTTTTAGCTTTTGAGAATTTGATTTGCTTTCCTCAAGCAAAGCGTTCCTGTCGATATTCGGCTTGTCGGCTATACGCTCAAGCAATACGAATTTGGCGGGGCTTTTGTCAAGGGAGCCGTCGGATAACGCTTCAAAGCCGCTTTGGGTTAAGGTGTAGGTTACGGTATATTTAATATTGGTTCGCTTAAAATCCGCCGAAGGCACCACCGCTTTTAGCGCCGTCCCGAAGGTGCAGAAGGTTTGCTCGCTGATAAAAAGGCACAGCTTTATCTGTTCGTGCGTCAGCGGGGTGATTTCGGTTTCAAGCTTCGTTATAGGCTTTAGCTTAGACCTGTCGTAATCGCTTTCGCCGAGAATCTCGTAAACAAGGCACAGGCTTTGCCTCTTTCCTTTGCCGAAATTGACTGTTGCAAAAACGCCTGTGCGAATTTTATCGCACAGGTCAGTCGGGATTGAATACTCATATAGCTTGTCAATTCGGTAAGGAACATCAAGGATGAAAACCCGTGCTACCAAATCTTTTTGCATATAATCGGTCGGCTTATCAGTCGGCTGAGGTATTCTCTGAGCTCTCCTGAGCCGTTGTGTTCGCCTTTGCTTCGGTGCGCTCTGAGACCTCTTCCTCCGAAAGAATGCGGTATTCGCCCGAGCGAATGCGGTCTATTGCGGTAATAACCGCCTTTTCGTCGCGAACCTCCTTTTTGATAAGAGAGGAGAGAGAACGGTCTGTTTCCTTGTTTGCAATAAGCTTTTCGGCGTTTTCTCGCTGCGATACATATTCGTCGGTTACCATCCTCGCCGACTTTGCCGTAGCGCAGACTCTTTTGTACTTGTTTAAGCCTTCTCCGCCTAATGTAGTATAATCAAAATAAACCTTCATTGTAATTGCCTTGCCTTTCGGTTAATTATTTGTTGGATTTAAAAATCTCGGGGAAATCGGTATTGCGCTTGGTTCTGTGCTGCTCGCTTTTCACTATTGCGATAAATTCTCTTGCCGCCTGGGTTACATCGGAGGCGTTCTCGATAAAGTAATCGTATTTGTCGAAGTATTCAAGCTCCTGAAGACAACGCTTCATGCGGTTGTTTATGTCCTGCTCGGTGTTCGTGCCTCTGTTGCGAAGCCTTGCTTCAAGCGTTTTGTAGTCGGGAGGCAGCAGCATTGTCAGAACTGCGTCGGGGAATGCCCTTCGGACATTCATTGCCCCCTCAACTTCGATTTCAAGAATAACATTCTTGCCGTTTGCAAGTTTATTTTCGACCTCGCTCCTCAGCGTACCGTAATAATTACCGCAGTACTCGGTATATTCCAAAATCTTGTTATCCCGGATAAGCTCTTGGAATTTTTCCCTTGTAATAAAGTGATAATGCACTCCGTTCTCTTCGAGCGCTCTCGGCGCTCTTGTAGTTGCCGAAACGGAATATGCAAAATCGTCGCTCATCTTAAATACATTCTGTACCACAGTGCCTTTTCCGGAGCCGGCAGGACCGGACAAAACGCACAGTATTCCTCTTTTATTCATTGTCGCTCTCCTTGGGCGCCTGTCTTATGCCGAGCAGCATATCAGGCGTCAATGCGCTGAATATGACATGATCGCTGTCGGTTATTATCACCGACTTTGTTTTTCTTCCGCCGGTTATGTCTATTGCTCTTGAGTTGGCCTTTGCGTCCTGAATAATTCGCTTAATGGGCGCGGCCTCCGGCGTCGCCACGGTTACTATTCTTTCTTCGGAAATATAATTGCCGAAGCCTGCATTGATAAATTTCATATTATTCCGTAATCCGAATCCGCTATTCTATATTTTGAATTTGCTCGCGGATTTTTTCAAGCTCCGCCTTCATATCAACAACAATATGGGCTATTTCCGCATCGTTGCATTTGGAGCCCGTAGTGTTGACCTCTCTGTTCATCTCCTGCAAAAGGAAATCTATTTTTCTGCCGACCGGCTCGTTTGATTCGAGTATGTCGTCAAACGCCTTAAAGTGGCTTTGAAGTCTTACCAATTCCTCGTCAACGGCGACCTTGTCCGCATAGATTGCGCACTCTGTCATGATTCTGGCTTCGTCGGGCGTTACAACCATGTCGGCAAGCACCGAGCGCAGCTTTGCTTCAAGCTTTTCTCGGTATTTTGCCACGGCGCCGTTTGCTAAATGCGCAACCTTATCCGCCAGCTCCATAACGGTTTTTTTCTTTTCCGCAATGTCCCGGATGAGCCTCTCGCCCTCTCTTGCTCTCATCTCCTTATAAGAAGCGAGCGCTTCGGCTAAAACAGGCGACAGCTCCTCCCAATCCTTTTCCGGGTCGTCCTTGTCCGCAACGGTTAAAAAAATGTCGCGGTTGGAAGCGACTCTCATTACCGAGATGTCAAGCGGCAAATCAAATTTCTCGGATAATTCGCGCAGCGCCTTTATGTAGCTTTCGGCGTAGGCTTCGTCGAGCATAACCGTTTCGCCTGCGCCGGAGAGGATATTTACCGACACGTAAATATCAATCTTTCCTCTTGATATGCCGTTTGACTGCACATAGGAACGCACCTTCTCTTCGAGGGAGGAATAAATTCTCGGAAGCTTTACGGAGCAGTCGAAATAACGGTTATTTACGCTTTTTATTTCGACGGTAATTATTTTTGTCTCTTTTTGCATGACGGCTCTGCCGTATGCGGTCATACTGTTTACCATATTATACGCCCTTTTCGATACCTATAATCCATAATATTATACACCAAATAGTTTTGTATGTCAATTTATTCTTTATATGTTTTTATTTTATGTTGACAATATTAACATTTTTGTATTACAATATGATAAGGTCGACCGGCAAAGGAAAAGCGTTCGGCCGTTGGTGAAAAAATGCATGCCGATTATCGGCACAGAGGAAAACAGGCGGGAAAGCCGCCGCACGCCTCCTTCGCTTTGACGGAGCCTCGGCGGTGTCCGTCTCCCGAAATAAACAAACTGAAAGGCAGAAGATAAAATGAAGCTTGAGAAACTGAACAATTTTAAAGGCGTCGAAGGACCCGTTGTAACCGTCGTAATGGACGGTATAGGCATCAATCCCGTCGAGGAGGGCAATGCGGTTAAGAGTGCAAAAACTCCCACTCTGGATATGCTGATTGAAAAATACCCCACCGTAGCGCTTAAGGCGCACGGCACTGCGGTAGGTCTTCCCGGAGACGACGATATGGGCAACTCCGAGGTGGGACATAATGCGCTCGGCTCGGGACAGGTTTTCGCACAGGGCGCAAAGCTTGTTTCCAATTCCATTGAATCCGGCAAGATGTTCCTGTCCGACACATGGAAAGCTCTTGTCTCCAACGTAAAGGAGAACGGCACGGTTATGCATTTCCTCGGACTCTTCTCCGACGGAAATGTTCATTCACACATCGACCATTTGAAAGCAATGCTTACGGCGGCAAAGCGAGACGGCGTTAAGCGTGTGCGCATCCACATTCTTCTTGACGGCAGAGATGTCGGCGAAACCTCCGCACTTGATTACGTTCTTCCGTTCGAAGCGTTTCTTGATACTCTTCGAGCCGATGATTTTGACGTTGCGATTGCTTCGGGCGGCGGCAGAATGAAGATTACCATGGACAGATACGAGGCCAACTGGGAAATGGTGGCTCTCGGCTGGAAAACTCATGTTGAGGGCGAAGGAAGATTTTTCTCCTCGGCCGAGGAAGCGATTAACACGCTTCGTGCCGAAACGGGGGCAATCGACCAGGATCTTGACCCCTTCGTTATTGCCGAGGACGGCAAGGCGATAGGAGCTGTCAACGACAAAGACAGCGTGATATTCTACAATTTCCGAGGCGACAGAGCTATTGAAATTTCAAGAGCGTTCGAGGAGGAGAATCTCGGCAAATTTGAGAGAAAGAAATTTCCTAAGGTGGTTTACGCCGGTATGCTCGAATATGACGGCGATTTGCACATACCCTCGCGCTATCTTGTAAATCCTCCGGAAATAACAAATACGATGGGCGAATACTTGGCCGATACCGGAATTAAACAGCTTGCTGTCTCCGAGACGCAGAAGTACGGTCATGTTACATACTTCTGGAACGGAAATAAGAGCGGCAAATTCAACGAGGAGCTTGAAACATATATCGAGATACCGAGCGACGTTGTTCCGTTTGAACAGCGTCCGTGGATGAAGTGCGCCGAAATCACAGATAAGCTCATCGAGGCATTAAGGAGCGGCGAGTATAAGTACATTCGCTGCAATTATCCCAACGGCGATATGGTCGGACACACAGGCTCTATGCAGGCTACCGTAATCTCCGTAGAGGCGCTCGATTTACAGCTTGCAAGACTGCTGTCCGTTATCGACGAGGTTCACGGGGCGGCAATCATCACAGCCGACCACGGAAATGCGGACGAGATGTGCGAATACGATAAAAAAACCAAGGCACCCAAGCTTACAAAGGACGGCAGGTACAAGGCAAAGACAAGCCATACATTAAATCCGGTTCCCTGCATAATCTACGATAACTTTACAAACGATAAGTACACCGTTAAAAAGGACGAGGGAAAATTCGGCTTGTCCGACGTTGCCGCAACAGCGGTTAACCTGCTCGGCTACAAGGCTCCTTCAATGTGGGACGAATCAATCGTCCGAGTTGATTAAGCTTCGGTATTGTACGTTTGCCCCTGTGAGGGAGGGTGTTTGCTATACCCGATGTTATAAAGGAATAACCCGATGAAAAAGAATACGAATGAAAAATCAAATATTCCCGAATCGTTCGGTTATTCGCTCAAGCATATAACAAAGGACGATATCGAGGAAAAGCTGCCTCCCGATAAAAGGGAGATCGCAATGAAAAAGCGCAGAAATATAATAAGCAGGATACTTCTTGTCATTTTCAGCTGCATATTTATTTGGAGCGCTTATTCCATTGCTTCAAAGCTGATACAGTATAAAAAATCGGAGGATTTCTATAACGGACTGATTTCCGATTTTGAGGATAACGAGAAGCTTCTTGCCGCCGATAACGGCGATTCGCCGACACCGAAATTCGGCTCGGGATATCAAGGGGATTCCTCCTCCTACAATCGGATTTTTCTGCGAATGAAAAAAAGGCTCGAGGAGCTGCAGAAAATTAATCCGGATGTGTGCGGATGGATCATCATACCGGGCACGAAGCATATTAATTATCCGCTTCTTCAGTCGACGGACAACTCCTACTATCTCAACCACGAATACAAGGGCGGATACCTTGCCGCCGGTTCGATTTTCGTGGATTACAATTGCGACCGTGACTTCAACGGCAACCACAATACCGTAATTTACGGTCACAACATGCAAAACGGCATGATGTTTTCCGAGCTCATTGATTATCTTGACGAGAGCTTCTTTCGGGAAAACGAGTACATCTATATTTACACCATGCAGGGCGTTTACACATACCGGGTGTTCTCGGTTTATAAGACCGACTATCGGTATAAGTATATACAGACTTATTTTGCAGATCATTCGGAATTTGTAGAGTTTGCAAAGGAAATGCAGGCAAATTCGATGTACTTCCGAGACGGTATAGCGTTTGACGAAAATTCAAGAATAGTAACGCTGTCAACCTGCACAAACGCCCGTCAAACCGACAGGTACACGGTGCATGCTTTATTGACGGAGGCGTACAATGAGTGACAAAAAAACAGTATCCGTAATAATTCCTATGTACAACGAAGAAGCCTCCTGCGCCGAAAGGATAGCCTTACTCCTGTCGGAAATGGGAAAAATGTTCGGCTCGGACTTTGAGGTTATCGTTTCAAACGACGGAAGCACCGACAGGACAAAGGAGATAATCGAGAGTCTTTTGCCCCGCTGTCAAAATCTACGCCTTGTTTCCTATGATGATAACAGGGGCAAGGGAAGCGCCGTGAGAGAGGGGATTCTTGCGTCCTCGGGCGACATAGTCTTTTACACGGACTGCGACCTTGCGTACGGCACCGAAATTATCGGGGTTATGGCAAAGAAGCTTATGCAAAGCGGCGCTGACGCCGTAATCGGCTCAAGAAACATATCCGAGGACGGTTACGAGGGCTATACGCTCCTTAGAAAAATTGCGTCAAAAACATACATTAAGCTGATTTGTGCGGCGGCGGGCTTTTGCCACTCCGATTCTCAGTGCGGTATAAAATGCTTTGTCGGAGAAAAGGCGAGAAGAGTATTTTCTCTTTGCAGGATAAACGGATTTGCGTTTGATTTGGAGGCGCTGATGATATCGGAGCATTTCGGATACAAAATTACGGAGCAGGCGGTGAAGATCATCAACCATTCCGAAAGCACGTCAAAGGTGCATCTTGTCAGAGATACGTTTCGAATGCTTCGTGATATTTCGGGAATAAAAAAGCGAATTGCAAAAATGTGATTTTTGCTGCGGATTTCCGGCTCGAGAATTTGACTCCTTGCATTTTAAGCTGCGCCGGAGCGCTTGTTTATAACGCTTATTTTAACCGTAAACGGAGAAAACATGATTTACGATATTACTCAGCCTCTGTACGAATGTGAGGCCTATCCGGGTGACCCGAAGCCGGAAAAAAGAATTATTTCGTCGATAAAAAACGGCGATGTATGTAATCTGTCGTACTTTTCGATGTGTGCGCACAACGGAACTCACATTGATGCGCCGTATCATTTTATAAATGACGGAAACGGGGTAGATAAAATAAATCCGGAAAAATTTGTCGGACCGTGTTATGTTGAAACGGCATGCGGAAATGTTACGGCAAAGGCGGCAAGAGAAATGCTTGAAAGGGCAAAAAAGGCGTATCCCGGCGCTGAAAAGCGTATATTGATTAAAGGAAAGGCTACCGTGACGCCGGAGGCGGCAAGGGTGTTTTCCGCCGCCGGCATTGATTTAATCGGCAACGAATCGCAGACAGTAGGACCGCAGGAATCACCGAAGGCGGTTCATCTCGAGTTGCTCTCGGCAAATATTGTGCTGCTGGAGGGCGTGCGGCTCGGCGGGATTGCAGACGGAGTCTATTTCCTCTGCGCCGCTCCGCTTAATCTGACAGGAGGCGACGGTGCGCCGGTCAGAGCGATACTGCTTGACGCAGAAAGCGCCGGCTTTTCGCAGAGAAGCTGATTTTGTAAGAGAACCGTCGGCCCGGGCAATAGAATAACGAGAATAATACACGGGCAATTCCCTTACGAAAAAAGGAGAGGTGACGGGCAAGCTTCCCTTTGGAAGACCCGATAAAAAGCGCAAACGGGTTTATTAATAATTTGTGAACTAATTTTAATTTTTATGAAATGTATTGACAAATTAAATAAGGGGCGGTATAATACATTTACCTATAGAAACTAAACGCATTTTTTTTGAAACATTTTTGAAGGAGAGATATCAATGAAGAGATTATTATCACTTGTAATCGTAGTGTTAATGCTTTGCACACTCGGTATGAGCGTATTTGCAGACAGCTTTGAAAGCCCCGGAAATCCCCAGGGAATTACTGTTGTTGTTGACACCCCGGGAGGAGATGCAACCTTCGAATATGATGAGGAAGACGGAGTTTACAAGATTAAGGCTGATGTTGACGAAGGTCATCAGTTTGTTAAGTTTTACATTATCGGTGAATATACCATTATTAAAGGATCTCTTACCGAGCCTTACATTGTAATTAAGGCGGGAAAGGGCGTTGAAGTCCATGCGGTTTTCGATACAGATTCCGGTATCCACGCCACTGTTGAAGAAGCGACAAAGGGAGGTACCGCCTCCGTTTACACCGAAGCAGACGCAACCTTCAGATTTTCCGCAAAGACAAACAGCGGATATAAGTTTGTTAAGTGGACGATAACGGGTGAATACACCATTATTTCCGGTTCTCTTACAAGCGAGGAGGTTGTAATTAAGGCAACGACGGATGTTCACGGTACCGCTTATTGGAACGGCGACGGCAAAGGAAATCAATCGCCTCAGACCGGTTACGAGGTTGCGGGCTTTGTATGTGTTGCGCTTGTCTCGCTTTGCGGAGCTGCATTCGCATTCAAAAAATTTGAAAACGAATAATCCGATATAAAAATAACGGCTGATAGCTCTGTCTGATTAAAGGACAGAGCTATTATTTATAGGAAAAGGAGTGTTCGAAATGAGGATAAACGAAAACAACTCAAGCGGCAGTGAAAACGATAAAAGCGAAGAATTGTTAAAACCGAAGGCGCAAGCAAAAGCAGAGGATAAGAAAACAAACGGCGATTCAGTGACAACAGGCGCTGACGTGTCACTTGCCGAAAGCAGAGCAAAACCGGAAACAAACAAAAAAATAAGAAAGCCGAGAAAAGCAAGAAAGATACTGCTTGCCGTTCTCTGTGTTTTCCTTTCTGTTTTGTTATTGCTTGCGGGAAGCTTCGCCTTTTTATATTTTAAAGGAAAATCGCATTACCGAAACACGAAAAAAAACATTATCGCTCCGGAAAACGTTGAAATAATCAAGGATGACGGTTCCGAGGTTAAGTACAATGAACAACAGTACGTTTACAATGACGATATAGTAAATATTCTTGTTATGGGAATTGATAACGACCACAGCGATAAGTCGGAATATATCGGCTCAAACGGACAGGCGGACGCTCTCTATCTTGTAATACTGAATACCGAATTACAGACAGCGTCGGTTCTGCCGATTTCAAGAGATACCGTAACATATGTGGATAAATACTCAAGGAACGGTACGTTCATCGGACAGGAAAAGGACTTTATCTGTCGATCGTTCGCATACGGCGACGGGGAAAAGGGGAGCTGTCTGCTTACTTTGTCATGCGTTGCAAGAACCCTGTTCAATATTCCCATTCAATCCTATGTCGCTATTGATATGGACGCCATTCCCGTTCTGTGCGATTCGGTAGGAGGCGTCAGCGTGCCGGAATACAACAGCGACATGCTTACCAAAACCGGAAATATGATTGAGCTTACGTCCAAGAACGCTCTCGAATACGTCCGCTCGAGAACTCATGCGGTGCTTGAAGCAAACTCTGTCAGAATGGAAAAACAAAAATATTTTATCAACGCTTTTTCCGAAAAAATGATTGCCATGACAAAAAATGATTTAAGCGTGCCTTTGAATGTTTACAGCCGTCTTGATGAAAGAGGGCTGATGATTACCAATATATCGGCGTCGGATTTAACCTATCTTGTGACGAATTTTATTTCCGGTCTTAACGGAATCCGTTTTTATTCCGTACCAGGGACGCTTACCTCGACAGAAGAAAACGAAGCAGGCGTAAAATATGCGCAGTTTTACATTGACGAGCAGTCGCTTTACGAAATTATTCTCGAACTTTTCTATGTCAAAAAGTAAGCATGAATGCCGTATAATATTACTGCAAGCCGTTGACAACGGTTATCGGCTTTGATATAATTACTCGGGGATGAGAATTCCATAAGACCTATATCAACGGAGGAAATTCCAATGGCAAACAAAGAGCTTGTTGAAAAGCTTTATCAAGACATTCTGCAAATTCCGGTTGTGGATATCCATACCCACCTTGACGCAGACCATCTATGCGCAAGGGGGCTTCACGATATTCTTTTATACCACATGGTAATTTCGGAGCTTTACGCTGCAGGCTGTCCGGACGGAGCGAGACTGTCCGAAGAACCGACGGAAGAGGAAGCAGTCTACCGCTTGGAGAGAGCTATTCCCTATGTTAAGTATATAAGAGGCACCAGCTGCTACTGGGGAGTAAGAATTATTCTCAAGGATCTATTCGGATGGGAGGAGGAGCTCGACGAAACAAACTGGCGCCGTTGCCACGAGCTTATCAAGTCAAAGGGCTGCACTCACGAAAGAGCAAAGGCGATAGCGGAAAAGGCACGCATTCAGAAATCTTCAACCGAGCTTTGGAGAGCAAAGAATCATCAGGCCGACGATATGCTTATGTATTCGCTCGAGTGGGCGTTCTTCTGCCGCTCGCAGTGGGGAATTAACGATGCGGCGCTTTTGGAGCTTGAGCACGCATGGAACGAGGAGATTCCGGGACCTCCGCTTCCGGTTACCGCTACAAAGGAAGACCTCAATTTCAAGAAGAAGATCAAGACTATCGACGACGTATATGCGGCAATTACGCACTATGTGGACCGTATTCCGTTCGATCAGGTTTACTCCAACGCTTCTCATTTTTCAACCGACAACAACTATCACGAGGTTACCGAAGAGGATATGATTAAGGCTCTTGCAAACCGCGAGCACGCCGGTCAGTGGGAACGGGACGTATATGCTAACTTCATAAACGAGGAATTCTTAAAGAGAATGTCCAAGATTAAGAAGGAAACGGGAAAGGAGATTATAATTCAGTATTCTCTCGGTGCAGAACCGCTTCCCTTTGAAACAGGCTCATATATGAGACCCGAAACAATTTTTGAGCTTGCAAAGATTATCTCCCGTTATTCCGATTTGAAGTTTGAGATTCACTTGGCTTCGCTTCATTCCGACCAGGCTTGGTGTACTCTTTGCCGCGAGCTTCCTAACCTCACGCTTGACGGCTTCTGGTGGCACAATTTCTTCCCGACCTATATAAGACAGATTATTTCCGAGCGTCTCGATATGCTCCCGACTAACAGTCAGGTTGGATTTTTCTCCGATGCATATACAATGGAATGGTGCTATGCCAAGCTGATAATGATTAAGCGTCAGTATGCTCATGTGCTTGCCGAGAAGATTGAAAACGGTCAGTACGACTATGACAGAGCGATGTACACCGTTAAGAATGTACTTGATATAGACCGCAAATTCTTTAATTTGGACTGAAAAATGGGAAAAAGAAAATTTGATATTTTGTGTGCGGGACTGATGGTGTATGACATACACATAGGCCCCGTTGACGAGAGTATTTTTACTCAGGATCAGATAAGATTGGAAAGTATTGATTATGCAACGGGAGGCGACGCCTTAAATGCCGCAACCGTTGCGTCCAAGCTCGGTATGTCCGTTTGTCTCGGAGGATGCATCGGAAACGATGCACCCGGCAGATTTCTAAAGGAGCAGGCGGAAAAAAACGGCGTGAATACCGACGCTGTTTATGTATCCGAAGATTACAAGACCGCTGTATCGGTTGTTATCCGCAGACCCGACGGCAACCGTCACTTTGCTTATTACGGCGAGGCGAACGACGCCTTTGACGGGTCAACGGTTACGGACGATATGCTGAAAAATTCATCCGTCCTTTATGTTGCGAGTATGATGTCCTTGAAGGGGCTTGAAGGAGAGCCTCTTGCAGATCTTTTCAGGAGAGCAAAATCGTTTGGCACTATAACGGCAATGGACACCACATGGCCGAAGGACGGCATTTGGATGCCGAAGCTGGAAAAGGCCCTTAAGTATACCGACATATTCATTCCTTCGGGATACGAGGCAAGGGAGCTTGCCGGCGAAACGGAGCCTGAAAAAATTACCGCATTTCTCCACGAAAGAGGAGTTAAAATCGCAGGCGTCAAGCTCGGCAAGGACGGCGCTTATATTGAGGGAGAGTACCTTCCCGCCTACCGCTGCGACAGTATTGCCGACACAACAGGCGCCGGCGACTCATTTATGAGCGGCTTTATTTCCGGTATAGTGATGGGAAGAAGCGTATCGGACAGCGCTCATCTCGGCAGCGCCGCCTCCAATGCGTGCATTCGCAGAATAGGAGCAACAGCCGGCGCAGTATCTCTTGAAGAAGCGGACAAAATTACCGAAATGCACAAAAACGGCACACTGAAATAAACTTAAGGGAAGCGTAAAAATTCAGAATTAATACTGCGCTTCGATTTTCTGCAAAAAACAAAAGAAGGATATGATAAACATGATAAACATTGGAAACAGAAGAGAGCTTTTTGTCGACGACTATCTTGTAGATACCGAAAAGACTACCGCTCCGAAAGTGTATTGCAAGCCCGTAAAGCGTGAGAGAGCTTTTATTCACGACAGAGCTTGGGAGGACAGAATTAACGTTTACCACAACGTTTTGCGTATGCCCGACGGAACATACCGTATGTTTTATAAGGCAGTTCATTACGGACCGAAGCCGGACGGAACATGGTGCGGTCTTAACCATATTTGCGTGATTGAGAGCAAGGACGGCATCCATTGGACGAGTCCCGATATGGAGCTCACAAACTGTAAAGGCTCAAAGAAAAACAACATCATTTCCAACGAGTTCGATTACTACGATAATATGTTTGTTTTCGAGGACAAGAACCCCGACTGTCCGGAAAATGAGCGGTATAAAGCAGTTTACGGCGAATGGGGAACGGGACTGTACAGCTATACGAGCGAAGACGGGTTGAATTTTAACTGGCATCCCAAACCGAGAGAGGAATTCAAGGACAAGCCGTGGCTTGAAGCCAAGATTATGGATTCCAAGGAAATGGGCTGTTATTTTGACTCCCTCAATACAATTTATTATGACGAAAACAAGGGAAAATATATTGCTTTTGTCCGCGGTTTCCATGTAGGCGACGATATGTTTCCGCCGGACCCCGATGTTCCGGATGCGATTCGAGATATAAGAATCAGCGAAAGCGAGGATTATATCCACTGGTCCCATCCTAAGATGATCAGGTTCGACGATTCATACGATTATCAGCTCTATGCAAACGCAATTACGCCCTATTACCGTGCGCCGCATATCTATGTAGGAACCCCCACCAGATATGTTGCAAGAGAGGAGTGGAACGATTCGTTTGATAAGCTCCCTGTGCCTGAAGAAAGAAGAAGCAGAGGCAGAGGACAATCAATTACCGACGCAATATTTATGTCCAGCCGCGACGCAGAACATTGGACTCGTTCCAACGAGGCAATATTTACACCGGGTCCGGAGCATATGCGTAACTGGGTTTACGGTGACTGCTATCCTTGCGTAGGCTTTGTTGAAACTCCCGGTGAAATTGAAGGCTCCGACCCGTATCTGTCGCTTTACTGCAAAGAAGACGTCGAGGGCTGTCAGACGGTGCTATACCGTTATTCGCTCCGCATGGACGGGTTTGCTTGCCGTCGCGCAACTCTCGAACCGCAATATCTCGTAACAAAGCCCTTCGTATTCGAAGGCAGTGAGCTTGAAATTAATTTTGAAACCTCTGCACTGGGATATATGAAGTTTACTTTGGAAGCGCAGGACGGCTCTGCAATTCATTCAAGCCAGGTGTTCGGTGACAAAATTGACAGAATCGTCGGCTTTGACGACGGATGTGTTGCCGATTTTGCAGGAAAAACAGTAACACTCAAGGTTGAAATGAGCGACGCTTCTCTATATGCAATCAAATTTAACTGATAATATTTAGAAATTGAAAGGACTTGCAGTCTTTATGAGAGCAAGTCCTTTTTCAGTTTCTGAATTATGCTTTTTGCTTTTTTCAAGGGGAGTGTATACAATCATAGGGCAAACCTACAGCTTTTTGCTGACTGTTACGTTTTTATCAAGTCGATAAAGTCCGGCAAACCCCCACTCATCGAGCCTTGTCGAACAATTACGACTGAACAAGCAACGAGTTGCCCGTCGGGGCTTCCCGACCGAGTTGCCTGCAGGCGCTCGCCTGCCCGAGTTATTTTTTTGTAAGCTTTGCGTAAGAGCCCATCATTTTTTTTGTTCCTACAGTGTCAAATGCGATTTCGTAAAGCAAATCAGCCCCCATTTTCTTAACGGAAAGCACCGTACCGTCGCCGAAGGTAGGATGAGAAACAATTTCGCCGGAATTAAATATTTCCGTGGGAATCGGCACAGCTTTTGGCTTTGAAACGCTCGATTTGGTGTTCTGCCTGAAGGATTCTATTGCGCTTTTTCTGAACTGCTGTGTGGGGGAAGCATAGCTTCTCGTTTCCGTATTCAAAAGCTGTTTGTCAAGCAGAGCGTCGGGCATTTCCTCGATAAATCTTGACAAGCGGTTGTATTGCGTCTTTCCGTAAATCAGACGTTCACGGGCATAGGTACAGCATAGCTTGTTTCTTGCTCTCGTAATAGCAACGTAAGCAAGGCGGCGTTCCTCCTCAAGCTCGTTTGGGTCTGTAAACGACTGAATTGACGGAAACATGCCTTCCTCCATACCGGGGAGAAAAACATAAGGGAATTCCAAGCCCTTTGCGGAGTGAATTGTCATCATAACAACTGCGTCGCTGTCGGCGTCGTAATTGTCCACATCGGAAATCAGCGCAACCTCCTCCAAAAAGCCGATCAAGGAGGGTTCGTCGGAGCTTTCCTCGTAGGCAACGGCGTTGGAAACCAATTCTTTAACGTTTTCAACTCTGTCAATTTCGGTAATTCCGGCGGCTTCGAGCATTGCCATGTATCCCGTCTCCTCAAGCACCGCCTCAATCAAGCTCGAAACGGAACAGGTCTTTGCCTTTTCCGTCAGCGAAGCTATTACTCTCACGAAATCCAACTGCTTTGAGCACGAGCGTGCGAGGGCGGTGTATCGGGAGCATCTTGACATAATATCGAACATGGGAACCGCTTCCATGCGAGCGAGCTGTTCAATCGCTTCGATGGTGGTTGCACCGATTTTTCTTTTCGGCTCATTTATTATTCTCTTCAGACGCAGATCGTCGGCTTTGTTTGCAATAACACACAGATATGCAATAACATCCTTGATCTCCTTTCGCTCATAAAAGCGTGTTCCGCCTAAAATCCGATAAGGAATACCGCTTTTTGCAAAAACGCTTTCAAGCGAGCTTGACATTGCGTTTATTCTGTACAGAATTGCATAATCGGAAAATTTTCTTCCGTTGTATTCGGTACCCTTTAAAATAGTATTAACGATAAATTTTGCCTCTTCATTTTGATTGGAAGCCTGCTTTACAGTTATTTTTTCGTCATCCTCTCTGTCCGTCCAGAGGTTTTTACCCTTACGTTTGCTGTTGTTAGCTATTACGGCGTTTGCAGCGTCGAGAATGACCTTTGTCGAACGGTAATTTCGCTCCAATTTAATAATCTTAGCGTCGGGGAAAGAAGAGTCAAAGGTAAGAATATTCTCAACAGTTGCGCCTCTGAAACGGTAGATGCTCTGGTCGTCGTCGCCGACTGCCATCAAATTCCTGTATTTGCCGGAAATGAGCGCCGTCAGCTCAAACTGAGCCTTATTTGTGTCCTGAAATTCGTCAACACACACGTATTTAAAGCGTCTTTGGCAGAAATTACGTACCTCTTCGTCGTCTCGAAGAAGATTAACCGTTTTCATAATAATGTCGTCAAAGTCAACGGCGTCTGCGTCGCACAGTCTCTTCTGATACTCTGCGTATACTCTGCCTACATATTTTGAACGCATATCGGCAGTGTTTATGCGGATATATTCCTCGGGAGTTAAAAGCGATTCCTTTGCTCTGCTGATTTTATTCATAGCGCTTTTTGCATTGAGTATATGCTCGTCGATATTTAAATCACGCAGGATTGCGGTGATAAGCCTTTTTGTGTCGTCGGTATCGTAGATTGTAAAGCCTTTTGCAAGACGGGCGTTTACATTAAATCGGCGAAGAATGCGCATACATATATTGTGGAAGGTGCCCGCCCATATTTCTTCGCTTGCAGAGCCGATAACCTTCGCAAGGCGTTCCTTCATTTCACTTGCCGCCTTGTTAGTAAAGGTTATACACATAACAGCCCAAGCAGGGCACGGCTCCTTTGCGTGCTTTTCAAGAGCCGAAGCAAGCTCGTTTTCCGGCAATTCGAGCAGCTTTTCAAGCTCGTAGGCTTCCTCTTCGGAGCCGTCTGTTGTCTCGGATAAAGTACCGAATCGTATTATATTTGCTATTCTGTTGACTAAAACGGTGGTTTTGCCGCTTCCGGCGCCCGCCAGAATAAGAAGCGGTCCAGATACGGTTTGAACCGCTTTTCTCTGCTCATTGTTTAAAAATGAATAAAGCTTGTCAAAGCAAGCGTTTTTTGCCTCGGTATATGTCAAGTAAGCCTCCGGTAATACAAATTTGCTGATAATAATTTATTATACATTATTTGGTGCAATATCTCAAGTGATAATATGTTAATTGTTATTCCCGCGGTAAAAAAATGCAAGCTTTACGAAGGAGGGTCCCGACAAGGAGAACGGGTTGAATTGCGGACAAGGTTTGCATTTGAGCCGGACTGAGAAAAACACCGCTTGATTATGATAATTTGTTTTGTCGCCTTGTTCGGTAGGAAATACAGCCTATTCGGATAACGGCAGTAACGGCGGGCTGAAAAGCCCGCCGTTACACTTGATTTTGTTATTATGTACTGATAATATATGCTATTGTTTTTTGTATTTCACTCATATTAAGTTTCTTCTCTTAATCAGGCAAATCAAAATTTTCCGCCGCCTCCGCCATGCGTGGAGCCGGAAGAAGAAGTGTGCGTATCGGAGCCGCTTGTTTGCTTTGGCTTCTCATGGCGGGTAACCTGGGAGTAGAGGAACAAATCGCGGCTTTCCGTTACATTCATGCTGTTTTCCTTTACATAGCTGTTTGCATAAGACTGAAAGCGCACGCTTTGCAGCCGGCGTTTCATACTACCGGTCACAAATAACGCCACGGCAAAACCGAAAACCAACGAGCCCGCTATGCGCGACACAAATTTAAACGGCTCTTTTGGCATATTGCCGACATCGTACGGCTTGCCGGTTTTTGCCTGGGTGAAAAATTCGTCACACAGCTCTGCATAAGTTGAAAAAGCCTTTGCATATTCGCCGTCGCTCAGGTCTGACAGGAATTTATCCGAGATATATTCGATTCCTGCGTCCGTTACGGCTGTAATACCGTAACCGCAGGTGGATATCCACCAATCGCTGTCTTCCATGCTGATAAGCAGCAGCACGCCGTCCCGGTTTTCTCCGAAGCCGTAGCCGTTGTAATCATAAAAATCGTCGGCGTATTCCATGGGCGTTTTTCCGTCCAAGGAATATGTTGTTACCACAACAATATCCGCCTCTTGTCTTATGCTGATTTCGTCCAGCTTGGAAAGAAGAGTGCTTTCCTCGCTTTCAGTCAGCAAATCTGCATAATCGGCTATGCGCGACAAATCGCTTTCCGCAAACGAAGGGATAAAGGCTATCGTGCAAAGCAGCAGCGCAAACAATACCGAAAATAATTTTTTCATCAATTTCATCGTCCGCACCTCCCTTACAGAAGCCAAAACAGATAGCAAGCCGCAAATGCAACGGCGCTTGCAATGCCGGTTAATCCGAATAACCATTTTTTGTATGCCGATTTGTCAAGCGGCAGATCTCCCGCCAGCTTTCCGGTCTGACCGTTCATGGCAAAGGTGTATTTTTTACCGTTCCACGTTGTGTTAAGAAGCCATACAGGATAAAGCGCATATTTTGTTTGCCCGTTAATAAGGCGAATGCCGGTCGTTTCCGGGGTAACCGAAGCATAGCCCTGTACAGTATTTGCAAAAGCGTTTGCCGTGCTCGTTTTGATTCTTTCGTTTGCTCGGATAATGCTCTGTTCGGCGTCAACATCGTATTTGTCCGCAAAATAGCCCGCAAGATATGCGGTCTGAAAGTCCACAGCTTCCGAGAAATCAAAAGGCTCGATGGATTCCATGAGGTCGTCCGGCATTTTTTCGGAGCCGTCTACGGGCACATGCTCAAAAGCGATATTTCCTCCTCTGAAAACCGAGAAAAAGCTGGTTTCGGTATAATTGTAGGTGCTGTCGCTCCACGCACGCACACGTGTCGCTTTATATCGGATATTGGCTTCTGCGTCTGCGTCAAAAATCCAGAACGGGACGTATATACCCTTAACCTCGTCAATATGGTTCTCGTCCTTAAATACCTTCGGAAGAAGTCTCTTGCCTGAATAATGTTTTATCAGCGCTTCCTTCGCCGCCTTTTTATCCAGCTTGAAGGGAATCACATAATCGGGCTTTAAAGCACCGGAGAACTGTCCCATCATCACCACGGGATTTCCGCAAAAAGGGCAGGAGGCGGCAGCCGTATTTTCGTCGCCTACAATTTCTCCGCCGCAGGATTTGCAGACATAGGAACGCAGGCCCTCCGCTTCTCCTTCCCGCCAATCGGCACCTGCCGCACTTTCCCAGCGCATATCCTCCTTTAGGTCGTTTTTAAGCTCGCTGTCATAGTTTTTGAGAGTTTCCATCTCGAATTCCGTATCGCAATACGGACATTTCATTTTTTGTATTGCGCTGTCAAAGGCAATGGCGCCGCCGCAGCACGGACATTTATATTCTTGCAATACTGCCATTACATTGTCTCCTTATGTTTATCGGTTTTTTCGGCAAGGCTGAAAAATTCTTATACCCGTTTTCGTATTTCGTAAAAATTCACGGCATAACGCACAAAGGCTTGCCGTTGTTTACGGGTTAAAAAATTATTCTTTTTCTCCAAATATACAAATGATACACAAAAGACCTGCGGAATTTGCCGGATATGAGGAAAACTCATTCTGGTCTGCTGTCCGCAGGGCTTTTACGTTTAACACGTGAATTGCCTAAGAAAGCAATTCAAATTCCGTGTCCGGCTTTTTAAATAACGATTATTATTTCTTTGTCAGCTCCTCGTAGCTGGGAGACAGCTCGTCGGT
This sequence comes from Clostridia bacterium, assembly GCA_029007295.1. Taxonomy (GTDB): domain Bacteria; phylum Bacillota; class Clostridia; order Oscillospirales; family CAG-272; genus SUG1201. The sequence continues at coordinate 72,600 of JAQXHN010000018.1, read as the reverse complement.
CGCAGTAAGCTTAAGATTGCCGTCGGAAACTGTGTATTCGTATACCTTTTCATCATCCCATACGTCAAGCTTAATGGTAACCTTGGACTCGTCGTTGATCGTGTAGGTTCCCGGAGCCTTATCTAAAAAGTCTGTGTCCAGCGTGCACTTTCCGCTTCCGTCAAATTCCCACGTTACGGTGCCGTAATCGTCGTGCTGCTGAGTCCATGTACCCTCAAGTGCGTCCTTGCTTCCTCCGCATGCCGCAAAGGAGAAAATCATAACAAAGCATAAAATTGCTGAAAGAATCTTTTTCATAGTTGTTTTCCTTTCTTATGTGAATAAAAGTATTTGTTAAAAATGCGAATGTGTTTTACTCCGCCAATTGGAGGCTTCCCAAAATGGAAAGCACCTCTTCTGAGCCAAAGTCAATTTCATAGCCCTTAACTATCAGAGTTTCTTCGCCGATAAAGGCTGTTGCCGCATTTTCGGCGGTGTACCATGTGCCGTTTGCCAGCTCGACCTGACCGTAATATTCGCCGTACGGGTCGGTGGAGACGAGTATTTCTTTGATCGTCTCAACATTTCTGCTGTCCGGTATAACTTGAAGATAGGCGTCCCCAAACTCGTATTTCTCCGAATGGCAAATAAAATCCGCACCGGAGGTTCCGGTCATTTCTGTACTGGTAACAAGGCACCAACCCGAAGGAAGCTCTGCCTTGATAACCTCCCCCGTTACGGCTTTTGTCTTATTTGATGTATCTGCTTTATCCTGTGTTCCGCCGGTTTCGCCGCAGGCGGCAAAAGATAAAACGAATATCAGGGATAAAACAATCAACATTACTTTTTTCATTGTCAACAGATGCTCCTTTCTTGAAAAAGCCGGAATGAACTTAAGAGGCAACTGTTTCAGACAATGTCGCCGTCATCAAAAGGGTCGCCGCATTCAGGACAGAATTTAGGAGGAGTCGAGCCCTTTTCCGGCTCCCAACCACATTTGTCACAGCGGTATTGCGGTACGCCCGCAGGCTTTTTTGAACCGCAGTTCTGACAGAACTTGCCCTTGTTCTGTGCACCGCAGGAACAGCTCCAACTGTCCGTATCCGCCATCTTAGGGGAACCGCATTCCGGACAGAACTTTCCGGTCGCCGTGGCTCCGCACTTACATTTCCATGCGCCGGAAAGCGTCGGTTCCGGCTTCTTTGCGCCGCACTCAGGGCAGAATTTTCCGCTGGCTTCAGCACCGCAGGAGCATTTCCAGCGTTCCATGTCGTTAGCGTACTTCGGTGGCTCCGCCTGTTGCTGTTGATGTTGCTGACCCATTGCAAACAGGTTCTGGGCGTTCATGGCTCCGCCTGCGTTCATGGCCATGCCCATTCCCATAAAGCCGGTCATTGCGCCCGATTCGTTTGAAGCGGCCGCTCTCATAGCGTCTGCCTGCGCTCCCACAAGAGTTGCGCCTGCCATGGTAGGATCACGCATAACAGCAGTACGCTGAAGCTGCTTGATCATTTCGGCGTCCTCTTCCGGCAGGGTAACAGAGCCCAGAGCAATGCTGACGACCTTTAAGCCTCTCAACTCGCCCCATTTTGCGGAAAGAGCCTGGTTCATGGCGTCCTCAAGCTCCGAGGTGTGGGATACGATTTGATTCGGACGAAGCTCCATATCGGACAGCTTTCCGAAAGCAGGCTGAAGGGCGCTTATAAATTCAGTCTTCAGCTGACTGTCCAACTCGTCGCGGGTGTATTCCCGCTCCACATTTCCGCACACATTTGTGTAGAACAGCAGCGGATCGGCAATCTTATATGAGTACACGCCCGAACAGCGTATAGACACATCTGCGTCCAAACCGATTTTTGAATCCACCACGCGGAAGGGAATAGGATTCGGAGTACCGAATTTATTGTCGATAAGCTCCTTTGTGTTGAAATAATATACTCGCTGATCCTTTCCGGTGTCGCCGCCGTATGTAAAACGCTTGCCGACGGTTTTAAAGGTAGAGATAATTCCCTTGCCGAGACTGCCGGAAAAAATACTCGGCTCGGTAGAGGTGTCGTAGGTGAATTCGCCCGGCTCGGCGCACACTTCTACAATCTTGCCCTGCTCTACGATGATCATGCACTGCCCGTCTGCTACCGCAATGCCTGAACCGTTGGAAATAATATTATCATTTCCTTTTGTGTTGGAGGACCGGCCGCTAACTCGCTTTTGACCCTTGGTTACCATAACCTCTTTATCCATGGCTTCGCAGTAGAAAAATTCTTTCCACTGATCGGCAAGGGTTCCGCCGAGCGCACCGATTCCTGCTTTAATAAGACCCATATTGATTCTCCTTAGATATATCTAAAAGGCAAAGCGCCTTTCGGTACCGTGTTTTTTTGAAAATCAGACATGCTTTCGATAGGACGATGTTGTTTTCTTAACAGAGACAGTCCGAAGCATGATTATCTTTTACGCCTTAAAAATAAAATAAATCACGCATTATTTTGAAGAATGCTTTTTCTTAACTTGTAAATTGTGACAACGGTTATGCCTGCTCCCGAAACAAACAGCAATGCAATCCATAAAGCCATCATACTGCTGTCTCCTGTCTGAGGGGACTTAAATTCGGTAGGCTTGTTGGGCTTTGTCGAAGAGGTCGTATTGTTCGTATTATCGGAATTGCCTGTTCCGGTCAAAGAGAAGGTTGCGCCTGCAAGAGAATTTCCGTCGGCGTCGGTCTTCTTTGCGGTGAAGGAATAAGCGGAGTAAGTATTTTCATAAGCTGTTGTGATCCGAGTCTGAAAAAAGAGCAGGGCGTGCGGCAGATACGCAAAAGCCTTGTCAGGAATATTTTATTAAATTTTTTTGGTTTGTCACTCCGAAAACGGAGATTTTTAAAAAAACAAACCGCAAACCCTTAAAAGCAAAGGCTTGCGGAAGTTTTTGGTTGCGGAGACAGGGTTCGAACCTGCGACCTCCGGGTTATGAGCCCGACGAGCTACCGCTGCTCTACTCCGCGATATTTAATTTGAACGAAAGCAAGCAAAATGAATACTCTGCTTATTAATATTATATATCAGCTTTAAAATCACATAAAATAATTCCTGCTGAGCTGACTGAACAGCTACAGCATAAATTATCGCTTGCCGACGACATATAGTTTGGGATTGGTGCCGGAGACCGGGCTTGAACCGGTACGGGAAACTAATCCCACGGGATTTTAAGTCCCGGGCGTCTGCCAATTCCGCCACTCCGGCGAACTGTTGTAACATTATATCACAATTTTACTCTGTTGTCAATGATTTTATTCCGTTTTTTTAAATTTTGTTGTGCGGTTTTTGCATTTTTGTTTTGATGTGCTGATTTTTTTTGCAATGCGCTTTCAAATGCATTCTTCCCCAAAAAAAGTGTTATTATGACGAAACGAGCGTTTCGTTATAATAACACTGATTCGGTTAAATTGAAGTATTCAACTCGGTTTATTTGCTTTTCTTCTTTGCAACAACAACGCCTGCAGCTGCGGCAATAACAACCGCAAATGCGATAAGAATGTAAATCAATATGTTTGAAGAAGCTTTTTCTGTTTTTCCGGAAGCCGCATCCTTTGTTTCCTGGGCGACGGAGTCTGAGCCCTTTGTATCCTGTTCGGTTGTATCCTTTACTTCCTTGTTTGCCCCTGCTTCTTCTGTATCGGCGGCTTTTTCGGTATCTGCCTTCGGAGCGGCAGACAGAACATACTCGGTTGCTTTTGACGCATCGAACCACTCGTTGTCTGCGATTAAGCTTTGATTGCCCTTATCGTCCATTTCCATTATTACGGTATTCATATAAATTTTAATTCCGGCATTCAACGCAAGCGGAGGATAAACCTTCGCAAAGGCTTGTGCGGGAATAAGACCTTCAATTACGTAGCCGTCATCCTTGACGTCGGCTTCAATAACGGCTCCTTCAACAGCTCCGCCCTGAACGCCGTTGCCGTAGACAAAGTGTTCGCCCACACAGGCTTTTCCTTCTGCCGTTTTGGGATTATAGGAGAAGAACAGAAGCGTTCCTGCGTCCTGCCCTACGGAATCGGCCTTTGTGTAAATATTAAACTGAACGCCGTCTCCGCTGTTATAGTTTCCCGTATCGCTTTGGGGAGGAGTCATGGGAGCCGTGTTATCCTTGACGTCTGCCATGAAGTAGATTCCTTTTTCGTTCCAAAGGAATTTAACCTGTGCGCCGTTAAAGGTATCCTTCGTACCTGCCGCAACAAAGAGTGAATCGTCTTCCTTGTTCATATTAACGGTCAGCGCTTCGTCCCATTCTCCGTCGCCGATTCTTCCGTCGAGAACCGGAGCCTCGGTTGCCTTGGGAAGATTTGAGTGCTTTTGTTCCGCAAAAGAACAGAGCGCAAAGCAGGATGAAATTATCAAAGAAAGCAAAACAAATGAAAGCACCTTTTTCATTTTTCTATCTCCTTAAAATAAGATTGGTTGTTACTCGGAATATTATACCACAACAACTTGCAAATGTAAATAAAATATTGAAAAAATTATAATTATTTTCCTGTCAGCCAAACAGCCGGGTAAATAAGCGAAACGGCGGGCGTTTTGGCCCGCCGTACTTCGGCAGTCTCTATTTTTTTAACACAACAGTCTTTTTTTGCTTTCGCCGGCGCGAACGCATTTTTCGCTCCGAAGTCGAATATTCGGGCTAATACAAGGCTTGTTGACAATAACGCTCCGCCGATGTATAATTTATTTTAGACCGACTGCGAAAATTATGCAAAGCATGATAACGGTAAGCTCATCTGCGCCGGATTCTGCGAGTATCACAATCAGAGTGCAGAGCAAAAGCTCCTGTTTGCCGAACTTGTCGGTTAAAATCGTTTTATTGCATTCGGCTTCCTTGTCGTATTTGCGGTAATCGGGAACGCTTGTGAATGCATTTCCTCTGTAGGACGGAGGAATGAAGCTTTTTGAGGTGTTATACTGTCCGGTATACATATATTACCTACCCTTCAGGCATTCGCCCGCATCGATAAAATCGCAAATAAGCAAAAGACGCTTTGCGCTTTCAAATCTTTCTTTTGATAAGTACGGTTCTAACGCTTCAATCAGTCTTCTTCTGTTTTTTGAAGCGTTGTCGGAGCGGCCTTTGTTATCGCACGGACATTCGTTTGCCGTTGTTTCGATAGGTCTGTCTTTTTCGTGCGCTTTATCTGTTTTGTTCATGCCCAAATCAAGTCCGGATACAGCGTCTTTAATTTTTGACAGCATTTCCGGATTCGACATAAGGGAAGTGAGAATTGAGGAAAAATCGCCCTGTTCCGTATTATTCACCGCCCTTATCCGACAAACCGAGTGCGGAAATAATATTCGCTATTTCATTTTCACCCACAGATTTTTTTATTTTCTCTATGTCTTTTTCGGAAATTTCGTTCAGCTTTTTTCTTATTGCTTTAGGATTGCTTGAAAATTTTTTTGCCGTGTTCGGATTTACTCCGAGCATCTGACCTACTGTTTTCACGGCGTTTGCAAGCTCGTCATCGTTTAACGACGATATCTTTCCTAGCAAATCTTGATTTATCTCCATTTATCAGCCTCTCTTTCTTTGGCTCTCACTAAATTATATGAGTTTTTAGCAAATTTGTTAATTTGAAAGGATTATTATGAAGATAATTGTTTTTTCCGACAGCCACGGTAAATACCGTAATATGGAAAAGGCGCTCGGAATGCATCCCGACGCCGAATATTGCTTTTTTCTCGGCGACGGTCTTCTTGATTTTGAGAGGGTGAAGGAGGCGTTTCCCGGGATTTGCTGTGCGGCGGTAAAGGGGAACTGCGACGTGTTTTCCTTAATGTCGGGCAATGCGGTCGAATCCTGCACGCTCGATATCGGGGGAAAACGAATTTACCTTTGCCACGGACACAGGCATTCTGTCAAAAGCTCTCCCGACACTCTCGAATACTTCTGCGCCGAGAATCAAATCGATATTGCGTTTTTCGGGCACACCCACACGCCTTATGAAAAATATGTAACTGCATTCGAAAAACCGTTCTACGTCTTTAATCCGGGCACCGTAGGCGGTATAGGCGCCCGATTTGCAACCTACGGCATACTTGAAATCAAAAACGGAGAAATTCTTTATTCAACGGCTGAATTATAGCCGTATATTTTCACGGTAACGCTTTTTCTTGTATACGACGGTCGGCAGGTTTATTAAGGTTTTGAAGAAGGAAGAAACGGGGTTAAACCTTTCGCAGACGCGGAATACTTTGTAATGATATTTGATCATACCGAGCTTCGAGGAATGGCTTGAGGAATTGTTGACAACTCTGTAAAGGGACAGCGGCTCCGCAAGCAATCTGCAATAATCCGTTTTGTGCAGCACGCAAAGCCAAAGAGGGACATCGTTTCTCTTCTTAATCGGAACGCACTGAATAAGACCGACCTTTTCCGCGTCGTATACGGCGGTAAGAGTTCCCACCCAGTTGCAACGAAGCATCTTTCTGTATGAAATTTTCTTAGGACCCGTAATTCTTACGCCGAGAGGGCTTCCGTATTCGTTAATTTGGTCATAGTACGTGTAGGAAAAGGCGATATCGTTTTCTTGCATGAAGTTAATTTGCTTTTCGAGCTTATCCGGCAGCCATAAATCGTCGGAATCGACAAATGCGATATATTTACCCTTGGCTGCTCTTATTGCGTTATTTCTCGAATACGCCGCACCTGAATTTTTTTCGTTCCTTATGAATTTTATTCTGTCGTCCTTATAGCTTTTCACTATGGCTTCCGTTCTGTCCTTTGAACAGTCGTCACAGATAATCATTTCCCAGTTAGAGTAGGTTTGTGAAATGACAGACTCTATCGTTTTTCCGATATATTTTTCCGAATTGTATGACGGAGTTATTACTGAAACAAGAGCGTCCATTTTTTATTCTGCCTTAAATATTGAGTAATTCTTTTTCTTTTTCTGCGGCCTTTTCGGGCTCTGCCGAGGTGCGAGCTTTTATTGCCGTAACCTGATTTTTTTCCACACCGCTTGTGCTGTCCTTCATAAAAATAACCCGTATGGTGGCGAGAATCAGCTTTAAATCCTGAACGAAGGACATATTGTTTATGTACATTAAATCCATTTGCAATTTGTCGTAAGGCTCGGTATTGTATTTGCCGTAAACCTGAGCGTATCCGGTAAGACCCGCTTTAACCTGAAGACGAAGCTTGAATTCGGGCAGCTCCTTGTAGTATTGTTCCGCAATCTCGGGTCGCTCGGGACGAGGCCCCACAATAGTCATCGAGCCGCCTAAAATATTAAAAAGCTGGGGGAGCTCGTCAAGACGAAGCTTGCGAAGGATTTTTCCGACGGGTGTAATTCTGTCGTCGTTTTCGGTGGCAAGACGGGCGACGCCGTCCTTTTCCGCATCGGTTCGCATGCTTCTGAATTTGCATATTCTGAAGGTTTCCCCGTCTCGGGTAAGGCGAGTCTGCTTATAGAGAACGGGTCCGCCGTCGTAAAGCTTAATGGCGACGGAAACAACAAGCATAAACGGGCTTAAAATAATAATTCCGACAGCTGAAGCGACAATGTCTAAAATTCGCTTTAAAATAAGATATTCTATTTTCGGCGTCCTTCTGCTAACGGAAAGCACGGGAACGTCAAACGCCCGTACATGAGGGGAGCCGGCCATGATAATGTCTCCGATATGAGGCGCAAAATATCCGATCTTGCCCTCCCGGACGCAGTACTCGGCAATGTCGTCCTGCAAAGAAGCTTCGACTCCGCATACGACAATGCAAAGGTATTCGCCGAGCTTTTCGGTAAGAGAAGCAATGTCCGTTTCGGACGCCTTGATTTTGCCGCATACGGTAAATTTTTTTGAATTTGATAATATTCCGCTGACCCTGTCTAAATCGGAAGCCTTTCCGTAAATCACACAGGTCTTAAGGCTTTTGTGAGTTCTAAAATAGATAATATTGGCAAAAAAGCACCAAATAATATCAAAAACAAGCTGAACAGCAAGAAGAACAAGCAGCATAAGGGGATTGAACAGCTCAAGAACATACAGGCAGTTCGCCGCATAAACTAAGCAAAGCGACAAAAGCTGTGACAGAAACTGAGAAAAGATAAGATCGCCTATTCTTGAAAATCCCACGTAATACGCATTGTAGGTTCTAAATAGAATAAGTAAAACGGCACCGTAAAGAACAGCGTTCCAGATAAACGTACGTGCCGTTGCATCGGTAAAAATATCTGTGTAAAAAAGATAGCCGAAGAGGACGAATACTCCGATGCAAATGATGAAATGAAGAAACTTGCTGACTCTTTGGAACAAGAGATTAAAGTACTGTTTTGTTTTAATCTTCATATCAAAACATACCGTCCTAATTGTATTGTATTCCTAATAAAATATAACACATCATTAACATAAAGTCAACAGCTTGGCGATAAGTAAAATCAGGAAAGATAAAATATGCGGCAAATCTCTTGACCGAAAGACGATTTAATAGTATAATGTAAGCGTATTTATAAAATTAAATTAAAACGAAAGGACTCGGTAAACCTGTCTTTTACCGAAAAAATAATTATGAAAACAAGCAATGCCGGTACACGCAAAGCCCTTGCGGTGCTTCTCGCCCTGTTGCTTTTTATTCCGACGGTTGCCGCCGTTGTCAGCTACAATATCGAAAAGAACAAGCCTATCTCAACCGATAATGTCAGCGAAATGAAATTAGTTGACGTTAACGGGGCGGAGTTTCTGTTTGAAAGAACCGATACTGCGCTTGATTACAACAGCATTTCATCAAATATGATTGCGTTCTTCCTTGAAATGAACGAAAACTCTGCGCCTGAATCGGAGCTTCCGGAGCCGCTTCGGGGAACGCGTTACTACAAAGCAGTTTTTAAAAAATATCAGACGGAATTTTCCTACCGTTACTACTTTACTAACGATGCCGCCGGATGCTATTATCTTGACGACAAGGAAAACTGTTATTTGCTCCCTCAGGATTATGTCCTCGCATTTTTCAAAACGGAATGGGCGATGTCCTTGTTTGACGGCGCAAATCCGCCGGTAATGACGCTTGCAAACGGCGATATTATACCCTTTGATACCGTTGACTGGGTGTACCATACCGTGGGAGACGGTCTCTCCGAATACAAAAAAGGCTCGCTCGGAGCCGACAAGGCCTCCCACACGATATCGGAGAGCGTGAAGCTGAGCTTTTCCTATCAGCCGGATTTTGTTTCCGTTGCGATAAAGGGTGCGGACGGCAGCGACATATTCTCCGGCATGTACGAAGATATCGGAATGGCGGTTATTCAGCCGAATACCGATATAACGGTAAGCGTATCGGCTCAGTGGCATGAGAATGAGGAAAAAACCAATTCCTACGGAACGGCAACCTATAATTTTACGGCTCGCTTTACCGACGCACCGGAATTTCTGCTTTCGCAGAAGGCAATCAATCCGGGAGAGTTTACCGTGCTCACTATCAAAAACGTACAGGACGCTTCCACCATTAAATTCTCCTCGGAGCCGAGTATAAACTATACGCCGGTATTCTTCCGTGACGGCTCGTGCTACAGAGCTTTTATACCTGTTTCATATGAACTTGATTACTCGCCCAATTACACGTTTTCGGTAAGCTCCGACGGGGTAGACGCAACGCTTGTGCTTATCGTATCCGAAAAGACCTTTGCGTCAAGGTCAACCGATATATCCGCCGAAATTGCGAACAGGACAAGAACCGAGGCTACAATAAACGAATTCAACAGCAACATGGCCGCGGTTTATGCGACAAGGACGGAAACCAAATACTTTGACGGCAAATTTATGGACGCAACCGGCTCTTCCGGCAATGACGGAGTTGTGCGTACGGGATATGCGATATTCCGTTCGGTAACATCGCAGGGAATAACCTACCGTCACAACGGCGTCGACTACAGGACAAGCATAGGCGATCCTGTTTATGCGGTAAACTCCGGCATTGTAACCTATGTCGGAGAGCAGACGCTTTCAGGTAAAACGGTGGTTATAGACCACGGTTTCGGCTTGATGAGCACCTACTGCCACCTCGGAGATATTAAGGTAAACATCGGCGATGTCGTTACCACAAGACAGCAAATCGCAACCGCGGGCAACGGCGGATTTACAGACGGCGGAAATATCCATGTTACATTGAGCGTATTCAATGTGCCTGTAAGCATATATCCCCTGTGGGACAGCGGCGTCGTACTTGAGTAAAAGGTATTCATAAATCCGTCTTGCATATGAATTAACTGTTATCTTATCGAAAAGGAAAAAACAATGAAGAGAACCGTACGCTTTTTAACGCTTGCGCTTGCGGCAATAATGCTCTCGGCATCAATACCGTTCGGCGCATTTGCCCAATCGAATACCGAAAGGTTTATTGATGTGCCCGAGGGCTCATGGTATTACGATGCGGTATATTACGTAAAGGATAACAAATTGTTTGCCGGAACAAGCAAAACGCATTTCTCTCCCAACAACGCAATGACAAGGGCGATGCTTGTTACGGTGTTGGCGTCAATGGAAGAAATCGACGGGACAAAATATACCGTATCCTCCTTTTCCGACGTTGAAAAGGGTAAGTGGTATTTCTGCGCCGTTGAATGGGCGTATCAAAACGGCATAGTAGGCGGCGTCGGAGACGGCAGATTTGCGCCGGAAAAGGCGATTACAAGGCAGGAAATGGTTGCAATGTTAAAGACCTATGCCAAATACAAGGGATATGACACGACCTACGGCGAAAATTACAGCCTGGACAATTTTGCCGACGCCGATACCGTTTCCTCATGGGCGCTGTCCGCCGTAAAATGGGCGGTAAAATGCGGCTTTATCTCCGGTATCAAGGGTGAGTACGGCTCAATGCTCATTTCGCCCAAAACAGGAGCGACGAGAGCGGCGGTAGCCGTAATAATGAAAAATTTCTGCAGCTTTGACTTCCCGGTATATGTACGAGAGGGGGAGGCGAAGCTCACTGTTAACGGCAACGACATCTCTGAATATACAATAGTGTATTCCGCTTCGAATAAGGCGAAGGAATACAATGCGGCGGCGCGCCTTTGCGAATTCATTTTCCGTGCGACGGGCAATAATCTTCCCATCGTAGACGACTCCGAGCCGGAAACCGAATATGAAATTCTCATCGGCGAGACAAACCGTGAAAGCGGTGAAATAGACAGAGCCGCTCTGTGCGAGAATTCCGATATTTCCTTTACGGTTAAGGTGTCGGGCAACAAGCTGTTCTTTGCCGGAGCAAAGGACAGACAAAGCAGATACGGAACTTTTTATTCCGTATATTACTTTGCGGAAAAGTACCTCGGCTTCGATTTCTATCAGGATTCCTGCATTATCTGCAAACCGGAGGCCGAGATTGCGCTTGAGGACGGATTTGAATACACAGACGGGCCCGCTTTCCTGTCCCGTGAAACGTGGAGCATAGGCACATGGAATTCCTGTTTGTTAAATAACGGATATTACAGTATTCTGTCCGCCATCCACTCTCAGGGACTTTGGATAGGAAGCGAGTACGGTCCCGCACAGCAGATGCCCTGCATGACAAGCGAATCGAATATTCGGATTTTCATCGAAAAAACTATTGAATATTTCAACGAATCACCCGAAGCGGACGCAATCTGGCTATCAATTAACGACTCAACCTCATACTGTCAGTGCGAAAACTGTATGGCTGCATACCGTGAGGACGGAACCAGGGCGGCAACCGTAATACGCCTTTGCAACAGAGTATCCGAGGCTCTTGAAAATGCGGGATACAAGGATAAAAAGCTGATTACCATAGCATATAATTACTGCACAAAGGCTCCGAAAGTTACAAAGCCCTGCAAGAATATAATATTATACTACTGCACAAATGCGGCTTGCGGTTCACACGATTATTCGGACACCTCCTGTAAAATGAATTCGCAGATTTACGAGCAAATCACCTCCTGGGGTAATATTTGCAGCGAAATGTTTATCTGGGATTATGTTGCGGACTTCTCTTACGCTATGGTTCCGCTTCCGTCCTTCCATTCACTGCGTCAGAATATTAAACTGTTCTACGACAACCATACAACCGGTATCTTTATTAACGGACACAGCAAATCCACCGGAGAATTTGAAAGACTTCGCGGTTATCTCTACTGTCAGCTTATGAAGAACCCGAATATATCCGAGGAAGAGTACTTTGACCTTATGAACGGATTTATCCGCAGCTATTACGGCGATGAAAAGCTTTACTTAAGACAGTATCTCGAAATTATCGAAGAGCTGACAAACGATAAGCACTATAATTTTAATGCGCCGCCCGGAGCCTTCTATAACTATGAACAGGTTTATGAACGGACGCCGGAAATAGACGCCCTTTGGGAGGGCGCATTTGCGCAGACGCAGGGAAATTCCGAATTGTATTGCAGAGTTGAGGAAAGCTATGCTTCGTGGCTTTATCTGAGACAGTGCGCGTCATACGGAAAATTGTATGAAAACGGCACCGAGGAACAAAAGAGCGCTTATGTTTCCGACAACCGTAAGCTTCTTTATCTTATTTCAAAGTACGGTATTATCATAAGCCAGGGCGACGGGGAAATTTCCGCACCGGAAAATGCTTCTCCGGAAACATGGAAAAATGTCGGTTAACAAAAACAAAAGGGCTCCGCAGACAAACTGCGAGAGCTGTATGTATTTCGATTATGACCAGACCCTGGACGAGCAGATATGCACTCAGGCTCTCGACGAAGACGAAGCGGAAAAAAGGGCATTCGGTATTTTTACCGACTGCCCTTACTACAAATTTTACGACGAATACAAGAGCGTTCAAAAGCAAAATTAACTAAAGTTGAAAAAATTAAAGGAAAAGGTACCGTTATGCAATCTCCCATAAATAAGGATAATATAGAGCTTTTTGCGCACACAAACGAGGAGCTCTTAAAGGGCGCAAAGCCAAAGTCTTTGGTAGTTGAATTTCACGGGCTCGGCGGCGGACTCGATATGCTCACCGACCAGTGGCCGCTTGCCCGAATTTTAGCTGAGCAGGAAGCGCTCTACATTCTTCCCTACTACGGACCTTGGTGCTGGATGAACGATTCGTCGGTGAAATATGTCGACGAGGTCATTGACGCGGTAATCGAGCGTTTTGGACTTGACGGTGATATTCCGATTGTTTCGAGCGGATATTCAATGGGAGGGCAGGGAGCGCTCGTTTATGCAAGATACGCAAAGAGAACCCCTGTTGCGGTGGCTGCGCTTTCGCCTGTATGCGATTTGCTTTACCATTTCACCGAGCGCCCCGATGTTGCAAGAACAGTATATTCCTCCTACGCACATTTTGATATGCCGTATGAGGAGGCGATAAAGCTTCGCTCCCCCGTGCATCTTGTTGATTCAATGCCCGATATTAAGTACGCCGTTTTCCACGCAGACAAGGACGGCGCCGTTCATAAGGATAAGCATTCCGATGTATTTGTCGGAAAAATGAAGGCGCTCGGCAGAGATATGGATTATTATGAATTTAAAGGACTCGGTCACTGTGAGCTGACAGACGAGGGACGGGAAATATATCATAACTTCGTTAAGTCCTTCGGAAGATGACGCTTTCGAGAAAAAACAAAAAGGACGGTGACGGCAAACGAAAACAATAATTATCGGCGCCGGTGCGGCGGGAATGCTCTGTGCGGGAATGCTCCGAAGCCGCTCTGAGAATGTAACCGTAATTGAAAAAAACGAAAAGCCGGGCAGAAAGCTTGCAATCACCGGCAAGGGCAGATGCAATCTGACGAATGACTGCGACGCCGAGGAGTTTTTTCAAAATATTCCCGTAAATTCAAGCTTTATGTACAGCTCCTTTTACTCATTTGACAACCAAAGCGTAAAAAAACTCTTCGAGGGGCTGGGAGTACCGTTAAAGGTTGAACGCGGACAAAGAGTATTCCCCGTATCCGACAGCGCATACGATATAGTGGACGCCCTGAAAAGCTACATGGGACGCTGTTTCCTGAACGAAACCGCGCTGGAGATACTCATCGAGAACGACAAGGTTGTAGGCGTTAAAACAAATAAGGGGGTACACCGTGCGGACAATGCGGTTATTGCCTGCGGAGGCGCTTCCTATCCGCTGACGGGCTCAACCGGAGACGGCTACGAAATGGCGAGAAAGGCGGGGCATACCGTAACGGAAATAAAGCCGTCGCTTGTTCCCCTGACGTCAAACGATAAATGCTGTAAAAGCTGTCAGGGCCTGTCTCTTCGCAATGTAAGAGCGACGGTTTTCGATAATAAAAGAAGCAAAGCGATCTATTCCGAAACAGGGGAGCTGCTCTTCACCCATTTCGGGCTGTCGGGACCCTTGATGCTGACCGCCTCCTCGAGAATGCGTGAAATGGAGAATGCAAGATACACGGTTAAAATAGACCTGAAGCCCGCCCTTGATGAAAAAACTCTGGACGCAAGAGTTCTTTCCGATTTCGCAAAATATAAAAATAAGGATATACAGAACGCATTTTCGGATCTGCTTCCGAGAAAGCTGATTCCTTCATTTGTGGAAAAGTGCGATTTGGACGGAACGCAGAAGGTAAATTCGATAACCAAGGAACAGCGAAGAGCCGTTTTGCGGACCTTAAAATCATTTGAAGTCGAAATATCCGGCTTTCGCCCCATTTCAGAGGCAATTATCACTTCTGGCGGGGTATCGGTAAAGGAAATAAATCCGAAAACAATGGAAAGCAAGCTCGTGTCGGGGCTTTACTTTGCAGGCGAAGTGATTGACGTTGACGCCTACACGGGAGGCTTTAACCTGCAAATCGCATTTTCCACGGCGGCAAGCGCCGCTGCGGCAATAGCAGGAAGGAAGGATTGATTATGGATAGAATTATAAATATAGCAATAGACGGACCCTCAGGCGCAGGCAAGAGCACGCTTGCCAAAATGGTTGCGGAAAAATTGCGCATTATCTATGTTGACACAGGGGCGATGTACCGTTCAATAGCTCTTTACATGGTGCAAAACGGTATAGATACCGGCAAAAAGGATAAGGTCGTTCCGGCGCTTGAAAAAATCACACTGTCTCTGGAATACACCGAGGACGGCAAGCAGCGACTTGTTTTGAACGGCGAGGATGTAATGGAAAAAATCCGCACTCCGGAAATATCCTCCAATGCCTCTAAGGTTTCTGCTATTCCCGAGGTTCGAGAGTTTCTTTTGAATTTGCAAAGGGATATTGCCAAAACAAAAAGCGTGGTAATGGACGGAAGAGATATAGGGACCGTTATCCTGCCGAACGCCGACGTCAAGATTTTTTTAACGGCCACAAACGAAGGAAGAGCGGCTCGCCGATTTAAGGAATTAACCGAAAAAGGAATCGAAACCACCTACGAAGCGGTACTTAAAGACATGACGGAGCGAGATAAACGAGACAGAGAGAGGGATGTTGCGCCCGCCGTGCCTGCCGAAGACAGCGTCTTCTTTGACAATTCGGAGTATAACAAGGAAGAAATGCTTGAAAAAGCGCTTGAAATCATAAAAAGCAAGGTCGGAGAGTTTTAATGAGCTTATATTCCTTTTTATACAAACCGCTTTCGCCTTTTTTTAAATTTTTTTTCAGAGTAAAATTGAGCGGAAGCGAGAACGAACCGAAGGACGGGGCATATCTTGCCTGTCCTAATCATCTGTCAAACAACGACGTTTTGATAACGGCGGCCTGTCTGAAGCGAAAGGTGCATTTTTTTGCAAAGGCGGAGCTTTTTAAAATCCCCGTTTTAAAGCAGCTGATTACGGCCCTCGGGGCTTTTCCCGTAAAACGCGGAGCTGCCGATGTTTCGGCAATCAAAAAAACAATACAATTACTTGACGAGGGTAAGTGCGTAGGGCTTTATCCGCAGGGCACAAGACGAAGGGGTGTAGATCCGAGACAAACCGAGGTCAAAGCGGGCATTGCGATGATAGTCTACAGAAAAGACGTTCCCATTCTTCCCATCTGTATTCAAACGAAGAAAATGAAGATACTTCCCTTCCGAAAAACCTTTGTTACCTTGGGCAAGCCGATTTACAGAGACGAGCTCGGATTTGAAAAGGGCACGAAAAGCGAGTACGAAAATGCGTCGCATATCATATTTGACAGAATTACGGAAATGCTGATACCCGACGGAGATACAATTAAATGAAGCCGAAAATAGAAGTTGCGTCGCTTGCGGGCTTTTGCTTCGGTGTAAAAAGAGCTTACGAAACGGTAAAGACGCTTTCGGAAAAGGGAGAATACTCGATATACACCTTGGGAAAGCTTATTCACAACGACGGGGTCGTTGCCGAGCTTGAAAGGGACGGCGTCGGCGTTATTTCCGAAGCCGAAATTGACGGAATTTTCCAAAGTACTGACGAAAACAATCCCTGTGCGGTGGTCATTCGCGCTCACGGCATTCCCAAACGCCTTAGCGAGCGTCTTCAGGAGCTGTCAAAACGGAACAGGTATTTTAAAACGGTTGACTGCACCTGTCCTCTCGTAAAAAAAATACACAACCTTGTCAACGAGCATTCGCAGGAAAACAATTTAACTCTTATTTTCGGTGACGAAAAGCACCCGGAGGTAGAGGGCATTCGCTCCTATGCAAAAGGTGAAAACATTGTTTTTGGGGACATTTGTGAATTAAAATTGACCGAAATAGCAGACAAACCACTGATTCTTGTTTCTCAGACAACGCAAAATTTAACCGAATGGAAAAAAAGTCAAAATTTTATTAAAAAGGTCTGTACAAATTCACTTATTTTTGATACAATATGTAGTGTTACGGAAAAACGCCAGGAAGAGGTAGCCTCTTTAGCAAAAAGAGTCGATTTGATGCTTATCGTCGGCGGAAGAAACAGCTCGAACACAAACAAGCTGTATACGATTGCAAAATCAATTTTGACTGACACCTTGTTCATTGAGAGCGCCGCCGACATACCGGCCGTGCTTCCTATCATAAAACCTACAAAAGTAGGAATTGCCGCAGGAGCGTCTACTCCCGGCAATATAATCGAGGAGGTTAAAACCATTATGAGCGATAAACTCAACAAAACAAATGAAGTCGAAGACTTCGAACAACTTCTTGAATCTTCATTCAAAACTTTAAATACAGGAGACATGGTTACGGGAACGATTTTATCCGTTGACGCAAACGAGGTCAAGGTTGACATCGGTGCAAAAGTTACGGGTATTTTGCCGGCAAGCGATTTGGTCGATCCTTCGCTTAAGCTTACCGACGTATACAAGCCCGGTGATGAAATCACCGCAAAGGCTGTACGTGTCAGCGACGTTGACGGTGTTGCAACGCTTTCCAGAAGACAGATTGAAGCCAACGCTAACTGGAAAAAGGTTGCCGACGCTAAGGAAGCCGACGCTGTTCTCGAGGGTAAAATTACCGAAAGCAACAAGGGCGGCGTGGTCATGAATATTCACGGCGTACGTGTATTTATCCCCGCTTCACAGACGGGCCTTCCCAGAGGCGTTGACTTTTCCTCCCTTGTCGGTCAGACAAAGAAAATCAAGATTACCGACGTTGACGAAGCACGCCACCGTATCGCAGGTTCAATTCGTGTAATTGAGCGCGAGGAGAGAAAGGCTGTCGAAAACAAATTCTGGGACGAAATGGAAGTCGGAAAGAAGTTTACGGGTAAGGTTAAGTCTCTTACCTCCTTCGGAGCTTTCGTTGATCTCGGACCCGTTGACGGTATGGTACATACAACAGAGCTTTCATGGCAGAGAATCAAACAGCCTTCGGACGTGGTTTCCGTCGGCGAGGTTCTCGAAGTATTCGTTAAGGATTTTGACCGCGAAAAGAAGCGTATTTCCCTCGGATATAAGACCGAAGCGACAAATCCCTGGGTGATATTCACAAACAAATACCAGGTTGGTTCTGTTGCAAGCGTTAAGGTAGTTTCCCTTATGCCCTTCGGCGCATTTGCGGAAATCGTTCCCGGCGTTGACGGACTTATCCATATTTCTCAAATCACCAACGAGAAGAAGATTGCAAATCCCGGCGAGGTTCTTGCTTTAGGTCAGGTTCTTGACGCCAAGATTGTTGACATTGACGAAGAGAACAAACGCATCTCTCTCTCCGTAAAGGCTTTAACAGAGCCGGAAGAGGAAGAGGAAGTAGCAGAGGTTGAGGCAGAGACCGAGGAAGCACCGGCTGAATCGGAATAAGCAGCGTCAGACTTAGACGCCGAATAACCGTTATAAAATAGGTTTTTTAAAGTCGTAAAACCGACGAATAGCTTTTTCTGCAAGGCTACGGAAAATAAAATAAAAAAATGGGAGCAAGGCCATGTCAGCCTTGCTCCTTTTCCGTTATCCGATAAGGAATAAGCTTGCTTATGAATCCGTTTAAAGAATAAGCGTATCTGCGTCTTTTAATATTTCTACAGAGTATGTGTTGTCCGCATTGCTACGGTATATATGCGCCCGTGCGGTATCCATGCTCGTTATGATTTTATAGCTGCCGTCTGAAAATTCGAGGGCGCAGCCGTTGTCAAGGCCGACGCCGGTCAGAGTCTCATGGCGCATGAATTTTTCCAAGCTGTCCGCCCTTTCGCGGCAAAAATGAGGAGAATGAAATGCGGGAATCAGCCCGATTCCTTCCATTTTTAAATAATCCCAATCCTTACGATAATAAGAGAGGGAGTCGGTGTGACCGAGAGAGAACCAACAAATCGAGCCTGCGCTGATGCCGGAAAGGACAATATCCGTTGTACGGAAGGCTTCCCGAATAACGGAATCGAGAGAGTGCTTCTTCCATTCCTTCATCAAAAGTATAGCGTCTCCGCCGCCTGCAAAAATACAGTCTGCCGAGAAAACCGCCTCACGGATGGTTTTTTCATCGGGATTATCCCGAATAAGAAGCAGCTTTTCAAGCTTAAAGCCAAGCTCCCTGTAATATTCGTCGTAAAGGTCGATTTCCCCGTCGCAGGACGCCGTGGGAATATAAAGCATCGTCGGATGCTCCTTGCCGGTAAGCTCTTTTGTTCTTAAGTCAAGCCTGTCGATTTCACGGCGTGTAAACTCGCCTCCTCCGATGGCGATTATGCTTCCCATTTTTACTCGAACTCCGCCTCGCTCGCAGTATCGTCAACGGGAACCTCCGGGATTTCCCCGTCATCGTCGAAGTCGCACAAATCGTCAACCGCCTCCAATACTTTTTTAAACTTTCTGTCGTGTTTTAATGCGCCGATTGTAAGGTAAGCGCCGGCGGCGCCTCCTGCAAGGCCGATTGCAAGAAATGTCTTCCAAAGGCTTTTTTTCTTTACCAAAAGCGTGATGAAAACAACAATGCACGAAAAGCTTTGTACCATAAATGCGATTCCTACGAAAAATCTTGTTTTCTTTAACATAATTTTGCTTCCTTTACCGTATTTTATTTTTTAAAAAAATTCGAAAATTAAATATCCGAGACATTCCGCCCGATTCATAAGACGCATACCGTTTTGCTTTGAGGCTACTTTCCTGCGTTCATCTTCAAATAAGCGTTGATAAAGCCGTCGAGGTCGCCGTCCATTACGGCGGAAATGTTACCGTCCTCATAGCCTGTTCTGGTGTCCTTAACGAGAGTATAGGGCATAAACACATAGGAACGTATCTGTGCGCCCCATTCGATATTCGTCTTTACGCCCTGAATATCCTCGATTTTATCAAGCTTTTCTCTTTCCTTTATTTCGATAAGCTTGGATTTCAGCATCTTCATGGCTGTTTCTTTATTTTGAAGCTGGCTTCTCTCTGTCTGACAGCCTACAACAATTCCCGTGGGAATATGCACTATGCGAATGGCGGAGTCCGTCTTATTGATATGCTGACCGCCTGCGCCGCTTGAACGGTGAGCGGTTATCTCAAGATCCTCATCCCGTATTTCTATTTTTCCGTCGTCCTCAAATTCGGGCATGACCTCGACTGACGCAAAGGAGGTATGTCTTCTTCCCGAGGCGTCAAAGGGAGATACTCGAACGAGGCGATGAACGCCCGATTCGCTTTTTAAGTAACCGTATGCATTCTCTCCCTGAATCATAACGGTAGCGCTCTTCAAGCCTGCCTCTTCGCCGTCGAGCCAGTCAACCAGCTTTACGGTGTAACCGTGCTTTTCGCCCCAGCGGGTATACATCCGGTAAAGCATCAAGGCCCAGTCCTGAGCCTCGGTGCCGCCTGCGCCGGGGTGAAATGAAAGAATGGCGTTGTTCCTGTCGTAGTCGCCCGAAAGAAGGACCTCTATTTTCTGCTTGCCTTCCTCCTCGGTCAGAGCCTTAATTTCGGAAAGCACTTCATCCACAACAGATTCGTCGTTTTCCTCAATTCCCATTTCGCAAAGGACCTCTACGTCCTCAACTCGGCTTTTTAACGATTCGTAACGGGAAATTCTGCCCTTTATGCTCTTTATTCTTGACAAAACCTTTCCGGAATTATCGGAATCCGACCAAAAATCCGGCGCAGAGGTTTTTTCCTCCAGCTCTGTCATTTCTTTTTTTATTTCGTCAATACGGAGTGCGCTGCCAAGCTCGATAACAGCCTTGTTGAGCTCCTGCAGGGTGCGCTTTGCTTCCTCTAACTGAATAATCACGTTGTTTAACCTTTCATCTGTTATCATCTCATATATACAAAGTTATTATACCTTAAATCCTGTGCTTTGTAAACAGAATTTTGTAAATTCAAATTGTCACAATCGGATTATTGTCAAAAATTTCAATTTCAAATTCCGAATTAACGGAAAGAAGAATATCCTTCATGGCGTACATTGACGGAAATTCGGTATTGTAGTGGCCCGCCTCAATGACGTTAAGCTTGCCCTCTGAGGCGTCGATCATAGTATTGTAGCTCATATTACCCGTGATATAGGTGTCCGCTCCCACATTCTCGGCTTCGGTTGAAAAATCCTTGCCGTCACCGCCGACAAGAACTACTTTTTTTACGGTGTCACGGCGCTTAACATAGTTGAGGCAGGGACAGTTAAGCTTAGCTTTAACAAATTGCGCAAAGGAATCTGTCGGCATTTCTTTTTCAAGCTCGCCTATACGCATAATGGAACGGCTTTCAATTTTTACAAGTCCCAGAATCGAAGCCAAAGCGTCGTTAACGCCGCCCGATACCGTGTCAAATCGGGTGTGAAAGGAGAAAACGGCAATGTCGTTTTCTATAAGTGAAATGTATTTACCGTTTACAATGGAGCTTACGGGACGGAAAATCAGAGGGTGATGCGTTATTATCAAATCAAATTTTTCGTCTATGGCTTTTGAAACAGCCTGCGTCGTAGCGTCAAGAGACAAAAGTATTCGGTTGACGCATGTATCGTGCGGAATAATCATCGCTCCGTCATTGTCCCATTCCTCCGAAAGAGAGGAGGGAATTCTTTCCGAAAGGATTTTATATAATTCGCTTTTTTTCATATTTTTTCTCTCCGTTTATATCGGCTTCGATCAAAGCCAGCAGTCTCTCCTCGTCAAAAGCGTTTTCTTTGGTTTTAATAATTCTCTTCAATTTATCTGTCAGATTTTTTGCAAGAAAAGGAAACAAATCTGCAGATTTTCGGGCGGATTTTTTGCCGAGATAAAGCTCGGCTTCGCTAAGCCTGTAAGGCTTTCCCGTATAATGGGCTGCGATAACCGTGTATAAACGGCCGTCGCGGACAAGCAGCTCCGAGTCAATAAGAAAGCCTTCGTCCGAAAGATATTTGCGAAGGCGTTCCTGGTATTTTTGCGGTTGCAGAATGAGAGTAATATTCTCGTTTTTAGGGATATTGCTTCCCTTTAAAATCTGCGTCATTATTTGTGCGCCCATGCCTGCTATTACAATGCAGGAGCACGGATAGTCCCCGAGCTTTTCAAGCCCGTTTGTCTGAACCACCTTTATTCTGTCGGACAAACCGTAAAGAGCGATATTCTCTCTTGCTTTTTCGCAGGGACCGGAGCGCAAATCCGACGCAAGGACGTTTTTGCAAATCCCGTTTTGAATAAGATAAATCGGAAGATGAGCATGGTCGGAGCCTACGTCTATAACATCGGAATTTACAGGTATATTCTCGGCAATTTTTTTAAGCCGCGGATTAAGTTTAATCTGCATGATTAAAGCCTTATCGACATACCGCAAGGGTTAAAGCGCCGAGAGAATCAGCGTCTTGAATCAAGGTATTCGGAAATATCCGAAACCGTCTTGAATTCCGCCAGCGCTTCGTCCGGAATGGTTATGCCGTATTCCTCTTCTATCGTCATTAAAAGCTGCAAGACATCCAGCGAGTCGGCTCCCAAATCGTCGATTATTTTCGATTCCGGCACGATTGCCGACTCGTCTATGCGAAGCTGCTTTGCGAGTGCCTTTTTCAGTTCGTTATACATTTTCTTTCTCCCTGTTTCTTTGTTCGATTTTCAAAAGTGCGTCTTCGACGCATTCGACGTAGCTTGCACTCTCCATACGGTATGCCTGAGAAATACAGGCGCAAACGGCGCGTGCGTCGCTGGAGCCGTGTCCCTTTACTATTACCTTTGAGGTGCCGAGAAGAACACTGCCGCCGTAATTTTGGTAATTCATAAATTCCTTTGTTTCGGCGAACATTTTTCTCATAATAAATGCGCCGAGCTTGTTTTTCCAACTGGAAAAAATATCCTTTTTCAGCTTTTTCAGCATTTCAAGACAAGCTCCCTCGGTAGCTTTAATCAGAACGTTCCCGGAAAATCCGTCACAGCAAACAAGGTCGAATTTACCCTCGAGAAGCTCTCTTGCTTCCATATTTCCGCCGAAGCGAATTTCCTCTGTTTCCGAAAGCAGCGGGTAGGCTTCCTTTCTTAGGGCATCGCCCTTTTCGGCCTCCGTTCCTATATTCAAAAGTCCGACGTTGGGGCTTTCCACGCCGAAGGCACAGCGTAGGTAAAGACTGCCCATTACCGCAAACTGTCTCAAATGCTCCGGTGTGATGTCAATATTTGCGCCGGTGTCGCATATGCCTACGATACCGCCGTCCATTGTCGGAAGTATCGGGCAGAAGGCCGGACGGATAACGCCTTTAATTCTGCCGATTCTCAGGGTTGCGCCGCAAACAAGGGCTCCCGTTGACCCGGTGGAGACCATACCGAATATTCCGTCATCCTCGCGCAAAAGCTTGAGAGACCTCATCATAGAGCTGTCCTTCTTTAATCTGACAGCGTCCGTAGGCTTATCGTGGCAGGTGATGACGTCGCTTGCGTTTAATATTTCAACTCTGCCGCCGTCATAAGCTTTTTCACTCAGAATACTTGATATTTCCTCTTCCTTTCCGCACAGTATTACGTACAAATCCGGAAACTTTTCCAGAGCG
The DNA here is from genome assembly GCA_029007295.1 of Clostridia bacterium. Taxonomy (GTDB): domain Bacteria; phylum Bacillota; class Clostridia; order Oscillospirales; family CAG-272; genus SUG1201. The sequence continues at coordinate 49,337 of JAQXHN010000018.1, read as the reverse complement.
GAAAGCGCTCCCTCTATCGGTGCGTTGGGCGAATTGTCGCCGCCTGCGCAGTCAATTACAATTTTACGCATTTACGTTCTCCCCTATATATTTTACATAACTGCGTCGCTTCTTATGTTCGATTTGCTCAAAGCGCTTCCACATATTACGTATTGAGTGATTGTCCTCTAAATTCAGATTGGTTTCGGCGTATTTTGTGTACGGCTTCTTAAGCATTCTTGCAATTTCCGCACAAAAAATTATACTGATTCCTCGGTTAAGATATTCCTTGTCTACGGCAATCAGGCCGAGGTCGATTATTTCCGGCCGGCGGACGGATTTTAAAATTTTGACTATGGCGCAGGGAGTTAAATGCCCTTTTGATTTCTGTACCGCGCGGGAAATTGACGGAATGCAAAAGCCCATACATACCGCACGGTTATCCTTGTCGAGAATAACGGCAACATGCTCCGTATCGCAAACGAGCTTGAAATTTGATATTATTTCTTTTTTCATGGACTCGGTAAAAGGAACAGACCCGTAAATGTCGGCATAGCCTTCGTCCAGCAGACGGAAAAAGTCGTTTTTGTATTTTTTGATAAATTCGTTTATGTTTTTTGCCTCTCCGAAGCGAAGAGAATACCTCTTCATTATATAGTCTTTCATTTTATCGAGCGATTCGGTATCCTTAGGCGGGTAAATCTTACTCTCAATCCAATCCACCTCTTTATTATAACCGCACTCTTCGATTAGTCTGCCGTAATATTCGGCATTATACTGCTCCTCGAAGGTGGAAAGCTCGTCAAAGCCTTCGATTAACAGCCCTTCTCTTTCAAGGTCGGAAAAGCCCAAGGGACCGCAAATCGTGTCCATGCCTTTTGAAAGCGCCCATTTTTCGACTGCTCCGAAGAGCGCCCGAGCCGTATCAACGTCGTCAATGCAGTCGAAGCGGGTAAAGCGGACTCGCTTTTGATTTCTGATTTTATTTGAAGTATGCTGTAAAATTCCCGAGATTCTGCCTGCCATGACGCCGTCCCTGTATGCGTTGTAATATACCGCCTCGCAGGTATCATAGTATGAGTAGCTTTTTCCGAAAATTTTCTTTTCGCTCGAATAAAGGGGCGGTACGAAGCAGGGATTGTTTTTATACATTTCAAGCGGAAAATTCAAAAAATTCTTCTGCTCTTTTTTTGTCGTCGCTTCTCTTATTTCAATCATAATTCTCTTTTTACCTGTGTTTTGAGTGGAATGCAATGCCGATGGAGTCGGGACCGCAGTGACTGCCGGCGGTGGGGTTAACGTCGATTATTGTTATGTCGGTGTTTTTGCCGTATTTTTCATACAGAGCGTCGGCAATCTGCTGTGCAATCTCACGGTTGTCCGTATTTCCGATAACGACTCTGTGATTTGCAACGTCATCGCCTATTTCCTCAACTGCATGAATCAGTCGGTTAATAGCCCGCTGTCTTCCCCTTTCCTTACCGATGCTTTCCATTTTTCCCTCGGAGCTCATATAAATAATGGGGCGTACGCCGAGCATCGTACCCATCGTGGCGGCAAGACCGCTTACACGCCCGCTGTGGTGGAAGAATTTTAAATCGTCGGAGAAGAAGTAAACGGCGTATTTATCAATTTCGGTTTCGGACCATTCGAGGATCTCGTCAATTCCCTTTCCCTGCTTGACCATATCGCCGATACAAAGGGCGATAATATAACCGATAATTGTAATACCCTTGGTGTCAACGGTATAGAATTTTCTTTCGGGATACTTCTCCTTCAAGCTTTTAACGGCTCTGTCCATGTTTTCAAAAGTTGCCGACATTTTGCGTGAAAAATGCACGTAAAGGATATCGTCGCCGTTTGCAAAGCACGGTTCAAAATAATTGCGGTAGCTTTCTTCCGAAATGGCGCTGGTGTTAGGAACGACTCCGTTTCTCAGCTTTTCGTAAAATGCGTGCATGTCAAAGGTATCGCAATCGGCGTAGGGATAGGTCGTTTCACCGTCGATGCTGAACGGCATGCTGATTAGCTTATAGCCGTATTCCCTTGCCTTTTCAGGAGTTAAATCAAGGTCTGTGTCCGAAAATAACTGTAACATATTATCACCTCATTCAAAAATCAATATATAATCATATACAGGCTGGTCTGCCTTTAACATAATTATTTCGGTTTTGGGATATTTCTTTTGCAAATGGGCACATAGCGCATCGGCCTCGTCGGATTTAGAATCCTCCCCGCAAAGAACAATTAAAACATCGCTTTCAAACGCCTTTACCTTTTCGCAAAGAGCTTTAACGGTGTCGGAGCAATCGGCGGTGCTCGTTACGATGCTTCCGTTTGCAATTCCGATATAATCACCCTTAACTATGTCGATTCCGTCTATGCGTGCGGATTTTGTAGAGCGGCAAACCATACCGGTGGTAACGTTGCTTGCGATCTCGTTTAATTCCTCGGTTATTGCCGTAGCGTCTCCGGAAGAGGTATCGAGCATTGAAAATGCGGCGTAGCCCTCTCCCACTGTTTTTGTGTTTACGATGTATACTTCGGATTTTTCGTACATGGAGCCCGCCTGCTTTGCCGCCAAGATGATGTTTTTATTATTCGGAAAAACGAATATTTTATCTGCGTTGACCTTGTCAAAGGCGCAAAGGAAATCCTCTGTCGACGGATTCATGCTCTGGCCGCCGTCAACAATATAATCGGCGCCGAGCGAGGAGAACAGATCCATCATTCCTTTTCCGTTACAGCAGACGACGCTTGCAAAGCTTTTTCGTATATTTTCGGTTTTAAGAGTAATATTTTTAGGCTTTGCGGCACCGTTATGCTGGAGCTGCATATTTTCCGTTTTTACGGTGAGAAACTCACCGTATTTCTGACATTCGTTAAGTATGTCGCCGGGAGCCTTGGTATGAACGTGAATCTTCACAATGGAGCCGCTGCGAACCAAAACCACCGAGTCGCCGACCTTGTTCAGGAAATCGCCGATGATATTTTCGTCAAAGCTTTTGACATCGACCTTTGCGCTCTGCAAACGGAGTAAAAGCTCGGTACAGTAGCCGTAGGTGCATTCGCTGTCCTCGGTGAACAGGGAGAAATCGATATTCTTCGGCTGATCCGAGGAGCTTGCTTCACCGTCGGGAATTATTTCATTGTTCAGCGCATTTTTCATTCCGTCAACAATAAAGAGAAATCCGGCGCCGCCGCTGTCTACAACTCCTGCCTGTGCAAGCTCCTCCAGCAGGCTCGGAGTTCTCTCAAGAGAGTTCTGCGCTTCGGTAAACAGATTTTCAAAATATTTTTTCAGAGTGGGAGTGTCCTTAAGCTTGGAATTGGCATATTGCACGCTTTCGCGGCAAACCGTTAAAATAGTGCCCTCAACAGGAGAGGAGACCGATTTATAAGCTTCGTCCGTGCCGCATTCGAGCGCATGGGCAAGGGTGGGAATATCGGCGTCGCTGCAGCCTGCAAGGCCGTTTGCGATTCCCGCAAAAATCCTTGAAAGAATTACCCCTGAATTTCCTCGCGCACCCAACAGCATACGGTGCGCTATCTCACTTGAAATTTCCCCTATCGGGGCGTCTTCGTTTTCCAAATTAACGGCGCCTGAATTTATGGTCATGAACATGTTGTCGCCCGTATCGCCGTCGGGAACGGGAAAAACATTGAGCTCGTTTACCGCAACTCTGTTTTTATTAAGGTTTGCGGCACCGCCTCTTATCATGTTCATATACATCGTGCCGTTTAATATCTGTGTATCGTTCATATTTGTTCCTCTACAGTATTTTGGTGCATAAACAGTTTTTTTATTGCCAGGTAAATCCATTTAGGACAGTTTTTTGTTTCCGAGAGAATTTCGGCTATCTCGCTTGGCTTCAGATATGAAAATAAACTCTTAAGCTTGGAATACGGTATGGCGTTTTCACCGTAGGCGCGGAGAATTTCCACAATCATCGCGGTTTTTTCGGACATCATATTAAAGCCTCTGACCGTGGTGTGCGAAAATGAAATATTATAGCCCATAACGGAATAGGTTCTGTAGGTTCCGTCGCTTACATAAGTCCAAATGCTCGGCTTTTCCTTCGTAAGTCCCGAAAGATGGAGCGCCGTTTTGCCGCAGGGAATGCTTTTCCATGCATTTTCCCTTGCAAGCGCTTTTGCAATGGTGTCCGGCTCCACTTTTTCAACTGTGCTTTTACGGTAAACGCCCCTCATCAGCTTTTCTATTGATTTTTCCTCGCAGAGCCTTGCCAGCGTTTTAGAGGCTGTTTTGCTTTCGGCGATATCGGAAAAATCGCCGACAACGAATACGCATCCGTCGTCGAGAGAAGAAATTCTTTCAACGATTTTCTTTCTAATACCGTGCTTCAAATCGACACTTCCTTTTGACATAATTTTTGTCGAAAAAAGTATACAACTTTTTCGACAAAAAGTCAATAGTAATTTATTCTCGGCGTCGGAAAATATGTTATTATGTGGATTTTTTAAACTTTTACTTGACATAAATTGAATTCTGCTATATTATATTGTTATACAAAATAACAATTAAGGAAGGTATGCCATGTTTTGCAATAAATGCGGAAAAGAAATTTCCGAGGGAACAAAATTCTGCCCGTATTGCGGCGAAGCTCAGCTCGCTTCGCAGACACAAACGGTTAATACGGCAACCAACAATGCCGTAAACACGGGAACCGCTTATACACAGCCCGTTAACGAAGCTCCGCAGGTCGATCCTGTACAGAATCAAATGTATTTTAATTCCGTACCTACACCGGAGCCGATAAAGAAAAAGAAGAAGGGGCTTAAAATTTTCCTTGCGATTGCAATTCCCGTTTTAATTCTCGGTGTTGCGGCAATCCTGTACTTCACGGTATTTAAGGATATGTTTATTTCCGAAAAGCAGGAATTTAAGAATGCGGAAAAAGAATCCGGTATCATTGCAAACGCCGAAGTAATCAACGAAATTAACCCGAAAAAATTGATTGAAGGCGAATATTCCGTAAAGCTTGATATTGCCGAACAGGGCAAGGCTCTTCTTTCTCAGTTTGGTTTCGGTTCCAAAGAGGATATCGACTGGTTAGACGACATAGAATTCAAGCTTGGACTTGATATCGATGACGACGAAGAAGGCGTTGTAAAGCTTGCAGGCACGTTGGTGTTAAATTCCACCGACATAGTGTCGGTCGCAATAGCGTATAATCAGAACGATAATGCTATTATCATGGATGTCCCTGAGATTTTGGATCGACCCATATATATGAATCTTTCGTCTGTAATGGATAATTATTCGGGCGACCTTTCGTACCAAGATGCGCTTGAAAACTTATCAATGCTTCAGGAGGCTCTTCCCGAGGACATTGACATCGAAAAGATAATCGAAAGATATGTTGATATTATTTTAGATTCCTTTGAGCCTGTTTCTCAGGACATTTCGCTTAATGTTAACGGGGTTGAACAGAAATTAACCGAAATGGCGGTTAAGCTCGACTCGAAGCAAAGTGCCGAGATTCTGTTAAAAATCCTTGAAACGGTAAAGAACGATAAGGATATTAAAAACATTGTTGAACCCCTTTTGATGTGCTTTGGCGGCGTTGAATATTCCGAATTAATACAGGAAATAGATTCAGCCATTGATGAGCTGAAGAACGAAGAAGTAATAAGCAGTATTCCGGAAATTGAATATTACAGCTATCTTGACGATGATGATATTGTCGGCGAACGCATTGTTGTGGGCGGAGAAGAAATCTTCAGCTACGCGGTGACAGAGGACGACGGAAAGTTCGGCTTTGAAGCGTATATCGGCGATAACACCGTTTCCGTTATCGGCACAGGAACATGCAAAAAAGATAAATATACCGGTGATTTTGAACTTCAAAGTTACGGCGAAAGTGTATTTAGCTTTGAAACCGAAGACTTTGGCTTTGAGGACGGTGCGCCGAGAGGAACAGTCAAGCTGTCGGCGGACTCTTTAGGCGGGGAGGTCCCGCAGATGCTCGGTCAGCTCGATATTGCCGTTATATTTACGGACGGCGCAATTAAGCTCGACTTTTCCGTATCGGGTATGTCGTTCATTGCTGTTTCATTTGAAAAAACCGGTGATGAAGCAAATATTAAAATGCCGAATAGCAGTAATGTATATAGAATTGAAGATGAAGATGACTTAGACGGCATTCAAAATATAATTGATGTCGAGGCTTTGATTGAAGCTTTCGAGGATGCGGGAGTTCCGGTTGAGGATCTTATCGGTTCCCAATCCAGTGGTCTTGCAGCTGTGGAATCCTCGGAACAGGCCTTTAACTTTTAAGCTAAATCGATGTAAATAAAAAACAATACTGCGCTCCCGTGCAATCGCACTGGAGCGCAGTATTTTCTTTCGTTCAAATATTAAACCAATTTGTCTATGGCGGTCACTATAATCGGAACGGTCGCAACAGACAGAATCGTTGAAAGACCTACGCACACCGAGGAAAATTCCGGCGCTATCGAATACTTCTCAGAGAACGCCGACGAGGTAGCCGCAACGGGAAAGCCTGCCATCAATGCGCCGAAGCAAACCAAATCCTTTGAAAGACCGGCAAGCGCAAGCACAATCGCAACAATCGCCGGCAATATAACGAGCTTTACAAGGCAAAGATAATACGACTTAGGCGAAAAGAATACCTTTTTTAAAGGAAGCCTTGCAAGTAAAGCACCGATAATAAGCATGGAAATAGGCGTACACAAGCCCGACAGATAATCGAGCGACAGCGTAATCGGCTTGGGGATTTTTTCGGACATTTGCGTTATGTAAAGCACAATGCCTATAGCGCAGGGGACAGTACCGAAGTTTACAAACATTTTCCTCGGATTCATTTTTATTTCCTTGTTTGCTCTCGACAAGGTAAACATACCCCACGTCCAAACGAGAATGTTGAAGACAATGCAGTAAAACGAGCCCCAGAAAACGCCCTCGTCTCCGAAAACCGATTTTAAAACGGGAAAGCCGAAGAAAGCGCAGTTGGAAAAGGTTACCGAATATGAAATAACCGTGCGCTCGTTGATATCCTTTATCGGGGCGGAAAAGCCGAGAGCGACAAGCACATTCATAAGGTGAACACCTGCCGACAGAAGAACGATCATACCGCCCTTAACGAGCATTTCCTTCGAGTACCCCACGTTCATAAGCGAACCGACCAAAAGAGCCGGCTGGCAGATGTATACTATCAGTGAAGAGAGCTTTTTTGAAAATTTTTCATCAAGCAGTCCCTTTTTTGCGCTGAAATAACCGACGCATATCAGAATCAGCATGGTGAGCGTCGTGGAAATAAGAACCCAGATATCTACCTTCATAATCAATTTACGCTCAGGGCGTCAAGCTTGGCCTTGACGACCTTCATGTCCGTGAGCATGTCCTCCTTTTTGCGCGGGTCGCGAAGCAATAGAGACGGATGATATACGGCGCACATCTCAAAGCTACCCTTTTTGTACCAAATTCCGTGTTGCCTTGTGATCATAAAATGCGGGTCGATAAGGCGTATTGCCGAGATTCTTCCGAGGCAGACTATCAGCTTCGGCGAGATAAGCCTAACCTGATTTCTTAAATATTCAATGCACATATCCTGCTCGGAGGGCAGGGGATCGCGGTTTTTCGGCGGACGGCATTTAAGCATGTTTGCAATATATACGCTGTCTCGCCGTATGCCGACGGCTTCAAGATATTTATCAAAGAGCTTTCCTGCTCTTCCTACAAACGGAATGCCCGTAAGATCCTCGTTTTCGCCGGGCGCTTCGCCGACGAACATAAGGTCGGCGTTTTTGTTTCCGGCGCCGAAAACGGTATTGGTTCTCGTTTTGCAAAGCTCGCATTTTCTGCACGTTATGCATTCGTTTTCAAGCTCCTGCCAGGTCATTTTATCCTCCCGAAAATTTTAGTATGGCATAATCAAAATATATTGTATTATACCACAAAACAATCCTCAGTTTGTCAAAAAATCGTAAAATATTTGTTTATTTCTGTTGCATTCGGCAAAATAATGTGATAGAATAAAAGCATTCACAGAGTAGATGCCGGGGCGTAAAGTATCGACGGAACGGGGAGTTGTCCGTCGGGCGAAAACAAGCTTGTTGCGGTCTCGGCGTCGCATCCCGCTGTTACATATCGGAGCATTAATCCCTATGTAATAACGAAAATTATTGCTGTGGGAGGTTTTTTTATGCAAAATTCCGAAAAGTCGCCGTTTCTTTTATGCGGCAAAGCCCCTGTTTTTAAAATCGTACTTACTGCGATAATGACCGCAATGGCAGTCGTTGTCAAGTCGATTTTACCCGTTACGATTCCGCTGTTCGGCGGCGGACTGAAGGTAGGTCTTGCCGGTATATTCACGGCTTTTCCCGCACTTTTGTTAGGACCGCTGTGGGGAGGAGCCTCCTCTGCGCTTTGCGATTTTTTGTCCTTCCTTGTAAATCCGCAAGGGGGATACCAGCCTCTTTTGACTTTGACTGCGTTTTTCGGAGGCTGTGTTAAGGGGCTGGCGTATTGGTTTATAGTAAAATACGGCTATATACTGAAAAAGAATGTAACGAGAATAATCGTCGCCGTGCTTCTTCTCGGCGTAGGCGCTTACGGTGTTGCAACACACATCAGTATAACCGGCGACGGCATAACAAGGGGATTTATAGCAAGAGATTTTGAGGTTCCGGATAAGATGCTTTGTGAGGGGGGAGAATACTCCTGCCTTACAGATAAGCTGCTTGAGCTTTCGCAGTATTCGTTTGACTCGTATACGCTGGTTTCGATTGACGAGGATGTCAAAAGCATTACCTTGCCCGCCTATGCGATTACCGAAACGGGAAACAAAAATGCCTCGCAGGAATTTAAGCAGGGTGAGGCCTCAAAGGAAGAGCTTTTTGAAAAGTACCGGTTAAAAATCACGAAAATCGGCGATAATTTGTTTTCCGACTGTAAAAATCTAACCGACGTCTACGTCCCTTCAACCTACACCGATTACGGCTTTTCCGATACTGCGTTTGAGGGAATCGAGGGCAGGGTTACAATCCATACTTCAAATGAAAAGGTTATTTCTTACGCACAGGCTCACAATATAAAATATGTCCTTGATGAGAATGTTCAGGACGGCTACATTAATATCACAAACACGGAATTACAGAGCGGACTGTATAAAAACACCCGCTTCAAGCTGCAATCCGGATACAAATCGACGGTTGCCGAATATGCGAATTTCTTGACGATAGGACTTGAAATTTTTGCATTTGGCGGACTTGCGTTGCTTGCCGTATCCGTTTTGATTGCGAAAAAGAAGCCGAAAAAGTTTATTTCCGGCTCCGGCATCTTATTCGCTTTGATTGCGGGAGGTCTTGCTTCCGCCGTTCCGAACGTGTTTATTTTAAAATACATAGTCTTCGACTGGGCGCAAAAATCAACGCTGGTTTTGATGATACCGGCCGTTATCGAGGAGCTGTGCGTTCGTTGCGTTCAGGCATATATTGTATGGATTTTGTTTAACGCACTGTATAATACGGTGCTAAGGCAGGAAAATACGGTATTCGAACCCGCAAACGAAGAAGGATAAGCAAACGAAGCATAATGATATATTCGGATTAAGCAAAACGGTGCCGGCAACGGCACCGTTTTTAGTATAATTCATACAATTCTTTTATAGAGCTTTGTCTGTCAAATTGTTCACGCTGTAAAATAAAGTAAAAAAATCAAAACGGTATTGTATTTTTCAAAACTGTGTGGTAAAATAGCAATCAGTCAGGAAAGGTCAGAATTGATTATTGCAACAGAGTTGCAAGCAGGTGAAAGGAATAAAAAATATGAGTATTGCTAACGCTGTTTCTCTGCTCGGCGGACTTGCCTTGTTTTTATACGGCATGTCGCTGATGGGAGATAGTCTTAAAAAGGTTGCGGGCTCGAAGCTTGAAACCGTTCTGGAAAAATTAACGGCAAACAGACTGCTGGGCGTCCTGTTGGGAGCGGTGGTCACTGCCGTCATTCAGTCGTCCTCCGCAACGAGCGTAATGGTTATCGGCTTTGTTAACTCCGGTATGATGAAGCTTTCACAGGCAATAGGTGTTATTATGGGTGCCAACATAGGTACAACGGCAACCGCATGGATTTTGTCTATTTCGAGCGTAAAAAGCTCGGCTTTGGGCGAACTTCTTTCGGTAGGTACAATTTCCGCCGTTATAGCTCTTGTCGGCATCGTTTTTTATATGTTTTCAAAGACTCAGAAAAAGGTACATATCGGCGGCATAATGCTCGGCTTTGCCGTTTTGATGTTCGGCATGACGTCGATGTCGCAGGCAGTCGCTCCTTTAAAGGATTCCCAGACCTTTGTCAGCATGCTCAAGGTGTTCTCAAATCCTGTGCTGGGTATTCTTGTGGGAATGATCTTTACGGCGGTAATTCAATCGTCGTCTGCGTCTGTCGGTGTACTGCAGGCTCTTTCCGTTTCCGTCGGAATTAAATATTCCGCAGTATTTCCCCTTGTCCTCGGTATGAATATCGGCGCATGCGTGCCTGTTCTGATTGCAGGTTTTTCCGCAAACAAAAACGGAAAGCGCACCGGTTTAGTTTACCTCTATTTCAATGCACTCGGAACGGCGGTTTTTCTTGCAATTTACTATATCATCGGCATATTCATCGATTATTCGGTGCTTACGGAAAAACTTTCGGACCCTGTCGGCATAGCGGTGTTCAATACCGTATATAAATTGTTTTCGACTTTAGTGCTTTTGCCGTTTACCGGACTTATCGAAAAGCTGATTTGCATTTCCGTCCCCGACAGGAAGGGAGAGGACGAGGAATCTGTTGAATTGCTTGACGAGCATTTCCTTGCATATCCTCCCCTTGCGGTAGAGAGATGCAACTCAACGGTATCTCGCATGGCAGGCATAGCTCGCAAAAATATTATCGCTTCTCTGTCGCTGATAACCGATTGGGATTCAAAGACTTCCGAAAAAATCAATGAGAAGGAAGAAATCATCGACCGTTATGAGGATAAGCTCGGCTCGTATCTTGTAAAGCTTTCGTCAAGGGAATTATCCGTTGACGAGGTAAATCAGGTCACAAGATGCCTGCACTGTATCGGCGACATAGAGAGAATAGGCGACCACGCCGTCAATATTACGGAGGCCGCTGCTGAAATCAATGAAAAGAATATCGTTTTTTCTGAGGGAGCATATAAAGAATTGGAAACCATGACGGCGGCAATAACGGAAATTCTCTCGCTTACCTTTACCGCCTTCGAGAAAAACGACCCGATAACGGCGGCTAAGGTTGAGCCGTTGGAGGAGGTTATTGATATGCTTCGTTCGACGATGAAATCGAACCATGTAGCAAGATTGAGCAATTCCGAATGCACGCTTTTAACCGGATTTGTATTTAACGACTTGCTCGGTAATTTTGAAAGAGTGGCGGACCATTGCTCAAACATAGCCGCTTGTATTATTCAGCTGACTACGAACGACTCCTCTCTCGATACTCACGAATATCTTCGTAATTACAAGGAGGAGAGCTTGTTCGGCAAGGATTTTGAAAAATACAAGAAGGAATATTTTGACAAGATAACCTAAGACATGTTTTATCCGACATTGGCAGTAACCGGCAACCGGGAGGAAAAAGAAGTATGTTTGATTTAAAAATCGACAAAAGATATGTAACGTTTGAAAGCGATCCCAAGAATAAAAACTGTGTTGCCGTCAACTTTTTTCTTGACGGCAACACAGTTGAGCAGATTTTTACTCATTTGGGTGAAAATCCCTCCGGATATAAATATTTTGTCGATATGAGTGAATTTAAAGGAAAGACTCTGCAGGTTGAGATTGCGCCAAGCCCGTCGCAATGGAAAAGAATGCCTGAGGGCGATTTAGAGCTCACCCCCGAGGATTACGATAAGCTCGGCAGCCTTGTCCGTGTAGAGGACGATTTTGAAGACGCTCCCCATTACGGCGAGCACCTGAGGCCTCTTGTTCACTTTACAACTCTTCGAGGCTGGATAAATGACCCGAACGGTCTTATATACCACGACGGAAAATATCATATGTACTATCAGCACTGTCCCGGAGCAACCTACGGAATGTGGGACAACAATCACTGGGGGCACGCCGTTTCCGACGATTTATTCAACTGGACGGAGCTGGAGCCTGTTATGCGTTATCCGCACCGTGCCTCAGGCACCGGATTTCACGACAGAAAAACAGGAAAGCCGTGCGTCGCCTGCGATTACCTTATTTTCGAGAGCGATGACGGGGGATACCACTATAAATTCAAGAGCGTAAATAATGCAGGCAGCGGCGACCCGAAGATTCTCTTCCACGAGGAATCCGGCAGGTATATTTCGATTACATTGAGGGATATTACCTCATATTCGTTCTCTTCCTCCGAGGATTTGGAAAATTGGGTTCACGAAAGCGACATAGAGCAGTTCCGTGAATGTCCCGATATGGTGAAATACAAAATCGAGGGCACCGACGAGGAAAAATGGGTTTTGAACGGCGGCGACGGCGCTTATATGATAGGTCAATTCGACGGCCATAAATTCACGCCGGATGAAATTGACGAATCGCGTCTGGACAAGTACGTCAATATGCTCGAAGCGACAAAGGATTTCTCCTGCAAATACAACGGTGCGTTTGTAAACACCTCGCTCGACGACCCTTGGGAGCGTTTTTCGGCTTATGCTTTCCAGAATTTCGATTCCGCACCCGACGGCAGAAAGATTAGAATTGCATGGTACGCCGTCGGATTTGAACAGTTCGGTATGCCCTTTACGCAGGCAATGACAATCCCCCAGGAGCTTAAACTGAGAAGGACGGGGTTCGGCGTGCGTCTTTGCGCTATGCCTGTTTGCGAGATTGAAGGCTATTATGAGGAAACAAGAGATATCGAGGGCGACGGAGTCGGAGTTGTATTTGAGGAAGGTAGGGCCTTTGATACGGAAATAGAAACGGATGTTGCTTCCTTTGTTAAAATCGGCGGCTACGGTATTTCCTATAACGAGAGGGAAAAGAAGCTACACATAATACCGGACGGGGAAAAGGAATTTACCCTGCCTCTTGTACCGATTGACGGCAAGATTAGGATAAGAGCGATTTTCGACGTTATGATGTGTGAATTTTTCTTCGGAGTCGGTGAGGTTTACTGTCCGTTAAAGCTGAAAAAGCCCGCAAATGACGGACTTTACATTAATATTTCCGGTAACGGAAGAATTCGTGCAAGCAAGCTTAAGAGAAGCATAAAATAAAAAAGGTCGGCGGTTGCCGACCTTTCAATTTGCAGACATGTCTTCAAATTGAAAGGCCGAGAAAAACGCTTCCTGCCTGTTTGGATTTGTTCTCCGTATGCTTTAGGTTATTCAATCTCAACGGTGTCGGGCATAGCTTCATAGGTGAGGTAATCGAGAGGGTTTAAGCATTTTCCGTTTGACGAAAGCTCAAAATGAAGATGCGGAGAGTCGGCAGCTTCAATTTTTGCACTGTCTCCGAGATATGCAATCAGCTGACCGCACTGAACGTAGCTTCCCTGCTCAATGCCCTCCGCTACGGCTTCGCCGAGGCTTCTGTAACAGGACTTCATCCCGTTGTCGTGCTCAATTTCGACGCACGTGCCCCAAAAATTGTCATTGTAAATTGCGCTTACCGTTCCCGATGCGAACGAATAAACAGGCTCGCCGACCTCGCCCGCGACATCAATTCCGGAATGAGTGCGGTAATCGTTCATTGTTGTCGAATAGCTTGCAAGCGCCGTATCGTAAGAGCGAATCAAATATCCGGACATGGGGGCGAAGCATTCGACGGTACCGTTTGCGGCGTTTTCGTTCTCCGTTGATGTATCCTTAGGCGGCTCTGTTTCGGTAATCTCCTCGCTTGCCGTCTCCGTTTGTTCGGTATCCCGTATGACTCTTTCCTGTGTTGTAACGTCGCTTTCCGATATTTTCTTCTTTTCCTGTTTATCGTTTGTGGAAATCAGCGTAGTCAATGCGATACATATTATAGCCAATGCAAATACAGCGCAGAAAATAAATAAAAACGAACTGCTTTGCTTTTGATTTTGTTCCTTTGCCATTTTGAAACCATCCTTTGTTTGTTTTCCTTATTTTATCCTTGTTTCGGCGTACTTATTCAAAAATCTAAAAGAGTTTTTTCATTGACAGAGAAACTCATATATGATATAATCTTATCAATTATTTGATAAGATAGGTGGGGGATTTTGGCAAAAAAAGGTGTAATGCGCTCTATCGGCGCAGTAATGATAATAATGCTTGCCGGGAAATTGCTTTCCCTTGTTTCCAATCAGGTTTATATGTCATATTTCGGCTCGGACAATGTTCATTTGAATATATATTCCTTTGCCGTACAGATACCTAACTATATTTTTCAAAGCGTCGGAACGGCTTTATCCGGCGTGGTAATTCCGGTATATGCCGCGCTTCTTGCCAAAAACGAACGCAAAAAAGCGGACGGTTTTGCCTCAAATATTATTACTGTCAGCTCTCTTGCAACCGTAATATTGATTATATTGGGCATAGCGGCGTCGTTTGTTATTCCGTCCTTTACCGATTATTCGGACAAGCCCTATGTCGGAACGGCTATCCGTATAATGATGCCCGTTATGCTTTTCTACTGCCTGAATTACATATATCAGGGAATATTACAGTCTCTCGGAGATTTTATCTCTCCCGCCCTTGTTAATCTGCCTAGCGGAATTTTGATAATTGCGTATATTCTTCTTTTTGCGAAGGATTACGGTGTTACGGGACTTCTTATCACGACCGTTATCGGATTGTTCATGCAGTTTGCCGTTATGCTGCCCTCGGCTGTTAAGCACCGATATCGCTACCGCCCGGTAATAGATCTGAAGGACGAAAACCTTCGCACGGCGATAAGAATGACCGGACCCGTTATTCTCGGAGCCTGCGCATATCAGTTTAATATGTTCTGCAACAATTTGATGATGACAAATGCGGCTCCTCATTCGGTAACGCTTTTCAATTTTGTTCAGAATCTTATTATTTCGTCTGTTATGACAATAGTGCTGGCGATAACCTCGGTAATGTATCCGACCATGGCTTCTAAGTATTCAAGCGGAGATAACGAGGGCTTCAGGCAAAGCGTCAGCGAAACGATATCAGGTATGTCACTTGTTTTGGTGCCTGTTACATTCGGCTTGATGGTTTTGAGAACGCCGTTTCTTTCGCTTATTTCCGAGCACGGTGAAATTACCGCCTCCGACATTAAGGTTGAGTCTGCGTTTCTCCTGATGTATTGCTTTTGTCTTTGCTTTCTCGGAATTAAGGAAATCGCAGACAGGGCTTTCTATTCAATGCGACAGACAAAAATATCGGCAATCACCGGCGTAACAATTATGGTAATAAATGTAATACTCGGTTACATTTTATCGAAATTTACTCCTCTTTGCGAATACGGAATACCTTTGGCGTACTCCGTTGCGGCGATAATCGGAACACTGTTCCTTTTGATTATGCTTCGACGGAAGGTCGGAAAATTCGGATTTAAAATGACGGAGAATTTAATAAAAACCGTAGCAGCGGGTGCAGTAATGGCTCTTTTCGTTTACGGAGCAAGCGTTGCGGTATCCGATTTTATTGCGGGAGATAGCGTTATGCGCCGGGCGTTGCGTCTTGCGATACCGACCGTTGTCGGCGTTGCGGTGTACCTAATTTGCGCAGTCGTTTTAAAAATTCCCGCTTTAAAACAATTTTTGAGTAAGCTTTCAAAGAGAGGCAAAAATGAAGTCTGATAAAATAAAGGTGCTGTACCTTATTAACTTTGCAGGTAAGGCGGGCACGGAAAAATATGTGGAAAATTTGATTGATTATCTGCCAAATAACGAGTTTGAAGCGCATCTGTGCTACAATATTCCGGGCGAGCTGTCCGAAAAATGCGAGGCAAAGGGGATCCCCTGCCATCGGCTTTCAATGAAATCGCCTTTTGACAGAAAAGCGGTTAAAAGCCTTAGCAAGCTGTGTATTCAAGAGAAGATTGACGTTATACATGCGCAGTATCCCAGAGAAAACTTTATTGCCCTGCAGGCAAAGAAAAGGCTGAAAAGCGTAAAGGTCGTTTTTACATCGCACCTGACGCTTTATCAGAATGCCGTTTGGAAATTTTTCAATAAGAAGCTGACTCCTTTAAACGACGCAGTAATATCCGTGTGCCGAGAGGGAGAAAAGATATTAATCGAAAACAAGGTGGATAAAAGCAAAATCCATGTCATTTACAACGGAATTGATACCTCTAAGATACCGCCCCGCGACAGAAGCTACCTGAAGGGTATAGCGGACGGGGACGCCGTGGTCGGGATTGCGCTTGCCCGTTTGTCTCCGGAAAAGGGACTCGATTTTCTCATAGATTCGGTATTTGAGGCGAAAAAGACATTAAAAAGGAAGCTTTGCATACTGATATGCGGCGACGGGAAAATGAGAGAGTCGCTTCAAAGGCATATAGACGAAAAAGAGCTCGGCGATACAATTAAGTTGCTTGGATACAGAACCGATACCGCAAAGCTGCTTTGCGCATCGGATTTTGCAATCAACTGCGCGTCGTCGAATGAAGCGCTCAGCTTTGCACTGCTGGAGTCGCTCGGCTCGTCGCTCCCCTTGGTTACCACCGACGTGGGAGGTAACAGGGACTTATGCGAATACGGCGGAAAAGCCGGCATCTGTGTGAGCTACGGGGACACCGAGGCGTTTGCTTCGGCGCTGAAAGCCGTTTGCGAAAACGACAGGGAACGCGAGGAAATGGGAAGGCTCGCCCGTCATAAAGCGGAAAACGAATTCGATTTGAATTCACTGCTGTTTGAAACCGTTAAATTATATTATTAACAATAAACAAGGAAGGTACATGAAATGTCAACCGAAAAGAAAGCACGCAAATTTAATATCATTGACGTTGTTATCATACTTGCCGTTGTTGCGGCAATAGCAATTGTCGGCTACAAATTTGCAGGTAAAAAAATCGTTCAAAGCACAAACACACAGGAATTCGAAGTAACATATACGGTATATGAGGTTGCGAACACTACAGCCGAAATAATTAAAGAGGGCGACGTTCTCACGGACAATGCCGGCAATGTTCCTCTCGGCAATGTAACCGAGGTTGTAGTTGAAAAAAATTCCCGCAGCTATGCCCCTAATTCCGACGGCGAATATGTAATGAGCGCAAAGGAAGGCTTTTGCTTCGTTGCCGTAACAGGTAAGGTTAACGCAGTAAAGGCGAATAACGGCATTACGGTGAACGGCACGGAATATTTGGTAGGACACTCCATTACTCTCGAAGTGGGAGACGCTAAGCTGTACGCCCTGATCACTGCAATTACACCCATTACATCTGAAAAATGATAACGGGTTTTATTTTTGAAACGGTACCGAATTTATTAAAGCGGTTTTGCAAATATTGCAGGCAGAGCCTTGTATTTGCACTTATGTCCGGAATATGGCATTTTCTTTGCCGTATTTGCCGCGATAGCTTTATTGGCTCGGTATTATGCGAACATAAGACGGAAGGGAAAATTTTAAAGGGCTCGTTTGTTTTTCGTTCCCTTGACGCATTTTTGCGATGGATTGAAAAAATTATTGCAAGGACTGTGGATATTCTCACCTTTAACCGCCGGTCAAGCTTAATAATCGACGGGATAAAGCACTTTTTATCGCTGTACAGATTTTTTGATTTTGAGTTTTTCGTTGGTCTGAGCATTTCCTTTATGCTGTTGTGTCCCGGCTCCGTTTGGCATAACGTATTCGGTCTTGTGATATCGGTTGTATTACTTGCCTTCATGCTTGTCTATGTTGCACTGAACAAAAGAGAGGCGCTGTCGGTAAAGACTCTGGGCTTTCCATTTGTATTATTTGTGCTTGCGTCTGTTATAGGAGTTGCAACGGCGTCGGATTTTTCGGACGCATTCAGAATTTTTACCCTGTTTGCAACGGCGTTTCTTTTCTGCATATTTACGGTTGCAAACGTAACCGATGCGGCTAAGCTTAAAAAAATGCTGGGAGCCATATGGTTTTCAACCTGTGCCACGGGAGCTGTAGCATTTGTGCAGAGAGCAATGGGCGTTGCGGTAAGTGCGTCGCTCACGGATTTGACAAACAACGCTTCAATGCCCGGCAGAGTTTTCTCAACCTTTGAAAATCCCAATAACTATGCCGAATTTCTTGTTATGGCAATACCTCTGTCGTTTGTTTTCTGTACGATGATAAAGAACGACTCTCTTCGCCGTATTTCCTATCTGTTCCTGGCGTTGCCGTTCGGCGCCATATTAATGACATATTCCCGTTCGGGCTGGGTATCCCTTGCGCTTGCTCTGTTTATTTTTGTATTTCTCGCAAACAAAAGACTGTTACCGGTGATTATCCTGCTTGGTGTTTGCGCCGTTCCCTTTCTGCCGCAGACCGTGCTTAACAGAATTGCTACAATCGGCTCGACGAACGACTCCTCGAATATGTACCGCGTTTACATTTGGAGAGGAATACTTTCGCTATTAAAGGATAACTGGCTGTTCGGCGTCGGACTCGGCCCCGTTAATTTCCGCAGTGTTTGGCTTTTGTACTGTCTGCCCGGAACGTCTCCTGCGCCTCATTCTCACATGCTGTTTCTCGAATTGTGGGTTGAGATGGGAATTGCCGGAATTATCTCATATCTTATGCTGTTCTTCACCTCCGTGAGAAAGGGATTAAATGCGCTCCGTCATGCCGCAAAGCCTGTCAGGCTTGCGATTATCGGCTGTGTTTCGTCGCTTTGCGGAATAATGTTTTCCTGTTCGGCAGAGTATGTTTGGTACTATCCGAGAGTAATGTTCTTCTACTTTATTGTACTGGGACTTCTTATGGCGTGCGTGAATATAACAAAAAACAAAACGGAACTGAAATAATGAAAGTTTTACATATTATCAGCGGCGGCGATTCCGGCGGCGCGAAAACACATATGTTTACATTGCTCGACGAGCAGTGCAAGCTTGCAAGCGTTACGGTTGCCTGCTTAATGAAGGGCGTTTTTTGGAGAGAGCTTCAGGAGCGCCCCGTTAAGAGTATTATGTTTGAGCAAAAGCATAGGTTTGACATGTCTGTTTGCTCGGAAATAGTAAAATTCATTAGAAACGAAAAGACGGACATTGTAAATGTTCATGGGGCAAGAGCCAATTTTATAGCGGCTCAGATAAAACGGAAAATTTCCTGCCCGATTGTTACCACCGTCCACAGCGACTATTTGCTTGATTTTGATACTCCGGTAAAAAAGGTGCTTTTCGGAGGTCTTAACCGATGGGCATTGAGAAAAATTGATTACAGAATAGGCGTTAGCGACGCATTTCGCAAAATGCTCATCGAGCGAGGCTTCGAGGCTAATACGACTTACACCGTTTACAACGGAATTGATTTTTCACATGCCGTACCTAACTCTGCGTCAAGACGAGAATTTGCAAAAAAGCACGGAATCCCCTTTGACGAAAATGCTGTTTATGTGGGTATAGCGGCAAGATTTGACCGTGTTAAGGGAGTCGACGTCTTTATCGAGAGTGCGGCGCTCGTTCTTTTAAAGGAGAAAAACGTTCATTTCGTTATCGCCGGCGACGGAGCGTTGGGTGATGAGCTAAAGGCTCGCTGTAAAGAGCTGGGCATTGAGAACAACGTGCATTTTATCGGCTTTGTTTCGCCGATATGGGATTTTCTCTCGTTTATTGATATAAATATGCTCACCTCCAGATGCGAGAGCTTCCCGTACGCTCTTTTGGAGGGGGCGAAGGCCGGGAAGGCGACCGTTGCGTCGGCTGTAGGCGGAATTCCGGACTTAATAAGAAACGGTAAAACCGGATTGCTGTTTACGAGCGAAAACACCGTCGAATGCGCAGACGCCGTTGTACGTCTTGTCCGTTCAAGAGAGCTTCGGGAGAAATATTCAAACGCCCTATACGCTCTTGCGGAAAAAGAATATTCCAATCTTGCGCTGGCGAAGCGTTATATTGCCAATTACAACAGTATTATTTCCCACTATAGCAGGGATAAAAAATACGATATTATTCTGTCCGGATATTATGGCTTTGATAACTACGGCGACGAATTGATTTTAGAAACGCTGATTGCCGCATATAAAAAAGCAAGGCCGGATATTCAGCTACTTATTTTGTCACATTCCCCGAAGAAAACCTCCTTGCAAACGGGAATAAATTCCATCGGCAGGTTTTATTTGCCTATGATTAAAAGGGCTATGAAGCAAAGCCGGATGTATGTTAACGGCGGAGGCACCTTGTTAACGGATGTAACAAGCCGCCGTTCGCTGAGATACTATACGTCCATGCTCCGCATGGCTAAAAACAACGGACTGAAGACAATGCTGTTGGCAAACGGTATCGGACCGTTTACAAGCGAAGCAAGCAAAGCTATGGCTGTGAAATCGTTTCGATATATTGACCTTATTACTCTGCGTGATAAGGGCACGCTATATAATTTATCGGAGGAATTAAAGTCGGTTGAAACATATCTGACGGCGGATCTTGCGTTTATTTCGGGACTTGTCCTCTCAGACGGAGAAAGATCACCTAAGACCGACGGCAAATATTTTATCGTATGCGTTCGCGAATGGCAGGGAAATGTTAACGGCTTTGAGGAAATTATTGCGTCCTGCTGTGATAAAATCTGCGAAAAATACGCTCTTCGCTGTCTTATTTTTCCTATGCAGGCGCATAAAGACACGGAAATCAGCAAGAGGATTGCCTCGCTTATGCACACAAACCCCGAAATATACAAGTCCGATTCTACGATTAAAGAAAGAGCAAATGAGATAGCAAATGCGGAATTCGTTTTGTCAATGAGACTGCACACGCTTATTTCCGCTTTGATGAACCAAGTGCCGTGTGTTGCGCTCAGCTATGACGACAAGGTTACCAATTTTATGACCGAGCAAAACGCAGGAGCGGTTATCGGCGCCGATAAGCTGACTCGGGAGGCGCTTTTATCGGAGCTGGAAAAGCTTGCGTCAGGAGATTTTGCAAGAGATCGCGACGACAAAGAATTAAGTGAGCTCTCATGGAAAAATATCGAGCTTTCGCTGAATTTACTTGACAGGGCAGAAAAATGAAAAGCATACTTTTCCGGTGCATAACGCTTATGCTGTGCGTTATTGTCTTTTCCTCCTGCGGGGGAAAAACAAGCCGATCCTCGCCGTTGGAAACGGTTACCGATGAAGAAGGTAACGTCCATTCTCAGTATTATATTGAGGGATATTCTCAAAGAAGCATACGTAATTATTTTTCGGAGGTTGTACTCTCAAGCGAATTTTCAAAGGGAAACGGCGACTCATCCCTTGTTCAAAAGTGGGAAGACGGGATAGATTATTATATTACGGGAAATTATTACGGCGCCGACGTTGAAACGATTGAGAGCTTTTTTGCGATTTTTGAGGGTAAAGAGGGCTTTCCCAAAGTCAGAAGAGCGGAGAATATCGACAGTGCAAATCTTATTGTATACTTTGTTTCCGACAAAGAATTTATTGAAGCTACGTCCGATACAATCGGCGACAATACTGCGTCGGGGGCTGCAACCTTTTATTATGACGGCAAAACAAACGAGATTACAAGCGGCGTAATATTTTACAGAAAAGATATGGCCGATGTTGACAGAGCTTCCGTTATATTAGAGGAGCTTTACAACGTTATGGGTGCCCCTAATGATACAACGCAGCGACGAGACAGCATTATATATCAGCGAAGCTCGGACAACAACGAGCTTTCTCAGATTGATATTTTGATAATGGAGCTTCTGTACAGACCGGAAATAAAAGCCGGAATGGATTATAACGAAGTATCCGAAGCTTTGAATAAGCTGTACTTTTGATTAAATAACTGCAAACCGAAAAAGGACTGAGGCAAAATTTAAAATTTAGCCTCAGTCCTTTTTATAATTAATGCACGTTCTGCGGAAAAGCTATTTAAACATATCCTTAATCCGCTCTCCGGCAAGAACGGTATCCTCAGGGTCGCCGAAGGCGGACAGTCTGAAATAATAATTACCGCATTCTCCGAAGCCCGCGCCCGGAGTGCCGACAATTTGAGCCTTGTTTAACAGGAAGTCAAAAAAGTCCCAACTGTTCATATCGTTCGGACATCTCATCCAGATATACGGAGAGTTTTTGCCGCCGTAATATGTTATTTTACATTCGTCAAGAGCCTTGGTCAAAACTTCTGCATTCTTCTGATATATTTTCACGGCCTGTTTTGTTTGGCGCTGTCCTTCCTCGGAAAGTGCGGCCGCACCCGCCTTTTGCAGAACATAGGAAACGCCGTTTGTAATCGTCGTTCTGTTCTGAGTCCATAAAGCGTTTAGTGAAATACCGTCAAATACCAATTCATTGGGAATAACCGTATATCCGCAGCGCATTCCCGTAAATCCGGCAGTTTTGGAAAGGGAGCATATTTCTATGCAGCACTGCCGGCTGCCTTCAAGCTCAAAAATACTGTGCGGAATATCTCTGTCGACAATGAATGATTCGTAAGCTGCGTCAAAGATAATGATTGATTTTTTTGCTTTTGCATATTCCACCCATTTTGACAGAACGTCATAGCTGTAGGCTGCGCCCGTCGGATTGTTCGGGGAGCAAAGATAGATTATATCTGCGTCGATTCCGTAATCCGGAAGCGCCGTAAACCCGTTTTCCGGAAGGGCGGGCAGGTGAATTACACGGTGTCCCGAGATTATATTCGTTTCAACATAGGCAGGATATGCCGGCTCCGGAACCAAAGCGGAATTATTGTCTGAGAACAGCTTTAATATATCTCCCAATTCGTCAAGAGCTCCGCTTGATACGAAAACCTCATTTTTTTCAAAATTAACGCCGAATTTTTTATAGTAGGACACAACCGCCGTTCTGAACTCATCTGAGCCGCACTCCGGCATATATCCGTGAAACGACTCTTTTTTCGATTGATCGTCTACAGCGCTGTGCAGTGCGGAAATTACCGAATCGCAAAGGGGCTGAGTAATATCTCCCACTCCCAAAATAAGCAATTTTTCATCCGGGTGAGCCTCAAGATATTCGCGGGAGCGTTTGTTAACCTCCGCAAAAAGATATGATTTCTTTATATTTAGGTAATTTTTGTTTATTTCTATCATAATGTAATCCTTCCGTCAAAAACAGCTTCCGCCGGGCCCTTCATCGAAACGGAAAATTCTCCGTCAACTGTGATATACAGCGAACCTCCGTCAAGCTTTACCTCGGTTTCGGTGTTTGATAAACATAATTTATGCTTTATTGCGGCCGACACGCCGGCGCACGCTCCTGTTCCGCACGCAAGCGTAACACCGCTGCCCCGTTCGAAAACTCTTAAGCGAAGCTTATTTTCCGAAATTTTAGAAACAAATTCCACATTTACTCCGTCCTTGAAGACGTCGAGCTTTTGAAACAGAGAGCCGATTTTCTCAACCGGTACGGCCTCGGCGTCTTTGCAAAAAACAACGGCATGGGGATTTCCCATATCGACCGGGTAGTATTCGACGGTTTGTGCCCCAATTTTTACAGATTGACGACAACCGACAACGGCTTTTCCCATATCAACCGAAACAAGCTTGACCGTACCGCCCTTCGTAAACAAGTGAAGATACTTAATTCCCGAAAGAGTTTCCACCGAAAGCTCTGTTTTGTCGGTCAGATGATTGTCAAATACGTATTTTCCAACGCATCTTATGCCGTTTCCGCACATTTTTGCCTCACTGCCGTCGGCGTTGAAAATTCTCATTTTAAAGTCGGCAACGCTTGACGGGGAAATCACAATAAGGCCGTCCGAGCCTATTCCGAAATGGCGGTCGGACAATTTTACCGACAGCTGATTCGGATTTTCAATTTCTTTTTCCGTATATATGTAAACGTAATCGTTACCGAGCCCTTGCATTTTCGTAAAATTCATTATTTTTCACCGCACTTTATTGACGCTTCGAGAAAACCGTAGAACAGAGGATGAGGACGGTTTGGACGGGACTTGAATTCGGGATGGTACTGCACTCCCACGTAGAAGGGCCTTTCGGTCAGCTCAACGGTTTCAACAAGGCGCGAGTCCGGGGAAAGCCCCGAGAGCTTTAAGCCTTTTTCCGAGAGAATGTCACGGTAATCGTTGTTAAACTCATAGCGGTGACGGTGGCGCTCGGATATTTCCTGCCTGCCGTAGCATCTTGACATCGTTGTGCCGTCTTTAATGATACAGGGATACGAGCCTAAGCGTAATGTGCCGCCCTTGTCTATTTCATCGCTTTGTCCGGGCATAAAATCAATTACCTTATTCTTGCAGTTTTCATCGAATTCACCCGAATGGGCGTCGGTAATTCCCGCAACGTTTCGGGCGTATTCGATAACGGCAATCTGCATACCGAGACAAATACCGAAGTACGGCTTGTTTTGTTCTCTTGCGTACTTTGCCGCAAGAATCATGCCCTCAATGCCTCTGCTCCCGAAGCCGCCGGGGACAATTATGCCGTTAAGAGCCGAGAGCTGTTCGTCAACGGTACTCTCTTTCAGCGTCTCGGAGTCAATCCATTTTATATCAACTCGGGCGCCTAATGCATATCCCGCATGACGAAGAGCCTCTGCAACGGATAAATAAGCGTCGTGAAGCTGAATGTATTTTCCTACAAGACCGATTGTAACCTGCTTTTTTGCCTGCTTAATTTGGTTAACCATATGTTCCCACTCTGCAAGCTCTGCAGGCTTTGCCGTAAGCCCAAGACCCAGCTCGCGACAAACAATGGCGGAAAAGTCGGATTTTTCGAGCATCAGGGGAGCTTCATAAAGGCAGGGCAGGGTGATATTTTCAATAACGCAATCCTGCTTAACATTACAGAACATTGCAATCTTTTTGAAAATTGATTCCTCAATGGGCTCGTCGCAGCGAAGAACGATAATGTTCGGGTTAATTCCCATTCCCTGCAATTCCTTTACCGAATGCTGTGTCGGCTTGGACTTATGCTCGTCGGAGCCGCGCAAAAAGGGCACTAAAGTAACATGTATAAACAGGCTGTTTTCACGTCCCACTTCAAGTGAAATCTGTCGAACCGCTTCCAAGAAAGGCTGAGATTCAATATCGCCTATGGTGCCGCCTATCTCCGTAATTACAACGTCGGCGTCGGTCTTTTTTGCCACGGCGTATACAAATTCCTTAATCTCGTTCGTAATGTGAGGAATAACCTGAACCGTAGAGCCGAGATATTCGCCGCGACGCTCCTTGTTGAGAACGTTCCAATAAACCTTGCCGGTAGTAAGATTGGAGTATTTGTTTAAATCCTCGTCAATGAATCTTTCGTAGTGACCGAGGTCAAGGTCGGTTTCTGCGCCGTCCTCGGTAACGTAAACCTCGCCGTGCTGATACGGACTCATTGTACCGGGGTCAACGTTAATATAGGGGTCAAGCTTTTGGGCGGCAACCTTGAAGCCACGTTGCTTCAGTAAGCGCCCGAGAGAGGCGGCGGTAATCCCTTTGCCGAGACCGGAAACAACACCGCCGGTCACAAAAATATATTTTGTCATGTCTTTTTCCTCTTTATAATACATTTATGAATTGTTTATTCTTTATCCGGTTAAGCGAGCGTCGGGAACAGCCCCGGTTTTTAAAATAAATAAGAATTGGCTATTTCTTCGGTAATATGTTTTTTAATAAAATCGCTGTCAAGGGCAGCTTTTTTTGCTTCGGTTATATTTTTCGGCAAAGCAAGCGTCTGTTTTTCACAAGAATCGAGATGATCTGATTTTGATACCGTCTCCGGCTTGCTTTCGACCCCGTCGAGTCCTGCATATATGAGCAAAGCGTACGAAAGATAAGGGTTGCCCTGCGAATAGGGAAGGCTTATCTCGATTTTATTGTCTTGCCTGCCGCCGGAGAAAAATCGGATGTGAGATAAACCGTCCGAATCAGTGTAGGCGCTTTCCGAAGTGCTTAAAAACAAGGATATTTCTCTGAAATGAGAAATAATTCCCGCCGCAAAACGGCATGTTATATCTTCGCCGAATTTTGATTTAACGCAGATATTTATCTTGGTTTTATTCTTTGCCATGCCCTCGACGGGATTAATCGAAAAATCAGCGTACAATCCGCACATAGAGCAAACCGTGCTTACAACCGACTTAAAGGTGACGGTATTGTCTGCCGATTTTTCGGGGTCGGAATCGCGGAATTTTATTATATTCTGCCCCGGACCCTCTTCGTGATGAGAGCTGACGGGCGTTATCCCCATTTTTTCAAGATAAAGACAAATCTCGCGGCGGACATTTTCTCCCCTGTCCAGCGGAGCAATATCCATATATCCGCCGTTGTCATAGGGTATCCCTGCAGAGCTTTCATGTTCATCGCATTTAAAAAGATAGAATGTCATATCCGTGCCGATTGAAACTGATACGCCTGCTTTTTCCGCCATACTTACCGCAGTATTAAGAAACGCCCTTGTATCTGCGCCGTATTTTTCTTTGCGGGAGTCTGTAATACTGCAGAACATTCGCACGACTTTTCCGTGATCGGGTCTCCACGGGAGCACGGAGAGCGTTGCAGGGTCCGGATGAATAATCAAATCGGAGTGCGGCAGGCTGTTAAAGCCCGCAAGAGCGGAGCCGTCGACGGCTATTCCGCTGCGAAATGCTCTGTCTAGCTCGGAAGGCATAATAGAAACATTCTTCTGATTTCCGAAAATATCGCAAAATGCCAGTCGGATAAACTTGACGTCCTCTTCATTTACATATTGCAATACTTCTTCCTTGGAATATTTCATATTGCGTTTTTTCCTTTCTAATTAGCCACATACATCTGCTTGTACGGGTTGTTTGTATCGGGAACAATAATATTGAAGGGCTCTTTCATAATATCGCTTAGCGAGTAATTAAAGGTATCGCAGAATTCGCAAATCAACGGCATTATTTCTTCTAAATCGGACTTTGTTGCCTTTGATACGTTTACATTATGCGGAAACCGCACGCCGTCAATATTTCCGCGTATAAAAACCTTTCCGCCATGCATACCGGTACACGGAAAATTGCCTACAACCGGCATGTCATTTTCCGTAAGACCTAAAATTACGACGATGCCGCCTGCCTGATATTCCCCTAAAAAGCTGCCGCATTTTCCTCCTATGATTATCTGCGGCTTTTTCTCGCGATATTCCTTCATGTGAATTCCTACACGGTAACCGGCGTCGCCCTTAATTAATATTTTACCTCCCCGCATTGCATAGCCCGGGGCGTCTCCTATGTTTCCGTGAACAGTGATTTTACCGTCGTTCATTGTGTCTCCGACTGCGTCCTGAGCGTTCCCCTGCGCAATAATTTCAGCGCCCGTAAGATAAGCCCCCAAGGCGTTTCCGGAGATACCGCTTATATATATTTTTTGATTTTTCATACCGGAGCCGATGAATCTTTGGCCTATGCAGTTTTCTATCCGACAGCAATCGGTTTTGCGGATTTCGTCGTTAAGACGGCGATAATCCATATTGGTTGCGTCAATTATCATTATTCACACCACGCTTTCTAAAGTACGTCTGCGGAATTGAGCGTCGTACAGCTCCATTGTAGGAGTATTAATCATTTTTTCCTTTGTATCGGCGTCGAGAGGGCTTCTTTCGCGAATTAATTTTGTATATATTCCCGCATTTTTTACATCCCCGATCAGCACATAGCCGACCAGGTGTTCGTTGTCGAAGTAAAGCCGTTTAACTGCATTTTCGGAGAGCGTATGCGATAATTCGCCGTTTCTTTGACCGGCGGTCATAAGATGCATTCCGAAAAAACCGATAGAGTTCATAGGTATTGCATTGTCGAATACTCTGCTTCCGCCTGCCATATTTACTCCTGCCGTATATCCCTGCATGTAGGCGTTCGGCATGAGCGCCATAATTTTTGTTTTTCCGTCGGATATGTCGGTGGTTTCGGTACAGTCGCCTGCGGAATAGATGTCTTCAAGAGAGGTTTGCGCTTTTTCGTTTACGGTAATGCCCCTCGTGCATTGGCCGCCTGCATTTTTAAATAATGAAATATTTGCCCTGACGCCGACTGCGGTAACTAAAATATCAAATTCTATTTCTTCTCCGTTTTGCATAACGGCGGTATTGCCGCAAAAGCCGGAAACGGAATTGTGAAGGCTGAATTTGATACCGTTTCTTTCCAAATGCTTTTGAACAAGCATCGCATCGTCAAAGTCAAGAATGCTCGACAAGATATGATCCGACAAATCGCAAACGGTAATGTCCTTGGTAATCGCATGCAAGCCCTCGGCGCATTTTAATCCGATAAGACCTGCTCCGACAATCAATATTTTGCTGTTCGTCGTTACTGTCTTTTTCAATTCTACGGCGTCGTCAAGGGTCAAAAAGGAAAACTTTTTTTCAACCTTATCAAGATTCTCCATGGGAGGAACAAACGGCGAAGAGCCGGTCGCAATACAAAGCTTGTCATACGGAACAAAAGAAGAAGTATCGGTTAATACGCATTTTTTGTCCGTATCGATTTCGCATGCGTTCGTATTATACATTACCGTGCAGCCGTTGTCGGAATAAAAATTATCCGAACGGTAAGACATTTTCTTTTCTGTTGTTTTATCCTCGAGAAGGTAGGATATGAGCGGACGGCAATAGGCCGGTCGGTTCTCCGAGGAAATAACGGTGATACTTCCCGCCTTGTCGATTGTGCGAATTCCCTCTATGCATCCGACGGCGGCCGTTCCGTTTCCGATTATTACGTACCGATTCATTTTTCGCACCTCTCTTCAAACACAATCGCCCTGTTCGGACATCCCGAAACACAGGCGGGAGAGCCACAGGAGTTATTCGAGCAAAGCTCGCATTTATTGACGGCTCCCTCGGCGTCCTGTACTATCGCTCCAAACGGGCACACGAGAATACAGGCAAGGCATCCGACGCATTTGGTTTTATCTATACGGACAACGCCGTCCTCGAAGTGAAGCGCACCGGAAATACAGCTGTTTATACAAATGGGGTTGGAGCAGTGACGGCAGGAAACCGCATATGTAATTTTGTCCTCGCCGTCAACTCTTATACGGGGGAAAATATCCTTTCCCTTCAAAGCCTTAACCATATTCGTTATTCCGGAATTTGCATAAGCGCAATTATATTCGCAAAGGTGGCATCCGAGACACCATTCTTCATTAACAAATACTCTTTTCATTCTCCTGCATGGGAGATTCCGAGAATCTCCAACTCCTTTCCCGTAAGACCTACGCCTCTGAGCATCAGACGGTTGCCCCTTAAAGCTTCAACCGAGTTAATGCCCATTCCGCCCATAAGCTCCTTAATCTCGTGCCGCCAAGCGGTAATAAGATTTATCAGCCGTTCGGAGCCGATTTCGGGATTTAACCTCTTAACAAGCTCCGGGCGCTGAGTTGCAATGCCCCAGTTGCATTTACCGGTTTGGCAGGTTCTGCATAAGTGACATCCGAGAGCAAGCACGGCGGCCGTTGCAATATAGCAAGCGTCTGCGCCGAGCGCAATAGCTTTAACAACATCGGAAGCCGAACGGATTGAACCGCCGACAACCAGTGATACGTTGTTCCGTATCCCCTCCTCCCGCAGTCTTTGGTCAACTGCGGCAAGGGCAAGCTCAATGGGAATACCGACATTGTCACGGATTCTCGTCGGGGCGGCGCCCGTGCCTCCTCTGAAACCGTCGATGGCGATAATATCCGCACCGCTTCTTGCAACGCCGGAGGCGATAGCCGCAATATTATGAACAGCGGCAACCTTAACTATAACCGGCTTTTTGTATTGGGTTGCTTCCTTTAAAGAATAAACCAGCTGACGCAAATCCTCAATAGAGTAAATATCGTGGTGAGGTGCCGGAGATATGGCGTCGGAGCCCTCCGGAATCATTCGGGTTTTTGAGACGTCGCCGACAATTTTTGCACCCGGCAGATGTCCGCCGATGCCCGGCTTTGCACCCTGACCCATCTTAATCTCAATAGCCGCTCCCGTGTTTAAATATTCCTCGTGTACGCCGAATCTGCCGGAGGCGACCTGAACTATGGTATTTTCGCCGTAGCAGTAAAAATCCTCATGCAATCCTCCCTCGCCCGTGTTATAGAAAATTCCGAGCTCCTTTGCCGCAATTGCTAATGATTTGTGTGCGTTATAGCTGATTGAGCCGTAGCTCATGGCGGAAAACATTATCGGTACCGCAAGCTCTAATTGAGGGGTTAATTCCGTTTTGATGTTTCCTTCCCCGTCGCGCTCTGTGCGTTCGGGCTTTTTTCCGAGGAAGACCCGTGTTTCCATCGGCTCTCTGAGAGGGTCTATCGGCGGATTTGTAACCTGGGAAGCGTTAATCAGAATTTTGTCCCAATATACGGGAAACGGCTTCGGGTTGCCCATTGACGACAGCAGAACTCCGCCGGTATTTGCCTGCTTAAAAATTTCCTTTATTGTGTCGTCCTGCCAGTTTGCATTCTCACGAAGACGGTCGTCGTTTTTTACTATTTTCAAAGCGTGAGTCGGGCAAAGCGACACGCATCTTTTGCAGTTGACGCACTTGCTTTCATCGCATATCATTGCTTTTGCGTCCGAATCGTATGAGTGAACCTCGTTTGCACACTGCCTTTCGCATACTCGGCATGCAATACAACGGTTGGTATTTCTGATAACCTCAAATTCGGGAGATATATATAATTCCGTCATAGAATAACGCCTTCCTTTACTTTTACAATTACGGGCTCGCCGCCGCGGGGATACCGAATGTTTTCTGCATCCGGTTCCATTATGCGGATTGCCGCTTCTTCGCTGGCGATATAAACCATATCGTCCTTTTCTCCGACAACCATTGAGCGGAGCTTTAATCTGTCATTCAGCGCCATTATGCCGCCTGTAAAGCCGAGAACGATTGAAAACGGACCCGTTATCAGCATTCCGGAATATACCTTTCTCAGATATTCAAGCACCTTTGCCTCATTTTGCGGTTTGCTTTCGATTGTACTCCAGAACGGTGCAGCGATAACCGAAGCTGTTTCCTCCAACGTGAGCTTCTGCTTTCTTAAAAGGTAATCTGCGATGTATGTAATTACCTCCGTGTCCGTTTGAAGCGTACATTTGTATCCGTACATCTCCGCTATTCGGCGGTTTGCGTCATAGGAGGATATTTCTCCGTTGTGAACAACGGAATAGTCAAGCAAAGCAAAGGGATGCGCTCCGCCCCACCAGCCGGGGGTGTTGGTCGGATATCTGCCGTGCGCCGTCCACGCATATCCCTCGTATTCCTCCAATTTATAAAATCTGCCTACATCTTCCGGAAATCCTACCGCCTTAAACGTGCCCATGTTCTTTCCGCTAGAGAACACATACGCTCCGTCGATATGCGTGTTGATGTACATAACGCTTCGGGCGACATATTCGTTTTCGTCTATCTGAAGACGCTCAAGCACGCTGTGAAGAGGCGTTACAAAATAGCGGTAAATCAGCGGAACGTCTGTAATTTCCGGAATTTTATATATCGGAACGGTCTCAGCCTTGACAACCTCGAACCTATCCTTAAGAAGGACCTCGCACTCTTCCTTTACCGCCTTTCCGTTAAAGAAGACGTGAAAAGCATAAAAATCCCTGTATTCGGGATAAATACCGTAAGCGGCAAAGCCGCCGCCTAAGCCGTTTGAACGGTCGTGCATGGGAAGCATGCTTTTTATGATTTTTTCGCCGGTCATTCTGTTGCCGTCCCTGGAAATTACAGCGGAAATGGCACAGCCCGACGGTATTCTGATTTGTCCTTCTTTTTTCATAATTACCACCTTTTACATAAACGAAAAGGTGCTCATTCAAACAGGGGGAATAAATCCTCTGCTTGAATGAACACCTTTGCTCATTTCGGTAACAGTTTAGCACAATTCTATCGGTTTGTCAACGGGTATCGAAGATTTTTTCAAAAAAACTCTTGACAACGGCAATTTTTTGGTGTACAATATCTGCCGTAAGGGCAAAGGCGTCTTGGAGATTATTCTCCTTGACGCCCTTTTGTATTTCATATACAACATTGTATATTACGGGGCAACGGCGTCACGTTTAAAGACGCCGTTGCCCTGTTTTTATATTAAGGAGGAAGAAAAAATGTCTGTCGAATTTTGGTTTTTAATCGGAGCCGCATTGGTTTTTTGGATGCAGGCGGGATTTGCAATGGTGGAGACCGGTTTTACACGCGCAAAAAACGCCGGCAACATCATAATGAAAAACCTAATGGATTTCTGTATCGGTACCGTGGTGTTTTCACTGCTCGGATTCACCCTTATGATGGGTGAGGACGCACTGTTCGGGCTTGTCGGAATTCCGAATATGGATTTATTTGCAAACTTTAAGAGCTTCATTGCAAGTCCGTCTGACGGAGGATTTACTAATGCGTCAACCTTCGTATTTAACCTTGTGTTCTGTGCGACTACCGCAACTATCGTGTCGGGAGCTATGGCGGAACGCACGAAGTTTTCCGCATACTGTATTTATTCCGGAGTAATTTCTTTGGTTGTTTATCCCATAGAGGCGCACTGGATTTGGGGCGGCGGCTGGCTGTCAAAGCTGGGCTTTCACGACTATGCGGGCTCATGTGCAATACACATGGTCGGCGGCATTGCCGCACTCGTCGGCGCTGTTATTCTCGGTCCCCGTATCGGAAAATATGTGAAGGATAAGTCAGGAAAGGTAATAAAGGTTAACGCCTTTCCCGGTCACTCGATAACGCTCGGAGCGCTCGGAGTATTCATTCTCTGGCTCGGCTGGTACGGCTTTAACGGAGCGGCAGCAACAAGTGCGTCGGAGCTTGCTTCCATATTCCTCACAACTACAATCGCACCGAGCGTAGCCACGGTTACAACGATGATTTATACATGGATAAAGAACGGCAAGCCGGATGTTTCCATGTGCTTAAATGCTTCTCTTGCAGGACTTGTAGCCGTAACTGCGGGCTGTGACGCTTTCGACGCAATAGGCTCGGGAGTTGTAGGTCTTGTATCGGGTATTCTTGTTGTAGCGGTTGTTGAATTACTTGACATTAAGATGCATATTGACGATCCGGTAGGCGCTGTGGGAGTTCACATGGCAAACGGTATTTGGGGTACGCTTGCAGTCGGTTTGTTTGCAAATCCCGACGCTCCTGCGGGACTTTCGGGACTGTTCTATACGGGTTCGTTTAAGCTGCTCGGCATTCAGGCTTTGGGCTTTGTGTCCGTCGGAGTATATGCCGCCGTCATGATGATAATAACCTTCGTATTGATTAAAAAATTCCACGGCCTTCGAGTTACGAGCGAGGAAGAGCTGATGGGCTTGGATATTACGGAGCACGGTCTTCCCAGTGCATATCCCGACTTTGTGGCTGCGGTAGATAAATACTCCTCGTATTCTCCCGTTGAAGGAATCAGCGCAAGCGTGGGAGATACTCCCATAGCCGAGGCGATTCCCGTAAAGAAGCTTCCTTCGTTTGTTGACCCCGATTCGCCCAAGATGACTAAAATTGAAATTATATGCAAGGAAGCTCGGTTTGATGTTCTCAAGACGGAAATGATGAAGCTGGGAATTACGGGAATGACGGTTTCACACGTTTTGGGATGCGGAACTCAGGGAGGCAAGCCCGAATATTACCGAGGTGTTGCCGTTGAAACAAATCTTTTGCCTAAGATTCAGGTTGACATTGTAGTAAGTAAAATTCCGGTTCGCGATGTAATCGAAACGGCAAAAAGGGTACTTTACACCGGACATATCGGCGACGGCAAGATATTTGTATACGATGTGGAAAATGTTATTAAGGTTCGTACCGGAGAAGAGGGCTTTGATGCATTGCAGGACGTTGAATAACGGGGAATAGACGGAAAAATGAAAAGAGATTACAAAATTGAAAAAGAAAAAAGGGTTTCTTTTATAAGAGCACTGCTTGAGCGTTCCGGAGCAAAAGGAATAGTCTACGGCAACAGCGGAGGAAAGGACAGTGCGCTCGTGGGGGCTTTGTGCAAGGCAGCATGCGAAAATACCGTCGGAATTATTATGCCGTGCGAATCGGTGCGGAATTTTAACATGGATAAAAAAGACGGTCTTACCGTTGCGAATTTTTACGGTATTGAAACAAGAGAGGCGGATATTACGCCTATCAAATCGGCTGTAAAATGTGCGCTTGCGAATGCGACGGAATTATCCGTTTCGGCAGATGTCAACATCAACCCGAGACTTCGTATGACCGTGCTTTACGCCGTAGCGGCAAGTGAGGGGCGTCTTGTTTGCGGAACGGGCAACCGAAGCGAAGCGTATCTCGGTTACTTTACAAAGTGGGGCGACGGGGCTTATGATTTTAATCCCATTTCGGACTTAACCGTAACGGAGATATACGAATTTTTGGAATACCTCGATTGTCCGAAATGTGTAATTGAAAAAGCGCCCTCTGCGGGATTATACGACGGGCAGACGGACGAATGCGAGATGGGTATTTCCTACGCCGAGGTTGATAATTACCTATTAAACGGCGTTGCCGGAGAGAAAGCCCTCGCTGAAATCGAAAAACGCCATTCGGCGTCCGAGCATAAGCGAAATAATCCTCCGACATACGAAAATTAAATGTAAAAGCGGATAAAAATACACGGTGCTATCCACAGGATAACACCGTGTATTATTTGGTGGGCCATCTAGGACTCGAACCTAGGACCGACCGGTTATGAGCCGGTAGCTCTAACCAACTGAGCTAATGGCCCCTTTCGGAACAGACGAATTATAACACATCCTTTGGGTTTTGTCAAGCGTTTCGGAATTATTTTTTATCTATATGCAATTATTTATCAAATATACATTGAAAAAGTGAATGATATGTGCTAAACTGGGGAAAACAGTACCGTATGGGTGATAAAATGACCGAGATATTTGTTGATGATATTATTCCGCTTTTGTTAAAGAGGACGGATAAAACGAATAAGGGGGACTTCGGCAAGTTGCTGTCCTTTGTCGGCTCCGACCGCTACAGGGGTGCCGCCGTTTTATCCTCACTCGGTGCACTCAGGTGCGGCGTTGGAATTTTGCGGGTCTGCTGTAACGAGCAGGTTGCACAGGCTGTTGTCTTTGCTTCGCCGGAGGCTACTCTTTTGCCGCTGGGCGAAAAGAATTTTGATATTTCGAAAGAACGCATGAACCGTATACTCGATTATGCTTGTCCTACGGCGGTATTGTGCGGCTGCGGTATTTCGGAGGATGAAAAAGCAAAAGACACGGTCTTCAATTTGATTTCCGTATGCAATGCGCCTGTTTTGCTTGACGCTTCGGCGTTAAACATTGTATCTGAAAATACCGAAATACTGAAAAAAGCGAACTGTGAAATCATCGTTACGCCGCACATGGGAGAATTTTCACGTCTGACTCACAGGAGCATTGACGAAATCAAAGCCGACAGGGAGAAAATTGTCGCGGACTTTGCGTCGGAGCACGGAGTCTGCGTAGTATTAAAGGATTGGTTTACGCTTATTGCAACGCCGCAGGGGGATATTTTCCGCTCGAGCTACGGGAATTCCGGACTTTCGAGAGGCGGCTCCGGCGATATACTGTCGGGCATGATCGCTTCGTTTCTTGCGCAGGGTCTTGGTGCTTGCAACAGCGCAAAATGCGGGGTTGTACTGCACGGTCACAGTGCGGATTTATGTGCGCGCCGTCTGTCTGCGACCGCAATGCAGCCACATGAAATTTTGACGGACTTATCGGATATTTTTCTCCGATACGGATTATAAAGGAAAGGATATTTTTATGAATTACACATACAAAACACAGGGAGTCTGCTCGTCGAAAATTGATTTTGACATTGAAGACGGAATAATTAAAAACGTCAGCTTTACAGGCGGGTGCAACGGAAATTTAAAAGCGATTTCAAAACTCGTCGAAGGAAAAGACGCAAAAGAAATTTCCCGGCTGTTAAAGGGTAATACCTGTGGCTTTAGAAGAACCTCCTGCGCCGACCAGTTTTCCTTGGCAATTGAAAAAGCGCTCGGAGAATGAATGACTTTAAATACGAAAACAAAAAGAAAAAATCGCTGTTTTTTTCGTTTTGTCTTGCTATTGTTTTCGGCTTTTGCATAGCTGAAGCTACGCTTGCGGTGTGGACATATTTACCGTATCGCAGTGCTTTTTTCTATTCGTTTTTCTTCTCAAAAGCACTGTGGAGGGTTTTTGTGCCGAGTGCGGTATTTTTACCTGCCGCGGTGCTCCTTTGCGATTTGAATATACACAGATTTTCGATAGGCTCAAAAATTTCTGTCTGTCTTCTCGGAATATCGTCTGTCATGCCGTCGGTTTTTTACGGGTCGGAACGGTTTTCTTATATTATTCCGAGCCTGATTTTTCTTTTTGTTCCGTTAACGGTGTATTTCTTTATTTCGGATTGTGATGTAAATATCGGGAAAATACCGGGAGCGGTTTTCGGCGCTGTTTATATTTTAACGGCTTTTTTGACTGTGACCTTAATGATACGGGCAACCGTTACCGGGACTCTCGTTCAGGTGAAATTTCTTTTTGTTGCCCCGATTACCGCCTTG
This sequence comes from Clostridia bacterium, assembly GCA_029007295.1. Taxonomy (GTDB): domain Bacteria; phylum Bacillota; class Clostridia; order Oscillospirales; family CAG-272; genus SUG1201. The sequence continues at coordinate 12,844 of JAQXHN010000018.1, read as the reverse complement.
ACTTCGCCCTTTTTTGCCTTGTATAAAAAGAGCGGAGCCGCACTTAAAAAATCAGACACGCATATTATGATATTACGGTGTGCATTGTCGGCTCTCTATTCGCTTATTTTGGGAGGTAACGCTTTTGTAGCCTATTTGTATCTGACAATATGTACGTTTATTTTATTGTTTGACATATGCTCGTTTGTAAGGAGTCTGTATCAATGGAAGAATTCTTGAAAAAAATAATTTTCGGCGTCTCGGTCGGTAAGCTGCTTGCGGTCTTGCTTGCGGCGATTATTTCAATTTTAATAATAAATTTTATCGGCATGGTTATAAAGCGCTTTGTTGCAAAAAAAGGCAGAGAAAACGCCGGCACGGGCTTTGTGCTGTCGGTAGTTAAGGTCGTTTTGTATTTTATTGTTATAGTGTCGCTCGGGGAAAGCATAGGAATCCCGATGTCCTCCTTTATTGCTTTACTGTCGGTTGTAGGACTTGCGATTTCCCTTTCCGTGCAGAATTTACTGACAAATTTAATGGGCGGTCTTGTAGTTCTTTTCACAAAGCCGTTCAAGCAGGGCGATTGTATATCGTTCGGTGAATATGAGGGCTGTGTTTCCGAGGTGGGAATGATGTATACTCGTATTGTCAATTACGATAATCATGCGTTATTAATACCGAATAAGGATATATCATCTTCGGTGATAATTAATTATTCAAGGCTCGGAACACGGAGAATTTGCTTTGATATCGGTTTTTCCTACGAAGAAGACCCCGAAAAAGTCAGAAATGCTTTAATGCTTGCCTCGAAAATTGACAGAGTGTTGGACAAGCCTGAGCCGCAGGTGGTTATTTTGAAATATTCGTCAAGCTCGGTGGACTATTCTCTGCGTGTGTGGGTAAAGGAAGAGGATTACTGGGATGTTTTATACGCAGTGAACGAAAGAATTAAGGAGTTCACCGAAAAGCTCGGCGTTGAAATAACATATAACCACCTTAATGTTCATTTGACGGAAAGCAAAAAGTAAATGTAAGTATTTATGCGGCTTAAAAATACATAATAAGCATAACAAATACATTGCTGTGATAAATCAAGGCGGACGGTCAATGGCTTGTCCGCTCTGATTTTTTTCATTTTTTTCAAAAAAAACTTATAAAACCTATTGACATAGTAGGAAATATCTGCTATTATATAATTACGATGACAAAAAGAGAGGTAAACATAGGGTGAAAAACTATTTTGAGACGCTTGTTCGCTCTAATTTCCGTTTCGGACGAATGTGTTGCCGATAAAGCTTTTACCGAGAACAAACAATAATACATAAATCTGAAAGGCAATAAAAAATGAGCAACTATAAATTTGAAACAGTACAGATACATGCAGGACAGGAAGCACCGGATATTGCAACTGACGCAAGAGCCGTTCCGATATACGCTACCACATCCTACGTTTTCAAGGATTCCGCACAGGCGGCCGGAAGATTCGGTCTTTCCGAAGGCGGAAATATTTATACAAGGCTGATGAACCCAACCTCCGATGTTTTTGAAAAACGTATTGCCGCCTTAGAGGGGGGCGCAGCGGCGCTTTCCGTTGCGACTCTGCGGCAATAACCTACGCTGTTCAAAATATTGCAACTGCCGGAGATCACATTGTATCGTCATCAAACCTTTACGGAGGCACGCACAATCTTTTCGCAAACACCTTAAAGGAGCAGGGGCTGACAACGACCTTTGTCGATCCCGCCGACCCTGCAAATTTTGAAAATGCCATCCGTGAGAACACTAAGCTTATATATGCCGAAACGCTCGGAAATCCGAATTCCAATGTTATTGACCTTAAGGCGATTGCCGACATTGCTCACAGGCACGGCGTTCCTTTTGTTGTTGACAATACCTTTGCCACCCCCTATTTACTCCGTCCTATCGAATACGGCGTAGATATTGTCGTCCACAGCGCAACGAAATTTATCGGCGGCCACGGTACGGTAATGGGCGGCGTAATCGTTGACTCAGGAAAATTCGATTGGGCGCAAAACGATAAATTCCCCGGACTTTCCAAGCCGAATCCGTCATATCACGGCGTAATATTTACCGAGGCAGTCGGAAATCTTGCGTATATTATAAAATTAAGAACAACTCTTTTGCGCGATCAGGGGGCGACCATATCTCCGTTTAATTCATTCCTTCTTCTGCAGGGACTTGAAACGCTTTCTCTTCGTGTTGAACGCCATGTGGAAAATGCGTTAAAAGTGGTTGATTATCTGAATAATCACCCCTTGGTTGCAAAGGTTAACCACCCCTCTCTTGCAAAGGGCAGGGAAAAGGAGCTGTACGATTCTTATTTCCCGAAAGGTGCGGCTTCGATTTTTACCTTTGAGATTAAGGGCAGTGCCGAGGACGCAAAAAAATTCACGGAAAGATTAAAATTGTTCTCCCTCCTTGCGAATGTTGCGGATGTCAAATCGCTTGTTATACATCCCGCCTCCACAACTCACAGTCAGCTCAGCGAAACAGAGCTGGCAGAATCGGGCATTACTCCCGCAACCGTTCGTCTTTCAATCGGAACGGAGCATATTGACGATATTATCGCCGACCTTGAACGGGGATTTAACTCTATAAGTTGAGAGGTGTGGTGAAAACTGTTTTGGATTCTCTCTTAAGTTGTCACCGTTAAAATATGAAAATAAAATCTGAAAATCGAAAGGATAATTATTATGTCAAAAATATTTACGTCAGCCGATCAGTTAATCGGTAAAACTCCGCTGTTGGAGCTTACTCATATTGAAAATAAATACGGCTTGAAGGCAAAGCTCCTTGCCAAGCTCGAATATTTTAATCCCGCCGGATCCGTTAAGGACAGAATTGCAAAAGCTATGATTGACAAGGCTGAGAGAGAGGGGAAGCTAAAAGAAGGCTCCGTCATTATCGAGCCGACAAGCGGAAATACCGGTATCGGACTTGCGTCCGTCGCCGCCGCACGGGGCTACCGAATTATAATTACAATGCCCGAAACCATGTCGGTAGAGCGCCGTCAGCTGATTAAGGCGTACGGTGCGGAAATCGTACTGACAGAGGGAGCAAAGGGCATGAAGGGAGCCATTGAAAAGGCGGCGGAGCTTGCCGGGGAAATTCCTAACAGCTTTATTCCCGGACAGTTTGAAAACGAAGCAAATCCCACAACTCACCGTGAGAATACCGGTCCCGAAATATATGATGATACAGACGGCAACGTAGATATATTTGTAGCCGGAGTAGGTACGGGCGGAACCGTTACCGGAGTCGGCGAATATCTAAAGTCAAAAAATCCGGACATTAAGGTTGTAGCGGTTGAGCCGGCGTCCTCTGCGGTGCTGTCCACAGGTGTTGCGGGAGCGCATAAAATTCAGGGAATAGGAGCGGGCTTTGTTCCTAAGGTTCTCAATACCGAGATTTATGACGAAATAATTTCCGTGTCTAACGAGGACGCTTTTGCAACCGGAAAGGAAATAGGAAAGAAAGAGGGCGTTCTCGTAGGAATATCCTCGGGAGCTGCGGCATTTGCGGCAATTGAGCTTGCAAAACGCAAGGAGAACGAGGGTAAAACCATTGTGGTTCTTCTTCCCGACACAGGCGACAGATATCTTTCCACTCCGCTTTTTGCCGAATAAAAATTTTCCGGCGTCCGATAACATCGGATGCCGGAGTTTTTTAGGAGAAGTTCGTATATAAAATAAGCAGCGCTGTTAGCTCTTTATCGGCAAAGCCCTGCTCCAAGCGAAATTTCCGTCTTTATCAACCATATCAATTCGGACATAGGTATCATTAGGCTTGATTTCGTAAACAGCCTCCGTCATGTTAGAAGCAATATGCACTCGGTCACAGGCGTAGGGGGTGTCGGTGTTGAAGCAAATACGTTCTACAGGGGTGCATTCGACGTAAACTTTGTCCCTGTCGATCTCGATTGAAAATTCCGGACCTTGGCTGGCATAGGATTTTCCCTCTCTTATAGCTTTGAGAATTGCTTCCTCGCTTCTGTTTGGAGCGTCGACCACGGTGAAGGTTCTGCACTCGTCTCCTGAGTAGAAGTGGGCGTCGTCAACGCCGAGTATCGGCACATACCAGCCCTCCACGGCAAGAGCGTCGATAATCCTGTCCGAGCAGCCTCTGTTGTTAAAGGGAATACCGGAAACGCTGTTGTACATTTCGGTGCAATCAATACCGAGGTTTCTTGCCTTAATAATTTCGGATACTCTTTCGAGCGACCAGGCGGGGTGGGCAAGATTTACCGTTGCGCCGCATTTGCGAATTGAACCGATTATTGTTTCAAGGCTCGGCAGATCGGGAATATTTGTAAGGCGAGGGTCTTTTGTCATGCCCAAAGCGACAATGTGCCAAATTCCCTCCTGAACGGTTTTTCCCGTGTGGTATTCAACGCCGGAAATAACGGTCATGTTCTTGTATTTAAACGAAGGATTGTAAATATAGTGGTCCGTTACGGCAAGAAAGTCGTATCCTCTTGATTCGTATAATTCCAGCACCGAACCGTATTCAAGGTTTCCGTCGCTTCTTTTTGTATGGGTATGTAAATTTCCTTTTAATTGCATTATTTTCTTCCTCATAAATAAGATGATACTATTATATCACTTTGTGCGGGAGATTTCAATAACAATGAATACAATAAAATTTCGTATAACTCCGGGAGCCTTTTTTGTATCGGCGGTTATGCTGTTTTGCATACCTGCAGGAAAGCTCGTCAATATGCTTCTTGCGGTAACTGTGCATGAAATGGGGCATATAATTGCGATTATGCTCTTCAGAGGTAAAATCAAAGGGTTGATACTCGGTGTAGGAGGATTGGAAATAAAGTCCGATACCCGTTATGTTTCCGCATTAGGGGAATGCATTATTGCGCTTTCGGGAATTTTTGCCAATCTCTTATGCTTTACTGCCTGCGCGGTTTTTTTCAAACGGCATGATTTCGGCATTTTCTGCCTTTTGTTTGCCGTTCTCAATTCCGTTCCGGTCTGTGGCTTTGACGTTTACCGTGCGCTTGAAGCAATGCTCCCGTTCAAAGCATCTTGGCTTCGGGTAATTTCTGGAATATCCCTTTTTATTTTATGGATTATTTCGGTGTATATTATGTTGATTTATCCGTCAAATCCATCATTGTTTCTGTTGTGCGTCTCGGTATATCTCGGAAGCTTCGGAAAAAAGCAATCTTGACAATTCTGTGATAATAGGTTATAATGAATTATTAACAAAAAAATAATATCCTAAGGAGATGACATAATGGCAGAGAAGAAAAAGGTCGAGGGAAAATACCTGATGTATTGCAACAAGCCCTTCGTTCGCGAAGGAAATACAATATGCTACGGCGATATGAACGATAAATATGTGCTTTTTATGCTGGTGCTGACCAATACCGAAATCGAGGATGCGAATAAGAATAAGGTGTCAATGCCGGACAAAATTCTTGTACAGATTTTGTCAACTGATACATCGAAGAACCCCGTTGAGCGAATTGCAAAGCAGTTTGAGAAAAACGGCTTATATGATGCAATGGACATCGGTCTTATTTGGCTCGAAAAGCTGAACAAGTCGTAATTTACGTATAATAAAAACGACGAGGCTCGCCTCGTCGTTGTTATTATTGTTATTATGCTTTGCAAAAATTGATCAAGCATCCGTCGAGCAGAATGCTTCTTTCCTCTTCGCCGAGTATGGGAAGGGTCAGGCTGAATTCGTTTATCTGCCTGTCGGGAGAAACGGCATAGGCCTTGACCTGGGTTTCTCCTTTTTCGATAGCCGAGCGTACTCCTTTCACATAGATAAACCAGTCAATATCAAAGGGAAGCTCCTCATTTTCGAAGTAGAAGGGAATAAGACCCCAGTTTATCAGATTGCTTCTGTAGCGTTTGGTGCAATACTCTATCGCAATGTTTGCAAGACCGCCCAAAACTCTCTGGCAGGATGCGGCGTGCTCGCGGGCGGAGCCGTCGCCGGGACGCTTTGCGTAGATAACCGAGCCTACCTGAATATCCTTTGCCGCTCCCAGCTCGTCGAGCGTTTCTCTGATTGCCGTAGGAATACCTTTTTCTGCGACTGCCGTCGCTCTGCCCACATACTCTGGGTCTTTTCTCGAAAGCGTGTAGGAAGCGATTCTTTTCGGATTTGAACGGAAGGAGGAAGTTTCGCCCGACGGGATCAGCTCGTCCGTTGTGGTTACCTCGTCCTTTATTACGGAGCATACGCCGAGAACAATATCCTCTTCAAGCGCTGACTGCGAAGGCCAGTTGCAAATGTTGGGACCGAATTTAAGCTCCGCTTCGCTGTCTGCCTTTCCGTATCCGAAGTAAACCCTGTTTTTGTAAACCGTGTCGTCAAAATGATATTCTCTGTTTACATACTCCGGGTCCAACTCGGTTGCCGGAGTAATTATACCGCCGTTTACCGCAGTCGCCGCAATTGAACGTGCGTCCATTAAGGCAACATAAGCGCTTTGACCTTCGCCCGGCTTTGAACCCTCTCTGTTGGGAAAGTTTCTGGTTGAGTGACGTAGAGAAAGCGCACCGTTTGAGGGTACGTCTCCTGCGCCGAAGCAAGGACCGCAGAATGCGGTTCTGAGCGAAACGCCGTTTGCCAAAAGCGAAGCGGCGACACCGTTTTTCATAAGCTCGATATACTCCGGCTGTGACGCAGGATATGCGGACAGAGAAAATTCTCCGTTTCCGACTGCGCCCAGAGACAGAATGTCGGCGGCGGCGCAGAGATTGTCGAACGTACCGCCGGCACAGCCTGCGATTACGCCCTGCTGAGCAAGCACTCCGTAAGGCGTGATTTTGCTTTTTAATTCGGGTATAACGTCATTAATAATTGCGTCTGCATTTCGGTTGAATTCGCTGATAGTGTATGTATTTGAAGGGTGAAAGGGGAGAGCTATCATCGGCTCTATTTCGGAAAGGTCTACAACCATCATTGCGTCGTATCCGGCAACATCCTTCGGCTTAAGGTATTTAAAGTCTTCGCTTCTGCCGTGTATGTCAAAATATCTCTTGGTTTCGTCGTCCGTTACCCAAATTGAGGAAAGACACTTTGTTTCGGTCGTCATGACGTCAATTCCGTTACGGACCTCTATAGGCAGGTTTGCAATGCCTTCTCCGACAAATTCCATAATCTTGTTAACGACAAAGCCCTTTTTAAAGGCGGCGCCGACAATTGCGAGGGCTACATCGTGAGGACCGACTCCCGCCTTCGGCTGACCCTTTAAGTAAACGCCGACAACCTCGGGGCGTTTGATATTGTAGGTTTTACAAAGAAGCTGCTTTACAAGCTCGGGTCCGCCCTCGCCTATTGCGAGCGTGCCGAGCGCACCGTAACGTGTGTGGCTGTCGGAGCCGAGTATCATTTTTCCGCAGCCGGACATCATCTCGCGCATATATGCGTGAATTACTGCCTGATGGGCGGGCACGTAAATACCGCCGTATTTTTTCGCGGCGGAAAGACCGAAGGCATGGTCGTCCTCGTTAATGGTGCCGCCTACGGCGCAGAGGCTGTTATGGCAGTTTGTCAGAACATAGGGCATAGGGAATTCCTTTAGATCCGCGGCTCTCGCCGTTTGGATGATGCCCACATAGGTAATATCGTGAGACGCCGTGGCGTCAAATTTTATTTTTAGATTTTCATCGTCACCGCCTGTGTTGTGATTTGTCAAAATGCCGTAGGCTATGGTATTCTTTCTTGCCTCCTCAAAGGGGATATCGCATTTTTCGGTAATATTACCGTCCTTGAAAAAGACCTTGTTCTCAATCAGCTGTATCATAAATAATTCTCCGTTTTATCAATTTAATTTATTATATCATTTTGATTTGTGAAATGCAACAGCTATTTCTTTATTTTTCCGTTAATCCGAACAGCCGAAATCATTAATAATTTCCTGTAAAAAGCTTATTCCGCCTGCCGCAGAATAAGCTTGTGCATTCTGAAATATGTTTGTTTATTCAACAGTAAGAATATCCGAAAAACCGGTAAGCTCAAAAACCTCTCTTATTGTTTCATTAATATTACGGATAACCATTTTACCCTGCTTGTTCATTGTTTTCTGCGTCGTTAAAAGAACGCGGAGCCCGGCAGAGGAAATATATTCAAGACCTTTAAAATCGAGAACAAGCTCGGTTATTCCGCCAAGTGATTCCTTGAGAGCGCTCTCAAGCTCGGGAGCGGTTGAGGAGTCAAGCCTTCCGTTTATTTCCATGCTCATAAATGAACCGTTCGTTTTTTTATCTATTGTCATATTTACCTCCGTTATGCGAAAAAAATCTCTGTATATGATATCACAATATAAAAATAATGTCAATGTATTTGCCGGCAAGCCAAGGTTAAAATTATAAAAAACACACAATTATAGAAAATGCATAAAAAATCACTCAAAAAACCGAAAAATATTGACAAAATGCAAAAAATAGTGTATCATATTATAACTTTATGAATCTTATTAAAAGGGGAAAGTAAGTATTATGGGCAGAGAAAAATTGGGAAGCCGTTTAGGCTTTATTTTACTTAGCGCCGGGTGCGCTATAGGATGCGGAAACGTATGGAAATTTCCGACGATGTGCGGAAATAACGGCGGGGCAGGCTTTGTATTGATTTATCTTATTTGCCTTTTTCTGCTTGGCTTGCCGATTATGACTATGGAATTTTCCATAGGACGCGCGGCGCAGAGAAGTCCCGTCAAGATGTATCAGGAGCTTGAAAAGCCTAAGTCAAAATGGCATTGGCACGGCTATTTTTCGCTTTTCGGTAATATTGCGCTGATGGCCTTCTATACGGTTGTTTCCGGTTGGATGATAAACTATTTTGTACGCTTTGCAACGGGAAACAGGCTCGCCGAGCTTGTGTTTACCGAAACGCAGAATCCTTTTGCTAACATGGCGTCAAACTTAAATTCAAATCTGATATTTACCGGTATTGCGATATTTATCGGTTTCTTTGTTCTGTGCTTCAAGCTTCAGGGCGGTCTTGAGAGAGTTACAAAATATATGATGATAGCGTTGCTCTTCCTCTTAGTCGGACTTGCCGTTTACAGCCTGACGCTCGAGGGCTCCGGAAGAGGGCTGAAATTCTATCTGGTTCCCGATTTTTCAAAAATAACAGGCGAGGTTATTGTTGCCGCCATGAATCAGGCGTTCTTTACGCTCTCGCTTGGTATGGGCTCAATGGCTATCTTCGGCAGCTATATCGGTAAGGAACGTACCCTGCTGGGAGAAAGTGTCAATATTATCGCTCTTGACACCTTTGTTGCATTAACCGCGGGTCTTGTAATTTTCCCAGCTTGCTTTACATATAACAACGGTGCGGTTGACGGCGGACCGGGACTTCTCTTTAACACCATGTCAACCGTTTTTAACAAGTTCGATAATCCTGTGATAGGTCGTGTTGTCGGCGCTCTGTTCTTCCTTTTTATGGTGTTCGCCGCAATGTCTACCGTATTTGCCGTTTGCGAAAATATTGTTGCAATGCTCCGCGATCTAACGAATTGGAGAAGACCGATAGCCTGCCTTGTTTGCGGACTTATAGTTGCGGCATGCGCTACTCTTTCAATCCTCGGCAACACTGTATGGGCCGGCTTTAATCCCTTGCATACAGGCAGTATTTTCGATATGTGGGACTTTCTCGTATCTACAAATATACTTCCTCTCGGCTCTCTTTGCTATGTGATGTTCTGTTGCTTTAAATTCGGCTGGGGCTGGGACAACTTCGTTAAGGAGGCAAACACCGGAAAGGGTCTTAAGGTTAAGAGGTGGATGAAGCCCATATTTAGTTTTATAGTACCGGCAATAATTATTGTCATTTACATTATCGGCATTGTTAATTTCAGCTGGAAATAGTTTACGGTTACTTTATTGAAATTATTTATCTGCGGTGTTATAATAGACGAAAGCTTACTTTTGAAAATATTATGAGGTGAAAATATGGCAAATTTTTCTATCACACACGATTTAGTCGCAGGAAATCGGGATTTTTCGGATTTGATTGCGAGACACTCCGGTGACAAAACAGTGGCGTATAAGATACTCGACGGCGAAGAAATTCGTATGAGCTTTTTCTTTCCCGACGATTATTCGGGGGATAAAAAATATCCGTGTATAGTTTATATTCACGGAGGCGGCTGGACGGGAAGAGATATTTTCCCGGATCAGGAACAAGACGGATGGCAGGGAGACCAATTCGGGTTTTTGGCAAGGCACCATTCTGAAATGGGCTATCTCGGAATAAGCATTGACTACCGTATGGAACGCCATCATGCCGAGGGATATCAGATAATAGATTGCTGTGACGACTGTATCGAAGCTATGGATTATATTCTTGACAGAGCGGAAGAATATCATATTGACACCGAAAGAGTATATGTCTTGGGCGAGAGCGCAGGGGGTCATCTTGCAGCATACATAGCCGTAAAATATAAGAGAGAGGGCTTTAAGCTTAAAGGAGCCTTTTGCGGAAATCCTGTTATGTATTTCGAGGGAGACCCTGATTTTGAAATGATTCCGTCCTCTTCAACACACCCCGTATGGGCAAAGATGGACCCGAAGGACTATGCAAAGAGCATATCTCCTCTATGCTTAATTGACAAGGATACTGCGCCTTGCATTCTGCTTCACGGAAATGCGGACAGCTGTGTTATTCCCCGTCATTCGCAGCTGTTTTACGACAAAATGTGCGAGCTTGGGCTTGATTGCGAGCTTCATTGGATAGACAAGACAAATCACGCTTTTATGCTTGCGGAATTTACGGATAATCTCGACGCCTGCCGTATTTCCGTGGAAATCGTGGACGACAGACTGAAAAGAGATGAAGACGGCAAATAATTTGTAATGGAAAATCGGAAAAGATGTCCGGGTCGGCTTTGACGCGGGCGTCTTTTTTTGATTTTCGCTTAAAGGCTTATTAAAAAAACATAAAAAAAGTATATGACAAATGAAGCGTCATTGCAAATAATGCTTTAAAAAACGCTTGAAATACAGCGTATCAAACGGATAAACTTAGTTAATTTATCTATTTTACATTGCGGATTTTTTCAAAATTTATAACAAAAAAATCGCCGGTTTTTTAAAATAAAAAAATGAAATTAATACTTATTTTTTTAAAAAAAATTAAGTGTTCGGAGATAAAATGTTTGCGTTTCTTTTACTAAAAAAGCGACGTTTATTACAATTTTTTATTTAAATTTTGGTATTATTTACACAACATACACCATTATTAAACAAATTACGATTATTTCTTAATAATTTTGTAACAATATAGTTGTATTATTGTTATTGAAAAAACAATACAAAATTTTTAATTTTGTAATAATTTTACCCTTGAGTTTGAAAATCATTTTTAGAAAAGGAATTTTTTATGTATATTTCGCCAAACGTTTTACAGAATAACGGTAATATCAGCTATGACAGAAACGACTTTGAACGCTTGCCGACGCTCGTACACGAAAAGGATTTGACCTTGCTTGGGACATCGGGCGATATTAAGCTTGAGGAAGAGACTGTATTTGTCCGAAAGGTTGTACGCAGCGAAAGGAACGAGCTGGAGATTTCCCACTACTTAAAAATTTATTACATGCTCTCGGGCGACGCTTCCGTAAATATGCACGACTCGACCGTCGAGATATCCGAGAAGGAAATATTACTTATATCCCCGGCGGTTCCTCATTTATTTAAGCTGGGCAATAATGCAAAGTCGGTTGTTATTCTTCTGCCTCCGTCAATTGTCAAGAAAAATTTCAACAAGATTGTAGAGTATCAAAGCCAAATTGCGACGTTTATTACCAATGCTATCTGGGGAGAGGTGGCAAATGCGTATATGCTTTTCGGCAAAACGAACAACAGTTACATTTACTGTATGCTCGACATGCTGATTTCCGAACAGAGCTATCCGAGCGTACAGAGCAATACATTAAAGCTGAATATTATGCTTTGTTTAATCGGATATCTCTCCTCCTATACTCCCTCCGAATACGACATATCCGCCATGCGTCTTTTCAGGTGCGAGCAGATACCGAAGATACTGAATTACATAAATGACAATTTCCGAACCGTAACGCTCGAAAAATTAGCGGAAAATTTTCATTATACGGTACCCTATGTCAGCAAGCTTATCCGAAATGCAACAGGACTTACCTTTACCGAAATTTTGCGGGAAACAAGATTTGACGTTTGCCGTTCCTTGCTTTTAAATTCGGAGATGAAGATTAACCGAATTGCGGAAATTGCCGGCTTTCAGAACACAGACCACTTTAACAGAATTTTTAAAAAGCGTATGGGAGTTACTCCGTCGGATTATAAAAAGAAAAAGACAGATTCCTTATTGACAACCGTTTAACCGTAATGTATAATGATTGTGTGAGCTGAACACAATAAATGTTAACGGAGGATAGATAAATGAAGGTCACAAAGGAATCAATTATCGGAGACGTGCTCGATTTCGATGCAGGAACCGCCGATTTCTTCTTTGCTATAGGTATGCACTGCCTCGGATGCCCGGCGTCCAGGGGCGAGAGCATTGCCGACGCATGTGCCGTTCACGGTACGGACGCCGACAAGCTTGTAGATAGTCTTAATTCATATCTTGAGAACAAGAAGGCGGAATAAACCGAAAAGAATTAAACGATAAAGGGCAAGGCTTCGGTCTTGCTCTGCTTTTAAAAGACGCCCTTACTGTTGTAATCTAAGGGACGGATGCTTTACGGTACGGTGTAAGCCCGTGAGGGCTGCACCGTTTTCCTTTTTCAAGCGGGTTTTCGGCTTTGAAAAACCGAAACGAATGCGGTATTCGGCATTGCTCAGCCGTCAAGCTATAAAATAGACACATTCTGCTGAAAAAAGTGTCTATC
>JAQXHN010000017.1 GCA_029007295.1 Clostridia bacterium | reverse complement strand
AAAAGCACTCCTTGAAAAGCAAAGGAAGAGACTTGAGGCAGAGCTTATCCACATGAATAAAGTGTTGGATATGCTGAAATTCAAGTGCTGGTACTATGAGCAGGCAATGCGGGATGGCAGTGAAGATCAAGTGCAGAGTTTGATTCCTAACGGATTGCCGGGGGATGTACGAAGAGCATATGAAAATGCACACCATGATTAAAAACATATCATGAAAAGATGCACACCCTTTGAACCTTTTCACGAAAGGTCGAAGGGTTCGGATATCCATCGGTAAAGGGTTCGGATTTTTTGTTTTCTTAAAAGCTGTTAAATAGCCTTTGTTTGTAGGAGTACGTAGTTATTCGCTCTGTGCTGTCATTGTTCTGTCAATTTACGATTTGAAAAGCATTTGATAACGGAGGAAAAGTCTCAAAACAACATAGAAAAATATATCCGCGATGTAACTGCATTTGCGGAATATCTCGCCGGGAAAAATGAACTCATTCAAGAGGCAGTATCGCAGGGCAACAACCATTTTAGTAGCTCTGAACGTGCGATTTTGTAAAAATGCAAGCGTTACTTGACAAAATGCAAAGTGAATTTTGTTGCATTCAACCGGTGATTATGGTATCATATTTCATAATTCAGGAATTAAATTTTAAGGAAGTGGAAAAATGTTATCGGACAATATCAAAAATTACAGAAAAAAAAGCAACATGTCTCAGGATGAGTTAGCTGAAAAGCTTGGTGTTTCAAGACAAAGTATCAGTCTATGGGAAACAGGACAAACACAGCCTACAATCGAGAATATTATTGCTCTGGCAAATATTTTTAATATTTCTTCGGATATGCTTTTAAGAAGTTCCGACGGTACAAATGCTTCACAGGATACTGCTCCTGTGAATAAGGCACCGAAGAAAAAAAGAAAAACAGGACTGATTCTTACAGTTATTATTTCACTTGCTGTTGTTATCGTTGCCGTAATATTGATTGTTATTTTAAGCGGCAACGATAAAAAAACATCCGATTCGGATAAGCCCGCAAGCGATTCTGTTGTTCAGTCGGAAAATCCTTCTATAACCGATGAATCAAAAGAAACGGCTTCCGAAAATGTTAACAGTAACAGCAATAATTCCGGTGCCGACAGCAAACCGAATGCCGACAGCGAAACAAGCGTTGATAACAAAACAAGTGTTGACAGTGAAATAAGCGTTGAAAGTGAAACAAGCGCTCCCGAATATGAACAGCTTGATTTGTTTTCATATTGCAAGAATTTTGCAATTAATATAGGCAGTTTAAACGGCGATTACTCTATATACCAGCAACCCGCTTCATATTACGGCGGATATGATAACGAATATTTTTCAATTTCATATTGGGCCGACAGCGATATGGTGGAGTTTTGTCTTCATTGCCCGCTCAGCGACACCTACAGCATTAACTTTTATCTCCGCATGAGGGGCGGATATAACGGAAAATACGAGTACCTGTCTTCAAAGTATTTCAGAGATACCGGCGAAAGCTTGAGGAGCGCAACCGGCTATATTGATCCGAGTGTATTTTCCGACAGTTATCCGATTAGCTGTGATAGTTATGAAGGCAGCTTTGACGGTCAAAACGAATTTATGGAAGAAAGCAGAGTGGGCATGTGCGATTTGATACGCTGTCTCAAGGAATTTATCAAGGTAGAAAACATGGAGTGCGATTTTTCCGACTTTGATTTTGTAAACTTTTGACCTGTCTGTCAAAAGAACTGTATGCCGAAAAAAACAGAAAGCTCGGCTTATGCGAGGTTGTGAAAATTTCATGTTGAACCAACTGCATTAATTACATAAGAGCGCAGATTTCACCGACTGTTGACACATCGGAGCAAGCCTTGTATTGCTTGCTCCGCTTCTTTTTCCCGTGCCGCCTGCTCAACCATTGCCTGAGCAGTTGCCATATCACCGTTTTTCACGGCTTCCAAATATTTTTTATCATTTTCTGTTGACAAATCGGAATTAAATGTATTATTATTGGTATGTACCGTGGAGAATGCGGAGTTAGAAGTAGTCTTATTCAAGATAGACTTCGCCGCAATAACACGGTACTTTTTGTTTGCGACAATATCTAATGAATTTTTCTTTGCTATGTCGTTTTCATATAGAATTTCTCCTAAGGAATTATTGGATTGAATAAATGACTCCCATTTTTCTTTAGTGAACTTAATTATCATTGCCGGAGTAATATTCGGATTTGAGTTTCCACCAACTACCTCAACTGCAATGACATATCCTTCTTTATCTTTTTTTGCATATACAAAACTTTGTCGTTGTGTAGGATTATTTTTACTTGTAAATAAAGCTTCAACATAGTCAGGATTAAATATCGATTTAATTGCATATTTTATATCATCAGGAGTAATTGCAATTTGTCCTCTATCTGATTCAACCTTTGAATTTGAGTGTCTAATATATTCATGATACAAATCCGAAGCATTTATTGCAACATATTTTTCACCTATGTTTATCAATCCGTTTGATGCAGACAAAACTATTTCTTGAAGTTGTTTTGACACTTTTTTAATTTTTTGTTGATTATATGCAATTTCTATATGACCTTTATTTTTTATACTTTTATCTACTGTTACTGATATTTTATTAATTTCACTTTCTGTAAGTCCGATTTCTTTAGTTTCCGACAGCATCTTCCTCGTCTCACCGTCAACGCCCTCAAAGTTGTATTCGGCAACCTTGCGCATTCCGGCAAAGAAGCTATCCGACAGCCTGTCAAGCTCCGCTTGTTCCTCAGGGAGCATTTTTTCTTATTTTCTGTTGACAAATTTGAATTTTCGGGTATAATAGTGTTAGTGGAGAGTTTAGTGGATGAACCTTGATTGTTTTTTTCAATCAAATC
Organism: Clostridia bacterium; assembly: GCA_029007295.1. Classification (GTDB taxonomy): domain Bacteria; phylum Bacillota; class Clostridia; order Oscillospirales; family CAG-272; genus SUG1201. The sequence goes on along the minus strand of JAQXHN010000017.1, from coordinate 35,276 downwards.
ATCGTGCCCTGGCTCTTCACTTATTTTAATTTCTTCGCCATTCGGAAATATTACTTTATATGAGCTATACATATAATCTGTGGTCTTTTTTATAACAACGCCCATATTTCCCGACACTCCGTTTACTTCAACACGACCGCCTATTGTATAGGTCATAAAACCGTTATTTTTATGATTTAGATGTTTTCCGATTATTATTCCGTTTTTAATAACATTTGGAACAAGTTCCATAGCAATAACATTTGAATTCGACTTAACATAAGAAGCTGCTTTTCTTATCCTATTTTCATCAAGTAGAATATTGCCTATTTCATTATGAAATAATCTATAGTTAGTAGTTTCAAGAATCTTTATAGTTCTTTTAATCGCATCCTCTCTGTTGAAATTATATGACCTTACGCTTCCGGATAAAGGAAGTTTCTCTAATATATCCGAAGCATGTATTATTTGTTCCTTGAGAGAAGATGTTTCAGGATTATATATTTTTGGATTCTTCATTAACCTCGTCTCACCGTCAACGCCCTCAAAGTTGTATTCGGCAACCTTGCGCATTCCGGCAAAGAAGCTATCCGACAGCTTGTCAAGAAATGCGGCATCACGCTCCGCATATACTCCCGCCTGTGTTACCGTCGAATCATCGAACAGCGAACGCACCATATCCGCCATTTTGCGGAAGAAGTCCGCAACGGTACGGAAAAACTTCTTGATTTTATTCTTTGAATATCCGTTCTCATACAGTGTCTTTGCCATATCCTCGGCAAAGCCTTTTTTCTTTTGGAGCGCAACAAGAGAATCGCACACAACCTCTTCCTCGGCATAGTCCGTTGATACATCGCCGTATTTGTCTTTAGTATCCTGAATGAGCATATTGTATGTTTCGGCGCCGTGCTTTGTAATAAAATAATCCCGGTATGTGTTTCTCATGACAAGATAGCTCTCCTCATCAGTAGCGCCGATGACATTTTTCCGGATTCTACAAAGCTTTTATATTTATTGTCGTTCTTTTTATTTTATATATAGCTGTATTCGCAATAGCCTCGTACTTAATTTTTTTCTTCTCATCATTGAGAAATCCGTCCGGAACATATTTTATTATATCAGTGGTATTGACATTTGATAAAATTTGTGCTACACTTACTTCTGCCAAGCGAGAGTCAGGCAAATACAACGTATTATTGTTGTGGTTACCTGATTTCATGACCTTGGCTTTTTTATTTTCTCTCCTCCTATCATTATATAAAGGCTATTACCGTTTGTATTTGATAATTTAACGCCGAAGCTTACAGGAATAAAATAATCTTTATCTACGTATCCGCCGATTAATTCAGCAAAATTAACGGTGTTTTTATCGTAATAATATCTGTTTTTCTGTAATGCACTCTTTACAAGCGATATTTTATTGCTTTCCAACAGCCTTGCATTTTTCTCGGCTAAGCCTTTTTTCTTTTGAAGCGCAACAAGCGAGTCTTTATATATCTCTACCGTCACCGTAATCCTTTTTATGCTCAATGCGGAATGCACCCGTTGCCGTTCGTTTTTCCTGCAAGGGGCGCTTTTTGTTTTATACTGACATTATCTGTATTGATAACACCGATTATCTGTTTTAAGAATTGTCAGCGAAGCATAAGTTTGTTAAAATAATAACAAAGTTAGACATTTGAACAATCATTTTTACAAGCAAAATCAGGAGGATAAAAATGGAAAGAAAATTAATCGACAGCGTAGAAACGCTTGAAGAGGCTATTGCTAAAGTAAAAGCGGCTCAAATCGAGTTTGCAAAATTTACTCAGGAGCAGGTAGACGAGATTTTCAAATCTGCCGCGCTTGCGGCAAACAAGGAACGCATCCCCCTCGCAAAAATGGCAGTTGAGGAAACGGGAATGGGCGTTGTTGAAGACAAGGTCATCAAAAACAACTATGCCGCCGAATATATTTACAATGCTTACAAAAACACAAAAACCTGCGGTGTGATTGAAGAGGATAAGGCGTTCGGCATAAAGAAAATCGCCGAGCCTATCGGTGTTATTGCGGCAGTTATCCCGACAACCAACCCGACATCTACGGCAATTTTCAAGTGCCTGCTTGCCCTGAAAACACGTAATGCGATTATCATAAGCCCTCATCCGAGAGCTAAACAGTCAACGATTGCCGCCGCAAAGCTGGTGCTTGACGCCGCTGTTGCCGCAGGCGCTCCCGAAGGTATTATCGAGTGGATAGACGTTCCCAGTCTTGATATGACAAACCTTCTTATGAAAGAATCCGACATTATTCTTGCCACCGGAGGCCCCGGAATGGTAAAAGCCGCTTATTCAAGCGGCAAACCCGCTCTCGGCGTCGGCGCAGGCAATACTCCTGCAATCATTGACGATACGGCGGACATTGTCCTTGCGGTCAGCTCAATCATTCATTCCAAGACGTTTGATAACGGTATGATCTGCGCTTCCGAGCAGTCCGTCATTGTTCACAAAAACGTATATGACGCAGTAAAAGCCGAATTTGCCGCACGCGGATGCTTCTTTCTCAACGATGACGAAATCGAAAAGGTACGCAAGACCATTATAATTAACGGTGCGCTGAACGCTAAAATAGTCGGTCAGAGCGCCGCAAAAATCGCAGAACTGGCAGGAGTGAAGGTTCCCGAAGGTTCAAAAATCCTTATTGGAGAAGTCGAAAGCACGGATTTATCCGAGGAGTTTGCACACGAGAAGCTTTCTCCCGTTCTTGCAATGTATAAGGCGCAGGACATTCAGGACGCCTTTGAAAAGGCGACGAAGCTTATTGCAGACGGCGGTTACGGTCATACTTCCTCGATTTATCTGAATGCCGCAACCGAGAGGGCAAAGCTTGATGAGTTTGCCGCACGCATGAAAACCTGTCGCATTCTCGTCAACACGCCTTCTTCTCACGGCGGTATCGGCGATCTGTACAACTTCAAGCTCGAGCCGTCGCTTACCCTGGGCTGTGGCTCTTGGGGCGGCAATTCCGTTTCCGAAAACGTCGGTGTAAAGCACCTTATTAATATCAAAACAGTTGCTGAAAGAAGGGAAAATATGTTGTGGTTCAGAGCACCTCAAAAGGTATATATCAAGAAAGGATGCTTGCCGGTTGCCCTTGATGAGCTGAAAAATGTTATGGGCAAAAAGCGTGCGTTTATCGTTACCGACAGCTTCCTTTATAACAACGGATACACAAGGCAAATTGAAGATAAGCTCGATGAAATGGGTATAGCGCATACCTGCTTCTTCGATGTAGCGCCGGATCCGACGCTTGCTTGCGCTAAGGCAGGCGCTGAGCAAATGAAAGCATTCAAGCCTGATACGATTATCGCATTAGGCGGCGGCTCTGCAATGGACGCCGGTAAGATTATGTGGGTGCTTTACGAGCATCCCGAAGCTGATTTCATGGACATGGCAATGCGCTTCCTCGACATCCGCAAGCGTGTTTACACCTTCCCGAAGATGGGCGAAAAGGCATATTTCATTGCAATACCCACCTCTGCGGGCACCGGCTCCGAGGTCACTCCCTTCGCCGTTATTACCGATGAAAAAAGCGGTGTGAAATATCCGCTTGCGGACTATGAGCTACTCCCCAACATGGCGATAATCGACACTGATTTACACATGTCAGCGCCCAAGGGGTTGACTGCAGCATCCGGTATTGACGCCGTTACCCATGCGCTCGAGGCCTACGCTTCCGTCATGGCGACAGACTACACCGACGGACTTGCAAAGCAGGCTTTGCAAATGATTTTCACTTATCTGCCCCGCGCATACGATAACGGTCAGAACGATGTGGAAGCCCGTGAAAAGATGGCGAACGCCGCAACCATGGCGGGTATGGCTTTTGCAAATGCATTTCTCGGCGTCTGCCACTCAATGGCACACAAGCTCGGTGCGTTCCATCACATTCCGCACGGCGTAGCCAATGCGCTGATGATTGAGGAAGTAATTCGCTTTAACTCATCCGAAGCTCCGGTAAAAATGGGCACGTTCTCTCAGTATGACCATCCGCACACGCTTGCAAGATATGCAGAGATTGCCGACGCACTTAATCTGGGCGGCAAGACAGACGAGGAAAAGCTTGAAAATCTGATTAAGGCGATAAAAGATCTTAAAGAGAGAGTCGGCATCAAGCCTGCAATTAAGGATTACGTTGCCGATGAGCAAAACTTCCTTGACAGACTTGACGATATGGTAGAACAGGCGTTCGACGACCAGTGCACCGGCGCAAATCCCCGTTATCCGCTGATGAGCGAGATAAAGCAGATGTATCTGAATGCTTACTACGGCGAAAAACATTTTACGGAAAAAGCTATGCCTGTTTCCGTTGAAAGCATTAACGCCGACGATGAACATAATTTCAAGCAGGCTTACCGCCGTTCAAAGAACGGTTTAAAGAAAAGCTAAGGAGGAAAGCACAATGGAACTTGACAGAGTTATATCGGTAAGGAACGCAAAAACTATCTACCGCGACGGTGATAAATGCATTAAGGTCTTCAATGAAGACTATTCCAAAGCAGATGTTTTGAACGAGGCTTTGAATCAGGCAAGAATTGAAGAAACCGGACTCAATATTCCGAAAATTCTCGAGGTTACGAAAATTAACGGAAAGTGGGCGATCGTTTCCGAGTATATCAAAGGCAAGACATTAGCGCAGTTGATGCAGGAAAACCCTGAAAAGAAGGATGAATATCTTGAAATGCTCGTTAATCTTCAAATTTTGGTGCACTCAAAAACCTGTCCTCTTCTTAACAAGCTGAAAGATAAGATGAACAGAAAAATCAGCGCAGCCGAGCTTGACGCCACGACCCGCTATGACCTGCATACACGTTTGGACGGCATGCCCAAGCATAATAAGGTCTGCCACGGCGACTTTAACCCGTCCAACATCATCATTGCCGAAGACGGCACCCCGTATATCATCGACTGGTCACACGCAACGCAGGGCAATGCCTCTGCAGACGTTGCGAGAACTTATCTGTTATTCTGGTTAAACGGCGACATTGACGGCGCTAAAAAGTATCTTGAGCTTTTCTGCGAAAAAAGCAATACCGCAAAACAGTATGTTCAGAAATGGATGCCGATAGTTGCCGCTTCCCAGTCCGTAAAGGGTAACGAAAAAGAACGTGAATTCCTGCTCTCGTGGGTTGACGTTGTAGATTACGAATAAGCTGAAAAATACAAATAAGGAGAAAGTATCATGAAAATTACAGTATGTATCGGCTCCTCCTGCCATATCAAAGGCTCCAGACAGGTTGTTGAGCAGCTTCAATATCTCATCAAAAACAACAATGTCGACGATAAGGTCGAGCTTTCCGGCACCTTCTGTATGGGCAAATGCCAACAGGGTGTATGTGTAACGGTTGATAACGACTTCTATTCCGTTTCTCCCGACAATGTTACCGAATTCTTTGATACCGCAGTTTTGGCAAAGGTAAAATAAGATGATAATTCAGATATGTGTAGGCTCGTCTTGCCATTTAAAGGGGTCCGAAAAAATAGTTGAATTATTCCAAGAAACAGTTGCAAAGCGCAAGCTTGACAGCGATATTACATTGGCCGGCAGCTTTTGCACCGGTCAGTGTAATCGAGTCGGCGTTACCGTAACGGTAAATGACGAAGTTTTTACCGGCGTAACTCCGGAATCGTTTACGGAATTCTTTGACGGCACTGTAATGAAAGCGCTTGAAAAGGAAAGGGCGGAATTTAATGGAATGTCTTACTCTTAAAAAATCAAATTGTAAAAACTGTTATAAATGTATTCGCCATTGTCCCGTTAAATCCATTAGATTTTCGGGCAACCAGGCGTACATTATAGGTAACGAATGTATTTTATGCGGTCAATGCTTTGTGGTTTGTCCGCAGGATGCAAAGCAGATAGTTGACGAAACAGAAAAGGCTAAGGTATTGCTTCAAAGCAACGACCCGGTCGTTGTAAGCTTGGCGCCCTCGTTCGTTGCCAACTACGACGGCGTGGGCATTGAAGGTATGCGCGACGCTCTTAAAAAGCTTGGCTTCTACGATGTTGAGGAAACAGCAATCGGTGCAACCCTTGTCAAAAACGAATACGATAATTTAATTCGAAACGAAAAAAGCGATGTTATTATTTCGTCCTGTTGCCATTCGGTCAATTTGCTGATTCAAAAATACTATCCTGCCTTGCTTGAGTACTTGGCAGATGTTTTGTCCCCGATGCAGGCGCACTGTACGGATATTAAAAAGCGAATTCCGAATGCTAAAACCGTTTTTATCGGTCCGTGCGTTGCCAAAAAGGATGAAGCGCAACATTATGAGGGCATAGTTGACGCCGTTCTGACTTTTGATGAGCTGACCGCTTGGTTAAAGGCCGAAAAAATAGTTTTGGAAAAGAAAAAAGAACCGAACGAAAAAAGTCGCGCAAGATTTTTCCCGACTGTCGGCGGCATCCTGAAAACCATGAAATTGGATAATCCCAAATACGACTATATCGCAATCGACGGCGTTGAAAACTGTATTGCCGCACTCAAAGATATCGAAGCCGGTAACGTTCACAACTGTTTTATTGAAATGTCGGCATGCACGGGCAGCTGTATCGGCGGTCCGGTTATGGAAAAATTCCACCGTTCGCCCGTAAAGGACTACCTGTCCGTATCGGATTATGCCGGCAAATCGGATTTTGAGGTTTCGCAGCCTACCGGCGGCGAACTGGAAAAGCACTTTGAAATAATTGATCGCCGTGCTAAGGTACCCGACGAGTATGAAATTACGGAAACGCTTCATCAAATGGGAAAAATGAAGCCGGAGGATGAATTGAACTGCGGCTCTTGCGGATACGATACCTGCCGTGAAAAAGCAATTGCCATTTTGCAAGGAAAAGCGGAAATTTCAATGTGTCTACCGTTTTTGAAGGATAAGGCGGAAAACTTCTCCGACACCATCGCCCGAAACACGCCGAACGGACTTTTGGTTTTAAACGAAAAATTGGAAGTACAGCAGGTAAACCAAGCGGCATTAAAGATTCTTAATCTACGTAATCCAAGCGATATTTTGGGCGATCATGTCGTACGAGTTCTTGACCCGGCAGATTTTATCAGTGTTCTGTCCACGGGAAAAGCTGTGCGTGATAAGCGCGAATATCTTGCCGAATATGAGAGATATGTTGATAAAACCATCGTTTATGATAAGGAATACCGTCTGATTCTCGGAATTTTCCGTGACGTTACCGAAGAAGAAACTCAACGGGAGAAAAAGGAAAGCATCAGCCGTCAGACCGTAGAAATAGCAGATAACGTGGTTGACCGTCAGATGAGAATCGTGCAGGAAATCGCTTCGCTTCTGGGTGAAACCGCCGCAGAAACAAAAATCGCTCTGACAAAGCTAAAGGAGTCGATAGGAAATGAATAATCTGTGCGCCGATATCGGTTGGAAAAGTATAAATCACGAAGGAGAACAGCTATGCGGCGACCACGTGGATATCGTAAACCAGGGCGAAAATTCGCTTGTTATCGTTTTGGCGGACGGACTGGGAAGCGGAGTCAAAGCGAGCATCCTTTCGACGTTAACGTCAAAAATAATTTCCACGATGATGGCAGAGGGTTTGAAGCTTGAGGACTGCACTTCCACAATTGCCGCAACCCTGCCTATCTGTTCGGTAAGAGGAGTTGCTTATTCTACATTTACGATTCTGCATATCATTGAAAACAGAACGGTCGAGATTATTCAGTACGACAACCCCAAGGTGATTTTTTTACGAAATTTCCAGGTGTACGATTATCCGACGACCGAACTTAATATCGACGGCAAAAAGGTGTTGAAATCCGTAATCAAGCTACAGGAGGATGACTGTATGGTGGCAATGAGCGACGGATGTCCTCACGCAGGCATCGGTCTTGCGTTTAATTTCGGATGGAAAACGGAAGATATCGCCGATTTTATGCAAACGATGATATCGGCAGGATATACCGCAAAGACTCTTGCCACAATGCTTGTAGACCAATGCAATAAAGAATACGGATATCATCCGGGCGACGACACAACCGCTTGCGTTGTAAAGGTACGCAAACGCGAGCCGATGAATATTTTGTTCGGTCCGCCCCGTAACCGTGATGACTGTAACCGAATGATGTCGCTCTTTTTCTCAAAAGAAGGAAAGCACATTATTTGCGGAGGAACCACGTCCTCCATTGCGGCGAAGTATCTCGGCAAACCTGTAAAAGCAAGTCTTACTTTCGAAAGGGGCGACGTTCCCCCCATCGCTGAAATTGAGGGTGTGGACCTTGTCACGGAAGGAGTTATTACCATAAACAAGGTGATTGAATATGCCAAGGATGTTCTCGGCAAAAACGAGCTATATGAAAAATGGAGTTTTCAGCGCGACGGAGCGTCGCTCATTTGTCGCCTTCTTTTCGAAGAGGCAACGGATATAAACTTCTACGTCGGAAGGGCGGTAAATCCAGCGCACCAGAACCCCGATTTACCGATTACCTTCAATATCAAAATGAACCTGGTCGAGGAATTATCCAAATGCCTGAAGCAAATGGGAAAGCGTATAAAAGTTAGTTATTTTTGAGGAAATATATATGGGAGTCAGAAAATTCGACACAAAGGTGCAATACCTGAAATATAAGGTTCTTCGCGAGGTCGCACGTCAGGCTTGGAATGATACTCTCCTTCAGAATGTAATGGATATTCCGCAGATGATAGTGCCCGGAAAAACACCTACCATGCGTTGCTGTGTTTATAAAGAGCGCGCGATTTTAGGAGAGCGTGTGAAAATCGCAATGGGAGGAAACAAGGACAACCCCAATATAATTGAGGTTATTGATATTGCCTGCGATGAATGTCCGGCCGCCGGTTACGAGGTGACCGATTCCTGCCGCGGATGCCTTGCGCATAGGTGTGAGGACGTATGTAAACGGGGAGCTATATCCTTTGATCATAATCACGTTGCTCATATCGATAAAACCAAATGCGTTGAGTGCGGTCAATGTGCAAAGGTATGTCCGTATTCCGCAATTGTTAACCGTAAACGTCCCTGCCAGATAGCTTGTAAGGTTAAAGCGATTTCTATCAATAATGATAATGCGGCGGCGATAGATAATAATAAGTGTATCCAATGCGGAGCCTGCGTATATCAGTGTCCTTTCGGTGCGATTATGGATAAATCGTATTTGTTGAACGTAATTGATCTTATCAAAAAAAGCAAAAATAATAACGAGTATAAGATTTATGCGCTTGTCGCACCTTCGATATCCAGTCAGTTTACCTATGCAAAACTCGGTCAAGTTATAACGGGGCTGAAAGAGCTCGGCTTTTTCACGGTAATTGAAGCGGCGCTCGGTGCGGATATGGTTGCAGAAAAGGAGTCGAAGGAGCTTGCCGAAAAAGGCTTTTTGACGAGCTCCTGCTGTCCTGCCTTTGTTCAGTATATCAAATCCGCATTTCCCGAGCTTATTCCCCTTGTTTCACATAACCTTTCGCCTATGGCGACGTTGGCAAGGTTTATTAAAACACGGGATGAGAAGGCAAAGACGGTATTTATCGGCCCGTGTACCGCAAAAAAGGCCGAAGCACAGCTTGATAGTGTTAAGCCGTATATTGATGCGGTAATAACATTTGAAGAGCTGCAGGCGCTTTTCGACAGCAAGGACGTTGATATTACCTCGCTTGACGAGGATGTATTGGATAACGCATCCTATTTCGGAAGAATATTTGCCCGCTCCGGCGGTTTGTCAGATGCTGTTTCGGAAGGCTTGAAGGAGCAAAATATCGATTTCGAGCTTAAAGCGGTTGCTTGCAACGGAATTGAGGAATGCCGCTTGGCGCTTATGAAAAAAAGTAAAAATGTGCTCGACGCAAACTTTATTGAGGGAATGGCGTGCGTCGGCGGATGTATCGGCGGCGCAGGCTGCCTTACACACGGCGAAAAGAATAAAGCCGAGGTTGATAAGTACGGCAAAGAGGCTTTGGAAAAAACAATAAGCGACGCCGTATCAATATTGAAATAAAAACCGGTAGGAGGCCGCTCGGATTATGAGCAGCCTCCTACTGAATTATATGCAAAATCGCAAAGACGAAATACAGGCAATTTTACGCCACCGTGTAAGCCTAAAGGCTGTACGGTTCAGCGACGCCCCGTACATATGCGCTTGTAATTCTCACCGGCGCAGGACAGAAATTGTAAGCAAGCTCACAAAAGTCCCGGCTTTTCTATATTTTAAGCGTTTATGAGCCCGTCACAGACATTGAAGCGGATTTGACATACCGCTTTATTATTTTGCATTCTGTTTATTTAATTTATTTTCCGTATTCGAGCTCGCCTGTATAGTCGATAATACCGCCGAATTCGATTATGTTCGTATACCCCAATGCCAAAAGCTTATCCGCCGCCTGACGGCTTCGGTTTCCGCTGCGGCAATAAATATAAATTGTTTTCGCTTTATCGGGCAAGGACGGGATTTCCTCTGTTCCGATTTCTTCATTCGGAATATTAACCGCACCCGGAATGTGTCCTGCTTCAAATTCATCGGCTCTGCGAACATCTAACAGAATATAATCCTTATCCGACTTCATTCTGTCAATTCCTTCGGACATTGAGATGTTTTCATATATATAGTCTTGAAGCCCGTCATCCGATTCCCCGCACCCGGCAAGAACAAAAATCATAGCAAGCAGCATTGGTAATATTCTTTTCAGCACATCGTCACTCCTTTAATAATCCGTTTAGCAGGTATATGCCTGCTCCGGCACAGTCCCTTCGCATAGCTTGAATGTTCCGTTGATTTTAAAGCTAAGGTCTCCTTGCAAAAGACTAAAACGGAAACCGTTAAACATAGTAAACGGTAATCTGTATATTCTTTTGCTGTAAGCAGTTGAAATGCAAAATCTAAAAAAATTCATTCTTCAGATAATCCCAAAATGCGCCTGTCATATTCCTTTCGCTGACGGTAAATACCGAAATCGGCTCCTCGGTCTTCGCCCCTCTCTCTTTCGCTCCCGACACGCTTTATTGAACTCTTTTTTCAATTTCTCGGTCTCACATCATTGACAAATGTTCATATGATTCCGGATATTATCAGCACCGTTTGCAGTGCCGTAACAGTAATACTTGTTTAACTATTAAATCAAATATCAGCCGAAAGCCTTAAAGCACCTCAAATAATAAATGTAATGCCGATAAGACAGCTTTGAAATATCTACTCAGAATAACCGCAGTTATAAATTATCGTTATTGGAATTCAATCCGCAGCACTTTTTGTACTTTTTACCGCTTCCGCAGGGACACGGGTCGTTTCTTCCGACCTTCTCGGAGGATTTCTTTACAACGGGCTTTTTCTTTGTCGAGCCGTCGCCGCCCGTTCCAACAAAGCCTTCATTAGTAACCTTTGCTACGGTTTCACGCTTGATTTCTGTTTGAGGCTTTGGCATTACGGACAAAATCTGACGAACTGTTTCGGTTTTGATTGTGTCAATCATTTCGTCAAACATATCGCCGCCGCAAATTCTGTACTCGGTAATCGGATTTCGCTGAGCATACGCCTGAAGTCCGATACTGTCCTTTAAATCGTCCATTGCGTCAAGATGCTCAATCCAGTTTCGGTCAACGTTTCGCAAAAGAATGACTCTCTCGATTTCACGCATTTGCTCACCGCCGAACAATTCGTCCTTCGACGCATAGAGCTTTTCCGCCCTTTCAAGAAGCATATCCTTGAGCGGCTGAGGGTCATAGCTTGCGTCCCTGTTCTCGTCCAGGTCAAGCTCTTCTCTTGTACAAAGAAGTCCCGCAAATGCGGCGGCGACTCCTTCAAGCTCCCACCTTCCCTCCTCATCCTCGGGATTGGGGGCGCATTCGTCAACCTTGCTCGTTACGACGTCGCGAATCATGGACTCTATCTTCGGCTGCAAATCCGCACCGTCAAGAACCTCATCTCGCTGTTGATAGATGAGCTTTCTCTGCTGATTCATTACGTCATCGTATTCAAGGACATTCTTTCTTCTCTGGAAGTTGTTGCCCTCAAGCTGTTTCTGCGCATTTTCTATTGAATTGGATAATATTTTCGCTTCAATAGGTTGATCTTCGGGAAGTCCGAGCCTGTCAACAAGTCCCAATATTCTTTCACTTCCGAACAGTCTCATTAAATCATCCTGAAGCGACAGGAAAAATCTCGATTCGCCGGGATCGCCCTGACGGCCCGAACGGCCGCGAAGCTGATTGTCGATACGGCGGCTTTCATGTCTTTCAGTACCTACAATGAACAAACCGCCGGCGTCGCAAACCTGCTTTGCCAATGGGGCAATTTCTTCCTTATACTTATTGAAAAGCTCTTTATATACGTCTCTTGCGGCAAGAATCTCTTCGGAAACGTCTGTCGAGGAACCTACGGCAAGACCGATTACATCTTCCTCGTAGCCCTGCTTCTTCATTTCCTGCTTTGCCATAAATTCAGGGTTTCCGCCGAGCATAATATCGGTGCCTCGTCCCGCCATATTGGTTGAGATGGTTACACTGCCGACTCTGCCCGCCTGCGCCACTATTTCCGCTTCCTTTTCGTGATGCTTTGCGTTCAAAACATTGTGAGGAATGCCCTCCAATTTCAGCATATGAGAAATCTCTTCCGATTTATCTACAGAGACGGTACCCACCAAAACCGGCTGTCCCTTTTCGTGACATGCCTTAACCTGTGCAACAATGGCTCGGTACTTACCGGCTCTGGTCTTATAAACCGCATCGTGATGGTCTTTTCTTATCATCGGCTTATTTGTAGGAATTTCTACAACGTCAAGATTATAAATTTCACGAAATTCGTTTTCTTCGGTAAGCGCAGTACCGGTCATACCGGAGAGCTTTTTATACAGACGGAAATAATTTTGAAATGTAATAGTCGCAAGAGTCTGATTTTCCTTCTCTATCTTAACATGCTCCTTGGCCTCGATTGCCTGATGCAGACCGTCGGAGTAGCGTCTGCCGAGCATGATTCTGCCCGTAAAGGAATCCACAATCAAAACCTGACCGTCCTTAACAACATAGTCGTCGTCGCGGTGCATGATTCCGTGAGCACGGATTGCCTGATTGATATGGTGGTTGATTAAGGAATTCTCGGGATCGGACAGGTTCTCTATGCCGAAAAATCTTTCCGCCTTTTCAACGCCCTTTGCAGTCAGCATCGTTGACTTCGCCTTTTCGTCAACAATATAGTCTGCGTCAATGTCGTCTGTGTCGTGCTTTGTATCAACCTCTTTGATACGGTATTCTCTCATTTTTGAAACAAGCTCTTCTGTCTTATCGTACATATCGGTGGACTTTTCGCCCTCGCCCGAAATAATAAGCGGAGTTCTCGCTTCATCGATTAAAATTGAGTCAACCTCGTCTACAATACCGAAAACATGACCTCTTTGAAGGCGGTTTTCTTTGTAAATTACCATATTGTCACGAAGGTAGTCGAAGCCCATTTCGTTATTTGTGCCGTATGTGATGTCGCAATTATACGCCTTCTGCTTCTCCTCCCTTGACTGATCGTGACACACGACGCCCGTTGTCATACCGAGAAATTCATACACTCTTCCCATTTCCTCGGCGCCGAGTCTTGCAAGATATTCGTTAACGGTAACAATATGAACACCCTCGCCGGTCAGCGCATTTAAATAGGCAGGCATAGTTGCAACTATTGTTTTGCCTTCACCTGTTTTCATTTCGGCGATTCTTCCCTGATGAAGAACCATACCGCCCATGAGCTGAACCTTAAAAGGGCGCTTGCCCAAAACCCTTGTACAAGCCTCGCGAACAGTAGCAAACGCCTCGGGAAGCAACGAATCAAGCGTTTCGCCGTTTTTATATCTTTCACGGAATAACTCCGTCTGCTCCTTTAATTCTTTATCGGTCATATCGGCATATTTCTGTGCCATTGCTTCAATCTTTTCTACAGTCGGCTTTAATTTAGCCACCTGTCTTTCGCTGTATGAACCGAAAATTGAATTGAATATTCCCACTGTAAGTCAGTTCCTTTCTGGATTATTCTTTTGAATAATAATTAATTATACTACGAATAGGAAAAAAAGTAAATCATTTTTTTGTAAATATTGAAAAATGCCCAAAAAAATGATATAATACATGGGATAAAAGGAAGGTCTGAAAAATGAATAACATAAATATTGCTTTAATCGAGCCGGAAATACCTCAAAACACCGGAAATATTGCAAGAACCTGCGCCGCCATCGGCGCCTCTCTGCATCTGGTTGAGCCTATGGGATTTACGGTTGACGACAAAAAGCTGAAAAGAGCCGGTCTTGATTACTGGCATCAGCTCGATATTACGTATTATCCGTCTCTTGAAGATTTTCTTAAAAAAACCGAAAACGAGAATCTGTTCTTCTTCACTACAAAGGCGAAAAACTGCTACTCTGAGGTGAAATACCCTAAAAGAGTATTTCTCGTTTTCGGAAAGGAGACAAAGGGCTTGCCGGAAGCTTTACTGCACGACAATCCGGAAAAATGCGTTCGTTTGCCAATGAGGGAAAATCTGAGAAGCTTAAATCTGTCAAATACCGCTGCAGTTGCCGCCTTTGAGGTTCTCCGTCAGCGAAATTTCGAAGGATTGCAAACAGAAGGACGGCTTACACGGTTTGAGTGGTGATTTTACCTAAACAAGTCCATGTCGGTATATAATAAAATTAAGCCGCAGCTTAAGCTGCGGCTTAATTTTATGTATTTAATAATTATTTTTCGTCGTTTTTCTTATTGCCTTTTTTGCAATTCAGAATAAGATTTGTGATTATACCGAGGATAAGCGCACAAGCGATTGTCGTGATTGTAACACCGCCGAATGATATTGAAAGACCGCCGATACCCGAGATGAGGATTACGGAAACCGTGAAGAGATTTCTGTTATCTTCGAGGTCAACGTTCTTTATCATCTTAAGACCCGATACTGCGATGAAGCCGTAAAGCGCCATACATACGCCGCCCATAACGCATGAGGGAATTGAATTTACAAAAGCTACGAAGGGCGTCAGGAAGGATATGATAATCGCACCGATTGCGGCGCCCAATATTGTGTAGATTGAAGCGTTTCCGGTAATTGCAACACAGCCGATTGATTCGCCGTAGGTCGTGTTGGGACATCCGCCGAAGAACGCACCTGCCATAGAGCCTACGCCGTCGCCTAAAAGTGTGCGGTGCAAACCGGGCTCAACAAGCAAATCCTTTTCAATAATCGAGGAAATGTTCTTATGGTCTGCTATATGCTCTGCAAATACTACGAACGCTACGGGAACATACGCAACTGCGACTGTAGCGATATATGAACCGCTGAGCTCCTTGAATGCGCCGAACGCCGTAACGAAAGTGAATTCGGGGATAGCAAAGAAGGTGCTGAGCTTTACTCCGTCCTTTACGAGATTCTGCAAGGGTGCATAGTTGATTATCATAAGCGCATCATTGCCTGTTGCCTTGCCTATGAAGAAGAATATCGTAGCGGCAAGATAACCGCAGAGAATACCGATAATGAAGGGTATCAGCTTCATTGTCTTTTTGCCGTATACGGAAGCAAGCATGGTAGCGCCGAGTGTAATAAGACCGCATACTATCGCAACATATACCGAACCGGTATTTCTTTCAACCGAATATGTACCGTCTTCATTCTGCGTTGCCGTAACATTACCTGTTACATCTACTCCGTCTTTATCGTAAACGTTAGTACCGATTGTTTCCTCTTTTCCGTCGGGCGTTACTTCTATTACCTGTGAAACGGTATATTCCGAGGGATCGTCGCTTACAGTATAGTTTGTTTTTGTGAGGTCTCCGATTGCATTGCCCGCAAGTGAAAGACCGATAATTGATACTACGGTACCGATAACAACCGCAGGCATCAATTTGTTAATCCATTGAACTCCTGCAAATTTAACTATTGCCGCAATAAGAACGTATACTAGACCCGCACAAACCGCACCTATTAAAAGTCCGAGATAACCGAGAGCCATTGAAACGCCGCCGCCGAATGCCGCAGCCATTGAGCCGAGGAATACGGGGCTCTTAAAGCCTGTAAAAAGCAGATAAACGAGCGTACCGACGCCGGCACCGAAAAGAGCCGCAGCCGTGCTCATGTTGTGTCCTACGATAACGGGAACAACAAGCGTTGCCGCCATAATCGCAAGGAGCTGTTGGATAGCAAAAACAATAAGCTGTCCGAATTTTGGTTTGTCGTTGACATTGTACGTCAGTTTCATAGTTTCCCTCCGAAAAATAATTATAATTTATAATTCACAGACTCAGTCTGTTAAATTACGGTTTTTTCGCTATTGTAACCATCTTGCAGCCGTCGAATTCGGGAATTTTCACACAGATGATTTCATCCCTGGAGGTAGGAACATTTTTTCCCACATAGTCGCCCCTTATGGGAAGCTCCCTGTGTCCTCGGTCAATCAAAACCGCAAGCTGAATTTTAGCAGGCCTTCCGACGGAACAAAGGGCATCCATTGCGGCTCTTGCCGTTCTTCCCGTATATATTACATCGTCTACCAAAACGACGCTCTTGCCTACGATAGAAAAATCAAATTTAGGACTCTTAACCTCCGGGTCATCCACAACGGCGGTTAAATCGTCACGGTACAGCGTAATATCAAGAGTTCCGAAATTCACGCGAACATCGGAAAACTTCTCGATGTTTTCCGCAATCTGAGAGCCTATTGATATTCCTCTGCGGTATATTCCGATAATACAGAGTTCCTTTTCGTCGGCGTTACGCTCGATAATCTCGTGTGAGATTCTCGTTATGGCGCGGTCTATCGCAGATTCATCATAAATTATCTTTTCATTTTCCGTCATAATCTGCTCCTTTGACAAAAAAAGTCCCGCTCGCACAGAGCAGGACGCAATCACAGCATATATCACCGTAAATCTTGTCGGTCTCTCTGTACCGCCTTAAAGTTTTACTCAAGTGCATTATACCATTGTTTTTTTTATTTGTAAAGGGGATTTGATAAAAAAATACCGAAAAAATATACATTTATGCAAAATTCACATAAATACACATACTTTATTCAAAAGCGAAGGTGAATTTACAATAATAACGATGGCATTACAAAGGATAAAAACGTTTATCTCGATTAAAAGGAAACGGGTCTTTTTTGTTATTCGGACAGGAAAACGGGGTAATTTCTTAATTATTTTTCCCGAAACAGCAATTTAATTTCCGTTTCTATTGAATAATTCAAAGAAATGGGCTATAATATCCGTAAAATGACGGAATTTAGGCAACTCAATGCCTAATCATTGACCGCAAGCATTGCTTAATGTATAATATTTTTATTTCCATAAGGCAGGTAAGACAAATATGTTCAAAAAAAATAAGTCCGAAAGCCAAGAGCTCGACGCCGTATGCAAATATTGTGAAAATGCAACGGAGCTATGTGACGAGAACTCGGTGCTTTGCAAAAAGCACGGAGTGGTTGCATGCGACCATTCCTGCAAAAAATTCCTTTACGACCCTTTAAAGCGAAGGCCTAACAGGGCAAAGCTTCCCGAGATCGAATCACTTGAAGATTTAGGGCTTTAATTTGCGGCGTACTTGATTTACAAGTACGCCGATTTTTCATATACTGTACTGAAGGGAGGTATAATAATGAAGTATGCAAATCAAAATCCGACGTCTCTTATCCCCTTAGGCACAGTAACAAAAGCAACAAAGGCTCAAAAATTGCTTGCTCTAAAGGGCATTAAATCATATATTGAAAAAAATACCGACAAAGACGGATGTATGTATTCCTTACGTGTAGACAACCGCAGCTATACAACAGCGCTCACCGTGTTAAAACGAGGTAAATAATTGATTTATCTTGATAATGCCGCAACAACTTACCCTAAACCGGAATCCGTATTAATAGGTGCGGTCAATGCTCAAAACAAATGCGGCGGAAATCCGGGCAGGAGCTCTCACTCGCTTTCGGTTGCGGCGTCGGAGGTAATATATAATCTACGCTGCTCCTTGTGTGATTTCTTTTCGCTTGAAAATACGGAAAACGCAGTTTTGACATTCAATGCAACCTACGCAATAAATATTGCAATAAACGCTCTGTGGCAAGGCGGTCACATCCTGCTTTCAAACCTTGAGCATAATTCAACAGTTCGACCGGTTGCGCAAAGAACCAAAAATTATTCATTTTTTAACGCTCTTTCCGATAATGTAATAGAAGATATTGAGCAAAAACGGCAAAGAAATACAAGAATGCTTATCTGCACTCACAAATCAAACTCTATAGGTCATATATTACCCGTTGAGGAAATATCTCTGTATTGTAAAATGCACGGTATCCGTATGATTATCGACGCTTCCCAAAGTGCGGGAATAGACAAAATAGGCTTTGACCGAACAGTGGCGGATGCAATATGTATTCCTTCTCACAAGGGCCTTTACGGCCTGCAGGGTATGGGAGCTGTTTTGTTTAATGAAAAATACGACGGAAACAGCTTATTACACCCGCTTGTCAGCGGTGGCAGCGGAGCGATGTCAAGAAGCAGGACAATGCCCCGTTTTCTTCCCGAACGGCTTGAGGCAGGGACGCTTTCAGTCCCGATAGCCGCCGCATGGAATGAGGGTATTCGTTTTGTAAAGCAAATAGGAATCGATAAAATAGCCTCCAACGAAGGCAAGCTAAGCAAAAGAAGCATAGATTATCTGAATAAAATAAACAAAATAACCGTGTACAATCAGCCAAAGGATTATTCGTCGGGAATCGTACTGTTTTCGGTTTCGGATTATGACAGCGACGCCTTTGCCAAGGAGCTTGACAAAAGAGGTATTTGCGTTCGTTCGGGTCTGCACTGCTCCCCTGTTTCTCTTGATACGGTGGCAGCTCCGCAAAGCGGCGCAGTTCGCGCAAGCTTCGGAATTTTTAATACCGAAAAAGAAGTAAATATTTTTCTTAATGCAATAGAGGATATATTAAAAATATGATACTGCCGACGGATTTTCCGTCGGCAGTATTTATAAAACCTTGCGTAAAAAGTCAACGGTTCTCTGATTTTGAGGGTGCTCGAAAAATTCGTGCGGCTCATTTTCCTCAACAATCACACCGCCGTCCATAAAGACAACCCTTGAGCCGACCTCCCTTGCAAATCCCATTTCGTGGGTAACAACTACCATAGTCATTCCGTCTGCGGCAAGGCTCTTCATTACATCGAGAACTTCCCCTACCATTTCAGGGTCGAGCGCAGACGTAGGCTCGTCGAAAAGCATAACGTCCGGATTCATAGCAAGCGAACGAACAATGGCGACTCTCTGCTTCTGTCCGCCGGAAAGCTGTGAGGGATAGGCTGTCGCCCTGTCCGCAAGACCTACTCTGTCAAGCAGCTCCATCGCGGTTTTTTCCGCTTCCTGCTTTGATTTTTTTAATACCTTTATCGGGGCAAGCGTCATATTATCTATAATAGTTTTATGAGGAAACAGATAAAAATGCTGGAATACCATGCCCATTTTACGGCGGTGTAAATTGATATTAGTTTTTTTGTCCGTTATATTTTTTCCCTCAAAAAGGATAGTGCCCTGCGTCGGTATTTCAAGCAGATTAAGAGAGCGCAGAAAAGTAGACTTTCCGCTGCCGGACGGACCTATAACAACGACTACTTCTCCTTTTTTAATCTGACAGTCTACTCCGTTTAACGCCTTTACCTTACCGCCGAGATAATGCTTCTTCAAGCCCTTAACATCAATGATAACTTCACCGGTATACTCAAAATTATCTTTCACTGCGACGAAGCCTCCTTTC
Source organism: Clostridia bacterium (assembly GCA_029007295.1). GTDB lineage: Bacteria > Bacillota > Clostridia > Oscillospirales > CAG-272 > SUG1201. The sequence goes on along the minus strand of JAQXHN010000017.1, from coordinate 15,540 downwards.
AAGACGGCCTACAAGGTATGTCAAAACAACAACGCAAACAAGATATACAAGCGCAACGGCAATAAGCGGCATAAACGCCGAGAAGGTTCTGCCTCTTATTAGATCCCCCGCCTTTGTCAGGTCGACTATACCGACATAGCCTGCAATGGATGTTTCCTTTAAAAGTGTGATAAACTCGTTACAAAGAGTCGGCAAAACGGTTTTAAATACCTGAGGAATAATAACATATCTCATGGTTGAAACATAGTTAAAACCGAGGCTTCTTCCCGCTTCAAACTGTCCTTGGTCAATAGACATAATACCGCCGCGGAAAATCTCGGCAACATATGCGCCGGAGTTAAATCCGAATGCAAGCATTGCAACAACGGTACCGTCTTTAATGGAAACAAATATTATAAAATAATAAATCAACAGCTGTACAACAACAGGTGTTCCGCGAATCAGCGTTATGTATATTTTACAAATAACATTAAAGAATGAAATAATGTAATATCCTATGCCGCCCCGTTTTTTCATTTCCTCCCCGTTCTTATCAAAGGAAGAACGGACAGCCGCTACTATGATACCGATTAATATGCCTATTATAAGTGAAACGAAGGTAATCTTTAAGGTATTTAAGAAACCGTCGAGTATCATCTTCCAACGGGCTTCGTCAATAAAATTAAGCTTGAACTCAGCCTTTAATTCATCCCACGCCTTCTCAAAGGAGGTTCTCGTATCCGGTTCGTTTGTTTCATATCTTACAAGGATCAGGGATGCCAGACGCTTTTGCGCCTTTATTTCGCTTTTTTCTATCGATTCATAAACGTCGACAATGCCGCCCACCGAAAGATTGACTATTTCACGGGATTTGTATAATTGCCACTTACCGCCGGTTTTAGTAAAAATCGCCTTAATATTTTCTGTTTTCTTTTCCGCATTTTTCTGCCATTCCGAAGCATATTCCCGAATAATACTTTTTACGGCGTCGCTTTTTAACGGTTTTCCGTCTGCCGTACCCTCTTCAAGTGCGACGATAGCCTCCATATTTTTAACGATTTCACTGCCGATATCATAGTATTCAACAGCAACGTCGGCCTCGCAAAGGGTATCGTTTCCGTCTACGGAATTCACGGTATATACCGTAGTCTTACTTATATTCCGTGCAATTTCGGAATCCTTGCTTATTGCGCTGTCTATTCCGTCTTTTAGCAAAGATACTGCGTCTTCCTTTGTTAAATCGCTGCTTCCCGCATTCAGTTTAAATACGAGAAATACGGCAATTGCCACTATTGCAACAGCAACAATTACCGAAATAATTATTCTTTTCTTTTTGTTACATACTGTCATATCTGCATATTCCAAAACAAAGGGGATGACATTCGCCACCCCCTTCACTTTACCTCAGTCTTATTTTGAAGGAATGTATTTTTCTACGATTTCCGCTACAACACCGTCGTCGATAAGCTCCTCCAGAGCAGAATTTATGCTGTCAAGAAGGTCGGTGTTATCCTTAGCAACGCAGATTGCATATTCCTCATCGGTATAGGCACCGTCAAGTATCTTCAAGCCCTCGTTTGCCTCAACGTAGCTCTTTGCAGGCTCGTTATCTATAATAACTGCAGTAACCTTTCCCGCAACGAGCGCCTGAACTGCGTCGTTACCTGTCTTGTAACGGATTACATTTTCTTTGCCGAAGCCCCAGCCTGAAGGGTCGGAGGATGAGTAGATGTCACCGGTTGTATCCTGCTGAACGCCGATTGTGATGCCTTCCTTAACGGCAACAGGCGTGCCTTCTTCGTCGAGCTCGGAATAGAATTCCATAAAGTCGGTGTATTCGCTGTCGGCCTTTACAATAACCGACTGAATGCCGGTAGCGTAAGAGGTTGTAAAATCAACGGACTCCTTGCGCTCATCCGTAACGGTCATACCTGCCATACCCATGTCATACTTACCGGACTGAACACCGCCTATTATAGAGCCAAATTCGGTATCAATGATCTCAAGCTCCATGCCGAGCTTTTCTGCGATTGCTTTTGCAATTTCTACATCGATTCCGGCATAGTCGCCGTTTTCGACGAATTCATAAGGCGGGAATGCGGCATTTGTTGCCATCGTGAGAACCTTGTCTTCGTCTTTGCCGTCTGCGTTGTCTGCACTTGCGGTTGTATCCGCTGTATCAACAGTCGTTTTATCGTCGTTTTCCTTTGTTTCTGTTTTGCCGCAGGAAACGAATGCCATTGCACACATTACTACTGCGAGTACGATTGATATAAGTTTGATTGCTTTCATTTCATTTTCCTCCGATATTTATAAGCAATATTTTTTCGATGACGGTATTATACACCTTTATTTCTCGTTTGTCAATAGTTTTTATGAAAGTTTTTTCATTATTTTTGAATATTTATTATTACACATGTTCATTTTACTGCGTATTATGCAAAATAATCCGCTGATTATTCAAAATCAGCGGATTATTATACTTATTCCTGTGTGCTGTCCGGATTAGCATCGGCATCCTTTTCGTTTGCGGTCTGCGCTTCCTTTGGACGGCGGCGATCATTTTTCGGTCCCTTGTGTCTTTCCTCAAGAGATACCACTACTCTTCTGTTATTGTCGGTGCCGATGGATGCAGTCGTAACATCCCTGATATTCTGAATTTCCGAATGTATAATTCTTCTTTCATAAGGGCTCATAGGCTCCAGAGTAATGCTCTTGCGGTAGCGAAGAACCTTCGACGCAACCCCTCTTGCCAAGCGGCGAAGTGTATCTTCACGCTTTGCACGGTAATTTTCAATATCAAGTGTAACCTTAATATGTGCAATATCCTGCTCGTCGCTCTTTTTGTTAGCGGCAAGATTTATAAGATACTGAAGAGCCTCCAACGTATCTCCGTGATGTCCTATCAGAATACCTGCCTCTTCGCCGGATATACTGATAAGTCTGTCGCCGTTTGAGATATTATCTGCGCCGAGCGACGCGTCGGCTGAAATGCCCAAATTCGATAAAAGAGTTGTGACAAAACGCAGAGCTGCAAGATCAGCGCTTTCAACGCAGTAAACTCTTACCTTGGCGTCTACCTCGCCGAATCCGAGAAAGCCCTTCTTCGGCGCCTCAAGCACTTCATATTCAACATTACCTACCGGAACGCCCAAACGCATGGCGCCGTCTGCAACTGCCGCCTCTACGGTTCTGCCGGTGGTTATTATTTCCTTATCCAAAATAAACCTTCCTTAAATATTGCTTATTTATTTTTTTGTTTATTTATTATCCTTGTCCGATTCTCAATTATTTTTCTTATCGGTATGAGAGATATCCTCCTTAAGCTCGGCGTGATCTACAATACCGCTTGTATTAGTCGGTCTTGCGCTTTGCTTTTCTTCCGAGCCCTCGCCCTGACGGGTAACCTTTTCGGTAGGCACGTCATCATCATCGTCGTCGATATGGTGAAGCGAATTGGGATGACGCTTATACTGACCGGGAGCGGCTTTCTTCTTCTTAATTTCCTTACCGGCCATTTCCTTTGCCGCCTTTGCGTAATCCTCGTCGGTAAACACGGGAATGGGATACATCTTCTTAAGAATAAATTGCTGAACAACGCCCAAAAGGTTCTGGAAAATCCAGTAAACGCCGAGGATTCCGGGGAACAGGAAGGTAAACCATGTACTCATTAAGGGCATAACAAGGTCCATAATTAATCCTGACTTGCCTGCGTCGGAATTTTGCATTGGCTGATATGTCAGCTTCTTTGTAAGACGCATCGATAAAAATACGGTGATAAAGGTTACAATCGGAATCCATATTAGCAACAGACCTTCTCCCGAAAAGCCCGGTGTGCCGGAAAGGTCGATGCCGAACATCTTAATTCTCGGGAAGGAATCGGCATTGATATTGAGCGATGAGGCATATTCCTTAAAATCAGCCACCTTTGCAGGATCCTTGCAGTTGAAATAGGCGCTGACAATATCAATATCTCCTCTTGCAACGGAGGATATTCCGAGATCCACTACCTTCTGTGCGAGAAGCTCAATCTTGGTAACGGAAAGGTGCATCATGTGTCTTAAGGGGTTGTATACAACCTGATAGAGAGCAAGAAGTATCGGGAACTGCAATAAGAGAGGCAAACAACCGCCCATGGGGTTGAAATTTTCCTTCTGATACAGCTCCATAATCTCCTGCTGCATCTTCTGCTGAGTAGGCTTGTCGGTTCGTCCCTTGTACTTATTGCGAATAGCCATTTCCTTAGGACGCAGTCTAGCCTGCTTTACGGAGTTTTTCTGCTGTTTAATGCCGAACGGGAACAGTATTGCCTTCATTATTATTGCAAAGAACAGCAATACGATACCGTAGTCGGAGATTACCTGATATGCCGCCCAAACTACATAACCGAAAGGAATAGAAAGCGTCTGCCAAATACCCTTTGAGGTGTAATTATTGGTAAACTTCTCCTCTTTGTTTTCGGCTTCGGTGCCCGTTTCGGTGCCTTTTGTGTCTTTTTCGTCGGATTTTTCCTCGGTCTTTACCGGTTCGTCCGATTTATTTTCTTCTTTTGCGCTGTCCTTTGCGCCATCTGCCGTTTGGGCGGTTGTTTTTACATCCTCGTTCTGATTATCCGCATATGAAACAGTGGAAAAAACAGACGTCAACAGTACAAAAACCGTCAAAACAAGCGTAAATGCCGCGCCTATTCTGATTTTAAGTCGGGAATTGTTCATTTTCTGATTCTCTTTCTTTTTGTTTGTGAGTCTTCAATCTGTAAATGACTCATACGGAGCAGAATTATCTGCCTCTTCGTTTTCTTTTCGGGACAGGGTCATATCCCCCCTTGCCGAACGGATTGCACCTTAGCACCCTCCATACGGTAAGTCCCAGACCGCAAACAGCTCCCCATTCCGAAAAAGCCTCTACGGCATATTGGGAGCAGCTCGGTGTAAATCGACAGCATGGTTTTTTATACGGTGAAATATATTTTCTGTAAAGCTTTATCAGCCCGATAAACAGATATTTCATTTGTCTTCCGAATCATTGTTATTTTTGTTTGCATGCATATAAAGCATATTCAGCTTATCCAAGGCATAGAGCAAATCTTTTTCGACCTCGTTGCTCTTTGCCACGACCGCCTTGTTTCTTGCAACAATAACGACCAAAAAACCGCATCTAACACCCTTACTGCAATCAATACTGCGATATGCTTCACGAATAATCCGTTTCACACGGTTTCTCGTGACCGCCCCGCCTATTTTCTTGGTAACGGTCAATCCAATGCGGTTGATCTTTTGTTTTTGCGGATTCGACCTTTTCAGCCGTGCCGCATGTAAATCGGGCAAAACATACACTACAACCGTATCCGTAACGCATTTTTTGCCCTTGGCGTACGCCTTGGAATAAAGATGATTTTCGCCGATCGCCGTGTATTTCATATTATTTTCCGATTTGCAGTCCAACCCTTAGGGACGGCAAATACCATTAGTAGGTTAATCTTTCTCTGCCCTTTGCGCGCCTTCTCTTGAGAACCTTTCTGCCGTTAGCGGTAGCCATTCTCTTTCTGAAGCCGTGCTCTTTCTTTCTCTGGAGCTTCTTCGGTTGATATGTTCTGATCATTTCTCGCAATCCTCCTTCCCTTATGTCGCAAAAACCACGAGTCTAACCGATATTATACACTCTACACCGAATTTTGTCAAGTGTTTTTTGCTCTATAATGCAAACAAACGCTCACAGGAGCTTAACATCCGCCTCGGAACAAACCTTAATTGTATAGTCGTCCCATACCGAAACCTGTACCTCGCCGATATGAGCTTTTCCAAGCAGCAGCATACAAAGTCTTGACTGTCCGATACCTCCGCCGATTGTCAAAGGAAGTCTGCCGTCAAGAAGCATTTTATGAAATTCAAGCTCTCTTCTCTCGTTTTTATTCGCCTTTGTCAGCTGTTCGTCGAGAGACTTTTCGTCTACACGAATCCCCATTGAGGAAATTTCAATTGCCTCGTTCAGTACGTCGTTCCAGAACAAAATATCGCCGTTTAAAGCCCAATCGTCGTAGTCGGGCGCCCTTAAATCGTGAGGCTTTCCGGATTTCAGTTTATCGCCTATCTGCATAATAAATGCGCTCTTATGCTCCCGAAGATATGCGTTTTCCCTCTCCTTCGGCGTCATATCGGGGTAAATGTCCTCCAGCTCCTGTGCGGTGATGAAGCTTACGTTTCTTTCGATATTTGTTTTAATAACCGGATACTTTTCCTTTAATTCGTCAAGCGTTTTGCAAATAGCGCCCACGATGGAATTTACGGTATTCTTCAAATATTCGAGTGTTCTGTCCTCCCTCGTGATAACCTTTTCCCAGTCCCACTGATCCGTATAAACGGAATGAAGATTGTCAAGGGGTTGTTCGTCTCGGCGTATGGCATTCATATCCGTGTACAGACCGTTTCCGGCGTAAAATCCGTATTCTTTGAGAGCCAGACGCTTCCATTTTGCAAGCGAATGAACCACCTCCGCCGTTTTATCGGCATATGCTATATCAAAAGAAACAGGCCGTTCGACGCCGTTCAAATTATCGTTCAAGCCCGTTTTCGGCTCCACAAACAAGGGAGCGGAAACACGCTTTAACGAAAGAGCCTTCGCCAATGCGTCCTCAAAATGTCTTTTAATAAATCCTATCGAAGTTTGCGTATCATACATACCGAGAGTTGTACGGTAGCCCTTCGGAATAAATGTTTTTGCCATAATTTTAAGCCTTTCAAATAATTACCGTATTATTATATCACGGCATACGGAATCCTTCAATATTATTTTGTAATTTTTTTGCCGAAAACGTACTGCAGGTTGCAGGAATCACACGCACTGTCAATTGTGACCCCGCAAAAAAGATAGCAAACGCCTTTTATGCTCGATACGGCTGTTAAAAACAAAGCGCAAACGGCAAAAATAATTGCCGTGAATAAAAAAGTCATAAGAGTGCCGCCCCGAAATACAGCGGTTTTTTCAAAAAACGACAGCACTACGTTATGCATAAGGTAAATCGGAAACGAAAGCGCAGAAAGTGTCGAAAGCGCTTTTTTAAATATTCCGGGCTGACGGTCGAGCGTCTGCTTTGCCAAAACAAATATGCAAAGCGCAATCACAACTTCGAATATGCCGTTTTGATTTTGAAAATTTTGAATATAGGCGAAGTTGCGATTTGAAAGAACCGATGTCAAATACGCAACAAATACGGTCATACCCATGCAGGCAATTACGGGTATATAACTCGGTATTTTCTTTTTCAGAGAGCCTATATAATATCCCAAAATAAATGTTGCAAGATGGCCCTCAAAAAACTTCAGCGAGCGAAGCGAAAGGGGAACGATTTTTGAGTACAGCTCATACGGGATCACATTGCATATTCCCGTCGAGGCAATGCTTAAAATACAAAGCGACAGCAGGAGAATGTGCCCTTTTCTGTCGAGAGATTGAATTGCCCTCGCCAAAAAAGGCGAAATCAGATACATCGCAATCAAGGTGTACATAAACCAAAAATGGGGCATAACCGGCGTTCCGACAGAGGAAAGCGTCTTTTTCAAAAATGTTAAAAAGCAGAATTTGCCGTTTTCGAACGAAAGCCAAGCCGAGGCTATTGTACTCCACACCGCCAAAGGAACCAAAAGCCGGGGAAGTCTGTGCAAAAACAGATTTTTTATATCGCAGGTTTTATTCGATGAAAGCAGGAGATACCCGGACATCATAAAAAAAAGAGGCACCGCGCAAAACGCAAGCGAGGTAATACAGTTCAAGATCTCCCAGCCTATGCCCCCCACCCTTACAAGCGAGGAGGACGCCGTATGCATAAAAACAACGCATATACACGCAAAAATGCGTAAAAAGTCAAAGTAAAACAAATGCTTATGATTATTCATACAAACTCCGAATTTAAAAATCATCTTGAGTGTACCATATTATTGCAGATTTGTCAATTTCGGAAAATAAAAAAGCCGTCGGCAATACTTAGCTTTACCAAACGGCTTTTGAAAGTGAAAAAATTATGCTCTGCGTGAAAGCAACAGCTCCATCTTATGCTTTGCAAGAGCGCTGCCGGCTTCTCTGCCCTCGCGGAAGAGAGTGTTTACATTGTACTTAAAGCCCTGTGCGTCCTGACCCTTGAAGCCCTGACCGAAGGCGGCAATAAACTCCGTGCAGATATTAACCTTTGCGATTCCTCGTTCGCACGCATCTGCGACCTTGTCCTCGGGGGTACCCGAACCGCCGTGAAGCACCAGCGGAATTTCAACCTTTGCGGCAATCTCTTCGAGACGCTTGATATTGATTACCGGGGGCTTTGTATAAAATCCGTGAGCGGTACCGATTGCAACCGCAAGACAGTCAACTCCCGTATCCTTAACGAACTTAGCCGCCATATCCGGGTCCGTCTGGTCGTCTTCCTCATTATTCACATTGCCCTCGTTGCCCGCAAGCTTGCCGATTTCGGCTTCGATGGAAGCGCCGTAACGGCGTGCGGCCTCAACGCACTTGCACGTGATTTCAACGTTCTTATCATACTCGTAGGCGGAGGCGTCAATCATAACCGAGGTAAATCCTGCATCAAGCGCTTCCTGAACCTGCTCGTAATCGGGTGAGTGATCAAGATGAACTGCAATAGGCAAATCAAACGTATTTGCAGCCATTTGAGCAATCTTAACGGCATTCTTATAGCCGTCCATATAGTCCTTTTCAAAAGGACCTACCTGCAAAATAGCGGGAACGTTTAAGCTTTTTGCGGCCTTGGCTACCGCATAAGCGGAATCGTAAGACCAAAATTCAAATGCTCCGATAGCGTATTTACCCTTACGGGCTTCGGTGAGCATGTCTTTCATAGTAACAAGCGGCATCAATATTTCCTCCTAATTTCCGATTATTAATAAAGCGGTATTAGTGCCAGTGTAGCACAATTCTTTTAATAAAACAAGTATTATTTTTTAAAAAGAGAATTTTATCGAAAAATACCCGTTTATATTGACAAATCAAACACATATAAGCTATAATTTAGTAACACCTAAACGAAAGGATTTATTACGAAAGGTAAATTTATATGAGCAATGTAAATCTTCCGACGCCGGAAAAAAGAATATCAGATTACGAGGCTCTCGCATACGGAATGTTTGTTCACTGGGGTCTTTATTCTCAAATTGAAAAAGGAGAATGGATTTACTGGATGACAGACCGAAATATGGACAAGTATCAGCACCTTGCCGAAACCTTTACCGCAGAGGATTTTGACGCAAGAGCTCTGGTTGAAACCGCAAAGAAGGCAGGGTGTAAGTATATAACCTTCACCACCCGTCATCACGAGGGCTTTTCTCTTTACGATACAAGGGGGCTTTGCGATTTTGACTCCGTGCATTTCTGCAACAGAGACTTTGTTCGGGAATTCTGCGACGCATGCAATGAATTCGGAATAGTTCCCTTCCTGTATCACACCACATGGGACTGGTATCAAAAGAGCTTTGACGAGGACTTTGATACCTACCTTGAATACCTTCGCCAAAGCGTTGAAATACTGTGCAAATATTACGGCAAAATAGGCGGATTTTTCTTTGACGGAAACTGGATAAAGCCTCACGGAGATTGGAAGCTCGACGATTTATACGGCACAATCCGTAAATATCAGCCTGATGCAATAATCATAAACAACACCGGTATGGGACGACGCGGCGAAAGGATACACAAGGATATCGACGTCGTTACATTTGAGCAGGGCAACGTTCACCCGATTGACCGTGACGGCGTTCCGAAATACTGTGCCGCCGAAGTATGCCTCACAATGAATAAGCACTGGGGCATTGCAAAAAACGACTTAAACTACAAATCTCCCGCAGAGCTGATATACGAGCTTTGCAATGCAAGATGCTGCGGCGCAAATTTCCTTTTGAATGTTTCTCCTACCGCAAGCGGCGCCTTAATTCCGTATCAAACGGCAACGCTTGATATTATCGGCTCATGGCTTTCCGTGTTCGGCGAAGCGATTTACGATTCCGAGATGCTTGTTTATCCCGACGGCGTCTCCTCTATCGCCAATGTCAAAATCCTGAAATCAAGAACACAAAATGCATACTATATCTTCGATTTCGTTTTAGGCGAAATCGGCGATAAGAATGTTACCGTAGGTTCCGGCTATTCGGGAATTGTCGGCTTTTCCAATGTTAAGGCTAAGATTGAGAAAATCGAATGGATGGACTCAAAGGAGTCTCTTGAATTTACTCAAGGCAAGGACAATTCGCTAAACGTCAATTTAACCGGATACAAGTACGGAACGGATTTCTGCGTACGCGTGGCAAAGGCATATTTGAAATAATGCCGATATTTTTCGATAAAGCCCAATATTTATTATTATTTATTTGACCGATATTTTCTTTATTCCGTTTACGACGAAACCGTAAATATACTTATACGCAACCGAAACGGCAAGACTTATCGCAAACGACAAAATAACGGCCAATGCAAAATATTTTATAAAAAACTCCTGCTGATTCATATTATTCGGCAAGCCTGTCGCATTTTTTAAATAACTGTAAATAAAGGTGTCCGAAAGATAACTGAAAAGATATATTTCCAGCGTCGAGCATGAGACCGTCTTAAGTATTTTTTTGCACGAATTGCTTTTCCCCTCGATAGAATAAAGCAGTGCAAAGATACATACGGCTTCAATTACAAAATACAGTGAACCGTTATTATAGAAAACCCAGTTGTCCAAATTCGGTTTATTGCAAAACACAAATTGAGCCGCAGTCTGTATAACAGGCAAAACAAGAGCAATAAGGGCGAGTACGGCTTTTTTCACTCTAAGGCCGTACTTCGCTATATATGCGCCGAGGAAATAGAAAAGAACAGGATAAAAATTTTGCCACCATTCGGGAAATCGAAAATATTGGAATTTTTCGTCGCTGAATATTATTTGATTGAACGTCGACGGAAGAGATATCGTTACTGACAGAACAATAATTATATTTTTTAACTGACTTCGGTCGGTACTCTTTATGCAGTAATTAAATATAGGCGCTAAAAGGAAAAGCCCGATATACATATTCACATACCACGAATAATTATCGGCGGAGAAATTAAAAACGCTATACAGCGATTTTTTAAAATCGAAAGCCTCGATGCCCGCAAAATGCTTTACGGCAATACAAATAACGCTGATAACCGCATAAGGAATTATAACGGAGGTGATTTTCCCGTAATAAGAGGCGCTCGCCTCTTTTTTATAATTCAGATACCCCGTACACATAATGAAAAGAGGAACGCCGCTCAAAACAATCCACCTTATGTACGACTGAACAAACATATTGGGTCCGCCCAGCGGAGCGGTATAGTATGCACTGTTCAGATAAAAATGAATTACAACCACAAAAAACACCGACAGCGCTTTAATTATGTCAATTCCGACAAGACGCTTTTTTTCTGTTATTCCTTTTGTCATATGCTTCTCCGTATATTTTTAACCTTATTTATGAGTAAAGCTTTCCGGCGGCGCTTTACCGACATTGACAGATTACATTATATCATAAAAGCGTCGCATTTTCAAGATTTTGCAAAAAGCTTGTTTTCAGCTACTGTAGTGTTACAATAGATGTGAGACTGAAAATATAGAAAAAGCGATTGAGTTCCGTTAAAATCAAGATACCATACAATCATTCAACAGAGAGGACTCAATCACCATGAATAGTATAACATAAAACAAGCGATATTGTCCACATGAAATTACAACAAAAACAAATTCGGCGAACGTATCCAATCTTTAGCCAAATTCATCGTCTTTATTTGTTATTCTTGAGACCGCACCGTCGATCATATCCGTTACGCCCGCCGATATGTACAAAACATAAAACACGGGAGAAAAAGCCGGAAAAAGCCTTAAAGCTTTACAGTCCGATTCTTAATCTATCCCTTGTTATTGTGCTGGTAAGCCTTGATATGCCGTAGTATTACAGGCTGATTGCCGAGCAGGATTTTTGGTTCGTTAATATCATCTCTGTCTGTCGAAAAAATTAAAGGTGCGTATATCGGCGGCAAACTGACGAAGGCTTGTCCGGTTGTTACAAGGTATCTCGGCTTCACTGTACCTGCTCGTTTTCTTTACGCTTGAAAATTTTTACCTCCTAAATGTTGTAAAAACAACATTTAGGAGGTAATTTGACTATAGAGATATTTAATTTAAAGCTGAAGCCTCCCGAACAATTTAAGCTAAATTACGGTTTGTAAAGCAAAGCAATGTATAATCTCCGTTATAATCCCTTTTATCACAAACATTATCTTAAATATTGGCGTAAAGCGTTTTTTGCGTTTTTATTTCGCATACTCGGCGTGGAATTGTGAAATTATAACCGCCGCACTCGCACGGGTTGCATAATTTTTCGGGGCAAACAGCGACGCCGATACTCCGGAAACCAAACCGCCCGTCTGACACTTATATACCGAATATTTTGCCCATGAGGAAATAAAAGCGTCATCAGTAAAGGTAGTTTTCTGATTTTTATTCTTTATCGTAATGTGCATGTAGTTTTCGATAAATTTAACGAGCATAGTACACATCTGTTCACGGGTAATTTTGTTGTTTGGAGCAAATTTCGTTGCGCTTATGCCAGATACAATGCCGTTTTCACTTGCCCATTTCACAGCGGGAGTATACCACTGTCCGGGCTTAACGTCCGCAAAGCCTGAAAAAACATTTTTGTTGGAGGTATTAACACCGGCAAGGCTTGCGAGAATCTGTACAAATTCCGCTCTCGTCACGGTACGCTCCGGCTGCATTTGTCTTACGCCGGTTCCCTTTAATAAACCGTATGTATATGCATAATCAATGTACGGCTTGTACCATGAGTCGGATTTGACATCGTCAAAATCCGACGAAAGATTTTCGCTCAGTCTGGGAATACGTTTTGTTTTATACGCATCGCAATTTGAACAATACGTACGGCTCTCCCCGTCTTGGGCGATTGTTGCCTCCTTTACGGTCGTCCAGCTGCCGTATTGATGCCCTTTTGCCGAAATAGTCTCAGTTTTTGTTGCGTTGCATCCGGTACACGAGTATACCCTTGTGCCGTTTTGAGTACAAGTCGGCCATTGAGTCGTAATACCTGAATCCCATGAATGTGTATGAGTTCCGTAAGAAAATGAATATATATCACTGCAATACTCTTTTCCGTTACGAGTAATATACATCTTATAGTAATACGTATTACCCTGTTTTAAATACGGATACCACTTAGACATTGAGTAAAAAATATTTTGTATTGCCACTCCGTTAACATAACCGTTTGTGTTAAGAGTTTCAGTAACTTTTGTCATATTGGTTTTGCTTGTGCCTATATAAAATCCCGCAGTCTGCATTGTAGGACCCCAGGCGCCAAAATTTCCCGTAATAACGACGTCATTCGAAGAAACATTAGCAGTTACCGAACTAAAAGGCGTTATATATACTAACGGATCTACAAGTGAATACAATCCTTCGGAAGATATTGCAAAATGGAGATGAGGACCTGTTGAATTTCCCGTAGAACCGACTGCTCCAATAGACTGCCCCGATTTAACATATGCACCGACAGTTGTATTAACACTGCTTAAATGGGCATAAAATGAATAGAATCCGTCAGGATGTCGTATTACTACATGATATCCGGCTCCTGTATATGAACAGCTTGGACAGCGGTATGACGCCGATGCTGATGCAGTGGTAGCGCAAACTACTGTTCCTTCTTTTGCTGCCATAACCGTTTGTCCGGAAGGAGCTACAATGTCTACCGCCTTATGTGTTCCGTCAAATCCTCTTCCGAAAATTTGATTGGTAATAGGCCATCTCCATGTATTAGATGACTCTACCGTGTTACTATCGATTGAATAATTATTCGATACATCCGAATAATTTCCGTAGTAATTATAGTAATATGCATCGCTGACCGAACGAGACGTAGCGCCGACAGGGAGCGAAGTAATTGCCGACGCTGTCAGTATTGTGACAACAGCAATTATTACTGATACGATTCTTCTGTTGAACATTTTCATTTCAAACCGCCTTTATAAAATATTTAATTATTACACACATGTGTTTTTTATTATTCCTAATATCGGGTACTAAGAATGCCGAAAAATAAATTACAGCTTAATATCAAACATTCCTTTACCGTATAATACAGGTAAACCTAAAATACGTTTACCGAAGACCCGTTTTGAAGAAGTTCCGGTCGAAAACGCCGAAAGCGCTGCGAAAGCCTGATTATTTTGTTTTTCCGAAAGGGGCTTCATTAGGGGAATTATCTCAAAAACCTACATTAATTCTCACGGTAATATCCGGACCGGCATCAAAATTATTTTCTTATCAGCCTGACTTTACAGTTATGTCAGAAGCTCTATGCTGTTTATTCTTCGTCACAGTACATACTTTCATCGACTAACCTTGCAAGCCGCCTGTTTCGAACGCTCATTGCAGACACAAGCTCTGTAACTAATGTTGCTTCCGCTACCGTTAAATCCGTTAAGTCAACGGATACGGTATCTGTCCGCCCAAGCAGATAATCGGTTGATACGCGATACAGGTTCGCAAGCTTCAGCAGTATTTCAAAGGACGGCTGCCGTAAGTCATTTTCGTATGCGGATATAGTGGATTTTGTAACGCCTATAATCTGTGCTACTTGCTCTTGGCTCAAGCGCTTACTCGCTCTTAATTCCCGAAGTCGGATTGAAAAATCAAGTATCATCGTGCCTCACCTCGCACACAACAATTATACTTATTAGCAATTGCTTATTGAATACTTTTGTTTGCATTTTGTTGACTTATCTTCATAATGCGGATTTGTCAAAATATAAAGACAGTATGCGTTCGCTGATTGAACGGGATATATCGGAAACCGAAAAAGCATTGACGCTGTAAATTCAAGTTTGTCAAACCGGTCAGGATAATCAAATACCGCTTACACTTTTGTAAGCGGTTTTTCGTGTATTGTTTATAAATGGATATTTTTGCATGTTATAATATAATATTCTTCTTGAATTGCTGAAAATGTATGCCCGTAAGCATAAGAAAAACTGAAACGATAAAATACTTGCAATAGCAACTCTTATCGCCGCCGTCATAAACCTGATAAGCAGTTTAACATCGTTAATTAAAGAGCTTATCAAGTAGAACGCAGGGGAACGGGACAAAACGGTTCCGTCCCCCTATGCGATATTTTATCAAACAAAAGGACATTTGTAAAATATTATAATTTTAGATATCATAAGCATCGTTTGCAGTGCCGTAACAGTAATACTTGTTCTACTTCGGTTATAATTTCTTCTAACTGTTCAAACCCTTTTATATCTTGTTGGCGTTCCCGATGCTCTTTTACTATCATTCCGATAGAAAAGAGCATTATAGCGACAAACAGTAGCGAAATTAACGGTAATACTTTTTTGCTTTTCATATAGACCTACGTTAATAGCTACTGTTGTGTTTAGCACGCTTCATTCTTGTTTTGTCAGCTCATAAACCTTTCCCGGTATTGCTGTATCATTTCCTCCGACAAGAGTTAAGGTATTGGTTTGCACGGTAAAGCT
>JAQXHN010000016.1 GCA_029007295.1 Clostridia bacterium | reverse complement strand
TGCCGCCGACGGAGTCAAGGGTCAAGATGAACGGCTTCGCCGCCCTTGACACCGCCTCCGGCATATGCTCTACGGCAATTAAGCGGAGCGTAGCCGCTCCATCGCCGGAGTATCGGCGTATACTTCATTTTTTCAGAGACGCATTTGCGAAAAACTATTGACAGTACCGACACCTATGCAATATCGCAATACGTTTAAAGAAAAATGATATATTTGTCAAGGTGAAATTGTTCCACTATGACAAAAGATCGCTACCCTGAAGGATAGCGATCTCGTGTTATTCATCATATGATTTTCCGACAAGTATTTGCATAAAGTTCCGGCTGCCGTATAGTACACGGATGATGTGAACCTCGTCGCCCCCACCTTGAAAATGCAGTGTAGTTGCCGCAGACAAGGAAGCGGTACGGCACTTCAAGGCTGATGATAGAGGAAAGCGGCGCACCGATTTCGGGAAAACTGCCAGGCTGACGTAAAATTGATTTTAGCCATTTGCTCCCCCCAGAAGTGCTTCGACCTCCGAGATATCCATATATCCTTTTTCTTTAGCAGAAGCTTCATTCTTGGCAAGCTCGCTTATCAGCTTGGGCGTTGCCTGTGTCTTTTCAAATTATACATATTCATTGACAAGCGGTTATTCATCATGGCAAAGCAAAACCGTATATTTTTCTCCACAATATTTTTGAATAAAGGATCGGCTTTTTTCGGGGTTGTATGAAGCACCTGTTGGAATTTGCTTGTCAAGGCACTCCTTTACATAACATTCGTCGCCTGCTATAATATAGGTCTTTCTGTCATCAGCTACCTCAACAATCGACGAACCTTTGGAATGACCGCCGATTTTTACAGCTCTAATACCGTCGGATATTTCCATTTCTTCGTCAAAGGTCAGGATATTCATGTCTTCGTTGAAATAGTCTCGCCCCTCCTCATATTCGTCTTTTTGAATGTAAATAACGGCGTTTTTAAAACAACTTACACATTCAATATGGTCGTGGTGCGAATGTGTTATGATTACATCGGTAATTTCGTCAGGCGATACTCCGATATTTTGAAGTGCCTTTATCGGTCCTATAAACTCCTTCATATCAAAGCCGGGCATAGTCACACATCCTGCGTCAACCAACACCAAGCGGTTTTCGTTTTTTAACAGGAATATCCTAAATAGGATTGGGCGGTATTTACCCTCCGAACCATTTTCAAATACCATACTTTCAGGTAAAACCGATTTTCCGTAATTGACAGGAATGATCTCTATCATTCTACCCTCAATACCACCTTTCCGACATTTTGTCCCTGATAGAGAATATTGTGAGCCGCTTCGGCTTCCCTGATAGGCAAAATCTTGTAAATAGTCGGCTTGACTTCACCGCTTGAAATCTTTGGCCAAACATTGTCAACAAGTTTTTTGAGTATCTGCGCTTTCATTTCGGGTGTTCTTGAACGCAGCGTCGAGCCGATGATTCTGACATTTCTTACATAAATATTTTTCAGGTCAATTTCGGTTTTCTGCCCCGCAAGTGCGGCGATCATAATCCAGCGGGCACCGTGCTTCAGATAATGGATGCATTTCCCCATCATTTCACCGCCGAGACAGTCGATGGCAACATCAATGGGGCGACCGTTTTCCAATTCTTCTTTCAGTACCTCGGCAATATCTTCTTTGCTTGTAACCACAACTCTGTCGGCATTCAGATGACCGATAGAATTCGCAATTTTCTCGGTTAAAACCGTCGTGATCACTCTGACTCCGAAAGCCTTTGCCATGGGAATGACAACACTTGCAAGTCCAGATGCACCTGCGTTCATCAGGAGCGTATCGCCCTCTTTGATTTTGCCTTCCATAAAAAGATTGAGGTACGCCGTTGCAAATGCCTCGGGGATTGCCGCTGCTTCTGCCATTGTGCAATTTTCCGGTACAGGCATAAGCATATCATACTTGACATTCACATATTCGGCATAACCGCCGCCACCGAGCAGTGCGCAAACCTTGTCGCCGATCTTCCGGTCTGATTTTGCCTTTGCCCCGTCGGCAATCTCTACAATCGTGCCGGAAATTTCAAGTCCCATCCAGTCGGGACAGCCTGTGGGAGGCGGATAGTCCCCCTCTCTTTGCATTAAGTCTGCGCGGTTGAGAGCCGCATATTCGATTTTAACCAGACAGTCCTCTGCACCGACGACAGGATTTGGAACATCGTCCCAACGCAGACTTCTGTCTTTATTTACAAGTATCGCTTTCATTATTTTACTCCATTTCGTTTAGATGTTTTTGCGGAATACCCCATTCAGGCAAACGCCACGCAATTCGCGAATTGTGCGGCGTTGCCTGAAAGCATATCTCAAGGCTATGCCATACATTTTAAAATCCGGCTGACAGTCAAAAAACGATTCGGATATTTTCAACAGTTCTTCGATAGTATTTAGATATTTTTTATCTTTTGTCGGCAAAAAGGCTTGAAAAAGAAAGGTGCTCATTAAATTCATCATGCCAATTGCACAGGATACCTCATGGGATGACGAGCTGGTCCTGCGTTTCAAAATAGAATCAGCATGACCAATAAACTCTTTTTTGAGCTTTTCGTATTCATCAAACATTTTTTCACTCTTTAAATGCTGTAATATTTCGTAAGCTTCGATACAAGGGGACTCCTGATTGGTACCCCCAACTCGTAATACTTATGAAGTACCCTTGACGATGTTAAAAGGCATTCCGTGTCCTTTGAAAAATTATACCATTCCAGATAATATGTTGACACCCATGGGAAATTATAAAGTCTTACGGTGTTTCTGTTCACCCCGTCGTTTACATATCCGCTGTTAAGATCAAGAATCTCACGCTCTATAAATTCTCTGTGCTTTCTTAATGATTCTTCTCTTTTCTTGTCATAGCAAATCCTTAATGACAGTGCCATGAGAGCTCCCATTGACAACCGCTCTCTCGCCGAATTATGGTCGGGAAAATCAGCGTTATGATAAATGGAATCGGTGGCTCTGTCAAATATTAAATATGCACCGTCTAATTTACTGCCGTTTTTTTGAAACTGTTGTTTTTCTGCAATAAACTTGACACGGCTTTCCAAAATGTCTTTAAGAGGTCTTAAAACATTCTGCTTGATAAATATTCTTTTTCCGTTTACAGTAATATTTAGTTTCTTTTCACCCAATTTATCAAATTTTAAGGTTGCCCATGCATTTTTTTCGTTTGCTTCAAATGCGACCCCTTTATTTTCACACTCGGCAGATATGCTTTCTATCACGTTTACCGTTTTGCTCATTTATTGTAACAACGAAATCCTTGCAAGTCAACTTCATTTATATTCCCCTTTCTTTTAGCTGTCCCCAAGAAACAAAATATATATGTCATTTGAAATCGCCATGCTACTTTGATATTGTACCGATTTTTGCATGAAAAGTCAATACTATTAATACATCTTTTCATTTCAGACCAAGCATATTTAAACAAAGGAAAAATGGCAGCTCGTGCAAGTGAAAAATCGTGAAGACTGCCCTTAAATACATTTAATTTCAGTTTAAATCATCCCCGGAATCTTATTTATGGATTGGCATCAAACATCACTTGCTTTATCAAAAGGCAAAAAAGAGTATTTTGGCTATTATGTCCGAACGAAATAAATGCCATATAGAATTTGACAATCTCATATAATGTGAGAATCACTACGGAGAACAGCCGGCATCGGTCGGATGATGGCTTTAATAGTCTATAAGACACATCGACAATTTCGGAATCTCTCCTTCCGAAAGTGCTGTCCGCAGTTCAATGTTGTCTGTGGTACCGTGCTGCATGCTTATGGGTTGACAAAAAGCAAAGTGCGTGATACAATGGAAACAAAAAAAGGATAATTCGTTTCCAATGAAAAATAAAATCATCGAACAATCCATCGAGAACCTGAAAAAAGACGGTTTGAAGTTTTCGGTTGACAGTCTTGCCGCACAGCTTGGTATCTCAAAAAAGACCGTTTACAAATATTTCCCCGATAAAGAATCGCTTGCGCTCGCCATTTTTGAAAAATACTATGCAGACGCACGCAAAAAGGCTGTGGAAATAGGCGAGACATCAGACAATAAACGTTTTGGTCTGCTCAAGTTGTTTTTTGATTCCAAAGTAATGACACGGGATGACGTGTTCAACAAATATACTCTCAACCTTTCGGTTTCGGCATTTGCAAAGCAGAAG
>JAQXHN010000015.1 GCA_029007295.1 Clostridia bacterium | reverse complement strand
TACATGTTAAAGGGAAGCGAATAAATCTCGCCCTTATAGTTTGCAATCGGCGAATTGGTAAAGCGATTAAAGACTGCAAAGCGGTTTACATATTCCCATACCTCCTTATCGTTCGTATGAAAAATATGAGCGCCGTATTTGTGATAATTGATACCCTCAAGCTTTTCGGTATAAATGTTTCCCGCTACCGTGTCCCTCTTGTCGATAACAAGCACCTTGTTTCCGCAATCGGCGGCTTCTCTTGCAAAAATACTGCCGTACAGACCTGCACCTACAATTAAATAATCGTACATTTTTTATCTCTCTATCTGCGAAATAATGTGGTTGACAAAATCTTTATCGGCTTTTTCCGAGGAATAAGCTTCTCGGTAAAGCTTTTGAGCCTCTACGGAAACAGCATAGGCTTTTTCCTTGCCTTCTTCGCTTATAAGGCGGTCTAATATCTCATTAAAATCGGAAAAATCCCATTTCACCGGAATATAGGTCTTATTCTCGATATACAGATTGGGATATGTTTCGAGATGGCTCATATCGGGCTTTATCAGTAAATCCCCGAACGCAAAGGTTTCAAAATCTCGCCCGCATATCTCTCCCCATCCGAAGGGTGAAAGCAACGCCGTCGAAGCCTTAACCTCCTCTACAAATTCGTCATAGGGCACCCTGGTATTGAAGTCCGGCATTTTCAAATCATTCCTTTTTGACAGCAGCTCCTTAAAATGCTTTCTCTGAAATCCGATAGCCCCGGGATACTGTCCGCCTCTGTACTGAATATCGTACTTGTTGTCTTTTTTAGGCGCAAAAAAATTCACCTTTTTGTGACGCTTTCTGCATACTGCGCGCCACTTACCGACCGTATACAGATCCCCTATACCTACATTCCATGAGATGCCGAGCTTGTCAATATATTTTCCGTCAAGCAGGGGATACTCGATATTTTCCTGCTTTCCCGTTTCTTCAACGCCGAAATTCTCGTGATAGTATTCTCCGAATATTCTGTCGCTCCATATCGGTCTAAGATATCTTTCCCTGTCAACAAGAATCTGTTTTTTCAAATATTTATCGACATACGGCATTACGTCGAACATACAGGTGCCGGCTCCGTCCGCAGTATCAAGCCAAACAAGAATATCGGTTTTTTTCTTCAGATAATTTAGCACTTTTGCCCTGTCGTCCGGCGAAAGCGAACACAGTCCTGTTTTGCTGTGATGGTATGCAAGGAAAACGACGTCGTATTTGCTTTTTGAAAAAAGCTTTACAAAGCCCTCAAGGGTTGAAGGCGTTTTCAACGGTCTTTTTTTTGTCAGGTCATAGGCATACGATGAGTCAAATTTAATTTTATACCCTGCTTTTTTAAATTCCTTTTCCGCAAATATCAGTCGGCGAAGCCATGTCAGGGTGTAATTTGAATTATCGTAGAAAATGCGGATTTCCCTCATTATTCTTATTATTCCTTTCGAGAATCTGCTTTACTGTTTTCCTTCTTCGCTTTTTTGTTTTTTATAAATTCGCCAATTTTTCCCGCAATGCCCGTTGCAACCGTAACAGGATCCTCCTTCGACGGTTCGGTTGCGGAAATAAGCTTTACCTCGCCGTCCTTTATTACCAGAAACGAAACAGGCGTAAGCGTAACCTTTGCCCCTGCTCCCGCCGGGTTTGATTTTTTCTGTTCTCCGGCAGGCTCGCTTCCTCCTCCTGCGAAGCCGATTGACAGCTTAGACACCGGAATAACGGTAACGTCGTCCTTTTCGATTTTTTCACCTACAACAGAGTTTTCCTTTAACAGCTCTTTCGTCTTTTCCGCCGTATTATTAAGTACACGAACAATGCTTCCCGGCTTTGCGGCAAAACTTTGCTTTACTTCATTTGTTTTTATTTCACTCATTTTTTAATCTCATCCTCGTTTTCTTTGGAATTATTAAGGTATCTCCACAGCACCGAAAGCAACGGATACAATATTTTAAAGAGCATACCTCTTATCTTGAAATCAAGCGATACCGATGATTTTTCTTTGGTAAAATCGCATACTACATTGATTTTATCTGCATTTTTGCCGAATTTTATCTTATCCTTCAGCCACTCGACAAGAGGATATATCACAGCGCATACAGCGCCGTAGGTAAGGGCTGAATTTGCCGCGTCGGAGGAATCTGCGATAACAATATCCGCTTTTAAGCTTGTTATAACCAGTCCGCCGAGAATTTTTTTCATACGGTCGATAACGAATCCGACAACGGATGAAAATTCCTTTACGGTTTCAATAATGCTTTCTGCTTTTTGAAATCTGCCCGGCTTTTTCTCGTTTGCAGACGGCTTTTTTTCCGCCTTTTTGTTCTTTATTTTCTTCTTTTTTTCTTTTCCGGGATAGAGCGTAAAAGGCAAAAATAATATTCTTATTTTCACCTTTACCCTTCCCTTTTTATCCGTTTTAACCGACAGCGTTACCGGGCTTAATAAAGCAACGGTTAACAGTAATATAAGCGAGCCGATTACTATACCTATGATTGAAAGTACTTTCATAATCCGCTCTCCCGTCTTTTAAAATCAATATCCTTCAGGATTTTTTCTTTGCCAATTCCAAGCGTCACGGCACATATCTTCGAGCGTTCTTTCAGCCCTCCAGCCAAGCACGCTCATCGCCTTATCCGCATTCGCATAGCACTCTGCCACGTCACCGTCGCGGCGGGGTGCAATCACATACGGCACCTTAACGACGTTAACCTTTTCAAATGCGTTTACCATATCCAGCACGCTGTAGCCTTTGCCGGTGCCAAGGTTAAAGATCTCGCACCCCTTTGCTTTGAAAGCGTAGCGTAATGCTTTTTCGTGGCCGTTTGCCAAATCGCATACATGGATATAATCACGGATTCCCGTACCGTCATGCGTAGGATAATCGTTTCCGTATACCGAAAGCTGCTTAAGTTTTCCTATCGCAACCTGTGAAATATACGGAAACAAATTATTGGGTATACCCTTGGGGTCTTCGCCGATTTCTCCGGATTTATGGGCGCCTACGGGATTGAAGTATCTGAGAAGGACAATACTTAATTCGCTGTCTGCCTTTGATGCGTCCGTTAATATTGTTTCAAGCATCAATTTTGTTGTTCCGTAGGGATTTGTACAAACGCCCGTCGGAGTGGTTTCAAAAAGCGGCACGCTTTTAGGAACGCCGTAAACAGTTGCGCTTGAAGAAAATACCAAATTGTAAACGCCGTGCTTTTTCATTACCTCCAATACCGTAAGCATTGAGTCTATGTTATTTCTGTAGTACATTAAAGGCTTATGGCAGGATTCCCCAACCGCCTTGTATCCCGCAAAGTGTATAACGGCGTCAATTTTGTTTTCGGTAAAAATCTTATCCAGCTCAGCTTCGTGGCAGACGTCGACCTCATACAGTCTTGCCTCCCTGCCCGTAATTGCATTGACTCTCCTTACAGCCTCCGGCTTGCTGTTTGAAAAATTATCGGCTATTACAACATCATAACCGTTTTCCAAAAGACATACCGCAGTATGTGAGCCGATGTAGCCTGCTCCGCCTGTGAGTAAAATAGTTTTGTTTTGCATAGTTTTTCTTCTTTCGTTTCTATTATATTGTACACGAACCCGCGACAGGGACAAATTCGGCTGCGCCCTGCCTGAATCCGTTTTTATCATAGTAATATTCCTTAAGTGAGGAAAGCAAATCGGATACCTTTTCCTTTTTTACAAGGATTATTATGCATCCGCCGAGTCCCGCTCCCGAAAGCTCTGCTCCGAGTACGCCCTCCTGCTTAACGATAAAATCGCACAAATTGTCAATTGTAGGCGTTGAGCAGGCATATCCCCCCGGCTGACGGTAAATCTGCGCTTCCCGTACCTTTTCGGGATTCTCGCTTGACAGATTATCAATCAAATTGAGCAAATATTTATCCGAGCAGGAATAATCATACGGCTTATCGTCAAGTGAAACTCTGTCTCCGTTATGGCTGATATTCATTAACTCACCCAGCGCTCGGTAATCACCGTTTTTCAGCAGCTTAATACATATATTGGCTCTTTCGCATTCGGCAATACCGTAAAGCACCGTACTCCTTATTTCATATCGGTCGGGAATACTGTGAGTTTTCATTATTCTCTCGATTGCTGTAAGATTTTCGGGCAGCTCCGCCTTTATTTCATCGGCGGTCATATATTCGGGAAGCGACAGAAGCATTCGATATATTTTACTCTGACGTACTCCTAAATGTTCGGAAGAGATATTTTTAAAATATCTGAGCTTTGAGGCATATTCCGGATATTTCTTCTTTATCATCATAAAGCCGAACTCGTAGCAGGCTACCTTTTGATTGAATTTATCCTTTGCCCCCTCGCTCTTTTTTGCTTCGACGAAGCTGTTTGCTACTACCACGCTGTAATCCTTTGGAAATTCTACGGATTCACCTATTTCAAAGGGACAGAAATCAAGGTGAGTTATCATATCACGCTTGCCGCACTTCATCGCCGCATGATCGCCCGCTCCCCCTCTGGAGCCCACAAACCATTCGCCCTCTCCGCAAAGATGTATAAAATCCTTTGCTTCCATATCAATTTTGTTAAGGGCAATCGCCGCCTCTGCGGTAGCGACAACGATGCTCGACGATGACGAAAGCCCCGCCGCTACCGGAATATTTCCGGTGAACATCATATCCATGCCGCAAAGAAGGTTTGAACGGTTTTCAAGCTGTAATCTGAGCACCGCCGCCTTCACGTAATTTGACCAGTCGCCGGAATTTTCACGAACCATTTTGAGGATCTCCTCATGTTCGATATATTCGAGCCAGTTGCTTGTGTCGCATTCGGAAATTGATTTTAAAATTCCGAATGAAGCATCGTTAAATCTCGGTGAGAGATTTGAAATATTAACGGTGTCGTCCTCTCTCGAAGCGCATACGGCGAGGGTTTCGCGGTCTATACTCATAACATTTATACTGCCGCCTCGGTGCTCTATATGTCTGCCGAGCAGATTTACTCTGCCCGGAGAACGAACAATTACACAGGGTCTGTCGCCGTATTTATTGATAAACGCCTGTAACAGCTCGATAATTGTTTTTTTGCGGTCCTCTATAAGAATATCGTTCTTCCCGTATATCTCGGCAAACCTTGATTGAATTTTCTCGTTCCATACATACAGCTCCGCAATTCTCTCGGAGGCATTCGGCATATCGTTATTCTTCGGCGCTTCGACGAAAAATCTGTTTAACGCAATCAGTTCGTCCATTGTGGAATATGTCAAAATTTTCGATTCATCGAAAACAGGCACAATTTCGGCACCGACCGTTTTGATTATTTCATTCAAGGCGTCTGTCAGATATATTTCGCCCTGAGCGTTTTGCGAATTGAGTCCGGAAACAGCGTCGGTCAGCATTTTGCAATCCGCAATATAGGTCGCCGTATTTACGAATTCGCTTTGCTCAATTTCCTCGTATGAGAATTCACAGCCGGCAAGCTCTGCTCTGCTTTCAAGCTTATCGGCATTTGCCATTGCGGTTTTAAGAAGCTTACCCTTCTTCTTTTCGGAAATATTCATCGTATCAATAAGCTCGGCAAAGCCTTCCTGCGTCCTTTGCTTTGCCGAAGCCAAATGCAAAAGCGCTGAATCGAGCATTTCATAAATTCCGCAGACCTTGCCTCCCTTTTGGCAAATTCTTCCCCCACTTTGATTAAATGCCTTGGGTACAACTGCAAATACCGCCTTACGGCTTTCACTGTCATATTTCGAAATCAAGTCCGAGATTACGTCCTGCGAAATGATTTTATCTCCCATTGCGATAAGAACAGGGCCGTCGCAATCAAAGGAATTCATAACGGAGAGACCGCACATTGCTGCGTTTCCGGTACCGCTTCTTTCGCTTTGGAAAGCGTATGAAATGCCGTCAATACCCGAAAGGCACTGCATAACCTTTTCGCTTCTGCTACCCACAACAACAATGAATTTCTCGATGCCGGCTTTTTTCATATTCGTAATCGTACGGATAACCGCAGGTATCCCCGCAACCTCCATACAGACCTTGTTTGTGCCGGTATTTCCCATGCGAGTGCCCTCTCCGGCACACAACAGCATTGCAACAATATTTTTCATAATTACTCCGTTTTATTCTTCAACAGGATACGCCATTGTAGTCATCAGCGCCAGCTCTCTTCTTGAAGTATCAAGCCGTGAATACTGCACCACAAGCGGAACATCGGATTCAAGAAGTATAGCGTACGGAACATCGCGGGGGATTTTCTCGCCGCCCACGCTCCTGATTTTATCAAGTCTTATATGATGCGCTCTGCCCGCCTTGCATTCGCTTTTAAAATCGTCTCTTTTTTCTCTGTCCTCAAAGTAAAGCGTCAATGAAATATGAGCATCGCAATCCGATGTATTCAGAACACATATGGATTCGTGACTGTTCCAATCGTTCAGCGAAACAGAATTTAAATAATTATCGGGAATAAGCCAGGTTTTTTTGCCGTATGCCTTCATAATCTCATTATTTCCTTTCACTAATGCATCATAATATGCATCATAAAAATTGGCTGCCGCCACGAATACATATTAACACATAATATTGTTTTTTTCAAGAGTTTTTAACATAAATTATAACTTTATATATAGACAAACAGACTTTAATGTGTTATAATTACGTATTATTTATAATGGAGTTTTTATGAGAATTCGAAAATTTGTCGTGGGATATATGGGTACGAATTGTTACTTTCTCGAGGGAAATGACAAATCCAAGGTTGTCGTCGTCGACCCCGGAGCTCAATGCGACCTGATACTCGAAAAATTAAAGGAATCAAATCAGAGTGTTCAATACATTTTACTGACCCACGGTCACTTTGACCATTTGCTTGCATTAGAAGAATTGAGGACGAAAACGAACGCTCCCGTTTATATTCACGAAAAAGACAATGAAATGCTGCTGGACGCAAAGAAGAGTCTGACCACCTATGTTAATATCGAAACCCCTCAGCGCCCTGCCGACTTTTTTATCGAAGACGGGCAGGAGTTAGACGTAGGCGGTGAAAAAATGAAGGTAATGCATACCCCCGGTCACACACCCGGTTCCTGCTGCTTTATCTGCAAGGGCGATTTGATTTCGGGCGATACCCTGTTCCGGGAGGGTACGGGCAGATACGATTTGTGGGGCGGAAACTACTATGATTTGAGAAGCTCTCTTCAAAAGCTTGCTATGCTTGAGGGAGACTACAAAATATATCCGGGTCACGGAAACTCCACAACTCTTGAACATGAAAAACAAAACAATATCGCACTTATGTGACGGTAAAAGGAGATATTATGGATTATAACCGATTAGCAGAGCTTTTATATCCCGACGTAAAACTTACTCCGGAAGAAATAGCGAAAAAATATCCCAAAAGACAGCTTAAGGAGGGCGCAAAGGTAACTAGATTCGGTCCGAGTCCCACGGGCTTTGTGCATTTCGGCTCGCTGTTCCCGACAATAGTCAGCGAGCGTTTGGCTCACCAAAGCGAGGGAGTATTTTTTCTTCGTATAGAAGACACGGACCGCAAGAGAGAGGTCGAGGGAGCCGAGACCGACATAATTAACGTTCTTTCGACATACGGTGTTAAATATGATGAGGGTGTAACGCTTGACGGCGAGAAAGGCGACTACGGACCTTACCGCCAAAGCGACAGAAACGATATCTACCGTGCATACGCCAAGGATCTCGTTCAAAGAGGGCTGGCTTACCCGTGCTTCTGCACGCCGGATGAATTAAACTCGGACCGCGAAAAGCAGACCGAGGAAAAGATAACAACCGGCTATTACGGCGAATGGGCTCATTGCAGAAATCTTTCGCTTGAGCAGGTTGAAGAAAAGCTGAATTCAAAGCTTCCTTTTGTTCTCCGTCTTCGTTCAAACGGCTCAAACGAGCATAAAATTAAATTTACCGACCTTGTAAAGGGCACCATTGACATGACGGAAAATTTCATAGACCATGTTATTATGAAGAGCGACGGTACCCCGCCCTACCACTTTGCACACCCCGTAGACGACAATTTGATGGGAACCACTCATGTGGTAAGGGGAGACGAATGGCTGCCGAGCCTTCCTTTGCATTTGCAGATTTATTCCGCTCTCGGATTTAGAGCGCCGAAATACATGCATATTTCTCCTTTGATGAAAACGGACGGCGACTCAAAGAAGAAGCTCTCAAAAAGAGACCTCGGAGCGGGCATAAGCTACTATGTTTCAAAAGGCTATCCCTCTAAAACGGTAAAAGAATACATCATGACGCTGCTTAACTCAAACTTTGAGGAATGGCGTACCGCAAATCCCGGTGCGCCGATTGAGGCTTTTCCGTTTTCAATAAAAAAGATGAGTGCGTCCGGCTCGCTTTTCGACTTCAACAAGCTCGACGACGTAAGCAAAAACGTTATTTCGAGAATGTCTGCCGACGAGGTTTACAACCTTTATACCGAGTGGGCTAAGGAATACGACATGACTATGTATAATCTCTTCTCGGAAAACGCCGACTATGCCAAGAAAATTTTGGCAATAGGCAGGGGCGGAAAAAAGCCCAGAAAGGATATTACAGTTTGGGAGGATATGAGAGAGTACGTTTCGCTTTTCTATGATGAGCTATTTAAAAGAGAAGCCTCCTATCCCGAAGGCTTTGATAAAGAAGATATAAAAACAGCGCTTTCGTTATTCGTTTCAACATATAACGAAAACGACGACAACGGCGCATGGTTCAATAAGGTAAAGGCTATATGCCCGGAAATCGGATTTTGTCCCGATATGAAGGAATACAAGGCTAATCCCGATCTATATAAGGGAAGCGTTGCCGACGTCAGCGGATTTATCAGAATCGCACTGACCGGTAAGGTAAATTCGCCCGATATGCACGAAATTATGCAAATTATGGGCAAGGAACGCTCCTTAAAAAGAATTAACGAAGCGATCTCGCTTCTGTGAGGTAAATATGGCAGACAATAATAACTTTATTCACGATATAATCGAAAAGGATTTGGCAAGCGGCGTAAACACGGCCGTACACACAAGATTTCCTCCCGAGCCTAACGGATATCTCCACATCGGCTCCGCAAAGGCTATATGGATTTCATCCTTCACCGCAAAAAAATACGGAGGCTTATTTAATCTCCGTTATGATGACACAAATCCGGCAAAGGAGGACGACGAATTCGTTTGGTCGATAAGACAGGACCTGGAATGGCTCGGCGCCATCCCTACAGGAGGAGTATACTTCGGCTCCGATTACTTTGATAAGTGCTACGAATATGCCGTAAAGCTTATAAAAGACGGTAAAGCATATGTATGCGACCTTTCAAAGGAGGAAATGGAGCAGTATCGGGGCACCCTGACCGAGCCCGGTAAGGAAAGCCCGTACAGAAACAGAACGGTCAAGGAAAATCTCGATTTGTTTGAGAGAATGAAGAACGGCGAATTCGCAGACGGTGCAAAAACTCTGCGCGCAAAAATTGATATGTCCTCGCCTAATTTCAATCTCCGTGATCCTGCAATATACCGAATTTTGCATAAAACCCACCACCGTCAGGGAGATAAATGGTGTATATATCCTCTGTACGACTTCGCACACCCCATCCAGGACGCTCTTGAGGGCATCACGTATTCGCTGTGCGATATAGGCTTTGAAAATCACAGGCCCCTATATGACTGGGTAATTGAGAACATCGGATTCAATCCCCGTCCTCATCAATACGAATTCGCACGCCTTAACCTGACTTATACCGTAATGAGTAAGCGTTACCTTCGCAAGCTCGTTGAAACGGGAATAGCGGACGGTTGGGACGATCCCCGTTTACCTACTCTTTGCGGTCTGAGAAGAAGAGGCTATACTCCGTCGGCAATATTTGATTTTCTCGGCAGAGTCGGCGTTACCAAGGTTAACAGCTTAACCGAAACCGAGCTTTTGGAGCATTGCATACGTGATGAATTGAATCGTAATGCGCTCCGAAGAGTCTGCGTATTAAAGCCCATAAGGGTTGTTATTACAAACTACCCCGAGGATAAAACAGAATATTTCTCACTCCCGAATAATCCCAATGACGAAAATGCGGGAACAAGAGAAGTACCTTTCACAAGAGAATTATTTATTGATGAAAGCGATTTTGCCGAAGTTCCGCCCCCGAAATTCTTCAGATTGAAGCCTGACTGCGAGGTTCGTTTAATGGGAAGCTACGTTATAAAATTAAACGAAATCGTAAAGGACGGCAACGGTAATATCACGGAGCTTCACTGCACCGCCGACCTTGAAACGGGATGCGAAAAGCCTATAGACGGAAGAAAAGTCAAGGGAACGATTCATTGGGTGAGCGCTAAATACGCAAAAAGCGCAACCGTTATGATGTACGATAAGCTCTTTACCGTTGCAAATACCGCTGAAATTGAGAACGGAGACTATGACGCATATCTGAATCCCGAATCGCAGGTCAAAATCGAGGACGCAAAAATCGAGCCGTCGCTTGCGGACAGCAAGCCGGGCGACAGATTCCAGTTTGTAAGATGCGGATACTTCGTTCGTGACACTAAAAACGACAACACCTACAATTTAATCGTTGGCTTGAAAGACAGCTTTAAAGCATAATTATCAGACAGTAAGGAAGGGTTATAAGAATGTACAAGGATAGCTATAATATTGAAACAAAATGCTTGCAGGCGGGCTATCAGCCTAAAAACGGAGAGCCGAGAGTTCTGCCTATCGCACAGTCAACGACCTTTAAATACGAATCAAGCAATGAAATGGGCGATCTTTTTGATTTAAAGTCGGAGGGATACTTCTACACCCGTTTGCAAAATCCCACAAATGACGCCGTTGCCGCAAAGTTAACAGCGCTTGAAGGAGGCGTCGCAGGTATGCTGACATCCTCAGGTCAGGCGGCAAACTTTCTCGCTATATTCAATATTGCATGCGCGGGCGACCACATTGTAAGCTCTGCCGCAATCTACGGTGGCACCTTCAACCTCTTGGACGTTACAATGAGAAGAATGGGCATTGACGTTACCTTCGTTTCTCCGAACTCAACAAGAGAGGAATTGCAGGCGGCGTTTAAGCCGAATACAAAGCTTGTTTTCGGCGAAACGGTTTCAAATCCCTCTCTTAACGTTCTCGATATTGAGCTTTTTGCGGATGTTGCCCACAAAAACGGCGTTCCGCTCATCGTTGACAACACATTCCCTACTCCGATTAACTGCCGTCCGTTTGAATTCGGATGCGATATCGTAACCCACTCTACAACAAAATATCTCGAGGGTCACGCAACCACCATCGGAGGCGCAATCATTGACAGCGGAAATTTCGATTGGGAAAGGTATCCCGAAAAATTTTCCTGCCTCACAACGCCCGACGAATCGTATCACGGTGTAACGTACACTAAAGCGTTCGGCAAAGGCGCTTATATAACAAAGGCAACCGTACAGCTGATGAGGGATTTGGGCGTGATTCCCTCTCCCTTTAACTGCTTCCTGCTTGACAGAGGTATGGATACGCTTCATGTTCGTATGGAGCGGCACTGCGATAACGCTTTGAAGATAGCAAAATACTTGGAATCAAACAAAAATGTGTCATGGGTAAATTATCCTATGCTTCCTTCGTCAAAGGACTATGAGCTTGCATTAAAATATATGCCTAAAGGTTGCTGCGGTGTTGTCTCCTTCGGAGTAAAGGGCGGAAGAGAGGCGGCGACAAGGTTCATGGATTCGCTTCAGCTTGCCGCCGTTGTCACGCATGTTGCGGACGCAAGAACATGTGTTCTTCATCCCGCAAGCACAACCCACCGTCAGTTAAGCGACAAGCAGCTTGAGGAATGCGGAGTCACCCCCGACCTTATCCGTTTGTCCGTAGGTATTGAAAATGCCGACGATATTATCGAAGATATAGAAAATGCGCTTTCGGAGTCGCAAAAATAATATATGACGCTGCGTGAACTAAAGGTCGGCGAAAGCGCAGTCATATTAAAAGTCGGCGGCGAAGGTGCGTTAAGACAGCATTTTCTCGATATGGGAGTTATTCCCGGAGCGTCGCTCACTTTAGAAAAATTTGCTCCCATGGGTGACCCTATGGAGCTTAGAATTCACGGCTATGAGCTTACACTGCGTTTAGCCGACGCCGAAAAAATCGAAATAGAAAAAAAGACGGTAGAATCCGACAGGAAAAGTCCTGTAAAAATCTGCAATCACACGGAGCATCCCGGATTCGGTGAAGACGGAAAATATCACATAAAGAAAAATGAAAATCCCCTGCCGCGTGAAGCCGTGATTACTTTTGCTCTGGCAGGAAACCAGAATTGCGGAAAAACTACGCTTTTCAATCAGCTCACCGGCTCAAATCAGCATGTCGGCAATTTTCCCGGCGTGACCGTCGACCGCAAATCAGGCCCAATAATAGGAAACCCCGACACTCTTGTAACCGACCTGCCGGGCATATATTCGCTTTCCCCTTACACTGCGGAGGAAATAGTATCCCGAAAATTTATTATCGAAGAGAAGCCGAAGTGTATAATAAATATCACCGACGCTACTGCGATAGAAAGAAATCTGTATCTTACGCTTCAGCTGATGGAGCTTGATATTCCGGTTGTTTTGGCTCTCAATATGATGGACGAGATGCGGGGAAACGGCGGCACCGTCGATATCAATACAATGGAAGATATTTTGGGTATTCCCGTTGTTCCCATTTCGGCGTCAAAAAACGAGGGAGTCCACGAGCTTATCCGTCATGCGGTGCATATTGCAAAATATCAGGAAAAGCCCGGCAGAGTTGATTTCTGCTCGGAAACGCACAAGGGCGGCGCTTTACACCGCTGTCTTCACGGTATAATGCAGTTGATTTGCGACCATGCAAAAAAAGCGGGAATTCCTCTTCGCTTTGCCGCAAGCAAGCTGGTAGAGGGCGACGAGCTGGTTTTTGACGCTCTTTTGCTCAGCCAAAACGAAAAGGAAATGATTGAGCATATTGTTTTGCAAATGGAAAATGAATGCGGACTCGACAGAGCCGCAGCCATTGCGGATATGCGGTTTACATTCATAATGGATTTGTGTGAAAAAACCGTCGTAAAGCCTAAGGAAAGCAAGGAGCATATCCGTTCAAGACGCATTGACAAAATATTGACAGGCAAATACACTGCCATTCCGTCATTTCTTTTAATAATGGCGGCGATATTTTTCCTTACTTTTAATGTCCTGGGCGCTTTTTTCCAAAATCTGCTTGAACAGGGTATCGATTACCTTACGGAAATTACTGATAAAGCCTTAACATCCGCTTCGGTTAACGGAGTGCTTCATTCACTGATTATTGACGGCATTTTCGGCGGCGTGGGAAGCGTGCTTAGCTTTCTGCCCTTAATTGTTATACTGTTCTTCTTCCTTTCGCTTCTGGAGGACTCCGGATATCTTGCGAGAGTTGCCTTTGTAACCGACAAAATGCTTCGTAAAATAGGTCTTTCGGGACGAAGCATAGTCCCCATGCTCATAGGCTTCGGCTGCACCGTTCCCGGGGTTATGGCCAGCAGAACTTTACCGAGCGCCCGTGACAGAAAAATGACGGTTTTGCTTACTCCGTTTATGAGCTGTACCGCCAAATTGCCTATTTATGTTTTCTTCTGCGGAATATTTATACCGAAGCCGTACAGAGTACCGACAATAATAGGAATTTATTTATTGGGCATAATACTCGGTATAGTCAGCGCATTAATAACTAAAAATACTATCTTTAAGGGCGAGGCCGTTCCGTTTGTTATGGAATTGCCTAATTACCGTATGCCGGGCGCAAAAAATGTTCTTCACCTTCTTTGGGATAAGGCAAAGGATTTTCTGCAAAGAGCCTTCACCGTTATTCTCATAGCGTCTGTAGTCGTTTGGTTTTTACAGAGCTTCGACTTCTCCCTCAATCTCGTAAAGGACTCTAAAGACAGTATTTTAGCAACTGTTTCCGGATATATTTCACCGATATTTAAACTTCACGGTTTTGCTCATTGGGGTATCGTGACTGCGCTTGTCGCAGGCTTTATGGCAAAGGAAAGCGTTGTTTCCACCTTGCTCGTAATATTCGGTTCCGCCGAAGCCCTTAGAGCTTTCCTTTCTCCCCTTTCTGGAATAACTCTGTTGGTGTTCTGTTTGCTTTACACGCCGTGCGTTGCCGCAATCGCCGCAGTTAAGCACGAGCTCGGCGCAAAATGGGCTTGGCTTGTGGTTGTAGGTCAATGCGCGATCGCTTGGATCGTATCGTTTATCGTTCACGCTATAGGAGTTTTGATTATATCGCTATGAATACAGTAAGCATCATATTAATTTGTGCAGTTGCCGTTGCCGTCGCCGCCGCCGTTTATGCTGTTATCAGGGGCAAAACCGGCTCGTGTTCAATGTGTAACGGAGACTGCAAAAGCTGTAAAAAGAAACATTAAACAAAAGCCGAGCGTCTTATAAACAATATGACTTGCTCGCTGGCAAAAAAACGACCCCTTTACGGTTCTGTGTAAAACCTAAAGGGGTTGTTTTTTTACAGTAATATGCAGATAAGACCTCCGCTTCCCTCATTCACTATTCTTTCAAGCGTATCGGAAAGCTTTTCTCTTGCGTCCTCAGGCATATTTTCGAGCTTGGCGTTCAGACCCTCGTTGATTAAATCGTGCATGCTTTTTCCGAAAATATTAGACTGCCAAATTCGCTCCGGCTCATCTTCGAATTCTCCGAGCATAGTACGAATCATCTCCCGAGACTGTTCTTCGCTTCCTACGGTAGGATTCAGTTCGGTTTCTATATTTGCCCTTATCATATGAATCGAAGGAGCTCTTGCACGAAGCTTTATCCCGTAACCGTTCGGCGCTTTAACTATTTCAGGTTCATCAAAGCTCAAATCCTCCATATTCGGAGTTACAATTCCATAACCGGTTTTTTCAACGGATTCAAGCGCAGGAGCTAACTTATCGTACTTTTTCTTAATATCTGCAAATTCTCTCATACACCCGAACAGCTCGGCGTCGTTTTTTATACTGCATCCGGTCATTTGCTCTAAAACGTCGTAATACAGACCTTTTTTCATTTCTATATTCACTCTTCCCGTTCCCGTTCCGAGATCAAGATTTGTAACCTTTGCGCTTTCTATGTACGCATTGTCCGCAAGTGAAGAAAAAGCGTCGGAAACGTTTCCTACTTTGGTAACGGACTGTGCGTTTTCAATTATTGAATTTCTTATTGCCGTGACAATAATATGATTATCGTCAAGCCCCCTTACCCACTCGGGAACATCGATTCCGATGCTTTTTACGGGGAATTCCGACAGAACAAGCTCCATTATAGCCTTAATGTCGTCACCGTTTAATTCCGTACAGTTGACAAGGGCAACGGGAGCCTGATATTTTTCCTCGAGCTCAAGCGCTAAAGCCCTCGATGCTTCACTTTCCGGCGTGCCGGAATTCAATACGATAACAAAAGGAGTACCTACCTTCTTTACCTCTGCGATAACTCTCTTTTCGGCGTCGACATAAGAAGCACGGGGGATTTCTCCGATTGTTCCGTCGGTTGTAACAACGCAGCCTATTGTTGAATGGTCGTGAATCACCTTTCTTGTTCCGAGTTCCGCCGCCTCTCCGAAAGGCATAGGCTCGCTCTGCCACGGTGTATTGACAAGTCTTCTCTCGCCATCCTCGGTATCGCCTATCGCATCCGAAATCATATATCCGACGCAGTCCGCCATTCTTACATTAAAGGAAACATTGTCGTTTAGCGTCACCCTTGCGCTCTCCTTCGGAACAAATTTCGGCTCTGTCGTCATTACTGTCTTTCCGCGGGCGCTTTGAGGTAATTCGTCAATCGCTCTTGCTCTTTCAAATTCATTTTCAATATTCGGAATAACGAGTGTTTCCATAAACTTTTTTATAAATGTAGATTTTCCCGTTCTGACCGGTCCCACGACCCCAATGTATATATCTTTGTTTGTTCGCCGTGCAATATCCTGATATATGCTCATAAATTCTACCTCGCTTTAGGTATTTTCGTTCAATATGCTAAATAGTATGAAAAAAACGAAAATAATATGACCGACTATTGACAAAATGAGTGATTTATAATATAATATCAATGTCTTTGGGGCAGGGTTAGATTCCCTACCGGCGGTTAAAGTCCGCGAGCGCAAGCTGAATCGGTGAAATTCCGATACCGACGGTACAGTCCGGATGAAAAAAGACGGTTTTTCCGCCCCCATTGGCGGAATTTTTTATTTTTCGGAGGTTATTATGTCCTTAGGAACAAAACAAAGAGAGATTACAAAAAGAATATGCTACACCGCTCTTTTTGCCGCGCTTGCATATGTTGTAATGCTCTTCATCAGAATTAAGCCGGTTCCTTTTCTTACCTATGACCCTAAAGATGTTGTTATAACAATATTCGGCTTTATGTTCGGTCCGATATCCTCGCTTGCCGTATCGTTTATTGTACCGCTTGTTGAAATGCTTTCCGCAAGTGATACGGGAATAATCGGCTTCGTTATGAATTTTTCAGCTTCTGCTTCGTTTGTTCTTCCCGCTACGCTGATTTATAAGTATAAGCGTGAATTTTCCGGCGCTGTAATAGGACTTATTTCCGGCGTTGTATCGCTAACCTGCTCTATGCTGTTATTAAATGTAATTCTCACCCCCGTTTACACCAACACATCCGTTACGGATGTCATTAAGATGATACCTTCATTGCTTTTGCCCTTTAATCTTTTGAAAGGCGTATTTAATGCCGCGCTTATCATGCTCTTGTATAAGCCCTTTGTATTAACGCTGAAAAAAGCGGGAATTTTAAAAATCAGCGAACACGGTATTTCATCAAAGAAATTTACGCTCAGCGTTTGCCTTGTCTCGCTTTTTGTCATTGCAATTTGCGCCGTTGTATATTTCATTATTTTTTAATACCGCCGGAGTATTGCGGTGTTTCGGAAAAATACAAAAATATTCTATAATAACAAAAAGTGAATTGAAATAATAAATATTTTTCAAAACCTATTGACAACAGTAAAATCTTATGATATAATTTCTCCCGTGCTTAGGAAAGCACGGAAATGCGAGAGTGGCGGAACTGGCAGACGCGCACGTTTGAGGGGCGTGTGGTTCACACCGTACGGGTTCAAGTCCCGTTTCTCGCACCATAACTGGACACCAGTTTTGATACAATGAGTATCGAAGCGGGTGTCCAGTTTCTTTATGCAAAAGTCCCTATTTACAAGGGTTTTCATGTACCTTTTAACGATAACAGGCTCTACGGTGATTCCGAATGGTCCCCGTGGAGCCTTGCGTATGAATTTTTTAATGAAAGGTCTGGAGGGTGTACATTTTCGTTCAAGGGGTGTGCACATTTTAACGATTTCTCGTCCGATCCCACTTGCCTCATTATCAAATATGCTGTATAATGTATCTGTATCAAGCACAGATACATATTTGCGTGAAGTGTTGCACGTTATTCTCTCGGCATAATGAAAATACAAGGAGGGAAAAAGAATGGACACAAAATTTTCTGTTGCTGTACATGTGCTGATTCTGATTTCAGAATCCCCAACCCCTATCAATTCGGAACAAATGGCTGAAAGCGTCGGCACGAATGCCAGCTATATTCGCAAAATACTGGCGCTTTTGAAAAAAGCAGAGATTGTTGACGGTCACAGGGGGATCAGCGGTTATTCTCTTACCGCTGCTCCGCATCAGCTAACCCTGCTG
>JAQXHN010000014.1 GCA_029007295.1 Clostridia bacterium | reverse complement strand
CGGTGTGGTAGTTATATTGCGAAGCAGCTTCCCTAAATTCCAATCCTTGATCGCAACGGCGCTGTAGGAAACGGAACGAAGCGAGGAGATAAGGTCGTTTTTGGAGTAATTCAGCTCGTCGTCGGAGATATTTCCTTTTTTGATTTCTTCAATTTGTGAAAGCACCGCTTCCTTTGTCTTTTCAATATTGGCAATATCTATGCCCGTCACGACATAAAGAGCGCCGAGCTCCGGAGTTACAACGCTGTGGCAGTAATAGCAAAGCGACATTTTCTCACGGACAACGGTAAACAATTTGCTTATCGTGCCCTGACCGAATACCGAATTCATCATAATAATATCGGAATATTTCTTTCCCTGGCACTGACTGTCCCCGAGGGAAAAGCCCATTGCCATTGTCGCCTGATTGATTTCCTTTATTTCCTCCCGTAATTTTATCTCGGACGGATTGTGGGGCTCGGGCATTTCGGAGCTTGAAGACTTAACTTCGGTTGCAAATCCTGTGAAAACTTCCGAAAGTGCGCTCAGGTCTTCTTCGGAAAAGGTTCCGATACAGTAAATCTCTACCCTGTCCTCCCTCAGCATTTTTCGGTAGCAATCGAAAAGAGAAGCCGGCGTTACCCTTTTGACTCCGTCTTTATCTCCTATCGCACCGATGCCGTAAATCTCTCCCTCAAACATTGTTTCCGAGCAGCCCTTTAACGCATAGCGCATTTTGTTCAGAACGGCGGATTCGATTTTTTCGCACAGCTTGGCTTTTTCACCCTCGACATAATCGGCCCTGAACGCACCGTTTTCAAGAAGCGGTTCTTTTATTATTCGACTCAGTAAGTCAATTGCCGACAGCGTAATTTTAGTGCCGTCATAAACGCAGGCGTCGCAAAGCATATCCAGGGAAAGACCGATAATATGATTTTTACCGCGCTTTTCGCATTCTGTTGACAGCCCCATTCCGTAAAGGTCGTCAAGACGGGTATTAATGTCTCTCAGAGTAGGATATTTCTCGCAGCCTCTCGTGAGAACCTCGAAAAGCAACGCTCTTTCGGAAACAGCTTCCCGTGAAAGCGGCGCAATAAAATTTACGTTTATGAAATTTGATTTAAACTTTTTCTCGGGAAAGTAACGGACGGTTACGTTCTCGGATATTTTTATATCGTTATGATTCATTTTTTACTCCGTCATAAATATTCTGTTTATTATATTACACTTATTAAGATAAATCAATATTTTGTCGATAAAATTTACGATATTTTTACCTCAGGGGCTATTTAACATAAAAGGTATACATATCGTAACCGCTAATCAATTTTTCAAAATCGGACGAAATCAAATACGGATAAACCGAATACGAGCAAACAGCGCTGTCATAGCTGAAATTTACCCTTTCCGCTTTGGTATAATTTATCCCGTGCCCTCCGAAAAACAAAGCGTCATAATACGCAAAATGCGAAAATCCTCCGTTACATTTTGCATATCCCGAGCCGAGATACAGAAAATCAAATTCGCCCTTTGTAATTTTAATTTCGCAAACGGGATGATAATTTTCTCTTTTCGGAGCAAGCATGGCAACGGACACGGTAAAATCCCCAAAGCGTATTTCGTTTTCCGAATTCAGAACCGAAAACGAAACGCCCTCGCTTAGGCAAACGCCGAGCAAATCAAAATACATCTCGGTTTCTGACGTATCCTTCGGCAGCACAAGAAATAATCCGCCTATTCTTCCCTCCCTGATGAATTTTGAAATGCGGCTAATATCCTTTTTGTGATAGTGGGTGATTAAATAACGGTCGGCTTTTCGGACATATGAAATATTTTCGTTTTTTTCGAAAAGCATATCTACGCTCCCGTTATCTCCGTATGTCATATCGCATATCATAGTTTTACCGTTTGAGAGAATAATAATACCGTCGTTTCTTTTACCGCATACGCAGCCGATAAAGCTCTTTTCCGATAATATCCGGTTAAAAGCGACGTAAGAAATTCCGTATGACGAAATTCCCAAAGCCAAAATCAGAATATACACTGCAGTATGCCTGAAATTAATAATAAAAAATATTGCGGACAGCAGAACAGTGCCTATGACGATGAATTTTACAAACGGATATTTAAGCGATACCAAAACGCCGTCGGTCTGTCCGAATTTGTGACAGTATGCCATTATCAATTCGGTTATAAAATTGCACTCCGCCCCGATATAAACGCAAGCCGCAGGAAAAATAAACGAAAAAAGCAATAAAACGGGGTATGACAGCAAAAGCAACGATAACGGGTATGAAATGAGAATATTCGATATTACGGTCAGCAACGAAATATAATCGAAATATATGAAAAATATCGGTACCGAAAAAGCGAGAGCGGAAAGCGAAACCGAAAAAGGAATAATAACCGCGCTGAATAATATTTTTACGAGAATATTTTTCGGTCTTGAGGCGAGTCTGTTGAAAAACGGCATAATGATCACGATACCGAGCGTTGACGTAAAGGATAAAAGCAAGCCGGCGTTGAAGATCGCATACGGGGCAAATGTGCAAATCAAGGCAAACGAGCAAAATAAAGCCGTAATACTGTCGCTGTCACGCCCTACAAGATTGCACATTGAAAACACAATAAACATTATGCCGGCACGCAGAACGGAAAATGACGCACCCGTCAACAATATATAAAAAACACACACGAAAATTCCTAGGAAATACCGTTTTTTAACCGAAACTCCCACCCGTGAAAGAACAAAAACAAAGGTGCCTGCCAAAATGCTCAAATGCATACCGCTTAAAGCCAGCATATGAGATAATCCGACAGCCGAAAAATCCTTTTTCACATCCTCCGGCAAGGCGCTTCTGTCGCCTAAAAAAATCGCCCGTGCAAAGGAGAGCGCACCGGGAGAAAGCCTCTCTCCCAGAATTTCCGATACGCTTTCTCTCAGGTTGTAAAACCACCTCATTATGCTGTTGCTTTTGCCTATTACACGGTATGACCCGGCATTTTCCGAGGCCGCATTAAATCTGAGATACATACCGTTTGATTCGTAATAGCTGAGCGAGCTTTCATTTATTTCGCCAAAGCTGCCGAAAACGGAAATCACGGTATAGGGCTTTGGATGAACGTCAAAGCCGAAGTATAAAACGCAGCTTATACTGCAAGCCTTTTTGTCAAACGCAGTAATTTCCGCATTGTACGCCGAGTATGCCGTACCCGAATAAAGACAGTCATGCAATACGGCGGTAACCTCGGCGCTTTTTTCAATATACGCTGTTTTCGTTTTCTCTCGGTTGTCATAGTAAGTATTCCCTATTATCAGCCCGGCGGTACAAAACATGCATGTCAAAAATACAAACAGACCTTTGCGATAATGTCGGAATATGTAAAACAGTAAAAAAATAATGCCGCATACAGCTGCAGCCAATGCGACAAAATACAAAAAAGAACCGTGAAAAATCGAGCACAATGCAATAATCACGGCAAAAACAGTACAAAGCAAAGCTAAAGGACGGGATTTTAAAAAATTCATTTCAATCATTCCTTTGCTCTGCAATTTTTACAATATTGTAACAATAATTGTCGAATTTGTCAATATATTTTGCGAATTTTAAGTTAATACGGCAAAAACGGCAATGACAGTCAGCCGTTTTGTGAAAAATAAAAACGGAAAAATTTCAAAAATGTATTGCAATAAGCGCAATTATGTGTTACAATACTAAAACATCGTGCCGGTGTGATGGAATTGGCAGACGTGCCGGACTCAAAATCCGGTGGTAGCGATACCGTGCGGGTTCGACCCCCGCCACCGGCACCAAGCCCCAAAGACTGACGTCTTTGGGGCTTACTTATTGCTTCTTCGCTTTATATGCACAAAAAGGCCGATTTTGCGGCGAAGCCACAAAGAGCATTAAAGGAATATTTCGAAAGATAACATTGGGTAAAGCTGATTGCTGAAAGCGGATATAACGATGAATCACCACCCGATAAATTGGCAAAAATAATTATGATTCCTTTTGCAAATTCAGATTGCCTTTTTACCGAAGCGGTTGACTTAGTAATTGCACATACTGAAAATACAAGCCCGAACCTTTTACCGATCGATGAAAGGTTCGGGCTTAGCTATTGTGCTGTGTTAGATAAATTATACGGCGTTCGACAGTTTGACTCGTTTAAACAAGCTCCTCGTATTCGTCGAACGTGGTCTGCTTGTCACGGAAGTGACCTGTGGTTACATCAATTATACGGTTTGCAATTGTCTGCACGAACTGATGGTCGTGCGACGAGAACAGCATTGTCTCGGGAAACCGGATAAGACCGTCGTTAAGCGAAGCTATGGATTCAAGGTCAAGATGATTTGTCGGCTCATCGAGCACCAATACGTTTGCGCCCGAAAGCATCATACGGCAAAGCATCATTCGGACCCTCTCTCCTCCGGAAAGCACATTAACCTTCTTATATATTTCATCGCCGGAGAAAAGAAGTCTGCCCAGCCAGCTGCGGGCGTCTGTTTCATAGGTCAATCCCGTCTGGTCGCAAAGCCATTCCGCAAGATTCCGGTCGCATCCGTCAAAGAATGCGGAGTTGTCTGTCGGAAAATAAGCGTGCGAGGTTGTAACGCCCCACTTGATTTCGCCCTCGTCAGGCTCCGTTTCCCCGCAAAGAATGGAAAAAAGCGTCGTTCTTGCAAGAGAGTCGTCGCCGACAAAGGCAACCTTATCGTGAGGACGAATAATGAAGGAAACATTGTCGAGAACCTTTCTGTCACCTACGGTTTTTGAAAGATTTTTAACGGTAAGAACCTCATTTCCTATCTCACGGTCAGGCTTAAAATCAAAGAACGGGAACCTTCTTGACGATACCTCCTCGGGAGCCAGCGTAAGGTTATCGAGAAGCTTTTTACGGCTTGTCGCCTGTTTTGATTTTGAGGCGTTAGCGCTAAACCTTGAAATAAACGTCTGCAATTCCGCAATTTTTTGTTCCGCCTTTTTATTCTGCTCTCTTATCTGTCTTTGACGGATCTGAGTATATTCATACCAGAAATCGTAGTTTCCGACAAGCATTGTAATCTTACCGAAGTCAACGTCCACAATGTGGGTGCAAATCTTATTTAAAAAATGACGGTCATGGGACACAACCAATACGATACTGTCCAAATCAAGAAGAAAGTTTTCAAGCCACGAAATAGTCTTTAAATCAAGATGGTTTGTAGGCTCGTCCATAAGAAGAATATCGGGATTGCCGAAAAGCGCCTGCGCAAGAAGCACCTTTACTTTTATTTCCTCGGGAAGCTCGCCCATGAGCGTATAATGGTACTCGGAGGGAATGTCGAGTCCGTTTAATAAAATTTCCGCGTCGGATTCCGCACTCCAGCCGTCAAGCTCGGCAAAGCGCTCCTCCAATTCGCAAAGCTCGATGCCCTCCTGCTCCGTCATATCCTCCTTTGCGTAATAAATTTCCTTCTTTGCCGTAATTTCGGTTAATTCCTCATTACCGAGAATTACCGTTTCAAGAGCGGTTTTATCGTCATACAGGTAATGATCCTGCTTTAAAACGGAGATTCTTTCCTTGGGAGAACGGTTAACCGTACCTCTCGAAGGCTCTATTTCACCGGAAAGAATTTTAAGAAGAGTAGATTTTCCGGCACCGTTTGCACCGATAATGCCGTAGCAGTTTCCCTCCGTGAAAGAAAGATTTGCGTTCTTAAATAAAGAACGTCCTGCATATTCTAATGCGAGATCTGTAGTTGAAAGCATAATTTTATTCCTTTACAATGTTAAAGCCGAATAAGTTGTCGGCATTATTTATACAAATATCCGATACGAGCTTTGAAAGATAAACCGTATCGTCGGGAAGCATACCGTTTTCCGCCCATTCGCCTATGAGATTGCAGAGGATTCTTCTGAAATACTCGTGCCGTGTATAGGAGAGAAAGCTTCTTGAATCGGTGAGCATGCCCGGAAAGTATCCGAGAGCGCCGAGATTTGCCAAAGAGATCAGCTGATTTCTCATACCGTCTATATTATCGTTAAACCACCATGCGCTTCCCTGATACATCAGCGGAACTCCCGTGCCGTCTCCCTTCTGGAAGGCGCCTATCAGCGCGCCGACCGCCGCATTATCGGAGGGATTTATCGAATAGAGTATAGTTCTCGGCAGGGAAAAATCCCGTTCTATTGACGAAAGCAGCTTTGCCAGCGCTTCGATTCCCGTTTCTGCGCCGATTACATCGTATCCGGTATCCGGACCGAGTGAAACGAACTGCTTCTCATTTACATTTCTTAACACCCCGAAATGAATCTGCCATACCCAATTTCTGCGGGAATATTCCGAGGCAAAGAAGCGGTGCATGTAGGTTTTAAAAATTTCCTGCTCCTCCAAGCTCGGCAAGGGTCTTTCGGTTGCCATACAACGGCGGAAAATATCGTCGACGGTCTTAATGTTAGGAGCCTTTTTATAAAGCACGCGAGTATCAATGCCGTGGTCTGCCGTTACGCAGCCGTGAGCGTCGAA
This sequence comes from Clostridia bacterium, assembly GCA_029007295.1. GTDB lineage: Bacteria > Bacillota > Clostridia > Oscillospirales > CAG-272 > SUG1201. The sequence goes on along the minus strand of JAQXHN010000014.1, from coordinate 136,228 downwards.
AAAGTCAAGGCGGCTTCGGCAGGCGTCAAGCAGCGAAGTCAGATTTGTAATTTTCACGCCGGAAGACTCGCTGAGCTTTGTTATATAGCTTCTGTAGCCCTGCCTTTCGCAGTTGATTATTTTGTCGGGACGGAAAGCCGGCAAAACCTTGGTCGTAAAAGCTTTGTCGCGTGCGATAATTTCGTGATAACGCAAATCGTCCGTCGGGTCATCGGTCGTGCACAGGCATTTTACATTTGAACGCCCGATAATTCCTCTCACGGAAAGCGTGCTGTCGTTTGCGAGCTTTTCCGCCGTTAAATTCCATACCTCGTCACAGGTATCGGCATTAAGCACACCGTCATATCCGAAATAACGTTTTAATTCAAGATGAGACCAGTGATACATGGGATTGCCCGCAAGATACGGCATTATGGTCGCAAATGCCCGGAATTTTTCATAATCCGAAGCGCCGCCCGTTATAAATTCTTCTTCTACGCCGCACGAACGCATACACCGCCATTTGTAATGATCGCCTCCGAGCCACAGCTCGCTTATATTGGAAGCCCTTTTATCCTCGGCAATCTCCTTGGGCGGGACATGGCAGTGATAATCAATAATAGGAAGCTTTTCGGCGGTACCGTGATAAAGCTTTTCCGAAGTACCCGTGAAAAGCAAAAAATTGTCGTCAAGAAATTTTTTCATAAAAGTCACCTTTTTAAGAGATATTCATTATTTTACCATAAAAAGCAGAATAAAACAATAAAATTGCATAAAAATCTTTGATTTATTTGTAAAAAATGATTGCAAATGTAACAGTTTTGTGGTAAAATTACTGTACGAAAAGTATCTTTGAGGTATACCATGTATTTATGTGACGCACACATACATTCGGAGTTTTCATACGACAGCAAATCCAAAATAGACGATATTTGTAAAGCCGCCGTAAACAGGGGACTTGACGAGGTTGCGATAACGGACCATTACGACGCAAATATAATATCGTGGAGATTAGTACCGGATTTCGATGTAAAAGGCGCCGAAGCGGCTGTAGAAGAGGCAAGGGAAAAATATCCGAAATTAAAAATCAGCTTCGGAATAGAGCTCGGCGAGATGTGCGAGATGCCGGATAAAACAGAAAAAATACTTACGGAAAACAATTTTGATTTCGTCATCGGTTCGATACACAATATACCCGGGAATACTGATTTCTACTTCATTAATTTCGCCAAAATGGACAGTTATTACATCAGCCGTTACTATGATTTATATCTTGAGTCGATTCTTGACACGGTTAAGCTGAACAAGGCGGATTCCATAGCTCACATCGGATATCCTATCCGATACATCAAGGACGCAGGCAAGGAATACGATACCTCGTCCAACAAAGAGTTGCTCTCGGAGATTTTCCGAAATATGATAAAAAACGATATTGCGCTCGAGGTCAATACTCTCGGTCTTACAAGACAAATCAAATCTGTACTGCCCAAGGAAACCGAGCTTAGGATGTATTACGATATGGGAGGAAGGCTTCTTACCTTCGGCTCGGACGCACACACCCCGGACAGAGTCGGCGAAAACATTGAGTACGCTCACAAAATACTTAAAGACATCGGTTTTAAAAGCTTCACCGTATTCCGCAACCGAATACCCGAAGAAAAGGAGCTTTAAATTAGGGAGAATATAATGAAAAAACTGCTTAAGCTTTTAGAAGAAAATTCAAGACTTACGGTATCCGAGCTTGCAACCCTTTTACAAAAGGAACAGGGGGAGATATCCGATATGATAAAGAAATACGAGTCGGACGGCACCATCCTCGGTTACACCGCTCTTGTCGACTGGGATAAGACCGAGGAGGAATCCGTAAACGCTCTTATCGAATTAAAGGTTATCCCTCAAAGGGACAGAGGCTTTGACCGGATAGCCGAGAGAATTGCAAACTACCCTGAGGTAAAAAGCGTATATCTTATGTCGGGCGGATACGATTTGGCTCTTATCATTGAGGGAAAAACAATGAGAGAGGTTGCGTTTTTCGTTGCGAGAAAGCTCTCGACTCTTGACGACGTTACATCGACCGCAACTCACTTTGTTCTCCGCAAATTCAAGGACAAGGGAGTGCTGTTCGGAAATACGCAAAAAGACGAACGGGGTAATGTGCTGTAAATGATAGATTACACAAATATTTTATCACAGAGAGTCCAAAAGCTGAAGCCCTCCGGAATACGGAAATTTTTTGACATGCTCGGCGATATGGACGACGTTATCTCTCTTACTGTCGGTCAGCCCGATTTTCAAACCCCGTGGCATATAAGAGAGGCGGGTATCGAGACCCTCGAAAAGGGCGGCAGCTATTATACGTCAAACTCCGGGCTTCTCACACTGCGGGAGGAGATATCAAAATATCTGAACCGCCGATTCAATTTAAGCTACGATCCAAAGGACGAAATAATCGTCACCATCGGCGGCAGCGAAGCTATTGCCGTCTCACTCCGTGCGCTGATAGACCCCGGCGACGAGGTTATTATCACATCTCCTTGCTTTGTATGCTACGAGCCGGATGTTATCATGGCGGGCGGCGTTCCCGTCATATTAAACACCGAGGAAAAGGATAAATTCAAGCTCACTCCCGAAAAGCTGGAGAGCGCAATTACCGAAAAAACCAAGCTTTTGATCCTTCCGTTTCCCAATAATCCTACGGGAGCGGTTATGACAAGGCAGGAGCTTGAAGCAGTGGCAAAGATTATAATCAAGCATAATCTCGTTGTCCTGAGTGACGAAATATACGCAGAGCTTACATACGGATTTAAGCACACCTCCATTGCGGAAATTAACGGAATGCGAGAACGCACCGTATTGGTAAACGGCCTGTCAAAATCCTACGCCATGACAGGCTGGAGAATAGGCTATGTATGCGCGCCTAAAGAGCTTGAAAGACAAATTTTAAAGCTACACCAGTTTGAGATAATGTGCGCACCGACCGTCAGCCAATATGCCGCAACGGAAGCGGTAAAAAACGGAGACGACGATATTGAATATATGAAAGCGGAGTATAACAGAAGACGAAATTTCATCGTTAAGGGTCTTCGCGACATAGGTCTTTCCTGCTTCGAGCCGGAGGGCGCCTTCTACGTATTTCCCTGCATTTCGGGCTTCGGATTGACCAGCGAGGATTTTTGTGAAAAGCTTCTGTTCGAGGGGAAGGTTGCCATAGTTCCCGGCACCGCTTTCGGCGAATGCGGCGAGGGCTTTGCAAGAATCTCGTATGCTTATTCCGTCGAGCATATCGAAGCCTCGCTTGAAAAGATAGATAATTATTTAAGAAAGCTGCGCGGATAACAGATTATTCCCGTAAAGCTCCGACACTTTTTTACTTAAGTTTAATACGGCCTTTGCCGTAGGATAAAATATATTTTTTAGGAGGAGAATTATGAAGGTTCTCAAGAAAACTCTTTCTGCAGTGCTTGCATGTCTTATGATTGCATCGCTCTGCACAGTATTCGCTTCAGCGGCAAATACGGTCACCGGTACCGATCTTGCCGCAAATTGGAAAACAATGTCCTTGAAGTATTCATCAAAGACAGATAAGGCTATTCCGAAAACAGTGGAAAACGAAGCCTTCAAGTTTACACAGACAGAGGAAGGATATATTGACGTTGATATTCCTACTCCCAAGGAGCTTGCAGGCGTATATCCCGTTGCTTTCCTTGAGTCGGAGAATAAGGCAAAGCTCGACAACCTCACCGTTACAATCGATCCCTCAAACTTCGATTTCACGGCAGACGGCCTCGGCGTGTCCAGAACTCTCGGTGTTACATTCACCACAAGCAAAATTGAAAAGCTTTACGACATAGATGAGTTTGGAATTTCCTCCGGTATTTACTGGGGTAACGGAGTTTACACCAACGGTCTTCGCCACGTTCTTCCCGCAGGAAAGGACAGCTACGGTGTAGCTATCAATGTTTCGGGCTTCTACTGGGCTGAAAAGTTAGACTCGAAGATCGCTTCCTCTGTTCAAGTAATTACATTCGACGGTGAAAGCACAAACGAAAAATTTGATCATCGTCCCGGATTCCGTTGGTCATTTATTGCCCGCAACAACGAGGAAACCGCAAACGGCGACCAGACAGGCATCTCAAGACCTAATGAAAAGATCTACTGCGGCGACGGTCTGACATTTGCATTCGTTCCCGATACAACACACGGTTATATTATTACAATAAACGGCAAGGAATACTATGACGCAAAAGAAGTAGGCTACCTGCCCGACCAGATTGCCCGTCCCGACGGAGCAAACGGACATGAAAAGACATTTGATGAAATTACTGCCGCTGACGATATCTATCTTCTCGACTTTGTAGACAAGGAAGGCTATCTCGGCATCGGCGGTATAGGCAATGCCGGAACAATCAATACAAACGAAGACTTCACCGTAAAGACAATTAACGGCGTACCCGCAGCTATGTGGGCAGGCGGTGAAAATACTCACGAACATAATCCCGGCGAATCCTACACAGCAATAGAGAGCACCTGCTCTTCATTCGGTTATGAATTGACCCGTTGTGAGGATTGCGGCGCAGTTATCAATGGCAAAGTTACAGATCAGCTCTCCGCAACAGGCTTGCACACCTTCGGCGATTGGACAATCATATCCAATCCCACCTATACAGAAGAAGGCTTACGGGCTCGCGAATGCTCTGTTTGTCATACCGTAGAAGAAGCTGCAATTCCCGTAAAGACCAACCCCTTTATCGATCTTCCCACAGATAAGTGGTTCTCGGAGGCATGCTTCTTTGCTTACGAAAACGGCTACATGTCAGGTCTTTCCGACACGACCTTCGGTCCTAACAATAAGCTCACAAGAGCTCAGTTCGTTCAGATTCTCGCTAAAATCGCAGGCGCAGATCTTGACGCAATTCCTTACAAGGACACATTTAAGGATGTCGCAGAAGGAAAGTGGTATGCAAAGGCTGTTCTTTGGGCAGTTGATAAAAATATTACGGGCGGTATCGGCAACGGTATGTTCGGCCCCGATAAATATGTAACCCGTCAGCAGCTCGCTACATTCTTTATGGCATACGCTAAGCTTGTTTCGATAGACACAGACGGCAGAGCAGACCTTTCAAAGTATACCGACCTTGGCAAGGTTTCATCTTGGGCTATGGCAGCTATGCAGTGGGCAGTTGACGAAGGAATCATTTCCGGTACCTCCGACACAACACTCAGCCCTCTCGGAATTGCTACAAGAGCTCAGGTTGCCGTAATTTTCAAGGCATTTATCGACGCAAACGCCAACTGAACGCTTATGAAAAAAGAAACTCCGCTTAAAGAGTTTTTGTAAGCCTTTAGGCATTTCAGTTTGAATAAGCTCAGGTAAAAAAGCGATTTTACCGAATCAGGCAAAAAAATATATTCCGACGGCATACCTAATATCAGGTATCGCCGTCGGAATTATTATTTTTGTTCAGTAAAAGGTGCGTCAGAATTTTAGACATAATTAATCAGTAAGCAAAAAAAACGGGAAAGACAAAAATCTTTCCCGAATGTTTTTTTGTAATCAATCGCTTACATAAGGAAGCAAAGCAATCTGACGTGCACGCTTAACGGCAACTGTAAGCTGTCTCTGATGATAAGCGCATGTGCCTGTAATTCTTCTGGGAAGAATCTTTGCACGCTCGCTCGTGCACTTACGGATTCTGCCTATATCCTTATAGTCAATATGATTGATCTTATCCTGACAGAAAATGCATACCTTCTTTTTTCTCTTTTGAGGGCGGTAGCTTCTCTGAGGCATTTCTCTTTCTTTTTCCATTTTATGAAACCTCCTTTAGAATTTAGAAGGGGAGATCGTCGTCATTCGACAATTCCTCAAACTTAGGTGCCTCGGTAGGCTCTGTAGCATACGCCGGGGCTTGACTCTGTGAATAATCACCGCGCGGTGCATCGCTTTTACTGTCGACAAAATAAGATTCATCCACAACTACTTCGGTAGCATATCTCTTCTGCCCGTTCTGATCGCTCCACGTTCTTGTCTGAATGGAGCCGGTCACACAAATCGAACTGCCTTTTCTGAAATATTTGCAAATAAATTCCGCACTTTGACGCCATGCAACGCAGGAAATAAAATCAGCGCTGGGCTGAGCGTCGCTCGTTTTGGCATAGCGACGGTTAACTGCGATGGTGAAGGTGGTTACCGAAGTACCCTGAGAGGTTTGCTTTAACTCCGGGTTGTCTGTAAGTCTACCTCCGAGTACAACCTTGTTCAGATTGAAATTAGCCATCTTGATTTCCTCCGATTATTCGGCAGCTTCGGTTGTTTCGGTAGCTTCTTCCGCAGCGTCTGCGGTATCTGCAGCTTCTGCAGTCTCTTCGGCTTCTGCCACTTCCGCAGGAGCTTCTTCAGCTGTGACCTCAACCTTTACGTCTTCGTCATCATCGTCGTCATCGTCTGTAAGCTCGTCGGGCTTTACAGAATCGGTAACCTCGTCGCATCTAACGATGATGGAACGGAGAATGCCCTCGTTGATGTTGTAAAGACGGTCGAGCTCTGCGGCAAATGCGCCGGGAGCGGTAAAGTTTACAAGCACATAATAACCCTCGTTAAGGTCGTTAATGGGATATGCAAGTCTGCGCTTACCCCACTCGTTAACCGAGGTAATCTCGCCGTTTGCGGCGATGAGCTTTGTAAACTTCTCGACCAGAGCCTTTACTGCTTCTTCGCCGTTTTGAACATCAACGACGAATATGGTTTCATAAGACTGGTTAAGTTTTTCCATGTTTACACCTCCCTATGGACTATTGACCGGCGGCCTGTTGTTAAAAGATTTTACCGTCGGTAAGGAGAAATCATATAACGGGATATATGTTTTCAACTCAATAATTATATATCACAATCCGATTTTTGTCAATATCGGTAATTGTAAACATTTTTAAGCTACTGCTCTTAGCTCTGTGCTTTTGCCTCGGTATTTTCGGATATCCAAGGCGTCTGAATAAAATATTCCGTATCGGTGCCGTCGGCGTTTTTTTGAATATTGCCGTTGTAATCAAGGCATCTGACAAGCATTCTTGAGTATTTATCAAATTCGAACACATAAAGCGTATCCTTATCGCCGAGCGAAAGCACGGTATACTCCCCTTTCGCAACAATACCGGAATCCGCAGAGGCCTCCGGCGTTAAAAGTACAACTCCCGGATGCTTTGAAAGAACGGCGTCGACCTCTTCGGTTATTTCAGAACCGCACGCAACTATTATCGCCGCTTCGCTGTTCTCTCTCTCCGCCGAGGATATTTCTTCACCGAGCCATGCAACGCTCGAAGAATATGTGCCGTCGGCGTCGCATGCAACCGTTATGATGTGCGTGTTGTTAGATATAATGTGACGGTTGACAGAATAACCTAAATCCGATTCGAAATTTTCGCCGTCAAGGCTGATGTCCTTAAGCGTCGGTATCGGCAAAGCAACCGGATCCTCAGGCATTAATTCGGAAATATATGTTTTGACACGGGAAAGGCTGTCGATTGACGCGCCGTCCGTTAAATTTCCGAGAAAAATAACCGCATCGTTAAATACTCCGTCGTCGCTTGCGGAAATATAGGTCTTTAACGCCCCGGAAAGCCGCTGAGCTTTATTGTTAATATCCGAGGTTGCAAAAAATCTTGTAATCGGAGAAAACTCGCTCCTGTCTATGTCTCCGGGGTAAGAAGGATTCGGGTCGTTATAATACGCCGTAACCAACTCGTCCTCGTATTCGTACTGCGCCTCGAGCGTGCCGGAAACGACCTCTTTTCCGTTGTTTTTGCCTTGGCACGAGAACAGGGACAAGACAAGGGAAGCCGCAATAAGTGATAAAATAATTCTTTTCATATTTACCTCCCGATATGGATCGACTTGATTATATCACAAATCGGATAATTTTTCAATAGAATAAATGCAAAGCCGAAACTTTGTTTGACATCATACAAAATTTACACAATAATATTGTCATTGTACACATTATTGTGTTATAATTACTCCATTATTATCGAATGGATGTGATAGAATGGGACCCGGAAGAATGGGATTAGGTCCGTGGGAAATGTATGAGAAGATGAAACCGAAAAAGCCGAAAAACATTAAGGAAGTTTTTCCGTATTTGAAAGAGCTGCTCGGAGGTTTTTTTTACAGACTTTTCTACATAGTGAAGCTGGTATGGGAAGCTAAGCCGATTTTGCTGTTTGTAATGGCGTTTATGTCGGTGTTTAACGGCGTAATGCCGATAATCGGAGCTTATATTTCCAAGGAATTGCTGAATTCTCTTGCGTCTCTTTTTTCGGTAGGCTCAAGAACCCTATCCACAAAGGAGCTTATCGGGATAATTATAGTTCCCCTTGCATGGCAGCTCGGATACATTTTTATAAACAGCCTTGTAAATACTCTCAGCAATATGATTACGAATATTTCCGGAGAGCTTGTTACAAACCATGTTAAGATAAAAATAATGAACAAGGCGAAGGAAATTGACGTTGCCCGCTTCGACATGCCCGACTTCTACGAGAAGCTCGAAAACGCCAACCGAGAAGCAGGTGTACGTCCTATCAATATTATGCGCTCCACCTTCAATATGATAAGCAACATTATCAGCCTGGTTTCGTTCATCGTAATCCTGTTTGCCATCAGCTTCATCGCGCCGCTTGCCATGATAATTCTTGCTGTTCCCAGCGCAATTATCACCTTTGTGTACAGAAGGAAAAATTTCTTCTACATGCGCCACCGTTCAAAAGACAGAAGACAGATGTCATATTATTCCGATCTTCTTGTCAACAAAGACATGGTAAAGGAGGTCCGCCTTTTCGGATTATCCGACAGCTTTATTGCAAAGTATAAAAGCGTATTCGGTAATTATTTCAAAGGACTTCGGAAGCTTATTATTCATGAAGGCTTATGGAATATAGGTCATTCTCTGCTTTCTGCGATACTGAATATTATCGTATTCTGCTTCATTGCATACACGATTTATATTACAGGCAGACAGATAGGCGACTACTCGTACTATACAGGAGCTTTAAATTCTATAACAGGCTGCGTGGCAACTCTGATAGCCTTAACCTCGTCGATATACGAAGGCTCGCTGTTCATTGACAACCTGATAGTCTTTATGAACGAGAAAAGGACCGTTGCTCCGTCCGTTGCGGAGCCGATAAAGCCCGAGAGAGGAAAAGGACATACCATAAGACTGGAAAACGTAAGCTTTCATTATCCCGGCGTTGACCGCAACGTAATTAAGAATATCAATCTTACAATAGAGCCCGGAGACACCATAGTTATGGTAGGTCTGAACGGCGCCGGCAAAACAACGCTTATTAAGCTGATTACGCGGCTCTATGACCCCACCGAGGGTACAATATATCTCGACGGCAGAGATATCAAGGAATACGACATAGAGGAGCTGTATAAAATATACGGAATTATTTTCCAGGATTTCGGAAAATATGCGGTTAACGTAAAGGAGAATATCGCATTCGGAAACATTGAAGCGCCGATAGACGACAGCCGAATTAAAGAAGCCGCTCTTGCAAGTAATTCCAAGGAATTTATAGAAAACCTGCCTAACGGTTATGAAACACCGCTTATGCGTTATTTTGAATCAAACGGCATAGAGCTTTCTATAGGTCAGTGGCAAAAGCTGTCTATTGCCAGAGCCTTTTACAGCGATTCCGATATTCTGATACTTGACGAACCGACGGCAAGCCTTGACGCAATAGCGGAACAGGAGGTTTTCAGTCAGTTTGATGCTCTTTGCAAGGATAAGACAACAATATTTGTATCTCACCGCCTGTCAAGCGCAACTATAGCTACAAAAATTCTTGTTCTTAAAAACGGCGAGCTGATTGAGCAGGGAAATCATGCGGAGCTTATAAAAAAGCACGGACATTACTATGAGCTGTTTTCAACTCAGGCAAAAAGATACATCACAACCAAAAACGAGGAAATAATCGACGGCAATATTGATAAGGAAGCGTCAAAAAATAATGAATGCACTTCTTTTTGCGGCGAAGGAATGCCTCATATGCACGGCAGAGATTTTTCTCACTCGCCGGACGGTAAAATGCCGCCGTTTGAAAAAAAATGAATATAAAATACGCCGAATTTTACAGTTTTTTATGAATTTCGGCGTATTATTTTAATTTTCTGTTGAAAAAATCAAAACAATGTGGTATAATCTCTTAAAAGGAATTTTTAGAGGACACCATGGAATCAATACATTCAGGGCACAGACAAAGGGTACGCAAAAGGTACCTTAACAATGGGCTCGATGCTTTTTCCGACCACGAAGTATTGGAGCTCTTACTGTTTTATTGCATACCGTACAAAAACACCAACGACACAGCACATATTCTGTTAAACCGTTTCGGCTCGCTTTCGGCGGTATTAGAAGCCGATTACGACGAGCTTGTAAGAATTAACGGCATCGGGGAAACTGCGGCTTCAATGCTGACCTTGCTCCCCGGTATTGCCCGAAGATACTTACTTGACCGAGACGAAAACCAAATTGTATTCGACAAAACCTCAAAAATAGGAAACTACCTTGTCAATCACTACATCGGCGCAACAAAGGAGCATGTCGAGCTGTTGACGTTTGACGCCTCAATGCATATGACCTACCACATTACATTGCACGAGGGAAGCGTCAATTCCAGCGAAATTAACCCGGAAAAGATAGCCGAAATAGTATTCGCAAGAAGAGCGTGCAGTTTTGTCCTTGCTCACAATCATCCGGGCGGCTCTACCGAACCGTCCGAGGACGATATTGTTATTACACGTTCGTTGCGTTGCGCTTTCGAGCCGTTCAATATTGAAATGATTGAGCATTTTATTATTTCGGGCGGTGCGTACAGGGGAATATTAAACAACGCAATGCAGAAGTATTGACAAAAATTATTAAATGTGTTATAAGTATTGTAACGATGTTTTTGAACGGTGCGAAATTGGATACACCTTATTTATCAGTTAACAGAACAATTATCGGTAATTAATGCACACAGACAGCGGCAGTACCGCTTTGTTTTGTGTGCTTATTTTTAATTTAGGAGAAAATTTTTATATGGACGACGGGAGTATAATTCAAATAATATCCCTTGTTGTGCTGATATTACTGTCGGCATTCTTTTCGGCAACGGAAACGGCATTTTCGGCTATGAACAGAATACGGTTAAAAAGCATGGCGAACGACGGAAACAAAAGGGCAGCGGCGACGCTGAAGCTTTCCGAAGATTTTGACCGATTACTGTCTACAATTCTTATCGGAAACAACCTTGTAAATATCTCGGCAACATCTATTGCGACCGTTTTATTTATTGATATTCTGAAGGGAAACGTCTCCCTCGGAAGCACTCTTGCAACAACCGTTATCACTGTAGTGGTGCTTATTTTCGGGGAGATCACCCCGAAAAGTCTGGCAAAGGAATCCCCCGAAGCATTTGCAATGACAAGCGCACCGTTTGCAAAGTTTTTTATAATACTGCTTTACCCCGTTAATATACTTTTCATGGGATGGAAGAAGCTTGTTTTCTTAATTTTCAAGCCCAAGCACGATTCCGGGGATACCGAAGAAGAGCTGCTCACCATTGTGGAGGAGGCCGAGAGCGAGGGCGATATGCAGAAAAGCGAGGTGGAGCTTATCCGCAACGCCATTGAATTTAACGATATAGAGGTTGGGGATATTCTCTGCCCGAGAGTCGAGGTTGAGGCGGTCTCGGTTGATACTCCGTGGGAGGAAATAGATACAATGTTTCGCCGTACGGGATATTCTCGCCTTCCTGTTTACAAAGAAACGGTTGACGACATCAGCTGGGTAATAAATCAAAAGGACTTCTACATGTCCGGCAAAAAAAATATTAAGTCGATTATGAAGCCGATACAGTTTGTGGTTCCGACAATGAAAATTTCCGAGCTTTTAATCAAACTGCAAAAAACCAAATCGCATTTAGCCGCAGTTGTCGACGAATACGGAGGCATAGAGGGCATTGTTACCATGGAGGATGTTATTGAGGAGCTTGTCGGTGAGATTTGGGACGAGCACGACGAGGTAGTTGAGGAGATAAAAGAAATCGGCGAAAGCGAATACCGTGTGCTTTGCTCCTGTTCTCTTGACGATATGTTTGAAAAATTCGGCATTGAAGAGGAGCCGGATATTTCAACCGTCGGCGGTTGGGTCATCGACGAAATGAAACGGTTGCCGAAAACAGGGGACGAATTTGATTTTATGAATTTACATGTTACCATTTCTAAATGTGACAGCCGTCACGTATTGGAAATCACCGTAAAAGTTCTGCCCGTTGTTACCGAGGAAGAATGACAAACAGCAGCGCAAGTACCTTAATATCAGTATTATTTCCTGTTTATTTGTTTTGCAAAGACGGGGTGCGGGAAAACGCATTAGAATCAGCATGCTTAATGCTCGCAGTTTTATAATAAGGCAAAATGAAATAATAAAAAGATGACGCTTTTACGAATAAAGCGTCATCTTTAAAATTTATAGGTATTTACTCCCAGCTGTCAAACCAGTCTCCGAATTGAATATCTTCCTTTGCAAAGGGCTTGTTTGACCGCAGCGAAAGCTTCTTTGTCTTTGCGGCGGGTAAGTCGAAGTAGTTATCGGAAAATTCAATATCACCGCGTTCCGAGGTAAAATGAGCAAAGCGAATGAAATTATCGGCCGTGAGCGTAATTTCGGAAATGAATTTACCGTCCGATTCCTCAACAGTGCCGAGTTGAAAATCAACGTCGGATTTTTCAAACTTAACATCTTTCCACATGTTCGGGAAATATGACACGCTGTCAAGGCAGATATTATCGCATACGGCATCAATGAATATATACTCGTCGTCACTGCACGCAATATCGTCCTTTTTGATTCTGTCGAAGACAGCGTTTTCGATAGCCTTTACAAGAATTTGCGCCGTCTTTTCAAGCTTAAGTTCCCCTTTCAATGTGCGAACGCCGTATTTTACAGTCACGGAGCAATCGCTTAATGTGTGGTTTGAAACGGAAAAGTCAATCAGCCCGCCCCGTTCAAATACGATAGGCAATACTGCGCTGCAGGCTCTCTTTGCCGCATAAAACGAAGGCTTTGGCGTTTTATCGTATTGAATGATCGACCAGTTCGACGTCGGCCAGCAATCGTTGAACATCCACATCATTGTACCGCCGTTGTTGGGATAGTCGTGACGGGCGCTCTCAAATTCGGCTCTCATCATTTCACAGTGAGTTGCCTGACCGTACTTTGTATATTTCTGAAGCGAGTCAATCTCACCGAAAATACGTCCGGCGATTTTTAAGGTCTGCTTATAGTGAGGAATACCGAGATGTCCCTTCTGTACGTGATATACCCATGCGTCGTTTGCAGGCCACTGATTTTCCTCCCTCATGAAGGAACGCAAATATTTTTCCGAACAGGGACCCTGGATGCAGAATTCCGAGTCAAATGAGCAGACTCTTTTAAAATGATCGCGGAAGGACATATCGCCGACAACATCAAAAAGTGCAAATTTCCAACAGGAAATATGAGCGTTGCCGGAGTTAGGCTGATTTCCTGCGCCGTCCCTTGCCTGAGGGCTTGACTCAACATACGGCGTGCCGTGACAATGCTTGCTTACAAGTCCCCTTAATATCATAGAATATAATTCAGGGTCATACTTAAGTCTGTCATATCGCCATTCATCGCCGGGCTCCTCCTCCTCGGCCTGAACGTCGTTCTGTGATGAAACAGCTCCGCTGACCCTGTCTACCCATGAGAAGCAATCCTCGTTGCAACCGCACCACATAGTAATGCAGGGATGAGTGCGAAGGCGCAGTATCTGATAATTTGCCTCTGCGATAATATCCTCACGCATTAAGGGCAAAGGATAGCCGGCGCTCGCAAACATAAAATCCTGCCATACCATGATACCGTTTCTGTCGCATGCATTGTAAAAATCATCAGGCTGGTAGATACCGCCGCCCCAAACGCGAAGCATGTTGAAATTTGCTTCTCTTGCCTTTTCAACGTACCATTTTAGGTCCTCCTTTTTGCATACGGCGGGCCAAATCTCCGTTGGAATCCAGTTACCGCCTTTGCAGAATACACGAATACCGTTTACGCTGATCCAAAAGCTGTAACCGTTTCCTGCCTCCTCGGTAAAGGGCTCTTCTATAACCTTAACGTCTCGGAAGCCGAACAAGCCGGTTTTTACATCGCGAACCTCGTCAAGTGAGATAAGTCTGACAGTATATTCATAAACATTGGGGTCGCCGTAGCCGTTCGGGAACCAAAGCTTTGGGTTGTCTATTCTGATATAAGTACATACCTGCAGCCTTCTTGCGGGAATTACTTTCTTTTCGGAGAAGCCGTGACCCGACACCTCCACTTCAAGTACGAACTCGTGTTCGAGCGTGGTATCAACAACCTCAACGGTGAAGTCGACTCTGCCGTCGGTGTGAGCGTCCACGTTAACATCCGCTATCTCTGCTTCGCAGTCATACTTTAAAATAACCGGCCCGCCTATGCCGAGTGACGGTACGGGAAGCGCCCAGTCCCAACCGAAATTGAACTGAGGCTTGCGAAGGTGCGTTCTTCTCTGACTCCAGCCTACCTGACCGGAATATCTTGCAGATTTCAAACGACGGTCTATAGACTTAAAGCGGACAGCCAAAATATTTTTTTCGGTAAAGAGCTTGCCTCTGCAATTAAACGAATGCGGATAAAAAGCGCTGGTCGACTCCATAACCTTTTCGCCGTTCAAGAAAACCTCGCATTCTCCGTCCAGCGTTTCAAAAAACATCTCCATTTTGCCGTCGCAAATTCTGTCGAGCGAAAATTCAAGCCTGTACCACCAATCGTTAGCGGTGACAAAATAAAGCTGCTGTGCGTTTGTGTCGTAGTGCGGATCCTCCACTACCTTGTTCTTAAATAAGGCGACATTGATATCGCCCGGAACATCGCAGGGCATCCAGTTCGAAGCTAAGGACGGAATATCCTTTGCCGTGACTTTACGGTCAACGGGGGGTGTATAGGTAATATGCCAGCCCTTGTCTAAGAATTGTTTATACATGATTTCTCCTTTCGAGAGCGTATTATCACTTGCAATTATACCAACTGCATATAAATAAGTCAATACGGAATATTGACTATTAATGTTTTCGGTGCTATAATTTTCATAGATACTTGAAAAGAGGATTAATTTTGAAGCTGATAATATTCGAAGAATGCGTATACAGAAAAAAAACGGAAAAATCCTTCTATCTTTACTGTATGTTAAGACAGATTTCGCTGATAAAATATGCTCCGTTTTATTTTTTACTCGGTATATTAAAATATTTTCATATCATAAAGGAAATGCGGTATCTTGAAAAGAGATGGTCGTTTCTTGCGAATCTTAAAAACAGAGAAAAGCTGATTGAAGGCTTTGCAAAAAAAGCAAAATTTTTTATTCCGGAATCAGACATGACTGTGCTTTCTCATCACCCCGACAGCATAATCAAGCCTATGCTTTGCTGTAAATGTGTCGCTTCGGAATACGATGAGACCGAAAAGAAATTTTTGAATTATGTTAACTATTCGGAATACGCATGTTCTTGCAAAAGCGATTTTACCGCATACGGACACATTTCGTCGCCTATCATGCAATCGGCTTTTGCAAGGGTTTATGTTTTCGGCAGAAAGCTTTTCTCCTCCCGGGTAAAATATATCCGGATGCGTGCTGTACATTTTACCTCGTCTGTATTATTTATTGCCGCCGTCTCTTCATTTTGGGCTGTTGTCGGAATGTATTTTTCATCTCGAACGTATTCTGCGCGTTCCGAGCTCTTCAAGTCTTATTTTTCACATTTCGAGCTTGTTTTGCTCAATATTTTACCGGTCCTTATTACAGCGTTACTGTTATGGCTTTTATCGAATTCGGTAACATTTTCAATATTCACAACGGGATTTCTGACGTTGATTCTCTCGCTTGTCAACTATTTTAAAATCCTGTTCAGAAACGACCCCTTTCTTGTCGAGGATTTTAAATATATAGACGAAGCCGGAAATATGACGTCCAAATTCGATGTGAATATTACGCCGAATATGATAATCTGCTTCGTGCTTCTGTTTGTTTTTGCCGTAGCGGGACGCCTTCTTTTCAATGCCAAAATTAAATTGAATTATGTCCGTCCGACGGTTTTCATTGTACTGTCGGCGGTAACCGCATTCGGAATGAAGTGGTATCTGTCCGAGGATACGTATATCAGAAATCAGAACAATTCCTGCGGTATCGTAAAATGGTCGGCAACACAGCAGTTTATCTCAAGGGGTTTTGTGTATCCGTTTATTCATTCGTTAAATACAGCGTTTGACACGGCTCCCGACAATTATAATGAAAAAGAAACCGAGAAAATTCTTTCACAATATAAGGATGAGGATATTCCGGAGGAAAAAAGAGTTAATATTCTTTCGTTTATGCTCGAAGCATACACGGATCTTGACCGTTTCGGCGTGCTTGAATTTACGGACGACGTATACTCGTTCTTGCATGAGCTGCAAAAGGAATCGTACAGCGGATATCTTGTAACCGATATTTTTGCGGCGGGTACAATCACAACGGAAAGACAGTTTCTCACCGGAATGAATTATCTTCCCTCATTTCGTTCAAATACCAATTCCTATGTATGGTATTTACGTTCGCAGGGATACAACACGCAGGGATATCATCCGTCTTATTCCTGGTTCTATAATCGCAGGAATATCAACGAGCATCTCGGCTTTAGTAATTATTATTTCGATGATGTCATACTCGATAATACCGAGGGGCATTACCGCTATGAAACAAACTATCTGATGTTCCCGGACGTTCTGAATAATTACAGAAAGGGTATCGAGAACGGAGGTAATTATTTCAGTTTTAATATCACCTATCAGGGACACAGTCCTTATTCCGAGGACTACTGCTGGTTTGACCGCGAATATATTAAAAACAAAGGCTATACCGAAGGCGAATACAATATTTTAAACAATTACCTCTTTAATATTGACAGTGCGAATACCGAGCTTGAAAAACTGATAAATGAGCTGAGATATGACAGCGAGCCGGTAATTCTTATCTTCTTCGGCGACCATATGCCCTGGCTCGGAAATAATGCAAGCATATATAAAATGCTCGGAATAAATTTGGATTTATCCACCGAAGAGGGCTTTTACAATTACTATATGACTCCGTTTGTGGTATGGGCAAATGAAGAAGCAAAAAGAATCAGCGGAAACGATTTTGTCGGCGACGCAGGAAAAATCGGAGCGTATATGCTAATGAGCCGAGTGTTTGAAATGCTCGGCTGGAAGGGCGATTCGTTTAATCAGTATATAACGCATGTATCAAAGACCGTCGCGGTGGATCATGTTACCGGAGCGACTCTTACAAGCGACGGCACCCTGTCAATGGAGCCAAATCCGGAAATCTCTGAACTGGTTTCCCGGTATGAAAACGTTCAATACTATCAAAGACATCACTTTAAATACGGTACACAATAACGAACGCCCTACATGTAAACAGTAATTATTCGCTTCATTATAAGAAAGCTCTCCTAAAGATACTTAAAGACCGAAAGTCTTATTGTACATTTAGGAGAGCTTTCTTATGCAGTTACTGAAGACAGAATATATAATTATAAAATCTAAGCTTCAGGTATGCTTTGATCCCGAGACAAAAAGTCCACCGGGTATCAGCGGTAAAAACGGGCAAATAAGCAGCTTGTTTTGTCACCAAACAATAACAGATATTAAAAAAACAAGGTAACGACGGGCTGCTTTGCCCGTCGTTACCGGCTTTATCGGAATTTGCCGCCCGTCGTACCGAGTACAAAACGGTAACAAATTCAAGAAATCATGCGAATATATAATTCTTGATTCTTATCATTTAAGAACGTTCAGGCACAGAGCTTTGATGATTACCGCCGCCTGACCGCGCGTTGCAATATTCTTAGGCGAAAGAATCTTTGCCTCGGTGCTTGTACTTGCAATCAGCTTAGCGTTTACCGCCCATGCCAAAGAGTCTCTTGCCCAGGTTGAAACAGATGAGTAATCTTCATAGTCTGTAATGTCTGCCTTGGCGTCAACATCGCATCCCGCCTTCTTCGAATAGCTGTAAAGGAAGGTTGCGAGCTGTTCTCTCGTAACATAATTAGCCGTACCGAACAATCCGTTTCCTAATCCGCTTGTAACGCCGTTTTCAGAAGCCCACAATACTGCGTTTGTGTACCACTTGCCCTCAGGCACGTCCTTAAACGTATCCTTATATTCAATACTGTCGAGGTCCGCATTTGATACCTTTGCAAGAATCTGCACAAACTGCGCTCTTGTAAGCTTGTTGTCGGGTCCGAACACCGTGTCCGAAAGTCCCGTCAAATATCCCTTTGCATAGCACCAAAGAGCGGGGTCTGTATACCATTTACCCTTCGGTAAATCCTTGAAAGGATTTTCTATTACGGGATTCAACGCAGGAATTTTTTCTTCTTCAACTTCCAAGCATATTTCGCAGGTTCTCTTCTTAAGTCCGTCTTTGTCGTCTGTTGCCTCTTCAACAATTTCCCATTCGCCGAATTTATGTCCTTTGCTCTTTATGAGGAAGTACTCTATATCGCTGCAGGGAGTATTGATTCCCTTATCAGAGAGGAACCATACCTTGCAATAATGCATTCCGATACCGTCGCTTGTACAGGTAGGGCTCTTGATAATATCGTCATTGCCGAAGTCATGGCCTTTAGCGGGTATTATCAGCTTTCTTGTTGCTTCGCATTTTGAACAGGTCGAAATTTTTGAACCCTCTGTAATGCAATCAGGCTCGTCATTGATTATGGTATACTTGCCGTCTCGGATTACTACCTTGGTATTCCAAACATATTCGCCCCACTCGTGCTCGCAGTCCTCGGTGTTTTCAAAGGAAACAAAGTCTGTCGCCCTTTGACCGCAAACGTCGATAAGCTTAAAGGATGAGGTCTTGCTGCCTGCGCCGGCCGCAAAGCCACATGTGCTGAAGTGGTAAATCTTTTCGTATGACTGGCTGGCGTTCATCTCCAATGCGAATACTCGCAGTCCGTTTAAATCAAACGACAAAATATCCGGAACGCATTCGTCCTCGTCGTAGCAGTAGTTTGTCTGAACGGAAATAGGCTCTGAAGCGTCGATTGCTATCTTTTCGTTGTCGTATGTCTCAAGGTTAATACCTGTTTCGCTGTACTTAACATTCCAAAGATTGCCGCGGCAGATGCTGCTGTAGAATGCAACATCGTAAATATTGTCGTTCATTGTGCCGTAGAAATACTGGTCCCAAAGATTAAGACCGTCCATCAAGGTAACAACAAATGAATATTCTTCTCCCGGAATATAGTAGTCCCACAGATATCCGAAACGGGAATCCTCAATCGCCGAACCTTGAGACTTTGAGAATGAACCTGCGGAATACTGTCCTGCATACTTATAACTGTCATATTTGTTTGTCCATATGAAATTAATGGAATCCGCATACTTTCCGTTTACCGGAATCATCTGAACAGTAGCGGAAAAGCCGTTAAGATCGGACTGGTTCCTTGATGTAATTTTCGTAATGTTGTTGTACGATGTAGTAGCGTCGAGCACACCCGTCTGAGCGGCGGCGTCAAGAAGAGAAATAGAACCGTCTTCACCTACAACCGTCTTAACTCTCTTGCCGTCGGTATTAACCGCTGTATAGATTACTTTACCGGTGAGATTGCCGTTTGAACGGGAAATAGTTGTTTCTCCCGAAACATACCATTTGTCGTTTATGTCCTCTTGGTCATCCCACTTGGAATACTCCATAGTTTCGGTTGCGCCGCACATAAAACAGGTTCTTGTTTTGACGCCCTTTGTTGTTGCCGTTGCCGGAGTCGTGATTTCCCAATCGCCCCAGCGGTTTGCATAATATATCTTGTTCTTTCCGTTTTGCTTATCATCTTTCTTAATGTAAAAGGCCTGATGATTTCTTGCGGGAAGAATATCATCCTCCGATTCTCCGCATACCCTACAAACCTTGTGATTTAATCCGGTTTCGGTACAGGTAGGATATTCGACAAAAGTATACGTTCTGAACGTGTTTGTTATGTTTTCAGACCAATATGTGTCCGTAAAGGAATATCCCCAGTCACGGAATATCGGATCCTTGTTAGTTGCCCAAATATGACCGGTCTGCTTTGTGTTTTTCCTGATATAGTGCTGACCGCATTCGCACTCAACATATTCTATGCCGTCGCTGAGACATTCTACTTCCTTTTCCGTTACGTTGAAGGAATGAGTATGCTCCGCAGGAGCTTCTCCTGCCCAGGTTGCGGCATCGTAACCGTTAATTTTTTCAACCGTATAATCGAGAGCGTTCTTGAATGCGGCGCAGGAGCCTATAGCCAAATAGCCCTGAACACCTACCAAATTGCTAAGGTCGATATCGGCTCTCTTTTTAGAAAAGGAATTATCTACGTCAATGGGGAAAAACTTTATGCTTTTACCGCTGAAGTATTCGTTACCGTTAACCGAAACCTTGAAGCCGAGAGTTGTGTCCGGAATTATCTCAAATACAAGTCCGCGCGATACATCAACACGCAGAAACTCAGAAGTAACCTTATCTCCGACGGTCTCGCCTGTGAATACCCATCTGTATCCGGGACGGTGATCGTTATAGTCTTCAAACTCTCCGTCGCCTTTTACAATAGCTACATCAGAGAAAATCTGTCCGTCATAACCGTCATAGGTATTGTTTACCGATACTACAAGCGAATTTCCCTCTTTCGGCATAAGATGGCGGATACCGTTTGTTCCGACCATTTCATAATTGTACAGACCGATATATGAGCCCGTTCCCTCTTCTTTTCTCGAAAGCTCGGTAACTGCATTTTCCGAAAACATAATGCTCAGTCTGTCGGAAAAGCCGAAGCTGTCGCGGGTTGCATCAAACGTATCGCCCGGAGTAATAACAACGCTTAAATTGTCAAGTGTTGTTTTATTTTTATTGGAAAGCAAGCTGACGCCGTATACACCCGCCGCCTCTTCATAGGAAGGAGAGTGCACGTCTATGCCTCCGTTTTCATTTTCCGTGAAAGTGAATCCGGTATCGCGAACCTTATCACCGTCAAAAATAATTGTCGTAGCGTTTGATGAGAATTTGCCGCCGAGGAAAATCCACGGGCTTTCAGCTGCGGAAGCTGAAAAAGCCATCGTAGGAATAACCATCATGATGCAAAGAATCACAGCGCATACGCGTTTGAATTTTTTCATCATAGAACCTCCTTAGTTCTGAAAACTGTATTAAGATTATATCATAGTTTACTGTAAAACAAAATACATTTGGTTTAATTTTTTTCACCGACTTTTATTAATATAATTGTGTAGAATAGCCAAACTGATTGGTTGTAGAATATCTAAACAACTTGATTATGCTATCTAAAGGTTCCGAACTAAGGTAATTCTTTTCACGGTAGAGTGATTTTAAATCACTCTACCGACGGTTTGATAAACATTAGATACGGGAATAACCACCGTAGGTTGAAAAAATAATAATACGGGAATATGATAATTCCAAGCAGCGAGAATAATAATATCGACAATACGTCGGGGAGGTAAATAATGAAATTGCAAATTTTCGGAGATTCGATTTTACAGGGAGTGGTGTATTCCGACGAGCAAAGGCGCTATAGGCTTAGAAAAGGCAGTAAATACGATTCCTTTGCCGACAATGAAATTGAGGTCGAAAATCATTCAAGGATGGGGGCGACCGCCGAGAAAATACTGAATTTGCAGGAGCGCTTTATAAACAAGGCTTCAAAAACAGACGTCGTGCTTTTGGAAATGGGCGGAAATGACTGCGATTACAACTGGCAAGAGGTTTCAAATTCGCCCGAAGCCGCGCATAATCCGAAAACTCCGCCGGAGCTTTTCAAAAATCTTTACGCAAAGGCGATAAAAAAAGCGTCGTCAAACGGCGCAAGGGTTGCCGTTGCTTCGCTTGTGCCGATTGATTCCGAAAAATACCTGTCCTGGATAAGCAAAGGACTTTCAAAGGACAATATTATCTCTTGGCTCGGCGACGTAAGCATGCTGTCAAGGTGGCACGAATATTACAATCATATAATTGAAAATATCGCAAGAAAAAACGGATGTATTTTTGTGGATTTGAGAGGAGATTTTCTGCTTCGGCACGATTACGGAGAATTGATTTGCACAGACGGTATTCATCCGACGGAAAAGGGTTATTCGGTTATTGAAGATAAAATACGGAGCGTGTTGCTTGCCTCGGTTTAACGCCCTGTCCGATTTATGCTTATACAACGCATAAAAACCCGTATTAAAACACAAAAAGACAAAAAATTCATTTTCTTGAAAACTATTGACAAAAACATGTTAACATGATAAAATATCTGCATTGAAAGGCTTTGACCGGAAAACAGTAGCATACGTAATCAATTTAAGAGAGCTGTCGTTTGGTGAAAGACAGTATTGAGAGTATGGGAATACCTTCCGATAGCTTCGTACCCAAAGAATTTTCGAGTAGGCTACGACGGGCTCGCCCGTTAAAGCGAATACGGTATCGCATTTTGCCGTACCGTGTAAGACATCGGTCGTGAGGCTGATGTGAACAGAGGTGGTACCGCGATTTAATCGTCCTCTCGCAACAGGCGAGAGGACTTTTTTGTTTTCGCTGAAAAGAAAGGGTAGGCAATATGGTAATTACTGATTTTCTTGAAAGAAACGCTAAAATATACGCAAACGAGGTCGCCCTTGTCGAAATCAATCCGTCGAACGAGATGGACAACGCCAAAACATGGATGGAATTCAATCTTATAGAATCCGCCTCCGGTGGCAAGTATCGGCGTGAAATGACATGGAATGAATTCGACAAAAAAGCAAATCGCTTTGCTAATCTGCTCCTGACAAGAGGAATACGCAAGGGCGATAAGGTCGGCATACTGATGATGAATTCGCTGGAATGGCTTCCCTGCTATTTCGGAGTTCTGAAAACCGGGGCGCTTGCCGTTCCCCTTAATTTCCGTTACACTGCCGACGAAATAAAATATTGCGCCGAGCTTGCCGATTTAAGGTGCCTCGTTTTCAGTCCGGAATTCATTCAGCGTATCGACACGGTTGCGCCCTCCCTTCCCGGCATTAAGGACATGTTTTTTGTCGGAAGCAAAGAGACCTGTCCCGACTATGCGGATTTGTACGGCGAATATGTATTATTCTGCTCGACACAGCCCCCTGCGGTCGCACTTGACGAAAACGACGACGCTGCAATATATTTTTCTTCCGGCACGACAGGAAGACCCAAGGCGATTCTTCATGCGCACAAAGCGTTGATTTGCTCCTGCCTAACGGAGCAAAAACATCATTCTCAGACACACGACGACGTATTTCTCTGCATACCCCCTCTTTATCATACCGGCGCAAAAATGCATTGGTTCGGCAGCCTTATTTCCGGCAGCCGTGCGGTTATTTTGAGAGGCGTCAAGCCCGAATGGATTTTGCGAGCCGTTTCCGATGAGAGGGCAACTATAGTATGGCTGTTAGTGCCGTGGGCTCAGGATATTCTCGACTCGATCGACTCGGGAAATGTGGATATCGGTAAAATGAATCTGTCACAGTGGAGATTGATGCACATAGGCGCGCAGCCCGTCCCGCCGAGCTTAATTAAACGCTGGCTCGAGCATTTTCCAAACCACAAATACGATACAAACTACGGCTTATCCGAATCTATCGGCCCGGGCTGCGTTCACCTCGGAGTTGAAAACATTCACAAGGTTGGCGCAATCGGAAAAGCGGGATTCGGCTGGAAAGCAAAGATAGTCGACGCAAACGGAAACGAAGTAAAGCCGGGAGAGGTGGGCGAGCTCGCCGTATTCGGCGACGGAGTAATGAAGTGCTACTACAAAAATCCCGTGGCAACCGACGAAATTCTCCGTGACGGCTGGCTGTATACCGGCGATATGGCAAAAACGGACGATGACGGCTTTATCTACCTCGTGGACAGAAAAAAGGACGTCGTTATTTCCGGAGGAGAAAACATTTATCCTGTGGAAATCGAGGATTTCCTTCGCACAAACAATTCCATAAAGGACGCCGCCGTTATAGGCATACCGGACGCCCGATTGGGAGAAACCACCTGCGCCATAATCGAATTAAAGGACGGACATACGGCAACGCTTGAGGAGCTGAATGAATTCTGTCAGGCTCTCCCCCGTTACAAAAGGCCTCACAAGATAATTCTGGCCGATATCCCGAGAAACCCCACCGGCAAGATAGAGAAGCCGGTTTTAAGACACCGCTACGGCGGAGATAATCTTATTACTTCACAAATAAAGGGCTAAGGAGAAAAATGGTAATCAAAATTTTATTGCTGGTAGTTTTTTTTGCCGTAATGGTGGCCGTAGGCTTTGCCTGCCGCAAAAAGAACGACAATGTTAACGGATTTGTACTTGGCGGCAGAAACGTAGGCGCATGGATGACTGCATTCGCCTACGGTACGTCCTACTTTTCTGCGGTTATTTTCATCGGATATGCCGGTCAGTTCGGATGGAAGTTCGGAATTGCGTCTACATGGATAGGCATAGGAAACGCTATTCTCGGCTCGTTTATCGCATGGCTCGTGCTCGGCAGAAGAACGAGAATCATGACTCAGCATCTGAAAAGCGCAACCATGCCTCAGTTCATCGGTGCACGGTACGGCTCAAAATCACTTCGTTTCGGTGCGGCGCTGATAATATTTGTATTTATGATCCCCTACACCGCGTCTCTCTATAACGGACTTTCACGCCTTTTTGAGATGGCTTTTAACATAAATTACACATGGTGTATTTTAGCTATGGCGGCGCTTACCTGTATTTATGTGGTTGCCGGCGGTTATATGGCGACGGTGGTCAATGATTTTATTCAGGGAATAATTATGCTGTTCGGTATCGTTGCCGTGGTTATAGCGGTTTTGAATATAAACGGCGGCTTTACGCAGTCGCTGATCGAGCTTGCTTCCGTCAAGGGAGACAGCTCCGTTCCGGGCGTATACGCCTCCTTCTTCGGTCCCGACAAGACATCGCTTTTGGCGGTAATAATACTTACCTCTCTCGGCACATGGGGCTTGCCGCAGATGACTCAGAAATTTTATGCAATTAAAAATGAGCAGGCAATTACAAAGGGAACAATAGTGTCCACGGTATTTGCAATCATCGTTGCCGGCGGTTGCTACTTCCTGGGCGGCTTCGGAAGAATATTCCTCACAGATTCGGAGGTTGCAAATCAGGGCTTTGACTCAATTATTCCCACTATGCTTGAAAAATTGCCCGATATTTTGATTGCGGTTGTTATAGTATTGGTGCTTTCCGCATCAATGTCTACGCTTTCGTCGCTTGTTATGACTTCATCTTCGACAATGACGCTGGATGTTGTAAAGCCGGCAAAGAAGAATATGGGACAGAAAACTCAGGTTTTTGTAATCCGTATTTTCATTGTTGTGTTCGTTGCAATATCGGCGGGAATCGCAATTTACCAGTACAACAGCGCAAATACATATATAGCTCAAATGATGGGCATTTCATGGGGCGCTATGGCAGGCTCGTTCCTCGCACCTTACATTTACGGCTTATACTGGAAGAAGGTCAGCGTCTGCGCGGTTTGGGTAAACTTTATATTCGCTGTGGGAGTCATGGTTGCCAATATGCTTGCAAGAAGCTCCTTCCCCGCTCTTTTGCAGTCGCCCGTTAACTGCGGCGCTTTTGTAATGCTTGCGGGATTGATAATAGTACCTGTTGTAAGCCTGATAACCAAAAAGCCGAGTGAAAAGCTTGTTGACGATGCATTCTCATGCTATGACATTACAATAAGCGTTCATGCAAAGGACTCTCTCGGAGACTGATAACAAAATAAATAATCATCGGAGACAAAATTATGAAAAAATTATTGCTCGGAAACGAGGCTCTTGCCCGAGGACTGTGGGAAGCCGGATGTTCGTTTGTGTCAAGCTATCCCGGAACCCCCAGCACCGAAATAACGGAATATGCCGCAAAGTACGGTGAAATCTATGCCGAATGGGCACCGAACGAAAAGGTAGCGATGGAGAGCGCCTTCGGTGCAAGCGTCGCAGGTAAGCGTTCCTTCTGCGGCATGAAGCATGTAGGACTTAATGTTGCGGCAGACCCTCTCTTTACTATTTCTTATACCGGCGTAAACGGCGGAATGATTATTGCAGTTGCCGATGACGCCGGAATGCACTCTTCGCAGAATGAGCAGGATTCCCGTCATTATGCCGTTGCCGCAAAGCTTCCCATGCTCGAGCCCTCGGATTCTCGCGAGGCTCTGGAATTTGCTAAGAAGGCATATTATATTTCCGAAAAATATGACACGCCCGTTATCATAAAGATGTGTACAAGAGTTGCCCATTCGCAAAGCGTGTGCGAATTGTCGGACAGAGTCGAGGCTCCCGAACGCAAATATGAGAAAAATCCTCAAAAATACATAATGATGCCCGGCTTTGCCAAAAAGCGCCATCCGCTCGTTGAGAAAAGGACTGCGGATTTAACGGAGTTTGCCGAAACAAGCGACATAAACAGAATAGAAGGCGAAGGAAATATCGGAGTCATTACCTCAAGCACATCGTATCAGTATGTTAAAGAGGTTTTCGGCGACAGCGTTAAGGTGTTGAAGCTCGGTATGATCAATCCCATGCCGAAAAGAAAAATACTTGATTTTGCGGCGTCTGTCGACAAGCTTATCGTTGTTGAGGAGCTTGACGGAATTATCGAGTCCCATTGCAATTCATTGGGTCTTTCCGTTACGGGAAAGGACAAAATTCCGATGATAGGCGAGCTTTCGCAGAATAAGCTTGCCGAGCTCTTGGGCAAAGAAATTCCTCACGGAAAGACGCTTGACGACGAGCTTCCCGTCCGTCCCCCGGTTATGTGTGCAGGCTGTCCTCACAGAGGCTTATTCTACACCTTGGCGAAAAATAAAATCACCGTATTCGGCGACATAGGCTGCTATACGTTAGGAGCACAGCCGCCGCTGAACGCCATAGATACGGTAATATGTATGGGCGCTTCCGTATCGGGACTTCACGGATATAACAAGGCTCTCGGAAAAGAAGCGGAGCAAAAGAGCGTATGTGTTATCGGCGACTCGACGTTTATGCACTCCGGTATTACGGGGCTTGTAAACATGACATATAACGATACTCACGGCACGGTTATAATTCTCGACAACTCCATAACCGGTATGACAGGCCATCAGCACAACCCGACAACCGGTATGAATCTGAAGGGCGATCCCGCAGCCAAAATAGACCTTGAAGCGCTTTGCCGCGCAATCGGTATTAAAAGGGTCAGGGTTGTAGACCCGTATAACATTTCCGAGTGCGATAAAGCGATCAAAGAAGAGCTGGCGGCAGAGGAGGCCTCGGTCATTATATCGCGCCGTCCGTGCGTTCTCTTAAAATATGTTAAAACCAAGCCTTCGCTTTCCGTTGACAGCGAAAAATGCAAAGCCTGCCATGCTTGTATGAAGCTCGGTTGCCCTGCGCTGTATATTGCGGACAACAAAAAAGTATCCGTTGATCCTACCCAATGCGTAGGCTGCGGCGTCTGCGAGCAGCTATGCAAATTCGGTGCCTTCGGCGGAAAGGATGAAAAATAATGAACACAACTAAGGATATAATGATTGTAGGCGTAGGAGGTCAGGGCTCGCTTTTGGCGAGCAAGCTTTTGGGCTCCGTGCTGTTAGCCGAAAACTATGACGTTAAGGTTTCTGAGGTTCACGGTATGAGTCAGAGAGGCGGCTCTGTTGTAACCTATGTCAGATTCGGCGATAAGGTTTATTCCCCCATAACGGATAAGGGCTGTGCGGATATGATAGTTTCATTTGAGCTTTTAGAGGCCGCAAGATATACCGAATATTTAAAGGAGGGCGGTACGATTATTGTCAACACTCAGGAAATTAATCCGATTACCGTTATTACCGGCGCCGCAAAATATCCGGAGAAGCTTCTCGAAAAAATCAAGGCTAAGCAAATATCCGTCGACGGTTTGGACGCTCTTGCCATTGCGACTGAGGCAGGCTCGCAAAAAGCCGTTAACATTGTTTTGATGGGCGTTCTTTCAAAATATTTTGATATCCCGGAAAGCGCATGGCTTGAAGCAATTGAAAAATGCGTACCTCCTAAGTTTGTCGAATTGAATAAAAAGGCGTTTCTGTTAGGAAAAAATCATTAATTGAGGGTTTGAATATGAGATACTTTAACGAAAAAGCCGAAACCATGCCCCGTGAAGAATTATCCATATTGCAAAGCACTCTTCTTTGTCAGCAGATAAAACACGTCTATGACAACGTAGAGCTTTACAGAAGAAGAATGGATGAAAAGGGAATATCTCCCGAGGATATAAAAGGCATTGAGGATTTACATAAGCTGCCGTTCACGGTGAAGGCGGATCTGCGAGACACCTATCCCTACGGAATGTTTGCGGTTCCGATGGAGGAGGTTATACGTTTACACGCCTCCAGCGGTACAACCGGAAAACAGATTGTCGTCGGTTACACAAAGGATGATATTGATATTTGGTCTGAGATTTGCGCGCGGGCTTTGGCGGCGGCAGGCGCCGATAAAAACGACATGGTTCACGTATCGTACGGCTTCGGTTTGTTTACGGGCGGATTCGGCCTGTATAACGGCTCCGAAAAGCTCGGAAGCACCGCTATTCCCGTTTCAAGCGGTAACACGCAACGGCAAGTCACTATTTTTAAGGATTTCGGCTCCACCGTTCTGTGCTCGACCCCCTCATATGCAATGCATCTTGCCGAGACTATGCAGAGTATGGGCGTTAGAAAAGAAGATATCTCGTTGAAGGCGGGAATTTTCGGAGCCGAGCCGTGGACCGAGGAGATGCGCCGTAAAATCGAGGAAATGCTCGGAATTAAAGCATACGACATTTACGGTCTGACCGAGGTTATGGGTCCGGGCGTCTCATACGAATGTAAATACCAGTGCGGTATGCATGTAAACGAGGATCACTTTATCGTCGAGGTAATAGACCCCGACACAGGAAAGGTACTGCCGGAGGGCGAGACAGGAGAATTGGTATTCACCTCGCTGACAAAAAAAGCGTTCCCCGTTATCCGTTACAGGACAAGAGATATAGGTAAAATCACCAAGGAGAAATGCACATGCGGCAGAACCTTCCTCCGCATGACAAAGCCTATGGGAAGAACCGACGATATGCTGATTATAAGAGGAGTAAACGTATTTCCGAGCCAGATAGAAACCGTTTTGGTTGAACGGGGCTTCTACACCGCATATCAAATTGTAGTCGACAGAGTGGATAATTCGGATACCTGCGAGGTAAAGGTTGAATTGCCGCCGGAAACTTCGTTTGAAACCATAGGCGATCTTGAAACAATAAGCCGCAACGTCAGCGAAGCGCTGAAATCCTTACTGGGTATCGTTGCCAAGGTTACTCTGCTGGAGCCAAACTCCATTCCCCGTTCGGAGGGCAAGGCGGTAAGAGTGATTGATAAAAGAAAGCTTTACAGCTGATGAGGAGGAAATATGGTTAAGATAAGACAAATTTCGGTTTTTGCCGAAAACAAGCCCGGCAAAATAGCAAAGGTTATGAAAATTCTCGCAGACAGCGGTATTGATATCAGAGCCATATCAGTTGCGGATTCACTTGATTTCGGTATTTTACGGATTATCTGCTCCGATGTGAATAAGGCTTTGGACGCTTTAAAAAATGCAGGCTGTGTTGCCAAGGTAAATCATGTTACCGCAGTATCCGTTCCCGATGTTGCGGGGGCGCTTTCGTCGCTTCTGTGTATTCTGTCCGAGGCAGGCGTCGGCCTTAGCTATATGTATTCGCTGTATTCGAGAAAAACAAGAGACGCATATATGATTCTCAAAACAGATAATTCCGAAGAAATAGATAATTTGTTATTCCGTAACGGTTATGATTTAGTATCGGAACATGACCTCGATATTATTTGATAAGGAGATTTTTTAAATGGTTAAGCTTCCGGAAAATGTTCTTGCACACGGCAGGACGAGAAATATTATGCGTGAAACCTTTGAGTACGGAAATAAACGTAAAGCGCAGGTGGGCAGCGATAAGGTTTACGATTACTCGCTCGGAAATCCGAGCGTTGCTCCTCCGAGGTCTGTTAACGACACCGTAAGAGATATTCTTTCGGGCGAATTGTCCGACAGCATTCATGCATATACCAGCGCTCAGGGAGCCTACGACAACAGAAAGCGTCTTGCCGACTCCCTGCAAAGAAGATTCGGCGGTAATGTTTCCCCGGACGATTTATATTTTACGGTAGGTGCGGCGGCGGCATTGACCATCACCTTCAAGGCGCTGACCGTGCCCGATGATGAATTTATACTTTTGGCTCCGTTTTTCAGCGAATATGAAGTTTTCCTCCAAAACGCAGGAGCAAAGGCGGTTATTTGCCAACCCGATTATAAGGATTTTATGCCTGATTTTGAAGCTATCGAAAAAGCAATCAACATTAATACAAAGGGCATTGTAATTAATTCACCCAATAATCCCTCCGGCGTTGTTTACGACGGTGCGGTTATTGCAAGGCTCTCCGAGCTGTTGAGAAAGAAATCCGAGGAAATCGGGCATCCGATTTTTTTGATTAACGACGAGCCGTACCGTGAAATAGTATTCGACGGAAAACGTGCGCCCTGGGTTCCCGATTTTTATGACAACACTATCGTTTGCTATTCATACAGCAAATCTCTTTCCATTCCGGGCGAGCGTATCGGTTACATTTATGTTCCCGAAAGGGTTTGCGGTCACGATGACGTTTATGCCGCCGTCTGCGGTGCCGGAAGGATGCTGGGCTTTGTTAATGCTCCTTCGCTTTTCCAAAAGGTCGTTTCAATATGCGACGGGCAAACGGCAGATATGTCCGTATATGAAAGAAACAGGGATTTACTGTACAATTCACTTGTTGAAATGGGATTTGACTGTATACGCCCGGGCGGTACGTTCTACCTTTTGATGAAGTCTCCGATAGAAAATGCAACCGAATTTTGCCTGAGCGCAAGAAAGTATGATTTGCTTATTGTTCCGACGGATTCATTCCGCTGTCCCGGTTATGTAAGGATTGCTTTCTGCGTAGAAACAAAAACTATTGAAAACTCCCTGCCTCTTTTTGCAAAGCTTGCGGCGGATTATAATTTAGGTTAACAGAGGCGACCGAAAATCGGCCCTCCCCGACAAATTCACACAAAAAAACAGCAACCGATAAAGACTGTAACGGTTGCTGTTTTATTATTTATCTGCGCTTTAACATACTGTCGAAATTCATTATAATTACCGATACCATGGCTCGGCTTGACGGATTAAGCGGCGACAGTGTTACTGTATCCCCTGATTTTACACCGGAGATAAGTCCGTTTCCGACAGCCCACGCCATTGCGTCAAACGCCCATGAATGAACCTCCGAAGCGTCCGGATAATTTGAAATATCCGCTGTTCTTTCTATATCCGTTCCCCGCCTTTGGGCATAAGCACGAAGGAATACCGCCGTCTGCTCTCTTGAAACGTTTGAGCTCGGCGAAAACAAATTATTTCCGACGCCCTCGGTAATTTTGTTTCGATATGCCCACTCTACTGCCGACGAGTACCATCGTCCCGGTAAAACGTCGTCAAATGAAGAAACATCTTTGTACTCGGACAAATCCGCCCCCTCTATCTTTGCGAGTATCTGAACAAGCATGGCTCTGGTCAGAGGCGACGAGGGGGAAAACTCTGTTTCGCCGGTACCGTTCATGTAGGATTTATCACTGCAGTATTTTACCGACTTTGCATACCATGCGTCCTCGGGGACGTCGGCAAATATCACAGCGCAGGTAATATCAATATATTTGCTTTTAAAAGAAATATCGGAAGAATTTGTAAGCTTTACGCTGTTTTCGGCGTTAGAGCCTACCGTTATTTCATAATTCGGATTTAGAAACGTCGGAGGCATGTGTGAAAATATCATCGCTGTCGAATACGCCTGAACGCCGCCTATTGCGGTGATTTTTCCCCGTCTTGAAAGATATGGACCCTTAGCCCCGTCAAACCCGTAAGTGTCTCCGCTGCACAGCACTGCGCCCCCGGTCAAATAAACGCCGTCCGTTACGCCCGCCATGCGTATTCCGCTGGAAGTTATTAAGGCGTCCTTGCCGCCTCGGCATTCGGCTTTTCCGCCGTCCACCGTTAATTTTGCGTCTGTTTCGGTTATATGAATTCCGTAGCTGTTATCCGACGCATCTGCGCCGATACCGTATATTTCTCCGTCGGTTAACTCAATTGAGCCGTCCGAGCGAATACCTATGGAGAACTCTGATTTTTTTGCCTCTCCGTAAAGTCTTCCGCCGCTTACTCTAACCGTATCCGCTACAACGCCGTAGCTGCGAAACGGAGCTTCTCCGCCGATACCGCTGAGTATTCCTCCCTTAACGGTAATACCTGAATTGCCGATTATTCCGGCACTTTTTCCGTTGCTTATTTCCGACGGTATATCTGCAGAACAGGCACTAACCGTGCCCGAACGTACAATAATGCCCTTACTTGCGTATATCCCGCAGGATTCCGTAACAGCTTGCAATGATGAAGCGTTCAATATTCCGTCACCGTCTATTGTAAGACTGCCGTCAATATAAATCGCAAAAGAAGCCGAGGTGGGGATATCGTTCTCAACCGTGTTTTCACCCGTAAGCCTTAGGGTAATGTCGCCGTTAGAATAAATAGCCGCACCCTTATCGCCGTCAAAAGGATATACTGCTCCGTTGCTCCTATAACCGTTTAAGGTAAGTACGTTGCTTTCACGATTATAAGACGCACTGCCGTCCCCGAAAACATCGTTTGTTGTTTCGGTTAACATTACACTTCCGATTTTGACGAAGGTATCTTCCGCACAAATGGTAAACTGACAAATAAGAAACAATGCGGTAATACAAAGAAAGAAAACAATGCTCTTTTTATTCATAATGCCAAACCCCGATTCATTAATTTTATAAAATTAAATGCCGCTGTTTACAAGCTTCATTTCCATTGAGTCCAGTGCGTTTTTATTTACATAGTCCGGACTGCGGAAGGTAGGAACCACCGACCGTATCGTATCGTATATTTCACTCATATCAAGAGTATTCTTGTTATTTTCAACCGCAAGGAACAGCTTGTTCAGATTTTCCGCCATAGCGACTGTGTCAACGGGAGCCTCATGCTCGATAAAGATTCTGTCATTATCGGTTTTTGACAAATTCTTGCTCTGAACCAAAAGCTCCTCGTAAAGCTTTTCGCCGGGTCTCAGCCCAATTTCCCTTATCTCTATATCCTTATCGGGCTCATATCCCATAAGACGGATCATATTAACGCATAAATCGTAAATCTTAACGGGATTGCCCATATCAAGCACAAACAGCTCGTCGGACTTTGCCATACTGCCCGCCGTCAGCACAAGCTGACTTGCCTCCGGAATTGTCATAAAGTATCGAATAATTCTCTTATCGGTAATTGTAACCGGACCGCCGGCTTCGATTTGTCTTCTGAATAACGGGATGACCGAGCCGTTCGAGCCTAATACGTTCCCGAACCTGACAGCGGAAAAGCATGTCCTTGAATCGGAATGCGAACGGACAATCATCTCGCATATCCGTTTGGAGGCTCCCATAACGTTAGTAGGATTCACCGCCTTGTCGGTAGAAATCATTATGAATTTTTCAACCTCATATTTTTCTGCGACATTTACGGTATTGTATGTACCAAGCACATTGTTCTTAATAGCCTCGCATACGCAGTGCTCCATCAGGGGCACGTGCTTATGCGCTGCGGCATGAAACACTATTTCCGGTCTGTAATAATCAAAAACAGCGCTCAATCTGTCGTAATCTCTAACCGAGCCGATTTCAACTCGCAGATCAAGCTTATCGTTATATTTCAGCGTAAGCTCCTGCTGAATATCATATGCGTTGTTTTCGTAAATATCGAATATTATTATCCTTTTCGGATTGCATTTTGCAATCTGTCTGCATATTTCGCTTCCGATAGAGCCACCGCCCCCGGTAATCATCACCGTTTTGCCGGAATAATAGTCAATTACATCTTTTTCAAGCAGTTTTACCTGATCGCGGAAAAGCAAATCCTCTATTGTAAAATCGCGTATGACTTTTTTTGTGTTCGTTTTTTCGTACTCATTTTCTTTTCTGAACGGAGCGTCGAAAATTTTTACGTCGCATCCGAAGGAATTACATCGATTATAGAGATTTGTCAGCGCCTGATTAGATATTTTATCTATTGCTATAATAAATTTTTCTATCGAATATCGACTGACTATTTTTTGCATTTCGCCGGAATTCTCGATCTTGATACCGGAAATATAACCGCCGGTCTTTTCGTTATCGATATCTATAAAGCAGCAAACTTTATATCCGAGCGTGTAATCGTTGCTTATTTCCTTCGCAAGATATACGCCGAGCTGTCCCGCACCGACAATCGCCACATTTGTCAGCTTTCGGTCGGTTTCTTCTCCCATATTCTCGGTCTTATATAGCTTCTTGTATAAAATGCGGTATATAAATCTTGATATCAGGGTCAAAAGCAATGAGAGAGAAATTACCGTAACAAAATGCCATATTCCTGCGTATTTGCCGATAACCTCGCTTATTATTATTGCAATTAACGTGGCAACAGCATCTGAAAGGATTAATTTCAGATATGCGCCGGTATTGGGAAATCTCCATACATTTCTGTATATTCTCGTAATGATTCTGGTAGCAAAAGTGCATAAAAGCAGTATAACGGAGCCGTTCAAATATAATTCAAACGACGAATGCATAGGATCAGAATATAAATGTTGTGAAGCGAGATAATAAATAGAGTCAATCAATGCAAAAATAGCAAAATCTACGAGGATCAACACCGCAATTCGAGCCCTTCCGTGAACTCGCTTGCTGATATTGATCAGAAGCCGTTCAATCCACTTCATTGTTCTTTCTCCGTTTTATTCTATTTTTTGTTTCCTTTATCTGTACCTTTTTTTTGACTGTCTTTTTATATTGTTTCTGATGAGCCCGAGAATGTGACAGTTTGCTTTGCTTAGCTGAGTCATCATTGATTTCGCCTGGCGCCTTTTCAGATTCGGGTCACCTATAATGATAACAACACCGTCGGAAATTCCGGAAATGATTGCGGCGTCAATGGTATAGCCTATGGGAGGCGTGTCGATAATGACGTAGTCAAATATCTGTTTAGAGTTGACAATCAAATCTTCAAAATACTTGCTGTTAATCAGTTCGACAGGATTCGGTGGGTATTTTCCGGACTGCAGAATATAAAGTCCGTCCTGCGTCGTTTCACGGATACATTCGTCAAGGGCCTTTATTCCGCTGAGCACCTCGCTAAGACCTGAGTAATCGGTGGAATCGGTGTTTCTTACCGCAAAAACCGATTTTCTCATATCTGCGTCCACAAACAAAACTTTTTTGCCGAGCTCCGCCAGGCTCTTTGCTATAAAGACGGAAACCGTGGTCTTTCCTTCGTTTTCTCCGTAGCTTGTAAAGGCTATTGTCTTGATATCCCGTCCGCAAAATTCAAGATTGGTTCTGATAACCTTAACAGCCTCCTGCATAAAGTAGCTATCCTGCCCGGGGACAGTGACTTTTATTTTCTTCTGAGTATTTTCCATATCACTGTGCCTCCGAATCTACAGAATTTTTGTCGTGCGTCTTTTTGTTTTTCTTCTTCATCTTTTTGTCGGCGGTCTTTGTCAAAGAGGTTCTTTCTCTTCCGCCGTATGCGGAGCCGTAGCCGTAGGTATAACCGTAGCCGTAACCGTAGCCGTATTTTCCGCCGTATTTGTATTTTCTTCTTCGTTTACCGTAACGTGAATACTTTCCGGATACTGCGGAATTTGCGTCGGGAATTGATCCGAGCAAGGTAACGTTCAAGGTTTTTTCCATATCGTATTCGTCTCTGAATCTGTCGTCAAACATGCGCAGGACATAGAACACCGCCAACAACAGCGCCGACGAAATAAGTCCGTATTTCAGACCCCTGTTTATGGAGACGGCATTTATAGGCGTGTTAACCTCTTCCCCGGGAGCTGAAATGTTTACTACCTCGTCTCCGGTATCCTCCTTCATTTTTTCCTTGCAGACCTGACATATTGTATTTACAATAAGCTTTGCCTTTTCCGGAGAGGAGGCAACTGACGTTACCAAAACGTATCTCGTATCCTCCGGATTTTCGGTTGAAACAGAGCCGTATATCTCGTTGTAGCTGATATTGTAATCCTTTAGCCTGTCGTATGTAATCTTTGCCGTCGGCGAGCTGATAATACAATACTGAATATCCCCTATCAGGGCCTTGGCAAAATTGTACGCATAAGACGCATTGTCGCTTACCTGATTCTCAAACAGCATATACAGCGTTGCTGTTGAGGTATATCTCGGCGTGTAATTCTTCTTGTCTCTGTAGTAGATTCCAACGGTAACCATGGCACCTACAAGAATGATAATCCATAATCTTTTAAGAAGAACTTCAAAAAAATCAATGATATTAAACGATAAAGCCTCGCTCTGCCTATCATTTGAAGAAACGCTTCTTTTTTCCGTGTTCTGATTGAAAGACACTGTTTGATTATTTTCGGAATTTATTTCCATTATTCTTCCTTTCGAGCTTCGGATTCTCAATTAAATACAATTATAACCCGACTGTATCTAAAATCCGTTTTATTTTATTTTTGTCGTTTTTATTTATTTTAAGATAATCCTTCGCAGCGCGGGTAAAGCGATTACGGTCGAAAAAAACAGAACCCAAATATTTGATTCTGAAAACGGGAGCCTTATATTTTTTCTCTTTCAAGCTCGGATATAATTCGCACAGCTCTGCGTGAGAAATAAATATCCTCGACAAAACATATCTGAACGTCCCCTTTTGAGAGCACTTAGTTCCGAGAAACGTTTTCCTTGTGCCGAAATTTCCGGTAGAAATAATATACTCGGCAGTCTCCTTAACACCGTCGTCGTTTTTTCCTTCAAACCACATATTACATATCCGTAAAACACAGTCTGCAAATTTTTCAAGACCCGCTTGTCTGAGCATTTCGTTTAATTTATTAAAATCGCAATCTTTGTTTTTCAGTAACAGATAATAATCGCAAAAGAATCTTATACCGCAGCCCCCGTTTTGAAAATGGGAGGCCATATGCGATAAATGATAGAAGAAAAGCATTTCGTCATTTAAAACATGTTCGCTTACGTCTTTATTTTTTCTGACGGAATAATCCCACACTCTGTCAAGCACGCACGAAGCCTTATTGCCGTTAATACCAGACAGAGACAAATGCAATTCTATTTTTTCGTTAGAGCAATATAAAATTTGAATGTCTTTATATCCGCTTACCGTTATCAGGAAATCACTTTTTCTTTTCAAAGCGTCCGTTGCCCTTAAGACATCCTCCCTTTTTATCAGGATGTCAATGTCACCGAAGGTACGCCACCAATAAACGGGATATAAGCTGCTTATCGCACTTCCCTTTAACAGTATATAATCAATTTTTTCCGCTTCCAAAATGCCGACGATTGTATCCTTGGCGGTAAGCTTTCTTTCATGAATTCCTATTGCTTTATATATGCCGTTTTTTACGGCAGAGCTTTTTGCAAAACGGCTGTCGGAGTGCGAAACGGCCGATAATACTATCGGCAAAAGCTCATGAGCTTTTGCAAGCGAAAAAATATAGCCTATCTCTTCCTCCGTGATACCGTCAAGGCTGACCTTATTGCCGCCGGTCAGCTGAGAAGTCAAAAGAGCGAAAAAAATATCGAGGCATTTATTTTTGTCCATTTTAAATATTGTCGGTTTTATCGAAGCACCGGCTTGATAAGCCTTCCGATTGATCGTCGGTTGTTTTGCTCATACAGACTTCCTTGACAATAAGCTCCCTGCCGCCGCAGCCGACACATCCCTTTTCATTCATCATTTTTTCGTATGCAGTCTTAATATTACAGCCCTGCGAGCGAATACTGAGCTTGCATTCTGGACACATAATTTCATAAACAACGCCGTTTTGCTTTAGAGAATCAAGGTCCGTAATCCGTTGCCCTATCGCTTTATACGGATAATCTTCGCAAAGATAAGAGGGGATCGGCTTTTCTTTCTTTTCCTGTGAGGCAGGTTCGATTTTTTTCTTTTTTCCGAACATCATGCTTCTCCCGAAAACTATAAATTCTCTTTATACCAGTCAATCGCCTCGGCGAGTCCCTTTGCGAAATCGTATTCCGGCTCGTACCCCAAAAGCTTCTTCGCTTTTCCTATATCGGCGTTTGAATGCTTAATGTCTCCCTTTCTGTCGGGACCGAAAATCGGCTCGATATCGACGCCCAACTCCTTTGTTAAGCTATAGTATATGTCGATTAAATATTCTCTGCCGCCGTATGCAACATTAAAAGTCTCGCCTTCAGCCTCTTTCGGCGCAAGGCAAGCCTTTAAATTGGCTTCAATAACATTCTCGATATAGGTAAAGTCCCTGCTTTGCTTTCCGTCGCCGTTGACAGTGGGTCTTTCTCCGCGCATGAGCTGCATAATAAATTTCGGTATGACGGCGGCGTATGCGCCGTTTGGATCCTGTCTTCTGCCGAAGACGTTGAAATATCTCAAACCGACTGTGGCAAGACCGTAGTGACGGGTATACTGCTTCGCCCACTCCTCATCGCAGCGCTTTGTCAACGCATACGGGGAAAGAAGATTTCCCTCTCCGCCCTCCTTTTTGGGGAGCTTAGGCTCGTCGCCGTAAACGGAGGAGCTTGAAGCGTAAACAAATCTTTTGACGCCGTTTTGTCTTGCGGCCTCCAGCATATTCAGAGTTCCCTGAATATTGTTTAAGCTATAGAAAAGGGGCATTTCGATAGAACGGGGCACACTGCCCCACGCAGCCTCGTGCAAAACATAGTCAACGTCTGCGCACGCCCGCATACATGTATCAAAATCTTTAATGTCACCCTTAATAAATTCATAATTATCATTATCTGAAAACAAGTCGATATTGGCTTGCCTGCCTGTAGATAAATCGTCAAGGCAACGAACGCGATATCCCATATTAAGTATCGCCTCGCAAAGATTCGAACCGATAAATCCGGCGCCTCCGGTAACAAGAAAAAGCGTATTTTCGGGAAATTTCAAATTTCCGTATCCCATATTTAAAAACCTCCTGAATGAAAAAAAACTATGTCATTACCAATATTATTACAGAGACCTTATCGCTCTATTCTATCATAAATCAAATAAAAAATCAACCCAAAACCCGCTCTATGACTTAAAAACACAAAAAAAGCCGTATGTTTTGTTGTAATAGACAACTAAAATCGTTTAATCGGCGACAATGCTATTGACATCACAGAAAAATAATGATATTCTAATTATCGGAAAAACGAAAAAACTCCCGATAAAATCGGGAGTTTTAATTGAAGTATATTATTCTTCGGTTTCAGATTGATTTTCATGCTCGCGCAAATATTCATTAATAACGCCGGCTTCCAAAAGATTACGAAAATCGGAGTTAATCGGATGAACTATATCGCGATATGATCCGTCAGGATTTTTTCGACTGGGCATCACGATAAAGTGTCTTTCTCTCGCATAGATGACCTTAATGTCATGAATAACAAGCTGGTCATCCAATGTAACAGATACAACCGCCTTCATCGGACTGTCATCATCAAAAAACTTGCGGATTTTGATGTCTGTAATCTGCATAATATCCCTTCCTTTTAATAAAATAACCCACACTGAAACTAATTATACAATCACTATATGACGTATTTTTAAACAATTTGTTTGTTAAAATTAAAAATTATTAAATATCACAAATATTTACAATTAAAATCGATTATCTTATTCATGAAAATATATTATTTTTTTATTATAATTAAAAAAGGGAGATTACCGTGGAAATAAACGAAATTTGTGAAATATTGAAAAACGCCCGCCGTCTTCATTTTGTAGGCATCGGCGGTATCAGTATGTCGTCGCTTGCAATGATTGCCGTAGATCTCGGTTTTCACGTTACCGGCAGTGACAGAAATCAAAGCGAACTGTGCATGAAGCTCGAATCGGCAGGTGCCGAAATCACATACGGGCATAAGCCGGAAAATGTAGTCGGCGCCGACGCAGTGATATATA
Source organism: Clostridia bacterium (assembly GCA_029007295.1). GTDB lineage: Bacteria > Bacillota > Clostridia > Oscillospirales > CAG-272 > SUG1201. Next base: position 96,054 of record JAQXHN010000014.1, on the reverse strand, counting down.
CAGCCGCAGTAAAAAGCGACAATCCGGAAATGAAAAACGCCGGTGCGCTCGGCATTCCGTGTCTTAAAAGAGCTGAATTTTTAGGATACATAATGAAGGATTACCGCAACAGAATAGGAGTTGCGGGTATGCACGGCAAAAGCACAACGACCTCTATGCTTTCTCAGATTTTCATCGAAAGCGCCGTTAACCCCACAATAGTCAGCGGAGCGGAGCTCGGCATTCTTGACGGAGCGTATCGTGTAGGCTCAAGAGAGCATTTTATATTCGAGGCCTGCGAATACACAGATTCTTTTCTGTCGTTTTTGCCTACCGTTGCGATTGTACTGAATATCGACCGTGACCATGTGGATTATTTTCTCTCCATGGAGCAGACCATAGAATCGTTCAGGCGGTACATAAGCCTTGCCGATACGGCGGTTGTCAACTGGGACGACGCAAGAGTCCGCCTTGCCTGCGAAGGCTACAGGGGGAACCTCGTTAAATGCGGATTTAAGAGCGAGGGACTGGACTACAAAGCGGACAATATTACGTACGATAACGGCTTCGGTGAATTTGATATTCTCTGCCACGGCGCCTTGCTCGGACACATAAAATTATCGGTACCCGGAGAGCACAGCATAATTGACGCACTTTGCGCGTCGGCGTCCTCTCATATATCGGGTATCGACTTTGAAGCCATTCGCTCCGGACTTTTGCATTTTACGGGAGCGCACAGACGCTTCGAGAAAACCGGCGAATTTAACGGCGTCGACGTGTACGACGATTATGCGCACCATCCAAGTGAAATTTCAACTACGCTTCACGGCGTTTCAAAAAGAGGCTATAAAAAGATATTTTGTGTTTTTCAGCCTCACACCTACTCCCGTACCGCAGGTCTGTTCAATGAATTTGCCAATGCGTTTTCCGATGTTGATACGGTTATTTTTGCCGACATTTATGCGGCAAGAGAAACAAATACTTTCGGCGTTTCCTCCAAAATGCTTGCAAGTGCGGTGGGAAGTAAAGCGATCTACCTCGGTTCGTTTGAAAATATCGTAAATTATATCAAGGAAAATGCCGCCGCGGGCGACCTTGTTATTACTATGGGTGCAGGGGATGTATGGAAAGTCGGCGAAATGCTGTGTGAGAAATAAAAATAATGATACCGAAAACGGCAAAATCCGTTTTTTTCGCCGAGGTTTTGCTTTTTTTCGTCCCTATTGTTTACAAATATTGTCTTGTATACTGATTTTTCCGATAGTATAATGAAAAGAAAAAAATCGGGAGCTTCCATTATGAAAATAAAGAATATCGTTTCCCTTTTGATATGTACGGCCGTAATTTTTGTTCTTGTATCCTGCGCTTCAACGGAATCCGACGCGCCTGACGGAATGAAAATTCTCGACCAAGCCTCCGGCTCATATACTGTTTACATTCCGAATGAATGGGTCGCCGATATGTCGAGTGGCTTTGCAAGCGCATACGCTTCCTCCACTGACCGCTCCAATATATCGTTTACGGCGTACACCGTCCCGGACGACGCATTAACCCCCGACGGCAAATATATTTCCGACGCAAAATCCTACTGGGAATACTATGAGAACAAGTTAAAGGACGTGTTATCCGACATCAAATACGAAACCTACGGCGAAGAAACAACAGAAGACGGAAAATCGGTTGCGGTTAATTACTCCACGGTCAAGCTTGACGGACTCGACGCAAACAAGTATACCTTTTCCGCACAGCTTGACGGAACAGACTACAAATTCATTCAAATAGTATGCGTACACGGTACCGATGTTTACATCTTCTGCTACACCGCAACCGAAGAAGCGTTTGACTCTCACCTTGACGATGTCGATAAAATCGTTAAGAACGTCAGATTCAACTGATGAATACTGTTTATCTTGACAACAGCGCAACAACTCCCCTTTCGGAGGAGGTTAAGGGCGCAATAATGAGCGTTATGGATTGCTTCGGCAATCCGTCTTCGCTGCACACGCTCGGTGTCAATGCAGAAGCGCAAATACGCCGCGCTAGGCAAAATGTCGCAAAGGCTCTTGCTCTTGTTACCTCAAAGGAGCATAATATCATTTTTACCTCCTGCGGCTCTGAGTCAAACAATACCGCAATTTTCGGTACCGCTTATTCAAAGCAATGCTACCGCCAAGGCAGGATAATAACAAGCGCAACGGAGCATCCGTCCGTGCTTGAATGTATGAAAAAGCTCGAAAAGGACGGATTTGACGTCGTCCGTCTTTCCGCCAAGGGCGGGGTTATCAGCCCGGACGAATTAAAAAACGCTCTCAACGAAAAAACTTTTCTTGTCAGCATTATGACCGTAAACAACGAAACCGGCGCAATTTACGGTATTGAAAATCTGTTTTCCGCCGTTAAGTCCTATAATCCCGATATCATAACTCACACCGACGCAGTTCAGGCATTTGGCAAGCTGAAGCTTAATCCTAAAAAAATGAAGGCGGATTTGATCTCCTTTTCAGGACACAAGATCCATGCGCCGAAGGGAGTCGGCGGTCTTTACATAAGCGACGAGATGATAAAGAAAAAGAAAATTATCCCCTTTTTATACGGAGGAGGTCAGGAATCCGGAATCCGTTCGGGTACCGAAAACACGCTCGGGATCGTCGGGCTCGGTGAAGCGGTTTTGCATACACCGAACCTTGACAAAATAGGTGAAATCCGTCAAAAGCTCATTAATGCTCTTCCCGAATCGGTAAAAATCAATACTCCCTGCGCAGATTACTACCCGGGAATACTCAGCGTGACTTTACCGAGCATAAAGAGTGAAACAATGCTTCATTTCCTTTCGTCAAAGGGCATATTCGTATCAAGCGGCTCGGCTTGCTCGTCAAATACGGGTCATGCCAGCTATGTGCTTTCGGATTTCGGACTGTCCGATTTTGACGCAGACTGCACCCTCAGACTTTCCTTTGAGGATAATCTTTCCGACGGCGATATCGAGTATGTCGCCGACGCCTTTAAAGAAGGAATTGAACGGTTGGTAAAAATAAGACGCCGTTGATTAATTTCAAATATGCTTTAAACAGCAGGATATTTTCAACTGAAAACATCCTGCTGTTTCTTATTCCGTTAAAAACATCGGCAAAATCTGTCTTCCCGACAGAGCGTAGGTAAGCGCTCTCGGAATTTGGGAGTAATCGCAAACAAGCGAATTCGGCTTGGACGTCGGCGAATCCTGAACCATCGGAACGAAAAATACATTTTTCTTCTGCAGCATGCTTCCGATATTGCATAATCCCACGGAGAGAGCGTCATTCGAGGCCAGCGCAATAATTGTCGGACGAAGCGAGCGCCGGTGCGCTTTATATGCCATGGTAACGCAGGTATCCGTTATTCCGGATGAAATTTTTGCCAAGGTATTTCCCGTGCAGGGGGCGATAATCAAAGCCTCAAGACGGATTTTAGGTCCTAACGGTTCTGCTCCTGCTATAGTTGTCACAGGCTCGTTTTGGGCTATTAACCGTACGTTTTCGACTATTTCGCTTCCCTTTCCGAATCTTGTATCGTTCTTTATCAGATTTTCGGATAAAATCGGCAGAATTTCGTTTCCCATTTTGACAAGCTCTCTCATCTGATTAAGAGCTTTTTCTACGGTGCAAAAGGAACCGCACATAGCATATCCTATCATAGCAAACCCTCTCTTTCGATTATATCCGAAACAGCCTCGGCAAGATCATACCCTGCCGTTTCGGGGAAAATCTTTCCCGGTAAGGAGGACGCACACAGATATCTTTCTCCGAGAAGTTCCCTTGCGCCGTCGCTGAAGCCTCCGTTTCGGGAGGCAAGATTGCATACAAAAGCGTTTTCCGATATTTTTCCTACATTATTTGTGTCAAAAATCATATTAGGCACCGTATTGAATACAATATCGCAGTACGGTAAATCACAGATACCGCGGGAAATATCGACGGTATCGCAGCCCGAACAGTGTGCATAAGCAAGATCCCGCTTGCTCCTTGCGCAAACCGTAACATCGGTGCCGACACAGCAAAGAACATGTGAAAGAGCCTTTCCCACCCTGCCGTTACCTATAATAAGGGCGCTTGCCGTATCCGGCGACACGGTAAGCGTATTCATCATAAGGCTTAACGAAGCGGTCGCCGTGCATTTCGCATTTCTTAAAAGATAAGCTTCATCCTCCTGATAATCAAAGATGCGTACACCGTATTTTTCTGCTTTGTTACGGGTTTTTGCGGAAATAAGTCCCCCGAAAACGCACGCATTGCTCTGTGAACATCTTTCAAAAAAATGTTCAAGTGAAATTTTAAGCGAATTTCCGACGCCGGACAAATACATATCGTCCCTCGACATCGGAACACCGACAACACAGGCAATCGAATTTTTTATGCAATTATCAAAATCCGAAACTCCGCTGCCGCTGCCCGCCGTGGCATTATATCCTTTTTCCGAAAGCGCATTTACACAAAATGCAAATCTGCTGTCATTGCCGAGAACGGCAATCTTGTTTTTCATTTTTTCGGTATTACCATTCCTTTCATTTTTTTAGCCATACATATTACATATTATGTCGAAAAATGACTATTGTGAACTTATTTTTAATCTGTGTAAATTGATTATGAAATCTCAACAAAGAGTATTGACTTTACATAAAAAACGAATATAATGTTGTATATCAAACAATATAGAAAGGAAAACTCTATGGAAGAAATGCAGTTATCGACGGCGTTTAGAAGTCTTAACCACAAAATCCGCCGTTATGTCGACAACAACCTGAATAAAAAAACCGTCGAGAGAGTAACCGGCGCAAACAGCTTTATTATAGGCTATTTGTATGAGAACTCAAACAAGGATATTTTCCAACGGGATATTGAACGTGAATTCGGAATCACCCGTTCAACAACATCGAAAATAATCTCCCTTATGACGGAAAAGGATTTGATCAAAACAGAAAAGGTTTCGAGCGACGCAAGACTGAAAAAGCTCGTTCTGACCAAGAAAGCAAAAGAATTGGCCGAGCTTATGAGAGACGACGCGAGGGAGGTCGAAAAATGCATTACAAAGGGCTTTTCGCCCGATGAAATCAAAACGATGCTCGGTTATCTTGCCCGGCTCGAAAAAAACATTTCGGATTGACATCAGACAGAAAAGGAAAAAATAATGATTAAAACGCTGTTAAAGAGTGTAGGCAAATACAAAAAAGACTCTTTAAAATCCCCTCTCTTTGTTTCGTTAGAGGTAATTATGGAGGTTATCATTCCCCTGTTGATGGCCCGGCTTATTGACAACGGCATTGAGAAAGGAAACCTGCCCTACATTGTAAAAATGGGAATCGCCCTTTTAATTTCGGCGCTGTTTTCCATGCTTTTCGGAGCAATAGCAGGCAAGAGCGCCTCTGTCGCCTCCTGCGGCTTTGCAGCTAATTTGCGCCGCGATATGTATTACCGTGTTCAGGACTTTTCATTCTCGAACATAGACAAATTTTCAACTGCAAGTCTTGTAACAAGACTGACGACAGATGTAAGCAATGTCCAAATGGCATTTCAAATGATAATAAGAATTGCAATCCGTTCACCGTTTATGCTGATATTTTCACTTATCTGCTCGTTCACGGTCAATGTCAAGCTGTCTCTTGTATTCCTTGCCGCAGTACCGATACTCGGATTTGGACTTTATTTTATTTTTTCAAAGGCGCACCCCATTTTTGAAAAGGTTTTTAAAATATACGATAAGCTGAACCGTACCGTACAAGAAAACATAAGAGGCGTGCGAGTCGTTAAATCCTTTGTCCGCGAAGAGCACGAAGACGAAAAATTTAAAAATACGTCAAAGGAAATATACGATAACTTTACAAGAGCGGAAAAGCTTCTGGCTTTCAATATGCCTTTAATGACGTTCTGCATTGACGCATGTATGATACTTATTGCATGGCTCGGCGCAAAAGCCGTTGTCGGAAACGAGTTAACGACGGGCGAGCTGATGAGCCTTATCACCTATGCAATGCAGATACTCTCAAGCCTTATGATGCTCTCGATGATTTTCGTTATGATCGCCATATCCAGAGCCAGCGCAGAAAGAATATGCGAGGTTCTTGTCGAGGAGAGCGACATCAAGGAGAAGGAAAACCCCGTCAAGGAGGTTAAGGACGGCTCGATTTCATTTAAGAATGTTTGCTTCTCATATTCAAAGCACGGTGAAAAGCGCTGTCTTGACAATATAAATATTGATATTAAATCCGGAGAAACGATAGGCATAATCGGCGGAACCGGCTCGTCTAAATCCACGTTTGTGTCGCTTATTTCCCGTCTGTATGACGCAGACTGCGGAGAAGTCACCGTCGGCGGAATAAATGTACGGGATTATGACCTTAAGGTATTAAGAAACGCCGTTTCCGTTGTTCTCCAAAAGAACGTGCTTTTCTCCGGCACCCTTGCGGAAAATCTTCGTTGGGGCGACGAGAATGCGACTGACGAGGATTTGAAGCGAGTATGCGAATATGCGCAGGCAAACGGATTTATTTCCGAAATGCCCGAGGGCTACAATACATATATCGAACAGGGCGGTACAAATGTATCCGGCGGTCAGAAACAGCGTATTTGTATTGCCAGAGCTCTGTTGAAAAAGCCGAAAATACTGATTTTGGACGACTCAACCAGCGCCGTGGACACTGCGACGGACAAAAAAATCCGTGAAGCGTTCGCCGCCGAAATACCCGACACTACGAAATTGATTATCGCTCAGAGAATAGACTCCGTTATTAATTCCGACAGAATAATCGTTCTCGATGACGGCAGGATTTCGGCCGTCGGTACTCACAAAGAGCTGCTCGAAATCAGCGACATATACCGCGAGGTATATAACTCACAGACGAAGGGCGGTAGATCGGATGAATAATTCAAAACCCGGACAAATGCGGGGACCGCGCCACGGCGCCCCTGCCGGAAAGCCTGATTTAAAGAAATTTGACAAGGCGACCGTAAAGCGACTTTTCACCTACTTTAAACGCTTCAAGCTCAAAATAGGGATAGTAATCGTTTCGATAATTATCAGTTCGGTAGCAAGCGTAATGTCAGCCGTATTCCTGAAAAGTCTGATAGACAAGTACATCCCCGAGATTGTCAAAACCGGCTCCTATAAAATACTCATAACGGGAATAATCTATATCGGCGTAATTTATTTATCGGGAATACTGTCGGGCTTTATTTACAACAGAACAATGGCTGTAATTTCTCAGGGAGTGCTTAAAGCCATCAGAGACGATATGTTCTCCCATATGCAGACTCTGCCCATACGCTATTTCGACAGCAATTCGACAGGCGATATAATGAGCCGTTACACAAACGACTGCGACACTCTCCGTCAGATGATTTCGCAGAGCTTGCCGCAGGCCCTGTCTTCTGTTGTAACAATTATATTTGTATTTTGCACAATGCTTTCAATGAGCGTTTGGATTACGCTGTTTATCGTACTCTTCTCCGTGCTGCTGATGATTATTACCGGCAAAATCGCAGGCAACAGCGGAAAGTATTTTATGATGCAACAGAAATCTCTCGGCGATGTTAACGGCTTTATTGAGGAAATGATTAACGGACAAAAGGTTGTCAAGGTTTTCTGCCATGAAGAAAAGGCAAAGGAGGAGTTCGATAAGAAAAACGCCGTTCTTTGTGAAAATGCTACAAAGGCCAATACTTTTGCCAATCTTTTAGGCCCGATTACCAACAATTTAGGTCATGTTCTTTATGTGCTTTTAGCTATCGTCGGCGGTGCGTTGGCTATAGCCGATGTCCCGAATTTAACTCTTACCGGAATGACCGCTCTTACTCTCGGAACGATAGCCTCCTTCCTTACTCTTTCAAGACAGTTTATCATGCCGATAAATCAGGTTACACAGCAGCTGTCCTCTATTATTATGGCGCTTGCCGGAGCAAAGAGAGTATTTGAATTGATTGACGAAGAGCCCGAGCAGGATGACGGTTACGTTACGCTCGTAAACGCAAAAATACTTGACGACGGCACCATCACCGAAAGCAAAGAGCATACGGGAATCTGGGCATGGAAGCATCCGCATAAGGAGGACGGAACCGTCACCTACACAAAGCTGCAGGGAAATGTTGTTCTTGACGACGTGGATTTTGAATATGTTGAAGGCAAGCGTGTTCTTCATAACATTTCACTCTATGCAGAGCCCGGACAAAAAGTAGCGTTCGTAGGAGCAACCGGTGCGGGAAAGACAACAATAACAAACCTCATCAACCGCTTCTACGATATTGCGGACGGTAAGGTAAGATACGACGGTATAAATATCAACAAGATTAGAAAGCCGGATTTGCGGCGTTCTCTCGGCGTTGTTTTGCAGGATGTAAATCTGTTTACGGGCACCGTGATGGAAAACATTCGTTACGGCAGACTTGACGCCACGGACGAGGAATGTATCGCCGCCGCAAAGCGTGTTTCCGCCGACGGATTTATCCGTATGCTTCCCGACGGCTACAATACCGTCCTTGAGGGAGACGGCTCAGGTCTTTCGCAGGGACAAAGACAGTTGATTTCCATCGCAAGAGCGGCCGTTTCCGATCCGCCGGTAATGATTCTCGATGAGGCAACGTCCTCCATTGACACAAGAACAGAGGCGATTGTTCAGCGCGCAATGGACGCTTTAATGGACGGAAGAACCGTATTCGTTATAGCTCACAGACTGTCGACGGTTAAAAATTCCGATGTTATTATTGTACTTGAACACGGAAGAATTATCGAAAGGGGCAGTCATGAAAAGCTGATAGCCGAAAAGGGAAAATATTATCAGCTCTACACCGGCGCATTTGAGCTTGAATAATCAAGCTGGGACCTTCAGCCCTCAGTAAACGCTTTGCAACACGTTGGATATTTAAAAAACGGTTGTAATAAAAGAAAAATTCAGTACGTTACTGCTCCGTACTGAATTTTTTTATTAAAGCGAGTGTTGACATTTTATTGCTTTGCTTTATACACGATATATTGACAGTCGCTTTTTTTACTGCGCTCCTGCATTGCTAAGACAACGGCCTCGTGTAGATTTTTCGTTTTTTCTTTGTCGCTGTCGCCCTGCGGGTAAAAAGGACCGTCAAGATATACCTGCGCCGTCGGTTTTTTGAAAAGCTTTGACTTTTTATAAGTAACAGTCATTGCAAAAGCAGGCTTATTAAGCTTTACCGGAAACCTGAACGAGGTATCGGGAAAAGGTCTGATTTCGGTACAGTATTCCCAAACGTGCGCTTCTGGATAAATTACAACAGGGTGCCTGTCCTCGATTCGTTTTTTCACGGCTTTGTTCAGCTCCTTGATTCCGTGTAAGGAATCGACAATAGGCAGGGCTCCTAAAAAAGGCAAGATTTTCCCAACGACCGGAATACCGTAATTTGCAGTGCCTACCACCGTATAGATTCTTTTGGGCAAAGCACAAACAGCCGGAATAAAAACATCTCCAATAGGCTGTGTGTGATTGCCGTATATGAAAAATCCGCCCTTTTGCCCTTTAAGCTTATCTCTTCCCTTTACCCTCACATGAAGAAAGAATCTGCAATATGCGCCGCCCAAGCTCACCGCCAATCCGTAAATAAGTCCGGACAGAAATTTAGAAAGAAGGTCGTTTCTCACCCATTTGTAATTTTCGGGGAGCTGAAAATTTTGATTTGCGCTTTTCTCGAAATCATCGCCGTATGATTCGTAATATCTTATTTCCCTCATAACGCTTCTTTCCAACCCGCTATGTCGGAATTTTCAAATTTATATGTTAACGGCTTTCCGTAAACTGTCTCATAACAGGTTTTTTTCAGTCTGTAATCCAAGTCTCCCAGCTCCCTAGTGTTTTCCCTTACAGATTTTTCCGGATCGGGATAAAGCACGCTTAAAACATGAAGGATGTATTTTACCTTTTTGAATTCGTTTGTATCGTCCTTATCCAAATCAGCTATTTCCACAAAGCAGGAAACGATTGGCACATTAAGCTTTGCCGCATAGAAATACGCTCCGCTTTTAGGGGGACGGGGTTTGCGGTAGTTAAACCACATCTCCTGTTCGGGATACAAAAGAACAGGTTGTTTTTTATCCACCAGCCGCTCCCTCATAACGGACAGAAAATCTCCGGCAAGGTAGCGGGGATTGGCATATATGGGTATTGTATCGGCATAATTCATTATGTACCCGAGCATTCCCGTCATCGCAAAATTCGATGTCTGGCTTATTATGCCGAGCTCTTTTCTGCCGAGCTTGTCGGTCAAGTGCCGTATAACGGTATTTTCAAGGGGGTTGAAATGGTTGCTTGTAATAAGCATGCCGCCCAGATCCCTCGGAATTTTTTCGATTCCGACAATTTCGGTATCTTTGTTAATCACTCTTGATACAGCTTTAACCATAAAAACGCAGAGCGAGCTTTTTATTCTGTAAGAGGCGCTGTTTTTCTTTTTGATATAGTTTTCCGTTATAATTCTGCTTTGCTCGGCGCTCAGAACAGGGTCGTTTAGCTCAACCTTATTATGAAATTCACCGCTTTCGGCAAAGGCTTTGATATTTTCTATGACAGCCCTTCGGTTTTCGCCTATAATCATAATCTGATTTTAACTCCCTTTTGATACAGCTTCTTAAATGTTACTTCGGTTTCCGAAATTTCCGTTCCTCTGCGAATAAGAAGCTCGAGACAATCGCTGTCCGCTTTTTTCTTTTCGTCCGAATAATTCGCTTTATACGCCTTTATTTCATCAATAAAACCGCTTTCCTGCGCATATTTCCAAAACTCATCGCCGTACTGAACGTCGTCGTAGCACCACGGTTTTGAAAAAAGGTTGTAGTGGATTAAATCGGTATGGGCAAGCGTAGGTCTTGCATCGTTCGGCATGGCGTTCCACGACTCGTTAAGATAATAAATTCTGCCGTTGCAAATTGCGTTTAGATAATCCTGGTCGGGCGCAATGGTATCAAAATGATAGGTGTTTAGCAGATTCAGAAAATGTCCCTCAAGATCACATTTGCGCATTGCTTTAAGGTTCATCAGAAGAACACCCGAATTTATATATTCCTGCTTTTTAACCCCGACTGCATTTTCGGTATACGACACAAGCGGCGGAATATCCGCAATAGACAAATCATTGCATGCTCCGATTAAATTATCGCCTATTTCTATGTCAAACAGCTTTGCAATATCCGATGTAAAGACAACGTCGCTGTCTACGTATATCCCCTTGTCATATTGCAAAAACATATCGGGGATAAAGAGGCGAAAGTAAATCGTAAGCGTGAAATAATCGCACCGCAAACGATTGCTCAGCCTGTCGTCGAGAGCGTCAAAATTCGCTTTCATCGGCACCGGCTCTATTGTAAAATTATCGGTTTCGAGAGCCTTCAGCCGCACCGCGTTTTCTTCGCTTAATTCCCGGTGCAATACAAAGGCGTGATACTGCCGTTCTTCGGACGCATTTTTTATTGCGGAATTAAGAGCTGTCGCCAAAAACGGCGCATAGCTGTTGTCAATGGTAAAAAAAATCGGGATCTCCCTATTCATAGCTGTCGCTCCTTTTGTATTAGTCTAAAATATCGTCAAACTCGTAGATTTTCAGTTCGTCGTGAAGCTTTTCGGTATGCCACGGTTTAACGGTAACCGCCCGTATATACGGAAAAAATTTAAAATAGGTTGTAAAGTGCTTGAAGACGGTATCCTCTTTTATTTTACCCTGCGAATTATATTTAGAGGGAATTTTGCGCTTTTCGGCAAGCTTGTTCAGCGCCGACTGATCGGGCATAAACAGCTTTTTTTCTCGGCATAGCTCACGGCACCTTTGAAAAAGACCGCTTTGGCGAATCTTTTTCATATTCATCAGCAGAACTCCGGAATTAAGGTAGCTGTGTTTAAAAATATTGCCGAAAAACCACTTTCCGTATCTGTCGGGGACACCTGCAATTTCATATTGTGAAATATCAAGGTCATACATATCGCCGAAATCTTTGCGGCACATAACATCGGCATCCAAATATAAAATTTTATCGGGAATCTGCGGCGCCGTATCGGCAAACAGCCGCAGCATACAAAGAGGGGTAAATCGAGTCGCCATGTTGGCAAGAGGTAAATATGCGCCGAAAGTCTCGGTCATATCAATTATTGTCACCGTGACGCCCTTTTTCCTTTTTATAAGTCTGTTTTGCATTATTTTGTCGGCAAAGTCCTGATTGATGGCTCTGTACTTGTCTATACTTGCCGTTAGTATATAAATATTTATATCCTGCGATGTGTTTTTGCAAACGGAAAGTGCGGATAAGAAAATCCCTTCCCTTGCATTTGAATCGCCGCAAAACATTATATTCAAAAGTGCCTCACCTCGCTGATTATTATACTTATTAAGCATTTACGGGTCAACCTAATTGTAAAATAACGCCTCTACTGCTCGTATGCGTTTCGGTAGAGAGACTCTACATTAGCTCTTTTTTCGGTAGAATAGTGAAAAATCCCCTTTACGCAGGCTGTTTTCATCCTGCCTTAAAGGGTTTTCTTTACCTTCAGCGTCTTTTTCGGACAAGCTTATGCGTATTGCGGTTTCCATATATCAAATGTTAAAAAATTTAACAGGCTTTATCGCTGTTCGTTCGGAATATCGCATAACCTCTCCGAGAGCAAAAAAGCCGTCCTTATCGTACAGTCTTATTCTCTTTCCTAATTCAAAATCCGTATGAATTTTTTCCTGATATATCTCGTTTCCCGAATGAGCGAGTCTTGCAAAAAAATCATTGAGCTTTACAGCTTCGCAGCCTTCAAAAAGAGCTTCGCAGGGTAAAAGCAGACCGACCCTTTCTTCTTTCGTTGCCGAAGCCAATTGTTCAAGTGTAACGGCATTTTCTATGGAGAAGCTGCCGCTTTTTATCCGTCTCAATGACGCCATTGCTCCGTGGCAGCCGAGCTTTTCTCCTATATCGGCGCACAGTGTGCGGATATACGTACCCTTCGAGCAATGCACCGACAGTGAATAATCGGTTTCATTGATTTTTGCGGCCGAAACGGAGAATATTTCTATATCTCTTGCTTCTCTTTCAACTTCTATTCCCCTTCTTGCAAGGTCAATCAGCTTGACTCCGTCTTTTTTTAACGCCGAATACATGGGAGGTATCTGCTTTTGCTTGCCGATAAACTCCGCAACGGCTGACAGAACCTCGTCCTCCGAGGGGATGTTGTCGCTTTTAGCCGTAATTTCGCCCTCGGTATCGTCGGTTGTTGTTTTTATTCCCAAGCGAAGCGTAGCTTCGTAAATTTTCTCATCCGAAACAAGATATTCCGCCGCCTTTGCCGCCCTTTCCACAAGAACGCACAATACGCCCGTCGCCATTGGGTCAAGCGTTCCCGTATGGCCGACTTTTTTTGTCTGATAAAGTCTCCTCACGGCGTTTACAACATCGTGGCTCGTCATGCCGGACGGCTTGTCGACCGTCAGCACGCCGCCCGTTACGGGAGCGATTCTTTGTTGACTGTTTTTCACTTTAAATAATCCTTTATTGCGTCCATAAGCATTTTTTCGACCTCTTCGGCGCTGTCCGCAGTCAATTCGCAGCCGGCAGCTCCCATGTGACCGCCTCCGCCGAAAAGAGAACAGAGCGCAGAGGCGTCAATCTCCCCGCCTGTACGCATTGAAACCTTGAAGGTTCCGTTCTCGCCGGTCTTTTCTTTAACCGTAATTCCGAGAAGCACTCCTTCTATCTCTCTGGGCAAGGACTTTATTATCTGCAAATCATCATCTGTTATCGAGTTTTTTTCCTTCATTTCGTTTGTAAAGGAAACAATCGCCGTCTTTCCGCCGCAGTAAAAGTGCATCGTATTAAGCGCAAGCTTCATTGCGGTTATTTCGCCCTTGCTCTTTGAATCAAACAATCTTGAATTCAATTTTCCCGCATTGAAATCAAACCTTGTAAGCTTTGACGCTATAGCATGAGTTTGCGGCGTGGTATTACCGTATTTGAAGCATCCGGTATCCGTGGAAATTCCGACGTAAAGATAATATGCGGTTTTGTCGTTAAGAGCGTTCATTTCTGAAATTATCTCGTATATAATTTCAGCGCATGCGGCGGAATTTGCGTTGACAAGATTGTGCTTGGCGAACAGCTCGCCCGTTTTGTGATGGTCTATTTTTAAATCAATTCTGTCCCCGTACGCTTGCTCATAATCCCCAAGCATATTAAGCTCGGCAACATCGACCGAAACCACCGTATCCGGTTCAAAATTCTCCGGTATTACAAGCTGAGTTTCTCCCTCTAAAAGGAACGACAGCCGGTCAGAAACGGCCGTCGTGCATGCAATGACAACCTCCTTTTCGCAAAGAGCCTCTTTTAAAGCAAGTGCGGAGCCGAGTGTGTCTCCGTCGGGGTGCGAATGAACGAAGATCAGTATTTTTTTCCCGCTCTTTAACAGCTCGGCCGCTTTTTCTACGGAAATTTCAGAATCAATCATCGTTTTTTTCCTTTTCATCTATCTCGCGAAGCTCGTTTTCTACCTTTTTGAGTATGCCCATAATGTGAGCGCCGTGCTCCATTGAACGGTCCCGTACAAATCGAAGCTCCGGGGTATTTCTCAAATCAAGCCTTATCGCAAGCTGTTTTCTGACATATCCCGCCGCACTGTCAAGTCCCTTCTGTACTCCCTTTTCGTCGTCCTTGCCGCCGATAGAGGAATAAAAAACCTTGGCGTATTTTAAATCCGGCGTACAGTCCACCCCGGTTACGGAAACGAACGCAGAGGATACTCTCGGATCCTTTACGGAACGAAGTATCTCCGTCAATTCCTTTGCCATAGAATCGTTAATTCTGTCTCTTCTGTAATTTGACATATTGTTCTCCGTAATTTTTTGTTGTAGATATTGTACCACACTTTTTTATTTTTTTCAAATAATATTGAAAAAAATATTGCGATAAGGTATAATATATTTTAGACTACAGAATGTTTATCAAGGGGAACAAAATGGTTAAGATATTGCATACTGCGGATATTCATCTCGACAGCCCTTTTGCACTTGAGGATTCCTGCATATCCCAAACAAGAAAGAACGAGCTGCGTGAGGCCTTTACGGATATGATGAAATATGTTCGCGAGAGGGACGTTCGGCTGTTGCTGATTGCAGGCGATCTTTTTGAATATGAATATGCTACGAAGGAAACGGTTTCTCTTGTTTTGTCGGAATTTGAACGGGCCTGCCGGTGCGAGATAGTCATATCTCCCGGAAATCATGACCCCTACGCAGAAAACGGAGTATACCGGAAAACGGTTTTCCCTGAAAATGTACATATTTTTTCTTCGGAAACTCCGGCAAAGTTTTCCTTTCCGGACCTTAACACAGACGTCTACGGCTATGCCTTTTGCGGAAAATTTATGGAGCGCAATCCCATAGCCTCCCTGCGCCCGGACAATCCGGACAGGATTAATATTTTGTGCGCCCATGCCGATTTAATGAGTCCGATTTCAAAATATGCCCCCGTTAACGAGGGGGATATTTACGCTTCGGGATTCGACTACGTTGCGCTCGGTCATGTTCACAACGGCGGTGAAATAAAAAAAGCCGGACAAACCTTTTACGCCTACAGCGGCTGCCTCGAAGGCAGAGACTTCGG
The DNA here is from genome assembly GCA_029007295.1 of Clostridia bacterium. Lineage (GTDB taxonomy): Bacteria > Bacillota > Clostridia > Oscillospirales > CAG-272 > SUG1201. Next base: position 80,460 of record JAQXHN010000014.1, on the reverse strand, counting down.
AGAATGCGGATACAAGGGAGCCTTCTTTGGCGAAATCGACAAAAACGAGAACGGTGTGTTTTTAAACTTAAACCCCGTGCGCTTTTCAAGAAGAAGGTACGCTTTAGAAAAAATTGACGTTACCGGGTGCACAGATATTTCCGAGCTTGCAAGACAGATTAACGATGTAATAATTGCAAACGGCTACGGAGACGACACCATGCTGAGAGTTGATTTACAGGGCAACGTTTCACCCGATTTGGAATTTTCATCGGAACAGCTCAAGGGGCTGATAAGACCTGTATTTTCATTTTCCGTCTCTGATAATACACTGCCTCTTTACGACTGCGAACTGCTCAGGGACGACCCTACGGTCAGAGGAGCACTGTTTAAAAGACTGCTGCCCTCGCTGACAAGCGGAACGCCGGAGGACAGGGAAATCGCCGCATTGGCATTGCGATACGCTCTGGCGGCGCTCAATTCAAATCTTGATTCCGGAAAGCAGGTCTGAGTATGATTATTGAAAAGCTGAATATTATAAACTTTTCGGGAACGGCAAACACGGTAATTGACTTAAAAAACGGAATAAATATTATCGAGGGTAAAAACGAAAGCGGTAAGTCCACAATTTCCGCATTTATTAAATTCATGCTCTACGGATTTACCGACAAGGCCGAGAGAATGAGATTTTATTCCTTCGGGACAAATACCGCGTCCGGAACCATGACTGTTTCGGTAAATAACGGAAAATACAGAATTGACCGCACATACACAGAGGGCTCGCCCGAGAGACTGAGGGTCGTAAATCTAAATACCGGAATGACGGAAAACGGCATTACGGCTCCCGGATATATGTTCCTCGGCGTACCGGAGAGAGTTTTCTCGGCAAGCGCTTTTGTCGGACAGGCAGATTCCGGAAACATAGGCGGAGAAAAATTGAGCGCTGCAATAGAAAATATGCTTTTCTCCGGAGACGAATCAACCGGAACCGAAAAAGCACTAAAGAAGCTAGACGAAGCAAGAGTCCGCCTCTTGCATAAAAATCATAAGGGCGGCGCCATTTACGATATGTGTACGGAGCGAGACAAGCTTCACGTCCGTTTGGAAAAAGCTAAAAGCGACAATGCGGCTCTTATTGAAAAAGAAGGAACGCTTCGCGAAACAAGAGCAAAAATCGCTGAAAACAGGACTAAGCTTCAGGATTTGTCCGAAAAAATCCAATATTATAATGCGGCAAAGCTATACCGTGAAATCCTCAAATACAACGAGTTAGACGAAAAAGCCAATCTTGCCCGAGAGGAATACTTAAAATTCAAATCGGAAACGGAGCAAAACGGCTTTATTCCGTCGGAGGAGCTTATTTCCAAGCTGAACGATCTCGACAAGCGCTCGGCAGAGCTTGAGTCGGAGTACAATAAGGCAAATTACGATTTGGCAGAGCACAACTCAAAGGCTCATGAGGTTCAGCTTATTTCCTCGCAAATTCAAAAGGTTTCCTCGTTCGGCGGAGAGGACGGCATTCGCAATACGCTTTTACGTGCCGACAAAGCAAAAAAGCGCCTATCCTTTTTCGGATATTTATCCCTCGTTATTTCACTGATTTTCGGGGCGTTTTCCGCAGTGATATTTGCAACCCCTTATGCAGACAAATTTCTTGAAAGGCTCCCGTTCTCAAAATCCGTTTCCGGTATTATTTCGGGTGCGGTTGCCGTTACGTTTTTTGCCGTGATGATACTTATGTTCGTTGCAAAAAGCAATCAGAATATGATTGAAAGCGATATTTTACTTGCCTTTGACGTCGAAGACCGCGACGACCTTGACGATATTCTTTCTAAGCTCAATTACAGTCATGTTCTGATGACAATGCATCAAACGAAGAGCCATGAGTTCAGGGAAAAAATATCCTCTCTCGAAAGCGAAATTGCCGAATTGAAGGAGGAAACGGAAAACACAATACGTCCTATCGGGGCAGAAACCGTCCGAGAAGCTGTTTCCGTTGTGTTAAAAACAATGGCAAAAGAAGAATCGCTTCTCGGAAATGCCGAAAAATATGCTCTTGCACGCGATACAATGGGAACAAGGCTGTCCGATGAGGAAACAGAGAAAATTACGAAGATACTAAACGGAAGACCTTACGCACAGGAAAGCTTTAACGAATCGGAAACCGAGAACTCGAAGAAGCAGTATGACTTCTACTCCTGTTCAACGGAGCTCCTTGAGGAAAAGGAAAAGCAGCTTGAAAAAGAGATTGCGATTCTTAATGCTACCGTTGAAGCTCCTACGGCTTTGGCAGATTCGCTTTTGTGTCTGTCAAGAGATATCGAAAAGGCAACAAAGCAGCACCGGGCACTCGTTCTTGCAAATGAAGCTCTGAATGCCGCGGCGGCTGATTTGCGTTCTTCAATAGCTCCGCGTCTTTCACGGCGTGCGGGAGAAATCGTCGCCGCAGTTACCGATTCCAGATACACGTCAATAGGCGTAGGCGACAAGCTTCAGATGGAATATACCGCAAACGACGGAATGAATCACGGCATTGAATACATGAGCTTCGGCACAAGAGAGACCGCCTATATATCTCTTCGTTTTGCACTGACGGAAATACTGTTTAACCGTGAAAAGCCACCTGTGATTTTTGACGAAAGCTTTGCCTGCATTGACGACGAAAGGCTTTCAAAAATACTTATGATTCTGTCCGAAATGGAAAAGGACGGTATGCAAATTTTATTGTTCACAAGCCAAAGCCGAGACGCAAATTGCGCAAGGGAAGCAAAGCTCGATTTTAACAGAATTATTCTTTAAAAGCTAAAAAAGAGAAGCCGAGGCTTCTCTTTTTCATTTTGATATTTATTATTCTCCCACAAGCTCTGAAAGAGGTCTCCATTCGGTGCTCATCGGCTCCGAAACTACCTCTCCGTTAACCACACGGACAATATCCGCCGTGTGATAATATGCGTATATTACCGCCCTATACTGTCCGTCCTTGATTTCAAGCGCCGCACCGTCCATTGCAACTCCTACCATATAAGGAGTGTTCATAAGCTCCTTTTTCATAAGCTCATATCTTGCCGGCTCCTCATATGCGTGGGGACAATAAAGGATATTCAGGCATCCGATGGCGTCTATTCTCATAAAGGAGGGCGAAACGGAGGATTCACCGCTCTCGCAAAAGCAAATTGCTCCTGCGCTTGAGCCTGCCATGACACAGCCGTTTGCAGCCGCGTCTCTTAGCATGGCGTCAATTCCGTACTGCTTCATCAAGCCTATCATACGTACCGTATCTCCGCCGCCTACATATATTATGTCGGCGTCGGCGATTTTTTTGCTTGCAATCTCGCTGTCCTTGATGTCCTCCTCGGATAAAAGATCGCATACCGTTTCCTCGCCGTGGGCAAACGCCTGTTTAATCCATGAAAAATCGCCGGAAGGGTCTTTTACCGCAAGTCCGATGTAAAGTAAATTCGGCTTTTCTCCTCTCGCAATATCCTGAATTTCCTGCCTTACATCACTCTCGTTATTACTGCCCTTTCCGCTTCCGCCCAGCAGCATATAGGTTCCCTTATTTGTTCCTTTGTAAATCGGAGCCGTTATTTTCTGATAGAATGAACGCACCATACAAGCGGCCTCGGCTCTTGTTACTTTTCCGTTGGGATTTAGGTACAGATCGCCGTATTTATCATTGGCTCCTGCGATAACTCCCTTTGAAACAGCCCATTGAAGTGCGTCTTTTGCCCATGCTGCAACTTTATCCGCATCCTTAAAGCGTGATAGAGAGTCTCTTGTTGTTATGTCGTTGCCGCGATAATCTGCTAAATTATAAAGAGTAAGCGCCATCTGCTGACGGCTAACCGTATATCCTACGCCGAACTTTCCGTCAGGATAACCCGTCATCAGCTTTTTTGTGTTAACCCACAAAACATCATCCTTAAACCAGTCGCTTCGCTGAATATCCGGAAACGGGTACGGCTCGCCGAGCTCCTCGTCGTCAAGGTCGTATGTAGGACTGTTGTCGAGAGAATGAAGAATAGCAGCAAGCTCCTGCCTCGTTATCAGCTTATCGGGAGAAAAGCTGTTTTCATCGGTACCCGCCATATAAAGACGCTCAGAACAAAAATCTACGGCTCCCGAATACCATTTTCCGTCTGCTGTATCGTCAAATTTCTTTGCAAACGCACCGTGGCCCGTAATCGATGTAAGAATTGTCGCCCCGACAATAATTCCGGTCAATGTTTTTTTTACACTCATTTTATACACCCAACCTATTCGTCAAATAATCGTTACGGTTTTAATCTTTTGCTCGCGCATCGGACGGTCCATCATATCGGTCGGGGTAGCGGCAATCTCATCAAGGGTATCAAAGCCGTCCGTCATCATACCGAAGGCGGCATAGTCGCCGTCTAAAAATTCAGCGTCGGCATGGCAGATAAAGAACTGGGACGACGCAGAATCAGGATTCTGCGAGCGAGCCATGGAAATAACGCCTCGCTTATGGGAGATAGGATTGTCATAGCCGTTATTTTTAAATTCGCCTGCAATATTTTCGTCGGAGCCACCGAAGCCGCTGCCTTGCGGATCGCCGCCCTGAATCATGAAGCCTCTGATTACACGGTGAAAAATCAGTCCGTCGTAAAAGCCTTCCTTTACAAGCTTTTCAAAGTTGGCAACGGTTTTCGGTGCCGCCTTGGCGTCAAGCTCAAAGGTCATTGTCTTTGAATTTTCCATCTCAATTTTAATCATTTTATATTACTCCTTATATAATCTTTGTATTAAATAATGCAACGCCGTATATATTATAGTTGTAACTGTAATGGTATAAAGGCGGTGATTGTGTGGATTGGCTACCCTCTCGTTTGTGGGCAAAAATATTGGTGGTGGGCGCATACGCCGTAATGGGGTATTTTTTGATTAAAATATTCGGCGCTTTTTTGCCGGCGCTCGCACCTTTCATTGTCTCGTGGCTCATTGCGTCTGTTTTACAAAAGCCGATTTCGTATTTTTCGGAAAAATTCCGAATCGCAAGAAAATTAACAGCCGTTATTGTCACCGTTGTTTTTTTATCCGCACTCGGCGCCGCCGTTTTCTTTGCCGTCAGACGCAGTATTCTTGAGCTCGGAGAGCTGGTCGGAGCTATGAGCGATAAAAAGGACAAAATAGGTGAATTTATCGGAAAGGCGGTTTCTGAACTGTCAAAGCTTCTGCCAAGACCAGATTCCGGATATTCGGGAGTCGACACCACCCTCGGAGCGACCGTTACCGATAGCGTTAATTCAATTATCAAATCCGTCTATTCGTTCATTGTAAGGCTGTTGACCGAAACCGTGTCCGCGGTTCCGGAGATACTGCTTTTCACTGTTGAAAGCATTATCGCAGCAGTCTATTTTGCGATTGATTATAACAGAGTTAAAGCCTTTATTTCAAAGCTGCTTCCGTCGAAAATTCGTTTTCGCGTTTTCAGCGTTAAAAACACGGCAAAGGAAATAACTCTCGACTATCTGAAGGCTTCCCTTATAATGATGCTGATTACGTTCATAACGGTGTCGGTCGGACTTACGGTTATCGGCATAAGATATGCGCTGTTGCTGTCGGCGCTGATTGCGTTTGTTGATTTTCTGCCCGTCCTCGGCGTCGGAACAATTCTCGCTCCGTGGGGCGTCGTTCAGATTATTTCAGGTGATTCGGTAAAGGGATTATATCTTCTCGGTCTGTGGGGAATCGTCGAGGCGATCCGCTCCTTTACCGAGCCTCATCTTCTCTCCAAATCAATCGGACTGCACCCTATTGCAACGTTGATTTCAATATATTGCGGTTACAGATTTTTCGGTATGCCGGGTATGATTTTATGTCCTATTGCCGTCACCGTATGCGTAAAATATGTCGAAACCGATGTAATCAAAAAATCTTAATTCTATGCTATTATATCATAAATATCCGTTCTTTGCAAGTGCGAAAAAAACTCTGACTGTTCGTCGTCAAATATGAATATAGTATTAATTATTATTTTCTGAATTTTAAATTTTGCGTTTTCAAAAAAATAATTAAAAAACACTGTTGACAAGTGAAAAATTACACTATATAATTGATTTATCGCAAACGAAAATACAATATATTGTGTCTGTCGCTTGCTGCTGTTATGTTACGAAATGTGTCGAAACACATTAAGTAATACCATTTATTGGAATAGCCGATGATGAACGAAATGTTATCGGCGTGAGTACATAGGTGAGAGCCTATTCCAAGAACCGACCGCGGAAATGAAGCGAAGCTTTTCCGCGGTTATTTTTTTATTTTTATTTTTAATTCAAATGAATAATTGCGGTAACAATGTGAAATAATACAAATGTACCCGAAAGAACATCGGAAATCAAAGCGTGTTTCTGCTGACCGTCCCTATGCTTGACAGGGCGTTTACGGTTGAGTATATTCCGCTTCGATTCCGGAATATGCTCTTTCCCGTAAAGGGTATTGAAAACGGCAGTAAGGAAGAAGCCTTACCGCCGTTTTTCATTTTATTTAACTCTGTACATAAATCTGCCGTTGGGTGCGCTGTCGCCTCGCTTATATACGTCCATAATGTCCGGATTGTCAAAGTCAATAGCATTGTCGACCCACTTAAAGCGGACGGTAGGCAGATCTCCTTCCGAAATACCGAGTGTTTTTCTCGGAACGGAAATTACCAGCGTGTTGCCGTTAAGAGAAAATCTGCATTCCCCCGCTTTTTCGCATGAGCCGTCGGGCGAGAGCCTCTCTATTGCGGTTATTCCTTTTACGGGCGTTTCTCTGTTTACTACATAATCGAAGCCCTCAAACGAATCCTCCTTAAAGTCCGAAACGGTGATAAACAAGCGCATCCACATGTCATCATCGCAGGGAGTAAGCTCGTTTTTTGTCTGAACCATAAAGTATAGATTGTTTTCATCATAAGCAAATTTGGAGTGTATTATGTCGTTCCTTACCGCATCCTCGGTATAATGCTCGCCGGGGTAACCGTTTGCGTCTCTTCCCTCTTCGCAGTCGATATAATCGTCATAAGATGGAACAACATCCTGCCAGCCGGCGCCGCCCGTAGATAAGCATATGCTTTTTTGCATGGGAGAAGTATCCAAAGAGTCTACTCCCTTATACTTCCTGATATTACTGCACAGCTGCATATAATAATTGTCCTTCAAAACGCCGTCCTCAGGCTCTATATCCCTGCTGTACTCCTCGGAAAATTCGTCGGGAAACGCATTTGCCGTGCCCTGCCAGGTTTCAAATCGCATGGCAATCCACTCGTTCCAGCCGGTCACAAATACAAAATCCGGATCCGTCTTTAAAGCGTAATCCCACTGCTGTTGGAAATTTATTCCGTATAGCTCGCTGTTTTCAATATCCGAATTAACCGTAATATTTGTTCCGTAGCGGTCATAATAATATTCATAAGAGCCCTTGGCGTAGGAGCGTCCGTGAACAGCGCTTCCCGCATTCATCGCAACAAGCTCCGTATCGGTCGAATTCTGTGCAACGGATACGCAGATCTGCTCAACTGTACCGTCATCCCTGACTCCGTATTTTGTCTGCGGATAAACCGAAAGCCAGCCCCATGTTTTTTTGCTGATTTTTTTGTCGGATGAAAAATACGACGCATTGTTATGCCTGAAGGTAAAGAAATTCTTAATGGCCTCCGCCTTCGAAGTGCTGATTGTAGTACCTTCGTCTAAATCCATGGAATCCTCGTATGAAAGAATTAACGGCTTTCCCTCCCAATAGAACCATAAATCATCATATAAATGCTTTGAGTAAATCGTATCGTACAGTCTTATTAACTGTTCCTTGTTATTTTTGTTCTTTATGAAATTAAGCATGAAAGCGATTTTAGGGGTGTTCACTCCGTCCTTTCTTGCTTCCTCAAAAACCTCGAATATCGCTTTTGCGGATTCCTCCCACAGATAAGTGCCGTTTGTGCAATCAAAAAAGATTACGTCTACTCCGGCGTCCGCAAGCATTTCCGCATGGCGGCGCAGTACCCATTTATCCTCCGTTGTGTAAAAGCCGAAAAGAGGTTTTCCCCAGAAATACCTCGTTCCCTCCGGGGTGTTTTCCCATGCTTCATGGTAAAAATCATTGACCGCGTCGGGGAATTTTTTGACAATATCGCCTGCAACTCTGGGAATATCCGCTGTCTGAGGCGTCTGGTGCCATGACCAATAAAACATACCGACATACTTTCCCTCGGTTTTCGCTCTGGCTACGGTGCCGTCCGCAACCACTCTCGCAAGAGCGTCCACTGCGTCAAACGATGAAGGTACAACATTTATTTCATCGGATACCTCGGCATAGGAAATAATCGAATTGTATTTATGAAATATCTGAGCCGTCATTGCCCTTGTTGATGCAATTTTCGGACTTAATTTCCTGCCCGAGGTTCCGCTGATAATTTCATTTGCCACAGCCCACTTAACAGCGTCTCTCGCCCACTGCGAAACGGTATTTTCATCGTTAAACGAGTCCAATTCGGCGCTTTTGGAAACATCATATCCGTTTTTCAAGGAATAGGTATGTAAAAATACGCACATTTGTTCCCGGCTTACCTCGGCGTTAGGTGAAAATTTTCCTCCTCCGACGCCCGAAGCATATCCGTTTTCATATGCCCACTGAACAGCGCTCGTATACCATTTACCGCCTTCAACATCCGTAAAAGAGCTCGAATCGTATACAGCGCTTGCCGATGCCGTTTTATACAGTACAGTTGCAAACATGGCTCTTGTAACGGGGGCGCTCGGTGAAAAAGTATTTTCGGATGTTCCGTTCATATATCCGTTAACATAACAGAATTTCACCGCATTGTAATACCATTTACCGGCTTTCACGTCGTTAAACGGCATTGCCGATGGGGTCGAAACATTTTCGGGCGCAGCTTCGGTATTTTCAGATATTTCGTTCACAGCTTGTTCGCTTGATAATTTCTTGTCCTCGCTCGGCTTTGCGGCGGAGCAGGACGAGGTCATGGCAACAATCACGGCTGTTGAAATTATCGCCGTAATTACAGAAATAATCGAATATTTATGTTTTTTCATACTGTAACCACCATAGTATTTGTATTTTTATTATCCTATTTTTTCGAGCTTTTTTCTATTATCCTATTTTTTCGAGCTTTTTTCAATGAATTTTCGGTAATAATATAATAAACTTTTTTAATTCCCTTCTCAAAGAGCTTTTCTGTGCAAAAGTATACTATTCGGAAATCTTTTTGTAAAAGATACATTTAATATATAAATCCCTGTCTTGCGATTTTTTTTGCTTATTGTGTTTATTTTTTACAAATTGTATTGATTTTTCGCATATTATGTGATATCATATTTTAAGTAATATATATTAGGAGGATTTTCTAATGGCTTTTTGTTATAAGTGCGGCAATCAGCTATCTGACGGAGCCGCATTTTGTCCCAAGTGCGGAGCACAGCAGGGAGGAGCTCCCCGTGCCCGCAGCACATCCAACAACGGATCGTCTTCACCCATCATAATTCCTACGCTTAATAATCTTATAAGACTCGGAGCGACTGTTGTTTCATTCATTCTTATGCTTGTACTGCCGTGGTTTAGAATTTCGGGATTTGAAAGTTTTTCTATTTACCATAGCGATATGTTCGAATTAAGTGCCGCATTCGGCATAGCAAAGATTTTTGCTATAATCGCTATCGTTTTGGGCGCAGTAAACATTATCACATATTTTGTGAACTTCAAATCCATCTTACACAATAACCTTCCGATTCATAAGTATGTGACAGTCGGATATTACGGAACCTTCGGCTTAGCTTTCCTTCTTAACATTCTCGGAATGATTATAGATGTGGAATATGTTTCTGTCACCGTTTCCGTAGGTTGGTTTTTCCTTTTGTTTATCTGCGGCGCAAGCGCTGTGGTTTGCTTAACTAAGATTCTCGACAAATATCTACCCGACAGAAAATTATTTTGAGCTTTTAGATATTTAATTTATTTAAGGACCGCTTCGACGGTCCTTTTTCTATTGCAATATTCGACATTTTATTGTATAATTTAATAAATCAGTCAGGAGTCGGTATTATGCAGAAAAAAACTCAAAAAAACACTAAAAGTAAAATTATTACAGCCGCATGGAAGCTGTTTTACGAGCAGGGCTACGAAGATACAACGGTTGAGGATATTATTTTCGAATCACACACGTCAAAGGGCTCCTTTTATCATTATTTTGACGGAAAGGACGCCTTGCTCGGCACCTTATCCAGCCTTTTCGACGAAAGATACGAGGAGCTGGCAGACTCTCTGGACGCTGTCGAGGGCGCCTTTGAGAAGCTGATTTTCCTAAACAAAGAGCTGTTTTTGACAATAGAAAACAGCGTTCCTATAGAGCTTCTCGCAATGCTCTATTCTTCTCAGCTCGTAACCAGAGGCGAGCGCCACCTGCTCGACAGACGGCGTACATACTATAAGCTGCTTCGACGCATAGTTTCCGAGGGACAGGCAAACGGCGAATTAACAAATGCGCTCCCTATCGACGAAATTGTCAAAATATACGCCCTGATTGAGAGAGGCTTTATTTACGACTGGTGTATATGCAACGGAGAGTACTCGCTTTCCCGATACTCGCATACACTTTTGCCTGATATGATAAAGTTTATTATTAAATAAGTGTTTACATTTTAGATTTAGTAATAGTTTATATTATGTACAGTGATAATATCTTGTATTTGTTGGGTTTATAAGATATTATCACTTTTTTGTATTATAAAAAGTTTGTACTTTATTCTGTATTGCGTTCTGCTTGATTTTTTGCTATAATATTACATATTTTTTAAAAGAGGTATATTATGGAAATTTTTGCATTTGTACTTTACTTTGTCCTCGTGCTTTCAATAGGATTTATCTTTTTCTTTAAAGAAAAATCCAAAAACGGGGAAAAGGACTATTTTTTAGGCGGACGTCAGATGGGTCCGTGGGTAACTGCAATGAGCGCACAAGCGTCGGATATGAGCGCTTGGCTGTTAATGGGCTTACCCGGTTCCGTTTTGGCCTTCGGTTTGGGCAAGGCGTGGATAGGTATCGGTCTTGCGATAGGTACTGCTTTAAATTGGATTTTCGTTGCAAAAAGGCTGCGTAAATTCTCAAAGGCTGCCGGGGATTCAATTACGCTTCCTCAGTATCTTTCGAACCGATTTGCAACCGGAGGAAAGCTTTTACAAATTATATGCGCTGTAATTTTTCTTGTTTTCTTTACTGTTTATGTCGCTTCCGGCTTTGTTGCAGGCGCAGACGTGTTCACCTCACTTTTTCCGAAGCTTGATCGCACATTGGCAATGACAATATTTGCGGTAATTATTCTTCTCTATACATTTCTCGGCGGCTTTAAGGCGGTTTGCTGGACAGACTTTTTCCAGGGATTGCTTATGCTGATAGCGCTTCTTGCGGTGCCGATTGCTATTATGGCATTCAGTAAAACCGACGCATCCCTTTTAAGCACGGTATATTCTTATACAGACGCAGACGGCTCTGTTGTTGACGCAGTATTTAAATCAAGTCTCTTTTCCGCATCACCTCAGGAAATCATTTCCGGTCTTGCCTGGGGTCTCGGTTACTTCGGTATGCCTCATATTCTTGTTCGTTTTATGTCAATAAAAAAGGCGTCTATGGTTAAGAAATCCGCAACCATCGCTATAATTTGGGTTGTTATTACGCTCGGCGCTTCAATTTTAATGGCTTATCTTACAAGAATGATTATCGGTAATGAAATCGCAAAGGATTTGCTTACCGACGGTAATCAAAAGCTTGTTTTCATCACATTGGCACGCAAGCTGTTCCCCGCTTTTATTGCAGGTATTCTAATGGCGGCAATAATTGCGGCTTCAATGTCAACCGCCGACAGCCAGCTGCTCGTCGCTTCCTCCTCATTTACATCGGATATTTACCGTCCGATCATAAGAAAGAAAGCTTCCGACAAGGAGGTTCTGTGGGTAGGAAGAATAGTAGTATTAGTAGTTGCCGTTATTGCTTACCTTATTGCCTCTTCCAAATCGAGCGGCGCTCAAGCTATTATGAATATGGTTGAAAATGCGTGGGCAGGCTTCGGCTCGGCCTTCGGTCCGGTAATAATACTTTCGCTTTTCTGGAGACGTCTTACGTATAAGGGTGCTTTAGCCGGTGTTATCGGCGGCGCAGTTGTTGACGTTGCGTGGATGTTTTGCTTTAACAAGGGCGCGGCAAGCCTTATCTGCGACACCGGAATTTATGAGCTGGCTCCCGGATTCTTATTCGGAATGATTATTACAATAGTTGTTACTCTTATTGACAGCGCTCCTGCGAAGGAAACCGTAGACGTGTACGACAGGGCGATTGCAATGTCTGACGACGATATGTAATTCCCGAACTTGATATAGCATAATCGGCACGGAGAACCCGTGCCGATTTTTATGTTTTAAAATTATATCCGCAGTCGTGACAGTAAAAAATTCTTTTATTCGCCGAAAAGCATCTTCTGCACTGCCAAACATATCCTTTTCCCATTGACGCTTTAATTATCGCCATCCACCAATCCACAGAAAAAAGCAGAACCAATCCTACTGTCCATTTAATCAATACCCAAACGATATAGTAAATACCGAAGAGTATAGTCCATAAGCAACCGTGCTTGCTTTGTTCGTTTGACAGTTGAACATGCGTACCTCCGCATCTCGGACATTTTATGTTTAAAGCCAATGTTCTTCTCCTTTTTCTTCAATAAATTAAATTGTACAGTATAATTGTCTTATTTTCAAAAACCAACCTGTATTATTATTTATACTCACTTGTAATTCTTAACGCTTTGCACATTGAGAAAAAACGCACCCGCCGAGGGCGAGTGCGTTTTTATTTTTAATGTGATTAACTCAGTCAACAAGCTTGATGAGCGCCATTTCGGCAGCGTCGCCGCGACGGGGTCCGAGCTTGTAAAGGTTGGTATAGCCGCCCTTACGGTCAGCGAAATTAGGAGCTATCGTTGAGAACAGCTTCTTAACAACCTCCGGCTTTGTAATAAATGCAAGCGCCTGACGGCGGGATGCAAGTGTATTTGTCTTTGCGAGAGTTATCATCTTATCGGTCAGAGCACGAACTTCCTTAGCTCTTGTAAGCGTGGTCTCAATCTGTCCGTTTTCGAGCAAATATGTTACCATACCGCGGAGCATTGCCTGACGGTGAGCCGTGGGTCTGCCGAGTTTTCTTGTTCCTGGCATTAGGATTTCCTCCTTATAATCGTTCCGTTCCGTTTACTTTACGAAAACGGTTTATTCTTCTTCCTTCTTAAGCTCAAGGCCTAAAGAATGAAGCTTAGCAATTACTTCTTCAAGAGACTTTTTTCCGAGGTTTCTTACCTTAATCATATCGTCCTCTGTACGATTGGTAAGGTCGTCAACCGTATTGATGCCGGCACGCTTCAAGCAGTTGAATGAACGAACCGACATGTCAAGCTCCTCAATGGCCATCTCAAGAACCTTTTCCTTTTGGGTTTCAGGTCTTTCAACCATAATCTCTGTCTTCTTTGCTTCCTCATCGAGGTCTACAAACAAGTTGAGATGCTCGTTGAGTATCTTGGCACCGAGCGATACCGCTTCCTTGGCCGAGATGGTTCCGTTAGTCGTTACGTTAAGCGTCAGCTTATCGTAATCGGTTATATTTCCGACACGGGTATTCTCTACCGTATAGCTTACATTATAAACAGGGGTGTAAATCGAATCTGTGTAGATTAAACCGATAACTGTAGGATTGTTCTGCTTGTTCTTTTCCTGTGAAACATATCCTCTGCCGTGGTCAAATGTAAGCTCCATATAGAAGCGTGTATTGTCTCCTACCGTTGCAATAAGATGTTCGGGGTTGAGAATTTCAATCTCGTCGTCACCCTTTATATCACCGGCTGTTGCTACATTCGGACCGATGACATCAAGAACAACGGTCTTCGGCCCGTCGCAGTGAAGCTTTGCAACAATTCCCTTTACATTAAGGACGATTTCGGTTACATCCTCCTTGATACCGGGTATCGTGGAGATTTCGTGAAGTACGCCGTCAATCTTGATGGAGACAACGGCTACACCGGGCAGTGAGCTTAAAAGCACACGGCGCAGTGAATTTCCGAGGGTTGTGCCGTATCCGCGCTCAAGCGGTTCTACAACAAACTTCCCGAATTTTCCGTCTTCGCTTAATTCGGCTGTCTCTATATTGGGCTTTTCTATCTCTATCATACAATAATCCTCCTGATACATAAAATGTGGGTTGTTTTGCGATAGCGTTCAGCTATTGCCGGAGGTGTTTTTACTTGGAGTACAACTCGACAATGAGATGCTCCTCGAACGGGAATTCGATGTCTTCTCTTGTGGGAAGCGCAGTTACCTTAGCAGTAGCCGTGTTCTTGTCAACATCGAGCCACTTCGGGAAAATACGGGAATCGAGATCCTCGATAAGTCCCTTAATCTTTGAAGATGAACGGCTTGCTTCTCTTACGGTGATTACATCGCCTGCCTTGATAAGGAGTGAAGGGATCGTAACCTTCTTACCGTTCAAGGTGAAGTGTCCGTGAAGCACAAGCTGTCTTGCGTCGTTACGGCTTTCTGCCATACCCATTCTGTAAATTACATTATCAAGTCTTCTCTCAAGAAGTACGAGGAGGTTTTCGCCTGTCATACCTTCCATACGGTCTGCCTTTAAGAAGTAGTTGTGGAACTGATTCTCAAGTACACCGTAATATCTCTTTGCCTTCTGCTTTTCACGAAGCTGAAGACCGTACTCTTCTACCTTCTTTCTCGCGGTACCGTGCTGACCGGGAGCGAAGGATCTACGCTCAAACGAGCATTTGCCCGACAAACAACGCTCACCCTTCAGAAAGAGCTTAGTGTTCTCTCTGCGGCAAAGCTTACATGCGGGTCCAGTATATCTTGCCATAATACATATCCTCCTTGCAAATTAAACTCTGCGGCGCTTAGGCGGTCTGCATCCGTTGTGCGGGATAGGTGTTACATCCTTAATAAGAGTAATGTTCAAACCTGCAGTCTGAAGCGCTCTGATTGCGGATTCTCTTCCCGATCCCGGTCCTCTTACATAAACCTCAACGGTCTTCATACCGTGATCCATTGCTGCCTTAGCTGCCTTTTCAGATGCCATCTGTGCAGCGAAAGGAGTGGATTTTTTAGAGCCTTTGAAGCCGAGTCCGCCGGCAGAAGCCCAAGATACTGCATTTCCTGCAACATCGGTGATTGTAACGATTGTATTGTTAAAGGTTGCTCTGATATGTGCCGCTCCCTTTTCAATATTCTTACGCTCACGGCGTTTTCTTACGACTTTCTTTACTACTTTAGCCATTTTGGTTAATCTCCTCCTTACTTCTTCTTATTAGCGATTGTCTTTACGGGCCCCTTGCGGGTTCTCGCATTGGTCTTGGTGCGCTGTCCTCTTACCGGCAAACCCTTTCTGTGACGGATTCCGCGGTAGCAGTTAATCTCGACAAGACGCTTGATATCAAGTCCGACATCGCGACGGAGGTCACCCTCGACCTTGTAGTTGTTTTCTATCTCGTCACGAAGCTTTGCTGTTTCTGCTTCGGTAAGATCCTTTGCTCTTGTATTCGGGTCAATACCTGTTGCAGCCAGTATTTTGTTCGCGCTGGTTCTTCCGATACCGTAAATGTAGGTAAGCGCAATTTCAATGCGCTTCGCATTCGGTATATCAACACCTGCTATACGAGCCATACTTTGATTTCAACTCCTTAAGTTAGTTATTTAAGAGCTATTAGCCCTGTCTCTGTTTGTGCTTCGGATTCTCGCAGATAACCATTACCTTACCTTTGCGCTTGATAACCTTGCACTTTTCACAAATCTTTTTTACGGAAGGTTTAACTTTCATTTTTATACCTTACCTTTCTTATTTTGTTCTCCAGGTTATACGACCTTTTGTTAAATCGTATACCGAAACCTCTACGTCAACCTTATCGCCGGGTACAATCCATATATAATTCATACGGAGCTTTCCGGAGATATGTGCCGTAACTATATGCCCGTTGGGCAACTGTACCTTGAAGGTTGCATTCGGCAATGCTTCGATTACCGTTCCTTCAAATTTTACAACATCATCCTTTGGCAGAATAATCCCTCCTACTTATGATAGCCTCTCGGCTGTTATGTCTTACCGAATTTCTTAATTGACCTTTGTAAGCAGCTCAGGTCCGTTGTCCAAAATTGCAACCGTATGCTCATAGTGAGCAGATAAGCTTCCATCCTTGGTCAACACTGTCCAGCCGTCATCGAGCTCGACAACCTCGTAATCTCCGATATTAACCATAGGCTCTATTGCAATAGTCATACCGGGATATAGTCTCGGTCCTCTTCCCACGCTTCCGTAATTCGGAACATCGGGTGATTCGTGCAGGTCATGCCCCACACCGTGACCGACATATCTCTTAACTGTACTGTAACCGAAGGATTTTACATAAGCATCAACAGCGTGACCTATGTCGCCGATTCTGCCACCCACCAAAGCCTTCTTCACACCTTCTTCAAAGCTTTGCTTTGTTACATCAATGAGCTTTTGTGCTTCCGATGAGATTTTACCCACTGCGAAAGTACATGCACTGTCGCCGTGGAAGCCGCGGTAAAATGCGCCGACATCTATTTTTACGATGTCCCCCTCGCGAAGTACCCTCTTGGGCGAAGGTATTCCGTGGATTACCTCGGAGTTGATACTTATACATGCGCTCGCCGGGAATCCGCCGTATCCGAGAAACGACGGCTTTGCTCCGCATTTTTCAATATGACTGCGAATAATACCGTCCAGATGCTTGGTTGTTACGCCCTCGGCGACTGCCTCTCCGGCAAGAACGAGCGCCTCGCCGGTAATTCTTCCGGCTTGCCTCATCAATTCAATTTGTTCCGGTTTTTTGAGCTGTATCATAAATAATCTCTTTTACTTAAGTGCCTCTAAAGTCAGTGCCGTTGTATCGGCAACCTCCTCCTGACCTATTACCGTTTTAAGAAGTCCCTTAGCTGCATAATAATCTTTAAGCGGCTCGGTTGTCTTATGATAGGTCTCAAGGCGGGATAAAACAACATCCGGTTTATCGTCGGCACGGATTGTTAATTCTTCCCCGCATTTGTCGCACCTGTTCCCCTTTGACGAGGGCTTATAGTCGATGTGAAATGTCGCTCCGCACGCCGGACATGAGCGTCTTCCGCCCATTCGGCGTACGATAGCGTCATCGTCAACTTCAATGCTTACAACACGGTCGATATTAACTCCCATGTCATCGAGAGCCTGCGCCTGAGGCACAGTTCTCGGAAAACCGTCAAGGATGAATCCGTTTGCACAGTCAGGCTGTGCAAGACGTTCTTTGATAATGCCGATTACTACTTCGTCGGGAACAAGAGCCCCGGTTGAGGTATAAGCCTTAGCCTTTGTGCCCATTTCTGTTCCGTTCTTAATAGCTTCGCGGATAATTGCGCCTGTTGAAATAGTCGGAATGTTGAATTCGCGGCTTGCTATTTCTGATTGTGTGCCCTTTCCGGCACCGGGCGCTCCGAGAAAAATTATCTTCATAGCGTGTTTCTCCTTGCACGTTTAACAGAGCTTACGATTATTCAAGAAAGCCCTTGTAGTGACGCATTGTGAGCTGTGCTTCAAGCTCACGAGCCGTTTCAAGTGCAACACCTACAACGATGAGGAGCGAAGAACCGCCGAATGCGATTCCGGACAGCACACCGCCGGATATGATGCTTGCAATGAGAGGCAATGCCGCTACGATGCAAAGGAAGAACGCTCCGATTAAGGTAATTCTTCCGAGAATCTTTTTAATGTAATCAGATGTCGGCTTGCCCGGACGAATACCGGGGATAAAACCGCCCTGCTTCTTCATATTGTTGGCTACTTCAACAGGGTTGAAGGAGATGGATACATAGAAATATGCGAATGCAATAATAAGAATCACGAAGATTATTACATAGAACCATGATCCTGCCGAGAAGAAGTTTATAAACTTTGACCAGAAGCCCGTGCCGTTTGTATCAACGCCTGCAATCATACCGATTGTTGCGGGAATTGCAACAATGGAGTTTGCGAAGATGATGGGCATAACGCCGGACATATTGAGCTTAATCGGAAGATTAGAGCTCTGACCGCCGTATTGCTTGCGTCCGACAACCTTCTTGGCGTACTGTACGGGAATTCTGCGTTCACTCTCGGTTACGAATACTACGAAAGTGATAATTGCAAGTGAAATCACAACGATTACTTCCGTCTTAACAATACCCCAGGGGCCTTCCTTGATGAATTCGGAGAATGTTGAAATAATCTGTGTGCCGCTTGCCAAAATATTTGCAAAAAGAATCATTGAGATACCGTTACCGATTCCATGCTCATTGATTTTTTCCGCAAGCCACATAATAAGAGCCGCACCTGCGCCGTAGCATGCGATAATTACGAATGCAACGAAAACGCTGTTGTTTGTGAGCCAGCCCTGATTACGAAGGAACATATAATAACCGAAAGCGGTAATCAAACCGAGCACCACGGTTACATAACGAGTAATCTGTGTGAGTTTTTTTCTGCCCTCCTCACCGTTCTTTGAAAGCTTTTCAAGTGCGGGAATAGCAACAGTGAGAAGCTGGATAACAATGGACGCGGTGATATAGGGTGAAATTGAAAGTGCGAAAAGTGTTGCCTGTGCAAACGCTGAACCGGAGAGTATATTTAAATACTGCAAAATAGTTCCGCCGTATATTGTGTTGATGCTTTCCATAAGGCCGGCATTAACATACGGCATAGGGATTGTTGAACCGAGTCTGTAAAGTATAATAATAAATACTGTTACAATAAGCTTTTTGCGAAGCTCAGGGGTTTTCCATGCGTTTGTAAGAGTCTTAAACACTTTACATCACCTCGGCCTTTCCTCCTGCCGCTTCAATCTTTTCCTTTGCTGTTCCGGAGAAGACTGTTGCTTTTACAGTTACTTTCTTGGTGAGCTGACCGTTACCGAGAACCTTCAGTCCATCGTACTTATTGCGTACGATCTTCTTTTCGAGAAGAGTGTCGATATCGATCTCAGCGCCGTTATCAAATGCCTCAAGGGCACTTACATTTACGATTGCATACTTCTTAGCGAAGATGTTGTGAAAGCCTCTTTTAGGGAGCTTTCTGTAAAGAGGGAGCTGTCCTCCTTCAAAACCGGGGCGTACGCCGCCGCCTGAACGGGCATTCTGTCCCTTGTGTCCTCTGCCGCCGGTCTTACCGTTGCCGGAGCCGGGACCTCTGCCTCTACGCCATGCTGCCTTTGCAGAGCCTTCGGCGGGTGAGAGTTCATGGAGCTTCATTGGATTTCCTCCTTTTAAAAATTTGCTTACTCGTCAACCTTGACGAGATGGCCGATAACCTTGAGCTTGCCCTTTAAAACACCGTCGTTTGCGTGTTCGATACAATCTCCGATCTTGTTAAGACCGAGACTCTTTGCGGTAAGCTTCTGATTCGGCTTGGAACCGATGAGGCTCTTTACAAGCGTAACTTTAGCTAATTTAGTTGCCATTGCTTTGCGCCTCCAATTAGTTTAATTCATCTGCGGAAATTCCGCGGATTGCTGCTACCTGCTCAGCAGTACGAAGAGCCTTAAGTCCTTCAAATGTTGCCTTAACAACGTTTACGGGGTTGTTTGAACGCATACATTTTGCACGGATATTCTTAATACCGGCAATCTCAAGTACCTTACGTACAGTACCGCCTGCAATGATACCGGTACCTTCGGGAGCCGGCTTCAAAAGAACCTTGCCTGCGCCGAATTCACCTGTAATCTCGTGGGGAATTGTGTCTCCCTTGAGGGATACGGTAATTAAGTTTTTCTTCGCATCTTCGATTGCTTTGCGAATTGCTTCCGGTACCTCGGCTGCTTTTCCCTGACCGTAGCCGATATGTCCTGCGCCGTCTCCTACTACCATAATTGCGGTAAATCTTGCAATTCTACCACCCTTTACAGTCTTGGATACACGCTTAATCGCTACGTTTGTTTCAAGCAAGTCGAGGGTATTTGCGTCTATTCTATCTGCCATTTTTACTTATCCTCCCTCAGAATTTGAGTCCGCCTTCGCGGGCGCCTTCGGCAAGCTCAAGAACACGTCCGTGATAGAGATATCCGCCGCGGTCGAAAACTACATTTTCGATTCCCTTATCAAGGGCTCTCTTGGCGATTATTTTTCCTAATTCACGGGCTGCGGTCTTGTTACCGCCGTATTCGGTGAAACTCTTTTCGAGTGTGGACGCCGCAACAAGTGTTGTTCCGGCTACATCGTCAATTATCTGAACTGCGATGTTGGCATTGGAGCGAAATACGCACAGACGGGGTCTTTGTGCTGTGCCGGATATCTTAGCTCTTACTCTTGTATGTCTTTTAAGACGCGCCTTATTTGTATCAGCTTTAGTTATCATACTACTTCACTCCTTCCTTTACTTGCTAGCCTTACCGGCCTTACGGCGAATATGCTCATCGGCATATTTAACGCCCTTGCCGAGGTACGGCTCCGGAGGTCTCTTCTCACGGATCTGAGCTGCTATTTGACCTACGGTCTGCTTCTCTGCGCCGTGAACGATAATTGTATTGGGATTAGGAACCTCAAATGTGATTCCGTCCTTTTCCTCGAACTTAATGTCATGTGAGTGTCCGAGGTTGAGTACCAGTGTAGTACCCTGCTTTGCAGCCTTATAACCTACGCCGTTGATCTGAAGCTCCTTCTTGAAGCCTTCCGTTACGCCTGTAACCATGTTCTGGATAAGCGCACGGGTAAGTCCGTGAATTGCACGGTCCTCCTTCTCATCGGTAGGACGCTTAACAACTATTGTGTTGTCGACCTTCTCAATGGTCAGACGGCTGTTAAATGTCTGTGTGAGAGTTACCTTTGCACCCTTTACTGTTACGACATTTCCGTCGGCGATTGTAATTTCTACGCCTGCAGGAATGATAATGGGCATTCTTCCGATTCTTGACATCTCGTAATACCTCCCCTTACCATACAAAGGCGAGCACTTCGCCGCCTATATTCTGCTTGCGTGCGTTACGGTCGGTCATAATTCCCTTTGATGTAGAGATGATCGCTATACCGAGACCGTTCATTACACGGGGCATATCTTCGCAGTTTGAATAAACTCGAAGACCGGGCTTGGATACTCTTCTTATGCCCTTGATTGCCTTTTCCTTACCGACATACTTGAGTGTGATTCTGATAACACCCTGCTTGCCGTCTTCTACGATTTTGTACTCTTTGATGTAGCCTTCATTGAAGAGAATCTCTGCGATTGCCTTCTTCATGTTTGAAGCAGGTACATCAACTGTTGCATGCTTTGCATTGCTTGCGTTACGAATTCTCGTAAGCATATCAGCGATTACGTCTGACATTTGCATTGTTTTATATCTCCTTTATGCAGTTGCCGCTGTTGCGACTTGATATCGGCGGTTAGCTCTCGCTCCTTCCGATTAGCGTGGAGTTTTCCACATCGGCTCTGTGAGCCGCGTTTAACGTTTTTAGGTAAATATATTACCAAGATGCCTTGCGGACACCGGGGATCTGGCCCTTGTAAGCCAATTCACGGAAGCAGATACGGCAGATACCGTACTTACGAAGGTAAGCATGGGGACGACCGCAGATCTTGCAACGGTTGTATTCTCTGGTAGAGAACTTCTGTGCCTTCTGCTGCTTTAAAACCATTGATTTCTTTGCCATGATTCTTCTTCCTCCCTATTATTTAGCGAACGGTGCGCCCATGAGCGTAAGAAGCTCTCTTGCTTCCTCGTCATTCTGAGCGGTCGTTACGAATGCGATGTCCATACCGCGGATCTTATCAATCTTATCATACTCGATTTCCGGGAAGATAAGCTGCTCCTTGAGTCCTAACGAGTAGTTGCCTCTACCGTCAAAAGCATTGGGATTAATACCCTTGAAGTCGCGGACTCTGGGAAGCGCAAAATTGAAGAGTCTGTCCATGAATTCATACATTCTCTCGCCGCGAAGTGTAACCTTTACGCCTATCTTCATGCCCTGACGGAGCTTGAAGTTTGCAACGGACTTCTTTGCGTATGTGGGAACTGCCTTCTGTCCGGCTATCATGGTAATTTCTTCGATTACGTTCTCGATTGCCTTGGAATTATCCTTAGCGTCTCCGACGCCGACGTTGATTACTATTTTGTCGAACTTGGGAATCTGCATTGTGCTCTTGTAGGCAAACTTTTTCATAAGTGCGGGAGCAACTTCTGCCTTGTACATATCATTAAGTCTTGACATTGTTTAACCCTCCTTATATTTCTTTGCCGCATTTAGCGCAAACTCTGACTTTCTTTCCGTCAACTATGCTGTGCTTAGCACGAACGCCCTTACCGCACTTGTCGCAGTAAAGAGCAACCTTGCAAGCGTAGATAGCGCTTTCGAGCTGCATGATGCCGCCCTGCTCGCCCTGCTTGCGGGGCTTTACATGCTTGGAAGCGATGTTTACGCCCTTAACAAGGAGCTTTCCTTCCTTGGGAGATACCTCAAGTACCTTTCCCTTTGTGCCCTTGCTTTCGCCGGAGAGAACGATTACGGTATCGTCCTTTTTAACATGTACCTTATTCATTTTCTCTCCTCCTTAAAGAACTTCCGGTGCGAGAGAGAGAATTTTTAAATAATCCTTTTCACGAAGCTCTCTTGCAACGGGTCCGAAAATACGTGTACCGCGAGGGGTATTGTCTTCTTTGATTATAACGGCTGCGTTTTCATCAAATCTGATGTAGCTTCCGTCATTACGTCTGATGGCTTTAACCGTTCTTACCACTACGGCTTTAACAACATCGCCCTTCTTAACCGTTCCGTTGGGCGCTGCCTTCTTAACCGTAGCAACAACAACATCTCCGACGCCGGCATATCTTCTGCCCGTACCGCCGAGTACTCGGATGCACATCAGCTCTTTGGCGCCGGTGTTATCGGCAACCTTCATGTATGACTGCTGTTGTAACATTTATTTCCTCCTGTCAGCTATTGCTCTTTGACAATAGCTTATTTAGCCTTTTCGATTACTTCAACAAGTCTCCAGCGAATGGTCTTGGACAAGGGTCTTGTTTCCATAACCTTAACCTTATCGCCTACGCCGCATTCGTTTTCGAGATCCTGTGCGTGAATCTTTACCGTACGCTTCATAACCTTACCGTACATAGGATGCTTTACATTGTCATTGATTGCTACAGTGATACACTTGTCCATCTTGTCGCTGACAACGACTCCTACACGTGTCTTTCTGAGGTTTCTCTGCATTGTATCATTCATTATTATTTACCTCGCTCCTTAGTCTTTCTTCTCGTTGATTACGGTCATAACACGAGCGATGTCGTGCTTGACATCCGCAATCTTGTGAGGGTTGTCGAGCTGGTTGATAGCAAGCTGGAACCGAAGGTTGAAAAGTTCTTCCTTAAGCTCTGCAAGCTTTTTTGCAAGAGCCTCTGAAGACATCTCTCTAATTTCATTTACTTTCACGGTTTATTCCTCCTCGGTCGGAGCAGTTGCTTCTTCCTTAACAACAAACTTGCACTTTATAGGCAACTTGTTTGCTGCAAGACGCATTGCTTCCTTTGCAGTTTCGGTGTCAACGCCGTCCATTTCAAAGAGAACTCTGCCGGGCTTAACTACTGCTACCCAGTATTCGGGAGCGCCCTTACCTGAACCCATTCGAGTTTCGGCAGGCTTCTTTGTGATCGGCTTATCGGGGAAAATCTTTATCCATACTTTACCGCCACGGCGGATGTATCTGGTCATTGCAATACGGGCTGCCTCGATCTGGTTGCTCGTAATCCATGAAGGCTCGGTTGCAACAAGACCGTACTGTCCGTACGCAATTGTATTACCTCTGAGCGCTTTTCCCTTGAGACGTCCTCTGTGGACACGTCTGTATTTAACTCTCTTAGGCATTAACATTAGTTGTTACCCCCTTCCTCGGGTGTAGCTGCGGGAGCTTCTTCTACGGGAGCTGCCTTAGGTGCGGGCTTCTTGAAGTTAGCGTTACGGTTGGAGTAGTTCTTTACTTCTCTGTCCATACCCGGTCTGCCCTTACCGTTCTTTCCGCCTCCGAAGGAGCGACCCTGTCCTTTTCTGTCACCGAAATCCTTACGGTCGGTGCGATCTCTGCGGTCGTTACGGCGTCTGTCGTTTCTGTCGCGCTTCTGATCGTAATTTCTCTTTGTCTTGGTATTGGAATCGGCAAGTATTTCGCCCTTGTAAATCCAAACCTTAACGCCGATTTTACCGTATGTGGTATTTGCTTCCCATACACCGTAGTCGATATCGGCACGGATTGTCTGAAGCGGAATAGTACCCTCATGGTAATGCTCTGTACGAGCTATTTCAGCGCCTGCGAGTCTGCCGCCGAGCTGAATTTTGATACCCTTTGCGCCTAAACGCATTGTGCGACCGATGGCCTGCTTCATGCAACGGCGGAAGGATGCTCTGCGCTCAAGCTGAAGCGCAATATTCTCAGCGACAAGCTGAGCGTTCATGTCGGGATCCTTAACCTCGACAACATTAATTACTACGGTCTTACCGACCATAGCCTCAAGCGTTGCCTTGAGCTTTTCTATCTCAGCGCCGTTACGGCCGATGATGATACCGGGCTTTGCACAGTGAATAAATACTCTTACTCTTTCATTGTCGCGCTCGATTTCGATTCTCGGAACGCCGGCCTCCTGGAGCTTGGTTTTCAGGAACTTTCTGAGATTATAGTCGGAAACAAGCGTATCACCGAACTTCTCGTCCTTGGTGAACCATCTTGAATCCCAGTCTTTAATTACGCCCACACGGAAACCGTGGGGATTTACTTTCTGACCCATTCCGGCTTGCCTCCTTATGCTTTTTCTTTAACCACAATTGTCATGTGGCTTGTTCTCTTCAATATTCTGTCTCCGCGTCCCTTAGCTCTGGGAAGCATACGCTTCATTGTAGGACCGGGGCAAACGAAGCACTCGGATACATAAAGGTTGTTTGCGTCCATACTGAAGTTATTTTCGGCATTTGCACAAGCACTCTTCAAGAGCTTTC
The DNA here is from genome assembly GCA_029007295.1 of Clostridia bacterium. Lineage (GTDB taxonomy): Bacteria > Bacillota > Clostridia > Oscillospirales > CAG-272 > SUG1201. The sequence continues at coordinate 55,429 of JAQXHN010000014.1, read as the reverse complement.
TGAGATACTCAGACGCCGCCTTGGGGGTGTTGTTCAGAATGGCCATTGCTGTTTTTGTGTCCTTGCCTCTTATGAGGTCGAGAACGATTTTAACCTTGCGGGGAGAAATTCTGGCGTTTCTCAATATAGCTTTAGCTTCCATTTATCTTTACCTCCCTGCCTTATTTACCGTTATTCGAGGTCTTGGAGCCTGCATGACCTTTGAATGTACGGGTGGGGGCGAATTCGCCCAGCTTATGTCCTACCATATCCTCGGTGATATATACCGGAATGTGCTTTCTGCCGTCGTGAACTGCGATCGTGTGACCTACAAATTCCGGGAATATCGTGGAGGCACGGGACCAGGTTTTAAGAACTTTCTTTTCATTGGCTTCGTTCATCGCAACCACTCTCGAAAAAAGCTTAGCTTCGACAAACGGTCCTTTTTTCAAACTTCTGCTCATTATGCTGCCTCCCTATTATTTACCGTTTCTGCTCTTAACAATGAACTTGTTAGTGCGAGCTTTCTTGTTACGGGTCTTGTAACCCATTGCAGGCTTGCCCCAAGGTGTAACGGGAGAAGGACGGCCGATAGGCGATTTACCTTCACCGCCTCCGTGGGGGTGATCGCACGGGTTCATTACGGAACCGCGAACTGTCGGACGAATACCCTTATGACGGGTCTTACCTGCTTTACCGACCTTTATGGTATCATGCTCGATGTTACCTACCTGACCGATTGTCGCCTTGCAGTCAAGTCTTACGAGTCTTACTTCACCGGAGGGAAGTCTTACCTGAGCCATACCGTTTTCCTTAGCCATCAGCTGTGCAGCTACGCCTGCGGAACGAACAAGCTGTGAGCCCTTTCCGGGGTAAAGCTCGATATTGTTGATAAACGTACCGACGGGAATATTGGCAATGGGAAGTGTGTTGCCCGGCTTAATATCTGCGTTTGCGCCTGTCGTGAGAACATCGCCCGCAGTTACTCCGTCGGGAGCTATAATGTAGCTTTTCTTTCCCTCAGCGTTCTCAAGCAATGCAATATATGCGGTACGGTTAGGGTCGTATTCAATACCGATAACCTTGGACTCGCCTTCTGCCTGACGCTTAAAGTCAATAATTCTGTACTTTTTCTTGTTTCCGCCGCCCTTGTGACGAACGGTGATTCTGCCGTAGCTGTTACGGCCGGCATTCTTCTTGAGAACTGTAAGAAGACTCTTTTCGGGCTCAAACTTGGTTAACTCGTCGAATGACGGGCTGGTCATGTTACGAAGACCCGGAGTAGTAGGCTTATATTTTTTAACTGCCATTATCCTTTACCTCCTTACATCATACCGTCAAAGAACTCGATTGTCTTGGAATCGCCGGTCAATGTAACAATCGCCTTTTTCCAAGCAGCCGTACGTCCTTCGGGGCTGTTGCCTCTTCTTCTTAATTTGCCCATGTAATTCATGGTATTTACCTTTGCGACCTTAACGCCGAATATCTTTTCCACTGCGTCTGCGATCATGGGCTTGGTTGCCGTCTTAGCAACCTCAAAAACATACTTCTTATCAGCGACCATCGCCATAGAATCTTCTGTGATGATAGGTCTTACGATTATATCGTGTGAGAAATTCATGCGTAAACCTCCTCAATGCTCTTTGCAGCAGCCTGAGCTACAACAAAGGTGTCAGCGTTGAGTATGTCATATACGTTGATAGTATTAACATACGCGGTCTTAACGCCGGGAATGTTTGCCAAGCTGCGGGCAACCTTGTCATCCTTCTCATTGAGAACAACGAGCGCTTTCTTTCCTGCGCCGATCGCCTTAAGCATTTCTGCCATAGCCTTGGTCTTGTATTCGGTTGCGGTGATTGCGTCGACAACGATAAGCTTGTTTTCGGCTACCTTGTCGGAAATCGCGCTTCTGATTGCAACTCTCTTAACCTTCTTGTTTAGGGAGATGCGATAATCTCTCGGCTTCGGGCCGAGGGCAATGCCGCCGTGAATCCACTGCGGTGCACGGGTTGAACCCTGTCTTGCACGGCCTGTACCCTTCTGACGGAAGGGCTTCTTACCGCCGCCGGATACTTCGGAACGGGTAAGTGTGGACTGTGTGCCCTGTCTCTGATTTGCGAGATAGGTTCTAACTGCGGCATGAAGAACTGCTGCGTTGACATCGGCTGCATATACTGCGTCGGAAAGTTCAATGCTTCCGACCTCTTTGCCTGCCATATTAACTACCTTCAAATTCGGCATTTCTGTTCCTCCTTCCGCTTACGCCTTAACGCTGTCACGGATGAATACCACTCCGCCTTTTGCACCCGGAACGGCGCCCTTAACGGCGATGAGGTTCTTTTCTTCATCAATCTTAACAACGGAAAGGTTAAGTGCAGTTACCTGTTCGTTTCCGTACTGGCCTGCCATATGCTTATTCTTGAAAACTCTCGAGGGGCTTGATGTACAGCCCATTGAGCCGACCTCTCTGTGGATAGGTCCGGTACCGTGAGTCATCTTTAAAATGTGAGCGTTCCATCTCTTGATTACGCCTGTGTAACCGCGGCCCTTTGTGATACCTGTTACATCAACGTGATCTCCTGCAGCAAAGGCCGCTGCAGTTACTTTGTCTCCTACATTAAGAGCGCTTGTGTCTTCGAGACGGAATTCCTTGAGGTACTTCTTAGCCTCAACTCCCGTCTTCTTAAATTCGCCCAATGCAGGCTTGGAAAGCTTTTTTTCGGCAATGTCTTCAAAGCCGAGCTTTACGGCGTCATAGCCGTCGTTTTCAACCGTTTTCTTCTGAACGACTGTGCAGGGACCTGCTTCGATAACGGTTACGGGAATTACGTTTCCCTTTTCGTCGAAAATCTGCGTCATGCCGATTTTCTTTCCGATAATGCCTTTTTTCATTATCTTTTTTCCTCCTGTTTTTGTTATTGGTTGCCTTGAACGCCGCTTCGGCGCCATCGTGCAACATGACCAAAACTCTCGTTTGTGTTGTATAATTCGCTTCTGTGGGTTTCCGGCAGTGTGCATAGCCTGCACTTACCGAAAGCACTTCGACTCGGATTATCTAATCGGAATGCGGATTAGAGCTTAACCTCAAACTCAACACCTGCGGGAAGTTCGAGACTCATTAATGCGTCAACGCAAGCCTTTGAGGGCTTGATTACGTCGATAAGTCTCTTGTGTGTTCTCATTTCAAACTGCTCACGGCTGTCCTTATATTTGTGAACCGCGCGAAGTATTGTTACTATTTCCTTCTCGGTAGGGAGCGGAATAGGTCCGGACACACCGGCGCCGTTTCTCTTAGCCGTTTCAACAATCTTTGCGCATGCCGCGTCGACCAGAGTGTGATCGTAGCTGCGAAGTCTGATTCTGAGCTTTTCCTGTACTGCCACTTGTTTTTGCCTCCTATTATTATTTTTACTTGGAAGGCGAATCGTTACACGGTTTCGGGTGTTTCTTTTTTCACCGAAATTAAAACGGAATTTTTTGTCGTTCGCAAAAATTCCGATAAAAATCCGTGCGTGAGATACACAGACCGTTTCACCGATTTTTTCGCCCGATTTATATCGGACATACTCCGCGGAAATTACCTCGCAACCTGTACGAGCAACCTCCCGCATCATCGCACATCAAGCTTAAAAATTATATCATACCGTTAAATATCAGTCAATAGCCGAAAATGTAATTTACATTGAATTCCATACAGTTTTACAATTTGTTAACAATATTCTCTCCTGCCGAAGCTTTTTTGTGTTTTTTTCATATTTTAATAAAATTGTAATTATTTTCAGCAAAAAATATGATATATTTATATTGATGAATCTTGAGTGCCGTATATAATAAATATATAATAAAATGAAGGAAAAAATCAAAATGTATAAAAGGATACTGACAGTTCAGGATATTTCCTGCCTGGGACAATGCTCGATAACGGTTGCTCTTCCTATTTTATCCGCCTGCGGACATGAAGCCGTCATTTTGCCCTCGGCGGTTCTTTCCACCCATACAGGCTGCTTTACCGGATTTACCTTTCGTGATCTAAGTCCGGATTTTGACGGGATTATCAAGCATTGGACCGATGAAAGCATTAAATTTGACGCAGTGTATACCGGATATCTCGGGAACAGAAATCAGGTTTCGGACGTTGAAAGAATTTTTTCTACGCTGACAAATCCCGGGGCAAAGCTGATATGCGACCCCGCCATGGCGGATCACGGCAAGCTCTATTGCGGTTTTGACGGCGATTACGTGAAGTCTATTTCACGTCTTTGCGAAAAATCCCATATTATTCTCCCAAACATTACAGAGGCTTGCTTGCTTTGCGGCATTCCATATTCGGAAAATATAACAGAGGAATACGTCGACAAACTGACCGAATGCTTGCATGAAAAATTCAGCGCAACGGTCGTTCTCACCGGCGTCGGATTCGAAAAGGAAAAAACCGGCGTTTTGGTTTCATATTCCGACGGCAGAAAATTCCATTACAGTCACAAACGTATACCGCAGGCTTTCCACGGAACGGGAGATATATACTCTTCGGCCTTTGTCGGCGCATATATGCGGGGCTTCGATGAGAACGGTGCGGCAAAGCTTGCCGCAGACTACACCATAAAATGCATTGAGAATACATACGGCGACGGCAATCATAAATACGGAGTTAAATTTGAAACGGCAATTCCCGATCTGATAAACGTTTTAATGCTTAATTTATAAATAATTGTTTTTTTATGTTGAAAAAACACAATTTATGTGTTATTATTTATATAATGAAATGTAACGGAGGGAATACAATGAAATATTGTCCGAATTGTAAATCAAAATTAAGAGATGACGCAGTATTCTGTGTTAATTGCGGAATTAACACAAACGAGTATACGCCCACCCCCACGTCCGTCGAGGAATTTTCCGACATTACCGCAAAGCTTATGGATCTTGCAAACGAACTGAAGGAAAAGTATGTCGGCGGTATGACCGCAATGGATGTTAATGTTACAATCGCAAAAGAAAAGATAATATCGGAAACAGGTGAATTAAAGGCGCAACTCGATGCCGAGAGGCAAAAGTCGTCAATGCTTATGAGAGAGCTTGAGGACGCAAAGAGGGCAGTTGCAAATCTCAACACGGAAATTTCCGCTTTAAAAACGGAAAACGAGGCGCTGAAGCAAAACGCCGTTCAGAGTTCAAATCCAGCTCCGAGCGAGCCGACAAACAATTTCGTCGGAGAAACTCAAATTTTATCATCCGACGAACAGAATAACGAGCCTTATCGTCAGGAAGAAGCAAGCACCCAGACTCCCGAGCAACCGAGATTTTGTCCCAACTGCGGTAATCCCATAACGAGTGAGATGCTTTTCTGCAACGAGTGCGGATACCGCTTGAAATAAACAGTCATTATATCTGTATGCCGGCGCACCGGCATACTTTTTTTATTTTCCGGTAATAATAAAAACAAATAACGATTTAGAAACTATAAGGAGCGGCAAATGCTTTGGCTTGACATTATTTCGGGTACGGTTATCTCGGTTTTATGCGGAATGGGAATAGGCGGAGGAGGTCTTTACGTAATTTACCTCACGCTTTTAAGGAACATTTCTCAAATCAATGCCCAGGGTATTAACCTCGCATTTTTTATTTGCGCCTCATTTTTTGCATTATTTGTACATTTCAAAAAGACTGAGCTTAATTTAAAAATTATTATGCCCATAGCGTATTCGGGAGCAATATTTTCGCTTTTCGGCTCGCTTCTTGCTCACGAGCTGCCGAATTCGGTTATTCGCCGTTTTTTCGGAACGCTTCTTATTATCGGCGCCTTGATCGGATTATTTCAGAACAAAGGTAACAAAAACAAAGCTTCGTCATAAAATAATGATAGAAGCACCGTTAAGGGTGCAAAAGAAAGGAATGATATTTAACATGAGTTGTCTTTGCAATCTTTTTGACGGCTGCAATTTAGCCATCATCATAGCAATTCTTGCAATTTTATATTATCTGTGCAACTGCAGTGACTGCGGCTGCGGCGGCTGATAAATCTGATTTTTATACTGAGAAGTCGGGGATTTTCTTCCCCGACTTGTTTTTTTTTAAAAAATCTCAACAAATCCTTTTATTTTTTCAAGAAAACTGTTGCTATTTATTTTAGGGTGTAATATAATAAAGTGTTAGTATTTTTATATAATTATCAGAATAAAATGAAAGGATGTCCTATTATGGAACGAGTTACCGTAAAAGAGCTTTATACCTCGCCGAAGGAGTACGCCGATAAGAATATAACGGTTGCAGGTTGGGCAAGATCTATTCGTGCGTCCAACATGTTCGGCTTTATCGAGCTTAATGACGGAAGCAGCTTCGGCTGCCTGCAAATTGTCTTTGAAGAAGCGAATATAGATAATTATAAGGAGATTGCCGCACAAAACTGCGGTGCTTCATTTACCGTCGAGGGTAACTTTGTGCTTACTCCCGATGCAAAGCAGCCCTTTGAATTAAAGGCCGCAAGGATCAGTGTTGAAGGCTCCTCGACTCCGGATTATCCTATTCAGAACAAGCGTCACACGCTTGAATATCTACGCACCGTCGCACATTTAAGACCGAGAACAAATACATTTAACGCCGTGTTCCGCGTTCGGTCAGTTGCGGCTCAGGCGATTCACCGTTTCTTTGCGGACAACAACTTTGTTTATGTTCACACACCTATCATTACAGGCAGTGACTGCGAGGGTGCGGGCGAGATGTTCCGTATTACAACCCTTGATTTGGACAATCTCCCTAAGACCGAAGACGGTAAGGTCGATTTCTCAAAGGATTTCTTCGGAAAGTCAACAAACCTCACGGTATCCGGTCAGCTTAATGTTGAAACCTATGCAATGTCATTTGCAAATGTTTATACCTTCGGTCCGACCTTCCGCGCCGAAAACTCCAACACACCCCGTCATGCGGCGGAATTTTGGATGATGGAGCCGGAAATAGCGTTTGCGGACCTCAAGGACGATATGGTTCTGTGCGAAAGGATGCTTAAGTTTGTAATAAAATACATTATGGAGCATTGCGAGCAGGAGCTTAATTTCTTCAACAAATTTATCGATAAGACCTTGCTCGAAAAGCTCAATAATATTGTCGACAGCGATTTTGCAAGCGTTACATATACCGAAGCCATCGACATTTTGCAAAAGAGCGGACAGAAATTTGATTATCCCGCAGAATGGGGTATGGATTTACAGACAGAGCATGAGAGATATTTGACGGAAAAAGTATACGGAAAGCCCGTTTTCGTTACCGATTGGCCGCGTGAAATCAAAGCCTTTTATATGCGCCTTAACGACGACAACAAGACTGTCGCCGCAATGGACTTGCTGGTTCCCGGTGTCGGAGAGCTTGTAGGCGGATCGCAGAGAGAAGAAAGGTTAGATATGTTGATGGACGCAATCAGACGTTTCGGCTTGAGAGAGGAGGATTACAGCTGGTATATAGATCTTCGCCGTTACGGAGGAACAAAGCATGCGGGCTTCGGTCTCGGATTTGAAAGACTCGTCATGTATGTTACCGGCATGAGCAATATCCGTGATGTTGAATCCTTCCCGAGAACGACAGGTAACGCAGATTTTTAATACCAAACAGGAAAAGCAAGATGAAATATACTGAAATGACATCGGAAGAGCTCAAAGCCGAAAAGGCTCAGCTCAAAAAAGAATATGAAATACTGAAAAGCCGGCATCTCGATTTGAATATGGCAAGAGGAGTTCTCAGCGTAGAACAGCTTAATTTGACTCAGGATATGCTCGGAGTGTTAAAAACGCAGGACGACTGCATAACGGAAAACGGCACTGACTGTCGAAATTACGGCTTGCTTGACGGCATACCCGAAGCAAAGAAGCTGTTTGCCGAAATGCTCGACGTGGACGACGACGAGCTTATCGTCGGCGGTAATTCGTCTCTTAACATGATGTATGACACCCTTGCCCGACATATGATTTACGGAAGAGACGGAGTTAACAAGCCGTGGGCGACGCAGGGTGAAATTAAATTTCTCTGTCCCGTGCCCGGATACGACAGACATTTTGCCATTTGCGAATCCTTGGGAATTAAGATGATTAACGTCCCCTTAAACGAGGACGGACCCGATATGGACGAGGTAGAGAGGCTCGTTGCCTCCGACGCTTCAATCAAGGGTATTTGGTGCGTGCCGAAATATTCCAATCCGACAGGAACCGTTTACTCGGACGAAACGATCCACAGATTTGCAAAATTAAAAACAAAGGCCGACGACTTTTGCATTATGTGGGACAACGCATATATTGTTCACTCTCTCTACGGCGAGAGCGCAAAGCAGATGAATCTTTTAAAGGAGGCAGAAAAGTTCGAAAACGAGAATACAGTTTACGAATTTGCGTCAACGTCAAAGATTTCATTCCCCGGTTCCGGAGTTGCGGTTCTTGCAACGAGCAAGGCAAATATAGAATCTATCAAGAAGCACATAAGCGTTCAGACTATCGGCGCCGATAAATTAAATCAAATGCGACATGTCCGTTATTTCGGCTCTCTTAACGGAATTTTGGAGCAGATGAAGCGCCACAGTGCTATTATCGCTCCTAAATTCAAACTGGTTGACGAGCTTTTTGAAAAGGAGCTCTCAAAAACGGGGCTTTGCACATGGTCAAAGCCGGAGGGCGGATATTTTGTATCGCTTAACGTTCCGTGCGGCTGTGCTTCCGTGGTCTACAGCAAAATGTGCGATTTGGGAGTGAAGCTCACCCCTGCGGGAGCTACCTACCCCTACCACAACGACCCCACAAATTCAAATCTTCGGGTAGCCCCGACATTTCCCCCGATTGACGAGCTTGAGATCGCAACAAAAGCGCTTTGCCTTTGCGTAAAGCTTGCTACGCTGGATATTTTAACTAAATAAAATAAAATGAAAATTGCACCCCAAAAGCAGCTTGCTTTTGGGGTGCATATCATATTTTAGTTATTTTTTCTTTAACGGCTTTTCAATATTCAGAATTACAATAGATAAAATTACAACTGCTATACCGGTATATCCGATGATTCCGATACGCTCGCCGAAGCTGACAGCCCCTATCATAGCCGCTACAACCAGCTCGGTTGTCGACATAATAGACGCATTTGACGGACCGGTATATTTGACTCCGACGGTAAACAGAATGTAAGGAAGAACACAGTTAAATATTGCCTGTCCCGACGCAAGAGCAAAGGCCTTTTTGCTATGTAAAAATATATCAACTGTCAAAGGAAGCTGGCCAATGCAAGCGGTAAAAATAAGCATTGCAACAGACGAGGCTGTTAAGGCATACAAAGTAACGCCCTCCGGCTCTGCTTTGTTATTCATTGCGAGGCTTGAGAATATTCCGTACAGCGCATAGCATAATCCGACAAATACGCCGATCAATATTCCGACAATTTGAACATTCGCTTGGTTTCCGTTAAACAGTCCCGATACCATCACCGAGCCTAAAAAAGCAAGCATAAGACATATAAGCTTCTTCACCGTTATTACCTCCTTAAAAATAAAACGGGAGATAATTATGGTAAACGAAGGTGCGGTATACATTAAAACGGCTGCAACGCTTGCGCCGGTCATCTCTATGGCATAGAAATATACGACCGAGCAGGTTACCATACCGATAAGTCCTCCGAGTATGGAAAAGACAAGGGCCTTAGGCGGCATTTTCATTTTCGGTCTGTGAAAGATAAGCATGTATACAAGCATTAGAATAAATGAAATGCAAAGACGTAGCATTCCTATCCCGGACTTTGACATGCCCAAATCGGACAAATTGTTTGAGAAATAGCAGGTATGTCCCCACAGCACTCCGGATATTAAAACAAATATCGAACCCATTAACTTCTTATTTTTCATATCAACCTCATACAAAGTAAACTATCATCACGGTTAAGTATGCAACATATGCCGCCAAAAGCACGCCCCCCTGCAGACGTCGGAATTTCCCCGAAATTATAGCAGGTATAACGGCAATAACAGCAACGGCTAAGCAGGCAGGCATGTCAAGCATCAGACCTTGCTTTGAAACCGAAAGCGAGCCTCCTTTTATTATCGAGCAAATCGGCATAATCAGAGTAAGATCAAAAATATTCGCACCTATAATATTGCCAACGGACAGATTGGGCTGTTTTTTTACTATTGCGGTAATCGTAGTCACAAGCTCCGGCAGCGACGTTCCCACGGCAATAACGGTAACGGAAATGACCGCCTCGGATATTCCTACAGCCCTCGCTATCTCACTGCCGTTATCTACAAGCAGTCTTGCGCCGACGACAATTCCGACCGTGCCTAAAATGAATTTCGCAGCTCCGAAAACAACTTCCTTTTTTGATGAAATTTGTTTTTTTTCCGCTTCGGTGCCCACCGTCCTTTTTGCGCTTCGTATATTTTCAACAATAAAAACGGCAAACAAAGAAATAATCACAAGCGAGCCGGCAAGCGAAAGAGACTCACCCAGTGAAAATAAAATAAGCAGTACAATAGACGCTATCATCAACAAGGGTTTAAAAATAAATTCTCTTCTCTTTATGCAAACCGGAATAAATAAAATCGAAACAGCCATAATAAGTCCGATATTTGCGGTAACCGAGCCTACGGCATTGCCGACAGCCATATCCGATTTGCCGTCTATTGCGGCAAATACCGAAACCAGCAGCTCCGGCAAGGTGGTAGCGAATGAAACAATCGTGGCGCCTATTATAAACTTCGGTATTCCCGATACCTCGGCTATCCATACCGAGGCGTCCACAAACAAATCTCCGCCCTTCACAATCAATACTATACCGATAATGAAGAGTATGATAATCTGAGCCGTCATTTTTACTCCTCCATTTTAAAAGACTCATATACGGCGAGCCGTATATGAGTCTTGCTTATAATACCAAGCCAGAAGAATGCACTTCGGGAATGTTGACTTGATAGACAGATAATATCTGTCTGCTACTCCCTCATAACATTCAACATTCTAACATAATAACCCTTATTTGTCAATATAGGATATGTTAATTATTATAACATGGAAAGGCATTCACCATTCTCCAGTTCAAATCGTATGAGGCATAATACGCTTCCCTTGACAGGTCAAGCGAAGGATTGTCAACAAGGGAGAGCACCGTATCCACGGTATCCTCGATAATATGCGGGTAAACCTCGCTGTATAGGTCTGCAAACTCAATGCTGCATTTCCCCTCTTTTACTCCGCAAACATAATCCAGCATATCAAGAGTTGACGAGTTGTTAACCGCCGTTTCTGTAAGATAGTCGTAATATCCCTCGTCGAGGAATCCGTATGATGCGGCGTTTAGCGCTTTGATCATCACAGCCGTCCTCTCGGGATGCAATGTCCCCGCCGACACCACCATTATCGGAGCATTATCCGAAAGATACGAAACATAGGTTTCCTGAAGCTCATTTGCTTTCGGTATGGGAAGAACGGTCCACTCTCTTCCAAGACATGCATATTCCGACATTTCCGCTACAGTTCCTACTGCAAAAAGCACATTTCCCGCAGCGAATTCCCGTGAGGCGGAATTACCGCCCTCGATCGGAAAATAAGCTCTTGAATAATTAATAAGCGAGCGAATTGTCGAAACTGCGCTCTTTGCAGTCTCGGTATCGTAGGAAATAACCGGTACCTCGTTGAATTTGCCCGACATCAAATCAACTCCCGCCGATTTCAGCACGGTTTTAACAAGAACCCTTTTATCGGCGCAGGAAATACTGTATCTCTCCGGCACGGCGTTGATATACTCAATCATCTTATCCCATGTCCAATTGCCGTTTTTCACATATTCGCAGGGGTCGGCAAGACCGTGATTTTTTATCAGCTCGGTGTTGACATAGACGCAGTAGTAGGAGCCGATGTCACGGGTAAAATCCCCCATTATCGCATAGTATTTAAGTCCCGCAGTCGCTTTTTCCATGTTTTCCGTATCAAAATAATCATAATTGCAAGAAAAACCGGGCAATGATTGCAGGTTTAAAAGAAAATTCTTCTCTGAAAATTCGCCGAGCTTTTTCGCCGGAATAATAAGAACGTCCGCATAATCGGACTTGTTCAGGTACGCATTGTAGGAATCGGAAAGAAGCAGCGAAAGCGGAGACGAAAGCTCTTTAAGTACAACGCCGTACTTTTCCTCAATCAGACGGTTTCTTTCAATCAGCGCCGCCTCATAGCCGTTTGACGCATAAGGCGGTGCGGCGCGAAATCCGTCATACACGGCAACAGTGAAGCTGTCAGAGCCGAAATTAACATTCGGCAATGCGGATAAATACGCCTTTGCCTGAGCTTTTTTCTCGCTTTTTTCGCTCTTATGCACGGTATATGTATCGGGGAGCACAGCTTTTTCTTCGGTATTATCAATATTCTTGCCGTCTTCAGAGGAATTATTATGATTGATTATTACATATCTGCAGGACGATACCGAAAGCACCGTCGCAATTATCAGTACAACAACTAAGGAATTTTTTAAAATTTTCATTTCTTACCTCACGCTTAGATTATATCAAACTATAGCGAACTTTTTATATATTTTTTGTAAATAATAGTGTATTTTTCGCTTGCAGATTGACAAAAAACTGTTTATTTTTTATAATCCATTTAGAGTATTGCCTGAGCATTTCAATCTATTCATTAAAAAGGATTTTATATATGAAACGAATTATTTTAATTTTGCTTGTTGCGTCGTGCGTGTTTTCAATATTTTCCTGCCGAGAATCAAAAGAGCCCGATACGTCGGGCACCGAAACGCAAACAGAAGAAGCAGATTTTGAAATTGACAAAACGGAAATAGACCTGCTCGCATATGACAGCATTTCCCTTGTAAAGCCGTACGGCGGAACCGATACTGAGCTTAAATGCTCAACGGAGATTCATAATGCGCTTTTGAAGTTCATAGGCAATGACTTTAATACCTGTACGGACAAAAAAATAAACGATGAAAGCACATTCGAGATTTTGGTGGGCTCCACAGCAAGAGAGCAATCCGACACAGTTGCAAAAAATCTCAGAATAAATGATTACTATGTTGGAATTTGCGACGGCAAGCTGATTATTATGGGCGCAAATGACACGGGCATGGAAAATGCAACGCAATATTTTAAAGACAATTACGAAAAAATATTCGCTTCCGGAAAAATCACAGAAGCCGACTGCTATCTGTCACAGGGCGAATACTTCGTCGATTCGGTAAAAATAGGCGGCGCAGATATTACCGAATACTCAATAGTATTCCCCGAAGGCGACAATGACGGCAAATATATGGCCTTTGCACTGTCAAATCATATTTCAAACGCATACGGCTACAGGATATGCGCAAAATCAGACGCCGAGCATGAGAGCAAATACGAGATTCTTATCGGACAAACCAACAGAAAAGACAGCCTCAAAGAGGAAGCTAAGCCGTATTGGTTTGATATAAAATACAAAAATTCCAAGCTGGTTATGCGATGCGGCAGTCTATGGGCGTTTTTCGACGCTGTGGATGCGCTTGACTCTATGCAACAGGATAATTCGATAATTGTTCCCAAGGACTGCGACATATCCGTTAGAAATTCCTCGGTGAAGGAAACCGAATGCAATTTTGTATATGTGAAATCAAAGGGAATAATCGGCGATACCCCTTGCAAGAGCGCTTATGTAGGCGAGAATTCTATTGAAAAATACTCTATCGTTTATCACGATTACGGAAGCGAATACAAAGGATATGCGGAAAATGAAGTTTTCGCCGCAGCCGAGCTGCAAAAATATATTGAATATGCTACCGGCGTCAAATTGCCCTTGAAAAAGGACACGGAGAGCCGAAGCGAATTTGAATTCATTATCGGTCAAACGAGCCGTGAAAGCGACGGCTTTGTTACAATAGACCGCAGTAATTTCGGCGAAGAGGGACTTTATATTAAATCCGTGGGCAACAGCATAGTTATTGCCGGCGGCGAACAAAGAGGAACGCTATACGGCGTTTACACCTTCCTTGAGAATTATTTCGGCTGCAGATTTTTCTCAAGCGACTGTGAGATCATATACAAAACGGACAGAATTGACATTCCTACAAGCATAGAAATATTCGAAAAAAGCCCGTTTGAATACCGTGACAACTCGACGTTTTCCTGTCTTTCCGCCGATATTGCCCCTAAAATGAAATATAACTCAAGCTATCGAAGGACTCTTGACTATGCACACGGCTCGTCCGTAAGGTTCCTCAGAGAAAACGAAGGCTTTGTTCATACAATGAGCAAGTATCTTGATTTGGGAAAGGATTCCTCTCAGCCCTGTCTTACGAGTGAAAAAATATATGAAAAGGCAATAGCAAACATCAGAAAATATCTCGACGGCGATCAGGAGCCGAAAATTGTATCCGTCTCTCAAAACGATAACAACAATCCTTGCCGCTGTTCCGACTGCGCAAGGGTCAACCGAGAGGAAGGCTCCGACGCAGGAACGCTTATTCGCTTTGTAAACAGAATAGCCGACGACTTAAAAACCGATTATCCGAACGTAAAGGTTATGACTCTCGCTTATATGTACTCAAAGCAGCCTACGATAACCAAGCCAAGGGACAACGTTATTGTCGAGCTGTGCAATTATGAGGATTGCTTGGCTCATATTGACGGCCAATGCAACGCAAACTCCGAATTCATGAGTCAGCTGGAGCAGTGGAGCGATATATCCGAAAATCTGTACATATGGAATTATTGCGGCAACTTCCGCCAGGACTATGAAAAAACTCCGTATATGAATTTCGATACCCTGTACTACAACAACAGGCAATATGTCAAAGCGGGAGTGAAGGGTGTCTTCCATCAGGGAAAAACGGAGAATTTCGGAAATGAATTCGGCGAGCTTCGCGCGTATGTATTGGGTAAAATAATGTGGAATCCCGATATGTCCCTTGAGGAATATCATACCTGCATTGACGAATTTATAACTGCATACTATGGTCCCGTCTCTGAAATGGTTAAAAGATACTTTGACTTTTTGTCATCCGTCTCCGGCGATTTTCACTATGATTTATACAGCGCACCTTCGTCGGTTTTGGACGAAAAGCTTTTTGCGCTATATTCAGATGAAATAAGAACATGGTGGCATACGGCAGGCGTCATAGAAAAAAGCAATTACGACACAAAACGCCATTGCGACAGCCTGTATGAGGGCTTTAAATTTCTTTGTGAGGAACTGACGGGAAGCAATACCGACAGTAACGGAAACGACTGACTTTACAGCTTTTGACCGATTTTCCGTTAGAGACCAAACGTACTCATAACGGCAAAGCTTTTTACACATCCAAGAAGGAGAGTTTGTCTTTTCATGAAAAAAACATTGATTCGAATCGTAGCATTAATTGTTCTGATATGCATAACGTTAACACTTTTTTCAACATATGCCCCCGCCGCTATCGGCACAGGCAAGGCGGATAATCAAACAGTCTGTAAAGGAACCGGGCTTTGTCCTTCCTCATCATTCACAGACGCCCCCCTGCCCGGCTCATGGTCTCATTCCGCTGTTGATTATGCATGCAAGCGAGGGTATTTTTCGGGAACGTCCGAAAAAACAATTTCTCCCGACGCTTCGGCAACGCGGGGAATGTTCGTTTGCGTCTTGTCCAAGCTTGACGGCGCCGATCTTGAGAATTACCGCTATTCGGGCTGTTTTTCGGATGTGAAGGAAGACGATTATTTTGCAAGAGCCGTAGAATGGGCCTTTAAAAACGGTATCGCAAAGGGCACGGGTGAAGCAACATTTTCTCCGAACTCCCCTGTTTCGAGAGAGCAGGCTATGGCTTTTCTCTATTCCTATGCTGAATATAAGGGCTACAATATAGAAATATCGAGCGAGCTTGTTTCCTTTGCCGACTCCGCCTCGGTCAGCCAATGGGCGCAGACTTGTGTAAAGTGGTGCGTTTTTGAAGGACTCATTTCCGGAGTTCGAGTCGGAGGGTCGGTCTTTCTTTCTCCCCGAAGCCCTATGACGCGTTCTCAGCTTGCCGTAATCGTCATGGCATTTGACACAAGAATATCGTTCTGTCTCGGAAATGTACTGGTATTGGGAGACAGTTATTCGTCGTTTGAAACCTCCGTACCGGAAGGATATAAAGCCTACTACGATGAATATGACGATACGGTTTATTCTCCGGATCGAATGTGGTGGGGATTGTTGATAAACGAAACAAACTCAAGCCTTCTCTTTAACGACTCATACTCCGGAACAACGATCTGCAATACGGGATATAACAAAACATACTGTCCCGATATATCGTTTATCGGCCGACTTCAAAAATTTATAAAAGAAAGCGACGCGTCTCGGGTAGATACCGTAATAATATTCGGAGGAACAAACGACGCGTGGGCTGACTCTCCTATAGGTTCGGAACAGTACGACAATTTCAGCGAAGACGATTTGAGAGCATTTATGCCTGCATTCTGCTATATGATAAAGCTTATTCAAGAAGAAATGCCGTACGCAAAAATCATTAATATATGCAACTGCGACATTAAAGAAACAATAATCAGCGGCATGCAAAATGTTTGTGAAAAAATGAATGTCACATGCGTTACACTTTCTCAAATAAAAAAGGATTTGCGTCATCCCACGTATGACGGCATGGTTCAAATTAAGGACGCAATAATTTCCGAGCTGAAAAAACAGAGCTTTTAATCAAAATTTATTTAAAAAAAATCGAATTGCATCTGCCGACGCAATTCGATTTTTATTATTGCTTTTATCAGAAATTAATATCCTTAAACGCCACCATTGGCATACCCGCTGAATTCATTATATTGCATGTTACAGGGAAATAGCTCGATGTGCCGGGGTTGTATCTGACGCCGTATACGGGAATACTCTCACTGATAGTAATTTCATCCGGCGCCGTAATCGTTGCTTTTGCTGTCGCCTGCCAAGAGCTCATTCTGTCGGTATTGCTTGTACAAATCTGTAAGCCGTAAAGCATTCCGGTATTAGTCACATCATTGTAGGAAAGCCCGGTTCCGACATAATCGAATTTCATTTTAACCGTACAAGCGTCAACATATTCAACACTCTTCAGCTGAGGACCTGCGGTGGTATTCAAATCAAGAATTCCGTATTTCTGAGCGCAGATAATAAAGCATGTACGTATCGCCTGCTCCTGCTTGCAGTACGGATGAATGTTATTCCACCAGCTTGCCTTGTCCTGCTGCCAAAGATCCGAGCAAGGTATTACATAACTGTTTTCAAGCTTTGTAGGTATCGTGCCTATTTCCGTTCTTACCAATCCGGTATCAATATACTGCTGATTTGAATTTGCCGAATTTCTGTAAACGCTCGGCAATTCCATTATATAAACCGGGAAGTCGCTGTTTCCGAAGTTGTCTCTGTAATAGTTCATAAGCTCAACAAACTCGGTCTCAAATACATATCTGTCCTTGCCGAAGTGATATTCGGTATTTCTAAAGTCGCTTTCACCCTGATACCACAAAATTCCGGCGCACGAGAAGTTCTTTAACGGATTAAGCTGGAAATTCCACGCAAAACGAGTCTGCAAGGAAGTAACTCCGGAAGCGCCCGCTCCCAGCTTATAATAATGTATTCCCTGCGGGCTTGCAATGTCAATATCCCATCTGTCGCAAAGCTCATTAGGAGCAAAAGCGCCTATCGGATAACCCGACGCGTCAATTTCAATAATGCCTATAGGTGTTGATACGCAGTTAGACAGATTATATGCAAGCAAATATCCTATTGCGGAAAACTGCTGAACCTCACTGTTTGACGGTTTCATCCACACGGTGTTTGCCATTACGTCATCATAAACCGTACTCATACCCAAGGCATTTGCGCCGGTTCCGTTTACATAAAATACACTGGAATTCTTGAACAGTCTGATATTTCTTGCATCGCTGAAATCGCAGTTCAGCGTCTTATTCTGTGACTCTAAATCCTCCCTTAGCTGCTTTAACGGCCAATAAACGTTTGACTGACCCATAACATAGTATACGTCACCTGTAAGCACGCCGGAGAAAATATTAACACTTGCACCGTTATTGGCGACTACCGTAATATTTTCGGGGATAGCGGATTCGGAAAACGTCTTGTCGAAGGTTGCCTTCCATTCGCCGTTTTTATTTACTACACCGTAAGCAACCTCGCCTCTAAAGTAAACCGTTACAATTTTGTTAACATCCGATTGCGGAGCCCATCCCCATACGGAAAACGGCTTATCTCTTTGAACAACCATGTCGTTTGTAAACGCTCTTGATACAGTAAACGAGCTTGCCTGCTCTCCGGCAATTACAGTTTTGACGGTCTGTGAATTGTCTAAGTACTGTATGAAGAATGTATACTCTCCGATAAGATTAAGCTCGACTTTGTCTCCGACCGTATCCGAATATCGGATATATTGGCTGCCCGGGGCTGCTTTTATCTCAGCCGCCGTACTATACACTCCGGGCGCATATCGAATAAGAGACAATCCGTCAATGTTATTTATTGTGATCTTCGTTCCCGACACCTGTATATCGGGCTGCTTCATGTCAACATCATACTGATAAATTACATTGTATCCGCTCTTAAAATCAACGCTGACAGTGTATGTTCCCTTCGCATCTCGGGCGTTCTGAATTGTATATGAATCGGCTCCCTTGACGGTATTGGCGCTGAAGCTGCGACAGCCCGGAGCTTTTTTAACTTCCCCGGCCGTCGAGTAAGAACCGGGAGCCATACGAATGACCCTAACGTTTGAAGTATCTGTAATATTTAACTGCAATCCGTCTGCGATAAAAGCAGGAGACTCAGTAATGCAGGAGAAATAGATTGTTTTAGGTTCTCTTTGTGAGTCCTTATATCTTATATAGCATGTATACTCACCCGCACCGGGCATTGCAGCGCCGTATTTGTAATTATGCGACTCTCCTATCTTTGCGCTTGTAACTCTTGTTACCGTATTGCTCTTTACCTCGTTATATGAGGTACAGTGACCGGTAGCCAAGAAGAAGTCGGAAACGTCGCCGAGATTGTTCACGGTTACCGTAACACCGTTAACGCTTACCGTCTGGTACATACGTGAGCATTCAACGGTCTTAATATATTCCTTTCCGTCATCATAACGAAGCCACAGCGAATATGTGCCTGTATTTTTCAGTTCGTATGTTACCGCTCCGTCTGTACGGTGTGAAGAAATGTATGTAGCATTTAACGAAATCATTCCCGGAGCAGCCTTTATATCCTTTGCGGTTGTATAAACGCCGCTTGCTATTCTTATATAGTTCAGTCCCTCGCTGTCAAAAACCTCAAGCGTGTAATTACAAACGTCTGCACGAGGAAACGACGTTGCCGGCACAGGTCTGTTTTCGGCATAACCGCAAACCGTGCATAATCTTTCCATCAAACCGTCTTCGGTTTCTGTCGGCTCAACCGTAACAGTCCACTCCCCGTATGTGTGTCCGTTGGAATCAATGTTTTTCACTACCGTGTTACCGCAGTTAATGCATTTTTTCTCATTTACACCGGGTGAGGTACATGTCGGCTCGGAAAGCGCATACCAATCCGAATACTCATGTGAAAGCGCCGTGATATTTTCCTTTTCAATGAAACCGCAGAGTCCGCATTCACGTTCTCTGTATCCGCGCTTATTGCACTGTGCGTCTTTTATTACATTCCATTCGCCGAACGAATGATTTTTTTCGGTTTCCGGCAAATCAACCCTTTTCGTGCAAGTACAGTTCGTATTTCGGCAGGTGTACAGCATATATCCGTCGCTGACACACGATGAGTTAATTACTTCCCCGTTATTCCAATTATGCTTGGTAAGCGATTTTACGTTTTCCGGCTTCTGCTTTCCGTTACATGAGCCTATTCCGGTTATTGTATATGACGCCGTAGCTGCGCTCGTCTCCTCATTGTATGCAGGAGTCGAATAGCTTACATACGCACGGAGCATGGTATCGTTTTTCATTTGAATATTGCTTGCAAGGCAGTACTCCCGGCCTTCGCCGATAATATACAAGGCGTACAATCCAAGCTCCGTTGACTGTGAAGCTCCGCCGATTCTGCGCATTTCAAGAGTGTATTCAACACTACCGTCCGCACAGATGGTGAACGGCAGCTGTATCCAACCGTCTATACCGTCTGTTGTCAGCTTTTCTCCGTTATAAGTAACCTTGCAGTAATCATAACCGTCGTTCTTAACGCCTACAGACCCAAAGGAAGCAAAAAGACCCGAATCAACGGTAGAAAGTCCGCAGCTTGCGTTAATCAGCCAGTTAATGTTGGAATATCCGACGATGTTAACAAAGGAGTCTCTTTGAACAAAGCCGCAAGAAAATTTTCCCTGTCCTCCTTCACCGATACAGTTTCCCTCGGAATTAATTTTAAAGGAAAGCGCCGCACTGCCCGGAACCACGTCCGACTGACAAATGCTGGACGCAATGTTTCCCGTTGTATCGGTTGAAACAAGCTGATTGAAAAGGCTCCACCCCGTATAATAAGTGTTGCCGGTATTAGAGACATAATTGTAATATCCGACCATTTCATTTAATGTTGCGGAAGTTCTGTTTAAAGCATTTAAAGGATTGAAAAAGCCGGTATATACTGTGTCGTTATTGTAATCCTCCCAGAAGGCTTTGCCGTATACCCCCTGAAGAGCCGTTCCGTCGGGCAGTACCCCCCTGGCATTAAGCGACCAATCGGCAAGAATATTCATCCTGTCACGGTATGCCTTATTCGGAGAGTTATCTACCGTAATAACATACTCGCCGTTTACAAATTCGGCCGAAACGGGATTTCCGTATATTTCCTCCAGCACGCTTTGGTCAGCGCAAGACTGTATACTGCCCCATGTGTACCATGATGCTTCGTTTGACACTTCTTGATAAGCTCCGCTCTCAACCGAGAGATTAAACACCATCATAGGGATAACCATTGAAATTATCAAAAGCAGCGACAAGGCTCTTTTGATTTTTAGCTTATTATTATACATTTTGCCTCCGGTTTATTATTTTTGTATAGTGTTATTGCAGCATGCATTCAAATGCAACAGCAAAAAATGCATAAGAGCTGTCACTATACACGACGCGGCGTATTTTTATCAATTATTAAAAATTGTAAGCTTAAAAGTTATAAAGCCTTCGTCATTTTTTTGACTGTTTGCCGCAGTCTGTTTACGGTTTATGGCTATTATATCACAACAGATGTATTTTTTCAACAATATATTATCATTGTCTGTACATATTATAAACAATTAGCTTGTATTTTCTTAACAGCATAATAAAGAAGCCTTTATTTGTAATTCTAATATAAATACAAAAACATCAAGTTGTGACAGAGTAAATCCCATTGTTGTCTTAATTGCATATATTCCGATTTATTAGGCGCTCCGAGAAAAGGAGCCTGATAAACCCGAAAAATTAACGGGCGGAAATCCGCCCGTTAAATTGTTTTTCAGACAATCAAAATGTCACTCTGATAATATTTGCCGAGCTGTCGCTGTACTCAACGTAGAATGTATATGTACCGCTCAGTCCTGTGAGCTCAACAGTGTTGTCAGCAATATCAGCCGGACGTAAATATCTGCTGCCTGCCGCACCCTTAACTTCAGCTGCTGTGGAGTATGATCCGGGAGCATAACGGAATACCTTTACATCCTCAAGAGCTGTGAATGTAATTTCGTTTCCGTTCTTAACATAGGTAGGAGTCTTCTTCTGACAGTCAACATGATGAATCTCAGCCCATCTGTCAGCATACTCAACATATACGGTATATGCTGTAGCGCCTTCGTCTGCTACCTTATTTACAACAGAGAGCACACCGTTCTTGATGAGTTTAGCCACCGTACCGGAGGAGAATGTGCGGCATCCTTCAGCTGCCTTTATTTCGGAAGCTGTTGTGTAGGTGCCTTCTACAACACGAATCGCCCTGATGTTATCAATGTTGGAGATATTTATAATTCTGCCGTTAACATCAATTGTAGGATGTTTTACGGATACTTCAAAGGTTGTGAAGTAGGATTCACGAGTTGTATCACTATAACGTACAAGCAATGTGTATGTTCCTTCACCCGGAAGCGGTGCGCCGTATGTATAGCTCTTCTTTGCGAGATCCTGCTCCTTGGATACGCGAACTACCTGGTTGTTCTTAACGTCGGTGTAATTCGTATAAGCGCCCTTTGCAATGAAGAAGTCCTTGATACCGTAGAGGTTCTTAACTGTTACAGTAGGTCCGTTAAGCGTTACAACCTGAGTCATAATCTCATTGTTAAGACCGGATACAATCTTAGTTGTTCCGTCGGTATATTTTACCCATACAGAGTAGGTTCCCGCAGAAGGAAGCTCGTATACTAACTTGCCGTTTTCATCGCGGTGCGACGCAATAACCGTTGCATTGAGACTCAAGAGTCCTGCTGCATTCTTTATTGCAGAATCTGTTGTATGGTAACCGGGAGCTACTCGAATATAACTTACACTGCCTGCTTCTTCAATGATAAGGTCATAGTTTACAAGCTTAACCACTACGTCTGATACAGGAGGAAGCATATCGATGTCTCTGTCTTCTGTAGCTTCGCATACCGAGCATGTGCGTCTTTCAAGTCCCTTTGAGGTGGTTGTTGCAGGTGTTACAACAGTCCATTCGCCCCAAGTATGAGCGGCTAATGCCAATTCACGGGTTTCAAATTCAAAGCACTTATTACATGTTCTCTTTTCAACGCCCTTTACAACGCATGTTGAAGGAGTTTCTACAGTCCATTCGCTCCACTCGTGTTCACAGATTTCCTGTGACTCTGCGCCGAAGTCGGCAGTTGTAGGATCTCCTGCCATCTCATCAAGTACAAAGCCAACCTTTGCTGTGCCTTGCGTGTATGCGATTACACCGAAGTAATAACCGTCATTTGCGCTTTCAAATGCTCCGGAGAAATCGGTAATGTAAACCTTTTCGCCGTTGAGGTAGAATCCGAGAGACCATGCTGCGTCATCTTCGTCAAAGCAGTTGAAGAGTTCAAGTGCAACCGTTCCGTCGATAGGAGCGCTTACCGCATAGTTCTTGTTACCCCAGAATTCGCCGTTCTTTACAACGGAGGTCATTGCCTGGTCGTAGATACCGTCGTCCTTTGTACCGGGATACTGATACCAGCCGAGGTCAACGAAATCACAAAGAGTAATTGAAAGACCGAATTCACCTGCGGAATATGTACCGCCGAAAGGACCGTAAAGTGCATACTGTCCTTCAGCTACAGACCACTCGCCCGCCTCGTCGTATTTCTCAGCCATATTTGTCCAGAAGAATGAAAGGTTAGCGATTGTATTGTTCGACTCAACTACTGCCTTGAAGCCGTCAAGGTTTACGAGGTTCTTGGAAAGGATCTTTGCCATGGGATCGGTGATTGCAGTATCATTAACTACTTCGATATCACCGTCATTGTTTGTAAATGTAATTGCTGTCTCGTCGGAAGTTGCTACATACCAATAGTCATTTACATCAACATCCTCGTTTATTGCCTGCTTTTCTGTTACGGAACAACGGATACATCTACGTACATAGTAGTTGCCTTCAACTACCCAGTCACCGAATGTGTGGCCGAGTGCGACGATAGTTCTTTCTTCCTTCTCACCGCATGCGCAATATCTTGCTTCAACACCGTCTTCGGTACATGTAGCCGCAGTTACTGTTTCCCACTCGCCGAAGCTGTGATAATGCATTGAGAAGTCTGCCGATGTGTCGTCGTTATTGATTTCGTCAATAGTAAATCCGACCTTCGCATCAACATTCTCACAGTAAGCCCAAACACCGAAGTTAAATCCTTCGTTATTATTTTCAAATGCGCCAACAAAGTCTGCTGCGTAATACTTTTCACCGTTTACGATAAAGCCGAGCGACCATGAAGCGTCATCCTCGTCAAAGCGGTTAAAGATTTCTACATCGAGAGTATTTGTTGAAGGAATTGCCTTTGTAACATTCTTTGAGCCCCAGTATTCGCCGTTTTTAACAGCTGTATACATAATCTGGTCGAAGTTACCGTCGAGCTTTGTGCCGGGGTACTGATACCAGCCGAGGTCAATGTAATCGCAGAATACGATTGCAAATCCGTGCTCACCTTCCAAATATGTTCCGTGGAAGTTACCGTAGATGAAGTGAGAATCGTTAGCACCCATTACTGCAATGCTCATTTCTGTTGTTTCATCGTAGGACTCGGGCATATTCGTGAAGAATAATGCAAGCGCTGTAGGTGTTCCCGTAGGAATGATTGTTGTCTTGAAGCCGTCGAGATTAACAGTACCCTTTGTAAGAGCTATTGCGGAAGGTCCTGCAACTCCGGCATTTGCGTCAACGGAAATATCGTCATTCTTTACACCGAATACGAGATTTTCACTGTTTGAGGAAGTTGTCCAGTATTCTTCATAGTCAACAAGAGAGTCTCTTGTTTCAGTAGCGGAACAACGCTTACATGTACGAGTCTTTGTTGCTCCTGTTACTACCCATTCGCCCCAATCGTGGCCGAGAGCCTTAACAGTACGAACGTCTGTTGCACCGCAGGAACATACGCCTGTTTCGGAGCCTGCCGTTGTACATGTAGGTTCGGTTGTTACTGTGTAAACGAATGCGTGCTCATGAGGAACACCGTACTCATATGTAGAGGTGTTGCCTTCTATCTCGTCAATAACGAATGCGGCATCGCCTGTACCTGCAGTGTAAGCAAATACACCGAAGCAATATCCGTCGTTTACATTTTTATAGGCGGAAGCATAATCGGCAATATAAACCTTTTCGCCGTTAACGATATATCCGAATGACCAGGAAGCGTCATCCTCATCGTAGCGGTTGAAGAGAGTTACATCAAGCTGATTGCCCATGGGGATCTTAACCTCATAGTTCTTTGTTCCCCAGAATTCGCCGTTGGAAATGCAGTGTGACATTATCTGATCGTAGATTCCGTCATCCTTTGTACCGGGATACTGATACCAGCCGAGGTCTGCATAGTCGCAGAATACCATTTCAAATGTATATTCTCCCTCGGAAGGAACCTTACGAAGCGTACCGTAGACATCTGTGTATTCGGGTCCGTTTTCTCCGATATCACATGACCATTCGTTGACATCATTGTAATAATCGAAGTTGGAGGTCCACAGGAGTGCAAGTGTTGCGTCGCCCTGTGCGGGAGTAACCTTTACGTTAAAGCCGTCAAGAGAAGAAGTGTTATGCTTGTTGAGCAGCTTAGCCATCGGGTAATTGAGATTTCCTTCGCTTCTTACCTGAAGCACGCCGTTATCTACGTAGAACTCAAGGTCGACAAGGGATCTCTGTCCTTCCCAATGCTCTGTGTAGTCCTCGATGAATCTGGTATCTACAGCCTGGCAGCGTCTGCAGGTTCTTGACTTGTAAATACCTTCTGACTCAAACTCCGTCCAGTCATGTCCGAGAGCCGAAACAACTCTTTCAACAGTCTTGCCGCAAGAGCATGTTGCAACCTCAAGACCATCTTCAAGACAGGTGGGTTCAACCGTTACTACATACTCTCCGTAAGCATGAGTATGTGAGCCGTAGTCCCAAGTTGTATCGTCATCCTCGATGGACTCGATTCTGAAGGAGGCGCTTCCTGTACCTTCTGTGTAAGCAAGTACACCGAAATGGAAGCCTTCGTTGTGGGTTTCAAATGCTGATGTAAAGTTGGAGTCAAATACCTTTTCGCCGTTTACAATCCAACCGAGAGACCATGAAGCGTCTTCGTTGTTGTAACGGTTGAAGAGCTCAACATTAAGTGTTGTTCCCATCGTGTAGTTAACATCAACATTCTTTGTACCCCAGAATTCGCCGTTGGAAACAGCTGAATAGAAGAGCTGATCGTAAACGCCGTCATCGGGTGTACCGGGATATGTATAGAAACCGAGATTTACATAATCGCAGAATACGAGCTGATATGTGTATTCGCCTTCTGCTACTGTTTTACGGAGCGTACCGTAGATGTAGTTGCCCTGTCCGGGTCCCTTCTCATTAATATCCGTAGCCCATTCTCCGACGTCATTGTAACGGTCAAACGTGCTCGTCCAGAAAAGTGAGAGAGAATCAACCGCTGCGTCGGGAGTTATAGAAACCTTAAATCCGTCAAGAGCCGAAATACCGTTCTTGTTAATGTACTTAACCATCGGGTTAGTAAGGTTGTTGGTTCCTTTTGCTACGAGGTCGCCGTCTTCAACCGTATACTCGAGGTCTATGAGAGAGCGCTGAGCTTCCCAATACTGGCTGTAATCAAGATTGCTTCTTGTTTCCGTAGCATTACAACGAGAGCATATTCTTATTTCGGTATCATTTCCGTTATCTGTCCACTCGCCGAACAAATGTCCGAGAGCGTCAATTTCTTCGGTAACCTTTTCACCGCATCTGCCACATGTAGCTGTCTGAACGCCCTTGGTCGTGCAGGTGGGCTCTGTTGTTACTGTGGCGCCCGACATATTGTGTCCGAGAGCGTCAACCTCTGCTGTTTCACTTGCGCCGCAGTCGCTTTCGGTGCAGTAACGAATCTTTGTACCCTTAGCGGTACATGTAGGCTCTGTGAGAATTTCCCATTCGCCCCATTCGTGAGTCTTGATTACTTCTACTGTCTGACCGCATACGGTACATGTATGGTATGACTTGCCGTCCTGATAGAAGATATCTCCGAATGAGTGCGAGCCTTCTTCAAATCCGCAAAGTGCGCAATAATTATAGCCACATGCATACGAGCTGAGAATATGCCAATGCTCGCCGCCGTTGAGCCATATCTTCATCTGTCTGAAGAGGTCAACACCGTCGGTCGTGCAGTAGTCAAATACCATCAAGCCGCGGCACTTCTGCCAGTGAACAAGCTCTGACTTATAGTGAACGGATCTGTGGTCGTCAAACGTAAGGAATACGCCGCCGCTGGGATTGTAGAGCCAGCCGGCCTTTGATACATCGTCCCAATAATATGTAAATCCGTTCTTACCTAAGCCGTTAACACCGGTCATATAGTGAGTAACAATGAAGTCGTAGTGATAGTTGGTTTCGGTAATTGTTGCCTTTGCGCAAAGTCCGTTTCCTACGCCCTGGCCTGCGCCGACCCACTCACGGGAGTAAAGTCCGCATCCGGGAACAATTTTATCGGCTGAGATTCCCTGGCTGAGGTAGAGGTCGATATCTGCAGAAACAGATCCGCCTACGTTCATGCCTGTGTTGGGATCCTTTCCGAAAGGAGCGCCCGTCCAGTTGTCAAATGTAGGAGTATGATGGTGTGTATATCCATTGAAGAGCGAACCGCAGTAGAGATCGTAGTTCATGATATTGAACCAATCTACATAAGGTGCGAGACCACACATATCGAATTTCTCCCACGCCCAGTTGGAGCAAGGAGGAGCCAATGTAAGTATGTACTGCTTTCCCGTAGACGCCGAAAGCTGATTCAAGCGTGTACGAAGCGAAGCGTACAAATAAACGAAATTCGGACGCAACGCAAGATTGCTCGGGAATTCAAAGTCAATGTCGATTCCGTCGTAATCCCACGCCTGGACTATTCCTACAAGAGCAGCCGCAAAAGCGTCAGCCGTGGTAGTATTAGCCAACCAAGATTCGAAATTTGCAATGTTCTGGTTCGAGAGACAGAATACAAACTTGATGTTGGGATTATACTGTCTGATTATATTTCTGTGAACCTGCATTGATGAGTTAACGTTTACTCCGAGAGGAGAGCCCGGATAAGCGTTTGCCACCTGATTGGGGTGGTAGTTAATAACATCGATATACTGCATGTCACTTCCTATATTATTAGGAGTGTTAGCATAATGAGCCCACTCTGTTGCGTTCATGTAAGCAACAATAGTGTCAGTATCCGATGTTGAAGAAGCACTCGCATGAGCAACTTCTGCTGTCTCTGTCGCAAATGATGTCAGTGTCATACCCGACAAAACAAACAACAGAGCGAGGATAAGGGATAATGCTCTTTTCATAGTTTTGCCACCTTTCTAATGAATTGTGTAAATGTTAACACACTATGGAAATTTTGTCAATACACTTTATAATATTTGTGCCTACACTTTTACTCATTTTTTAATTTTAGTTAAATTTAGTCGGTATTTATGTATAAAAATGGTAAAGAGGGTACACCTCTGTACCCTCTTTTTTGATACTATATTCAATTTATTCAACCATAATTACGATAACAATATCAGGATTGTCTTTGTACACAAATGCTATCGAATTTTCACCGTTTTCAAGTAAAATACGAAGCTCCGTGGCACCCGTGCTTCCTGCTCTCAGAAAGCTGCTGTTGTTTGCATTTTTAATCTCTTTTGTGGTATTATACACACCTTTTGCGTATCTTATCAGCGATAATTCGTCAATATTACCAACGGTTAATACATTTCCGTCAAGGGAATATGTCGGCATTTTCTTTTCAATATTCAGGCTGTGAATCTCCGTATATCCGTCTTCATATTCAACGATAACGGTGTATATTCCTTCCGGCAAGCTTGAAGAAATTTTAAAATCAAGAGTATTATTTTCGAAATATCTTGCAGAAATTCCTCTGTAGCCTTTTTCCGCATTCTTTATTTCACGGACGTTTGCGTATTCGCCGTATGCAATTCTTACGGCTTTAGCACCGTCAAGACCTACGACGTTTACCTTGTATCCGTTTGATGTGACCCGGGACAAAGGCTCGGCGGGATTTTCTATTTCAAAGCCCTCGATATATTCGCTGCCGTCCTTACATCTTATATATATCGTATATTTTCCCTCGTCGGCTATCCTTCTCAAATACACATTATTAACGCTGGAGTCCGAAACATAGCGTTCGTTTACCGACACCGTTCCGACCGCATTCTTAATATCGGCAGCTTCGGTAAATTCTCCGTATGCAATTCTGATATATGAAATTGTATCAGCCTTTGTTACGGATAAAAGGTGGCGCTTTGTGCTGACAACGGGTTTAGTCGATATCGGCTCCAATGCTTCACTTTCAACGGTATTGCATACGGAGCATTTCCTGATTTTAAGCCCGCTTGAGGCTTCGGTCGGTTCGCTTACAACCGTCCATTCGCCGAAGCTGTGCTCTGTTTTTTCGCTGTATGTTTTTTCAGAAATACCGCAGGTGCATTTACGCTTGTCCACACCCCGGTATTTGCAGGACGCTTCAATAACGGTGTACCAGTTTCCGAAGCTGTGCTCGTGCTCGGAATGGGGCAGACCCATAAAGTCGGCGCTTGTTTCGTCGTCCCCGATACTGTTGATTCTGAATGCGGCGTTCGCAGTTCCGGCTCCCTCGGTATAAGCTATCATACCGAAATAATATCCGTCAAAGCTTTCCTCTCTTTGGAATGCGGACACGCAATTTGAATCAAAGAACCACTCGTCGTTTATAATAAATCCGAGAGACCAATCGCAATCATCCTCGCTGTAACAGTTAAACATTCTAAAGTCAATGTCCTCTCCGATTGCAAATTTACACTCGCGAGCCAAAGATCCCCAGAAGTTACCGTTAGATACCGTGTGGTTTACTACAGTATCGAAAATTCCGTCGTCGGCAGTTCCGGGATATACAAACCAACCCATATCGAGCTTATCGCAAAGAACCACGCAGTATGTATTTTCTTTTGCCGGGTGAGAATTTCTGAGTATTCCGTAACGGTAGTTGCCGGCACCGTGCCCCATATCTCCTACCGACCATTCGTCCTCGCCGTCGTACCAATCATGGGCGTTGGTCAAGAAAAACGCAAGCGAGTCCGTGTCTGACGAAGGAGTTACATTTACGTTAAAGCCGTCGAGTGTGCTTGTATATTTCGAAATTACCTTTGCAAAAGGATTAATTTTTTCATTGGAATTCGTCTTAACCGCAATATCTCCGTCAACAATTTCGAACTCCATTCCGTTCGACGCCGTATCCCAATATGACGAAGCGATTAATCCTGTGGAAACGCTCGGCTCCTCCTTGCCGCATCTTGTACAAAACAGTCTGTATGCTCCGTCTTCAGTTGATGTGGGAATTTTAACCCACTCGGTTTCATAGGAGTGTCCCAAGGCGTCAACATCCTGATATTCAATCTCGCCGCAGGAGCATTTACGAATTTTCATTCCCTTGCTTTCGCAATCCGGTTCGGAAACGGTTTCCCATGTTCCCCAGATGTGATTGCCCGTTGAGGAATCAAGAAAGGTTGCGAGTTGGTCAAAGAATCCGCATCCGTCGCAGGTACAGTAGTCAAATACCATAAGACCGCGTATGCCGTTTTCAAGAATAAGGTCGCATTTTGCTGCAACGGATTCTTCATCGTCATAGGAAATGAAAATCTTAGCGTCTGCATTATAGAGATAGGGAGCCTTGGAATTATCGTCCCAATATCTTACAAAACCGTTTTTATTGACAAAAGAGGAACGAAGTTCGGAGTAGTGAATGTTACTTTCATCGCAAAGTCCCTGCGAGAAAAGTCCGTCGGAGTCGGACTGAACATTAGTCCAACGGCGGGCGTACATTCCCGCTCCGACGCATATTTTGTTCTTGGCAATACCCTTGGACAGATAGAGCGCAATATCGGATGCCACACTGCCGCCGGGATATGCACTGTTGTCGTATGCAGGGGTGTGATGGTGCGTCAGCTTGAAATTAGATCCGCAATACAGGTCGTAGCTCATAATATTGAACCAGTCGACGCTCTCGGCAAGCGAAACAATATCAAAAAGGGAAAACGCCCACTGTCCCGCAGGCACCGCCAATGTAAGGGTCAGCTCTCTGCCCTCTTCATAAGAAAGCTCGTCGAGATCGGCTCTGACCTGCTTTATGAAGAGAACATATTCATCCCGAAGGTCGGTATTGCTCGGAAATTCGTAGTCAATATCAATACCGTCAAGCTCATATTTTTTTACGGCGTCAACAAGATATTTTGAAAACTGCTTTCTGTGCGTATCGGTATTTAACCATGATTCAAAAACGGAAAGATTTCCGTTAGCGATTGCCATTGTAATTTTAATATCGGGATTTTGCTCCCTTGCCTTTGAACGGACAAAAGGAAGCTGCGCCATTGAATTGAGATTTATGGGATTGTCAGGATATCCCGCCGCCTCTAATACCTGCGCCGGATGAAAATTCAGTACGTCTATATTTTCAAATTCGTAGCTTGTGGTTGACTGTGTCGCATTGTAATATACAACAACAATAGGTTCTGTTTCCGTATATGAGAGAATCTTCTCATCACGCGCCTTGCATCTGTTGCAGCTTCTCGACTTGAGTCCGTTCTCCGATTCGGTGGGCTCTTTTTCAACGGACCAGTCGCTCCAATCGTGACCGAGCGCTTTAATTATTCTTGTTTCGCTCTTATCACAGTCGGCGCACTTTCTTTCTTCATAGCCCTCTTGAGTGCACGAGGGACTGCTGACGACGTTCCAAGCGCCGAAATTGTGGGAGTTGTTCCTGTCTATATTTAATTTCAGACCGTATGCCTTAGCTACGGTTCCGGAGGTTGAGGTTCCGAAATAACCGTCGTATGTCTTTTCACACACCGTAATAAATCTTCCCCACGTGTGGCGATTGCCCTCGTACAGGTATCTGTCCATATATATACAGGAAGCTCTTGTTATTACGTTATTTGTAATGTCTGAGACCGTCAGATCCGCATCCGGGAGCATAGCCTTTGCGTCGGCAATAATTATGCTCCACGGAATGAACGTCTGGAAATACCATCCCTCTTCATCCAGTTTTTCACCTCCGTATGCGATAATCTCGTCCGTAATGTCCGCTTCGTTTACTTGACTGCGGTACATATGAACGGTACCGTCCTCAAAAAGAGCTACATTGTACCATGCGGTGCGTTGTTTTTCAGACCTTTCAAACAGTCCGACCGGGTCTATCATCAGCGTCATAACGTCGCCGTTATAGCCGTATTCTCTTCTCTGCCCGCTGTTATTAATGTCATCTAAGCCCGTTGCCGGAACAAAGTTGTTACCGGAGGAGATGCTTTCGTTTATGTCTGCGGCAAAATACAGTCCGTCGTCGCTAGCACGAAAGTACAGTGCGGCATTTGCCGTAAACGGTTTTTGCTCCCAGAAATAACCTACGGTATCGTCTGAAAATTCCATAGAGCAGTAATTATCGGGATTAAGCTCGCCGGAAATATCAAGCGCTCCGTACGGCAGGTAGGCCGTTTCGTTCTCCCTGACACCGCCGCTTGAGGCAGTTACAGTGAATGTTGCCATTGAGGCAAGCATTGCAAATGTCAGAATGAGAGAAATAATTTTTTTCATACTTCTTCCTTTCTAAAATGGGATAATTCCGCATACGCTTCCTATATCAGCGTATCTTCTGTTCTAATCTTACAATGCATTCTTTAAAAATTATCTAATTGTCGTTTAATATTGTGCAAATTTATCTATTATTTCTTTTAATTTTTTAATAACTTTGTATGAAATATCAAAACACTTTCATAAGGGGAGTAACAATAACGGTAAAAATGCAAAAAAACGACTCCGCATTTTGTGCGGAGTCGGTAAAATTTATTAAGTTATTATTTTCACCGTAAAGAGGCGTTTTTGTCGTACAAATTAAAACCCGTTAGGTAATGAGATTCCTATAAAATGTTTATTACCTTTTTATCTGTTTGCGAGCATTTTATCGAGCGCCTTAAAGAAGCCAACGCCGTCGCAGGTACAATAGTCGAATACCATTATTCCGCCGCAAAGTCCGGATTTAATTAGCTCTGTCTTATATGAAACGGACTCTTCGTTATCAAACGTCAAAAGCTGCTTTGACTCGGCATTGTAAAGATAAGGAGCTTTTGCATTATCATCCCAATAGTAAGTAAAGCCGTTTTTTCCTTCATATTTTCCGGTCGCTTCGTTTTTATAATAGTATCCGAGCAGCTCGGAGTAATGAATGTTGGAATCATCGATTTCACCGTACTGGTACAGTCCGTCTCCGTTTTCTCCGGGCTCAACATTGTTAAATCTTCTCGAATACATTCCGCAGCCCGGAACAATCTTTGAAGCGGGGATACCGTTTTCCTTGTACAAGGCTATGTCACTGCATACGCTTCCGCCTGCAATAACGGCATTATCGTAGGGCGGAGCATGATGATGTGCAAACTTATGAGAGGAACCGCAATACAGGTCGTAGTTCATAATATTGAACCAATCCACATACGGCTCAAGACCGCAAATATCAAACAGTGAAAACGCCCACTGTCCCGCAGGAACCGCCAAAGAAATAGTATAAGTCTTACCTGTCTTGGCACTCAGCTCGTCAAGGTCCTCGCGCAGATACATAATGAATTTCACAAAATTTTCTCTGAGAGCGGTATTTGTCGGAAATTCGTAGTCGATATCCACGCCGTCAAAATCGTAATCCTCTACCGCTTTTGCAAAATAATAAGCGAAGCTTTCGCAGTTTGAGTATGAAAAAAGCCAGCTCTCAAATACCGAAAGACTGCCGTTTGCAACCGTGAAAATAAACTTTGCGTCCGGGTTTTTCTGTCTTAAGCGATTTTTCAGGCTTGTAATCGAATTATAATTGAAGGACATGCTAAACGGAGCTTCACTGCCGGGACCGTTTTTTACATTTGTAGGATGCAAATTGAATACATCAATGTACTCGGTTTCGTAATCGCTGCCTAAGCTTGCCTGCAGGTGATAGTACGCCACAACCTTTTGCTTGGGAATTGCTTCGTAGGTTCTCTTAATAATCTGCGCCGTCATTGCGCGCGTGCACTTTGCCTTTGCGGAAAAGGTTGTTTTAGACGTACCGGAAACAAGTCCGCATCTCTGAGCCCATGTTACGGCCTCCTTTGCCCACGGGCTGATTTCGTCCGTAAACTTAACCTCGGGATTAACATATTCGAAGGTATAGCCGAGATAATCGCACACAAAGCTCTTGAGCATTACGCAAAACTGTTCTCTTGTTACGCCTGACAGGGGTGAAAATCTACCTTCTCCCGTGCCTGCAACAATACCGAATTTTCTTGCCCATTCAACAGAACCTGTGTAAAAACAGCCGGTTATAACGTCGGAAAAATTCGAAATGCTTTTGTATTTTTCGGTATTCGAACCGTCAAAAGCGGAAAGCACGGTAACAAGCTGGCCTCTTGTCAAAGTACTGTCAGGCGAAAAAGTGTTTTCCGACGTACCCTTGAAAAAGCCCTTTTCCAAAGACCACATCACGGCATCATAGTACCATTTTCCCTTATCGACATCGGAAAAATCATCAGATGCACTTGACGAAACCGAGCCGAGCACGGATATTAAGGTCAAAAGGCTCAAAATCAAAGCAATCAATCTTTTTGTCAGTTTCATAAAGGTAATTCCTTTTTATTTTTTTTCGACAGCTATAGTTTTACTGTCCAATGCTATACTACATTATTATTGTGTCATACCGCAAAACAATCTGAAACAATTTTTTGAATAGAAATAACGTCTTGTAATAATTCACTTGTTTCAATTTCATAGTATTTCTTTACGGCATTTTATGAAATTACTTTACGCTGTAACCGTAAAGGCGCGAATAAATCCCGTTTTCAGCCATCAGCTCGTCGTGACTACCCTTTTCCTCGATACCGTTTTTTGTAATAACGACGATTTCGTCCGCATGACGAACCGTGGAAAGACGGTGAGCCACAACTATCGAGGTTCTTCCCTTCATCAGCTCCTCAAGCGACGCCTGAATCTGTACCTCCGTTTCGTTATCGAGTGCGCTGGTCGCCTCATCTAAAATAAGAATAGAAGGATTCTTTAAAAATACTCTTGCAATGGAAATTCTCTGCTTTTGACCGCCGGAGAGCTTTACGCCCCTCTCTCCCACGTTCGTATCGTACCCGTTCTCAAGCGACATAATAAAATCGTGAATATTGGCTTTCTTTGCGGCTTCGATAATTTCCTCCCTGCTCGCACCAAGTTTGCCGTATTCGATATTCTCGCTAACGGTTCCGTTGAACAGAAATACATCCTGAGCAACCATGCCGATGTTTTCCCGCAGACTCTTTCTTGAATAATCCTTAATATCCCTGCCGTCAAGCTTTATTGAACCGGAATCAAGCTCATAAAATCTCGGTATCAGGTGGCAAAGAGTCGTTTTACCGGCACCGCTGGGACCGACAAGCGCAATGCATTTCCCCCTTTTGATTTCAAGTGAGAAATTATCAATTACATGATTGCCCTCGTCCTCCCCTTCTCTTGCCCGATAGGCGAACGATACGTTTTCAAATTCAATATCTCCCTTTACCGATCCTGCGGGAACGCTGATTGCATTTTCGGATTCTTCCTCGGATTTCACATCCATAAGCTCAAAAAAGCGGTTAAGTCCCGTCATTCCGTCCTGTAGCTGCTCGAAGAATGAAATCAGGCGCTTTACCGGATTCAGGAATATAGTCACATAGAGAAGATAAGCGACAAGCTCGCCGTCGTTAATCATACCGTTATATCTGAAAAGACCTCCGGCAAATATTACGGCAACATAGAGAAAATCGGTAAAAAACGTCATTCCGGAATGAAACTGACCCATCGCCTTATATGCCTGACGGCGCGCTTTTTTGAAATCCTCATTTGACTTGTCGAACCGTTCCAATTCATGCTCGGCCGCCGTATAGGATTTTGCAACACGAATTCCGGATATGCTCGTTTCGATATTTGCGTTAATCTCCGCAATTTTTTCCTTAGACAGCTTGAAAGCGTTCTTCATGCGAAGACGCATTACCACAGAGTAAACAACAAGTATCGGCACGACCGCAAATACAATCAGCGTAAGCATAATATTTATTTTCGCAAGCATAATAAAGGAGCCGATAAGAGTGACAAGAGAAATAAACAAATCCTCCGGGCAGTGATGGGCAAGCTCCGAAATATCCATAAGGTCGTTTATGATTCTCGACATTATTGTTCCGGTTTTCGTTTCATCAAAATATGAAAACGGCAAGGTCTGCAAATGCGAAAAAACATCTCTTCTCATATCGGCCTGTATGCCGACGCCCACGATATGACCCCAATACTGAATAACAAAATTCAAAAGAGCCTTTATTACATATATCCCGAGTAAAATAATACAAAACACGATAACCGCACGGATGTTTCTGTCGGGTATATAATCGTTTATGATATTCTTTGCTATCATAGGGTAGAACAAATCCGCCGCCGCTACGATAAACGCACACACCATATCAATAATAAAAAGCTTTCTGTGTGGCTTATAATATGAAATAAATTTTCTTAAATTTGACATTTCTTTATATGCAAAACGGTACTACGTCTTTTACTGCTTCCTCTGCCGATATTTCTTTTTCGCCGTTATCAAGATCGATTAAGACATAACGGTCGTTGCCCATTCCAAGCTCTTTCATATAAGAGAGCTGACGGAACCCGTGTCTCGTTTCAAATCTTTCGAACAAATCGTGCTTATCCCCTTCCTTCAAAGCATAAACAAGGTCTACGCTTGCCTGATCGACGCTCAGAATATCAACGGATGAGATAATTCCGATATTCGGCGTCACAACAGGTGCGGCGCCCACTCCCTCGCAATCGCAGGAAACGGACATATTTCTCATAACATTGATATATGCGATATTCTCTTTGAAATAATCGACCGTTCCCTTGGCGGATTCGGTCATACGCTCCATAAACTCTTCCTTTTCAATAGACCACATATCGTCGGAGCCTTCTCTTTGATGAATTTGAGCCTTTCCTATTCTGCCGTCTGCGCACCCTATTCCGATATTTTTATTGGAGCCGCCTATTCCCCCTGCTGTATGTCCCTTGAAATGAGTCAAAACGAGTAAAGAGTCGTAGTTAAGAAGGTTTTTGCCAACGGAAATACTCTCCATGTGCTTGCCTTTGCCGATAGGAAGCAATGCGGTACCTTCGGAATCGAGAATGTCAACGGGACAGAAGGTCCATCCGTTTATTTCCAATGTTTTGCGGTGCTTTTCGGTAGTGTATCTTTCCCAATCGTAGAACGTATTAGTTTCGACAATAACAGCTCCGGGAATTTTATCGAAAATCAAAGCTTTTACCCATTCGGGCGGAATAATATTAGGTCCGTTCTGTTCGCCCGTATGAAGCTTTACGGCTATTTTGCCCTTCATTCTTTCTCCTATTTTGGAGTAAACCTTTTTCAGACCGTTACCCGATAAATCCCTTGTAAAATATACAACCGATTTTTCCCCCGTGCGCTCGCTAAACGGAAGATACTGTGATTCTTTATTCATTTTTCTGCCTCCTATACGGTAT
The DNA here is from genome assembly GCA_029007295.1 of Clostridia bacterium. Lineage (GTDB taxonomy): Bacteria > Bacillota > Clostridia > Oscillospirales > CAG-272 > SUG1201. The sequence continues at coordinate 18,281 of JAQXHN010000014.1, read as the reverse complement.
TAATAATATTATACCACCGCATTGATTTATTTTCAACATTATTTTAATTTTATTGACATAATCGAAATATTGTGGTAAAATATAACGAATTTATTACAAGGAAATCGCATAATGCATAAAATAGTTATTGCACCCGATTCGTTTAAGGGTACACTTTCATCGTTCGAGGTATGTGAGATTATTAAAAAGGCGGCAAGCGCCGTATATCCGAAAATCGACTGCAGATGCGTCCCGGTCGCAGACGGCGGCGAGGGCACCGTAGACGCTTTGGGCGCTTCACATATTAATATTAAAGTCACAGGTCCTCACTTTGAAAGCTCAGACTCATATTACGGACGGCTCGGCGATACTGCGGTAATAGAATTGGCAACGGCGGCGGGTCTTCCGATGACAGATCCTCTGAATCCCGAAAAAACCACGACATACGGTGTGGGAGAGCTTATCAAGGATGCGCTCGACAGAGGCTTTCGCAAATTCATTATTGCGCTCGGCGGTTCGTCGACCAACGATTGCGGTTGCGGTATGGCGGCAGCTTTAGGCGTTAGATTTACGGATAAGGACGGAAATGCTTTTATCCCCGTCGGAGGCACCCTTTCGGACGTTGCGAAAATTGACATGTCCGGTATTGATATGAGAATTGCCGAATCGGATTTTCAGACGATGTGCGATATTGACAATCCGCTGTACGGGGAAAACGGCGCATCCTATGTGTTTGCACCGCAAAAGGGCGCCGACAAGGACGCTGTTTTGCGGCTTGATTCGGGACTTCGCAGCATTGCCGGAATAATAAAGCGAGATATAGGAACCGACGTATCCGTTTTGCCCGGTGCAGGAGCGGCGGGAGGATGCGGTGCAGGAACTGTCGCTTTCCTGTCTTCCGTACTAAAGCGAGGTATCGACGTCGTGCTTGACATTGCAAAATTCGAAGATATGCTCGACTCTTGTGATGCGGTTATCACCGGCGAGGGGAAATTCGATTCTCAAAGCGTATTCGGAAAGGCTATTTCCGGCATTGCCAACAGGACGAAGAAAAAAAACATTCCGTTGATTGTTTTCTGCGGATGCGCCGAGGAGACCGACATTTCTTACGAAATGGGAGTTTCTGCCGTTTTTTCCATACAAAGAAAGGCTATGCCTATGGAAAAAGCGATGAAATACAACGCTTCCGGTCTATATAAAACAGCCTATAATGTATTCAGCCTCTTAAAATCAGTAAAAAAATAAAAAAAGATATAAAATCATTATTTCGGAGGAAAACATGTTTAAGAAAATATTGTGCGCCCTTTTGGCGGCGCTTGCCGTAACAGCCTTTGCCTCATGCGGCAAAAAGAACGAAAACAAATCGTCAAATAACGCAACCGATTCAAGCGTAACAACCTCTGTCGAAGACACGGCCGACTCTGCAGACGATACAAATTCGAGCGCCGTTGACACAGACAGTAATCAAACCGAAAATATCGACCCCGCAGCCACCCCGAAGGGCTTTGAAGAGGTTGAGGTTCAAAATGAGATAGTTTCGGATCAGCTTCGTTTTAAAAATGCTTCCGTTGCAAAAATAGGAAAAAATTATGTAATTAATGTGGTATATGCCACCGTTCAAACAGGCAGATACTATGCAAGAACCGTAAACGATCCGTTTATTTTCGATACAACCGGCGTTGTTACAACGTCGGCAACCGGCACCTCATGTCAGATTGACATTCCCGAAGAAAAAATCAAAGACGCCAAGGGTGAAACGCTGGAGATAGGATTTTTGCTGGACAAGCAGACAAATTTAGACGACTATATAATCAAGCTGGATCTTGACAAGGCTTTGGCGGAGGCAAAAGAGCAAAAGATCGATTCCCTGAATTTGCCCTTTGATATTGCATACAACAATACAGACAACAAGATTTCATCCGTTACGGCTGAAAAAAACGGCAATAAAATTCATTTCGCAATTAAATACAGCTTTACAGGCGAACGCAAATTCAACATCAGCTACCCTGTTGATGAAAATTCCATTACAGTTACAAACGACCCCACAGGTCTTGAAACCTCGGAATCAACTCAAACGGACAAGGTCGGTCAAAACGACCCCGTTCTCTCAAACATGGGTACATACGAATTTGACTACGAGGCTTCAAAGCTTACAAACGAAACAAATCTGATTATTCGCTTCTACAATCCGAACGATTTATTTGACGCAGATACGTTAGTTATAAACGTTTCACAGCTCGGAAGACTCGGCTGATAAATCAATCATTCGTTACTCTCCGACAGCATAATGCGCCAAGATAAGCAGGGCTCAGGACGGCAAGCAAGGCGGCTGGTTCGTTCAGTGAATATATAAATTAAAAATAATTTTTAAACCGACGGAAAAACCGTCGGTTTAATTTTCGGCAATAATAAAAATACCGTATAACAGACATAAAAGCTGTTGTACGGTATTTTTTCATAATTCAGCTATACTGCTGCAGCTGATTTTTTGTTTGATAAAAACTGGAATCCAATTACCGCAGAAAGCACCGCCAATCCCGCAATATCCGTTATCCAACCGGGAATCATCATGCAAAGTCCGCCCGCAATCAAAATCACACGCAATAAAACGGGGATTTTTTTGAATAAAAAACCGTTCAGAGCCGCCGCCAGTGAGAACAGTCCGAGCATAGCGGATATTACGATAAGCACCACATCGTACCATGCTCCCGCACCGGTCAAAAGCATTTGCGGGCTGTATGCAAATATGTATGGCACAACAAATGCGGCAATAGCCAGCTTTGTTGCGTTAAAGCCAGTTTTCATCGGATTTGATTTGGCAATAGCGGAGCCGGCAAACGCTGCCAAAGCAACCGGCGGCGTAATATCGGCTACTATACCGAAGTAGAAAACAAAGAAGTGTGACGCTACCGTCGGGAAACCGAGTTTAATGAGAATAGGCGCACAGGTCGACGCCATAATGCAATAATTTGCCGTAGTGGGAACTCCCATTCCGAGTATGATACAGCAAATCATAGTGAGGAACAAGCCTACAATGGTATAATCTCCGGCAATCTGTACAATCGCATTTATCAGGGTAGAGGCAAGGCCGGTAACCGTAATGCATCCTGCGATAATACCCGCCATTGCACAGGCAACCGCAACGGTAACAGAGCCTCTTGCGCCTGCGACAAGTGCGTCCGCCGCTTGAAAGCCCGTTTGCTTTATACCGCCGGTCAAAGCCTTACCGACGCTCTGTCCGGTCACCCTCTGCTTCAGCGATGAGGCTACGGTGTTGATACCGCCGACAACAAAGGCAACCAAAATAGAAATCGCCGCAGAGCTTGCCATTGTTTTGGTTCCCGTTGAAACGAGCCAGATAAGCACGGCAAGCGGAATTATAAGATAAAAATTCTTTGCCAAAAAGCCCCATTTCGGAAGCTCTTCCTTGGGAATACCCTTTAAACCGAGTTTTTTTGCCTCCAGGTGCACGGCAATGAATATTCCCGTAAAATACAGTACCGCCGGGAAGATAGCCATGACTGCGACCTTTGCGTACGGTATCTTCATGTATTCCGCCATGAGGAACGCCGCCGCTCCCATGATGGGAGGCATGATCTGTCCTCCCGTGGACGCCGCCGCTTCAACTGCCGCCGCAAATTCACTCTTATAGCCCGTCTTCTTCATCATTGGAATGGTCACCGAGCCTGTTGTAACGGTATTTCCGACCGACGAGCCGGATACCATTCCGCAAAGAGCCGAGGATATAACCGCAACCTTTGCAGGACCTCCGGAGGATTTACCGGCAATTCTGTTTGCAAATGAAATAAAATAATTTGCAATTCCCGTTCTTTCAAGAAATGCGCCGAAAATAATAAACAACACAATATACGTATAGCATACGTTTGTGGGTGTTCCGATTATTCCGTTAGTTGTGTAGAAAAGCGTCTGAATTATCTTCTTTAAGACATCATATATTCCCTTTCCGTATTGTACGGCGTAGGAATATTCATTATAAAATGTATACGCAAAAAGGGCGCCCGCAATAAAGAGTATCGGTATACCGACGCATCTGCGGCATAGCTCAACCAAAACCAAAATGCCTACAACGCCCAAAATAACATGGACGGATTCCAGCTTTGTACCGATATTAACCACAATATCGTAAGAGTTAAAAGCAAAATAGAAAAAGCAAAACGCTCCTGCCGCCATCAGAATAATATCGTATACCGGCATTTTGTTTGCAATAACATTTTTCTTACTGAAGGGATAATTCAAATATCCGACAATCGTGATACAGCCTAAAAACATAGCAAGCTTGGCTTCGGGCTGTGCGGTTGAACGAAGAGTCATCCAAATGCAGTAAAGCGAAAATACTATCATCAATGCATTGATGACGATTTTTGCGCCGCCTGTCCAAATTCTGGTATTTGACTCCTTGTCGTACTTTTTCATAATATCGTCTACGCTGTCGGCCTCGGATTCGGCAGCGGCAGATACAGAGCCGTTTTTTTTGCGCCTGATTTTTAAGAACACATTTAATGCAATAAGCAAAACGCCTATTACAGCCGCTGCAATCCCCGCATAAATAAGAATATCGCCCGAAACCATAGGCGGCTTCTTCTTATACATTTGAATATACATCGGACTTGTATTCTGCGTATAGCCCGCAAGATAGGATGTCAAGCCGGCAACAATCAGAATGATTCCCAATGCTATCATTATATTTTCCCTGACCGTTAGTTGGAAAACGGTTTCCCTTCGATTGATTTCAGTGAGAAAACAGAGCGATGGCTTGGTAACATCGCTCTGTCCGATTTATTTTGTATTTAGAGCTTATTTTGCAACCGACGAAACGGTAAAGCCCTTCTCCTCAAAATACTTTGCGGCACCTGCGTGATAAGGAACGCTTGTGATGCTTGTAGCATATTCAAACGACAGCTCGCCGTATTTTGCGTGACTGTCAACAAGGTCCTCGTAATTGTCAAAAATATCCTTTGTGAGCTTGTAAACAGCGTCGTCGGATACATCCTCTCTAACCAAAATCACAGCGCCCACGCCGACTGTTTCTATGTCCTCTTCGGTGTTGTAAACGTCCTTTGCTATTACGCACTCCGTATAGTAAGGCGACTTTTCAATAAGAGAGTCGATATGCTCCTTGTCAAGAGAAACGAGGTAAACGTCTTTTGTTGTGGAAAGGTCGGTAATCGCTGTTGTCGGAGCGCCCGCAACTATGAATGCGGCGTCGATCTTACCGTCCTTTAAAGCGTCCGCACTGTCGCCGAACGACTGATATGTTGCGTCGATCTTTGTAAACTTGCCCTCTGCGTCGCGATCGCCTATTCCGTATGCGGAAAGAATATCAACCGCATTAAAGTAAACGCCCGAGCCGGCAGCACCGACGGAAACCTTCTTGCCCTCAAGGTCCGCTACCGTCTTAATATCCTTGTTAAGAGTTACTATCTGAACCTGCTCCGTGTACAGAGCCGCAACGGTATTAAAGCAATCAATAGGCTCCTCAAAGAGGTTCGTGCCCGTGTACGCATAAGCCATAACGTCGCTCTGACAGAATGCAAGCTCTGCGTCAAATGCCTGAAGAGCTTCAACATTCGCCTTAGAGCCGTTACCTACGATACCCGTAACGTTGATGCCGATGTTGTTGGTAGCGTGCTGAGCTATAACCGAGCCGAACGCATAATATGTTCCGGACTCGCCGCCTGTTACAAAGCGCAAAGAGTCGTTGCTTTCCGCCTTTATTACGCCTGAATTATCGCCGGAGCCGGTGTCATTTGAATTATTGTTGTTGTTTGACGTCGAACCGCATGCGCAGAAAAGAACAAGCATTACGGCCGCCAAAATCACGGATATAATCTTTTTCATCATATTTCCTCCGATAGTTTATTTGCTATTGATTATACCATATTTTTGTGATATAATCAAATACAATAATGTTATAATATTTATAAAATATTTTTATAGGTGAATTATGAAGGAACATGAGTATATTTACACGGTATATGAAGAGGGCAGCTTTTCCCGTGCGGCAAAGAAGCTGTTCGTTTCTCAGCCTGCCATTTCCATTGCTGTAAAAAAGGTTGAAGAGGAGCTCGGTATTATTATATTTGACAGAGCCTCACAACCGCTGAAATTAACCGACGAGGGAAAAATCTACATCAAATCAATCGAAGAAATTCTGTCAATCGAGCATACAATGAAGCAACATTTATCAGACATTTCCGACCTTAAAAGCGGACATATCACGGTTAGCGGAGAAAATTTCGTTTCCTCATTTATTTTGCCGGAAATAATCATGGAGTTTTACCATAGATACAGCGGCATCAAGGTAGAGCTTATGGAATCCAACTCGCCTATTCTGCGGAACCAGCTCTTGTCCGAGACCATTGATTTGCTTGTTTCCCACGACAAGGACAGCGATTTATTCGAATCAAGAGAGCTGTTTTGCGAAGAGGTTCTCCTGTCGGTTTCCGCTTCAAATAAAATAAACGAAAAGCTATCGGATTTTGCGCTCAGCGGCGACGATATCAGGCAGGGAAAATTTTATAAACGAAAAACAATCGACCTGTCGCTGTTTAAGGACGAGCCTTTTCTTGTTTTAAAGCCCGGAAATGACTTGAACCAAAGAGCCGCCCTCATTTGCTCGGATTTTGGCTTTGAACCCAAGACCGGTATTTTTCTTGACCAGCTGATTACCGCATATAATCTGTGCGCTTACGGCATGGGAGCGACCTTTGTTACGGATATTTTAGTAAAAAAAACAGCCGTTCAGGGCTGTTTGTATTACAGAATTAACAGCGAACACGCTTCGAGAAAAATGTGCATTGTCTCCAAGAAGCACCGATATCTCACAAAAGCGGCCGCCGCATTTATTGAAACCGCCTGTCACGTCTATAAAAACGGCAACATGTAATAAGATTAACGGAAATCCCAGCGCCCGACGTTATCAAAATCTCCGTTCAAGCAGTAGAATACGGCGTTTTCGTTTTTCGAATAGACAAACGAAATTCTCGTTCCCCACCGACCGTCCTGCTTAAGCTCCTTCAGAAGCTTAAGCATATCATTATATCCAAAGTTGCGCTCAGACGATTTCAGAATATCCGTTGCGGTATCGTACCTGTCTTTTCCGAAAAAAGGATTGGAATAATCCTCAAGAGCCGTCAATATGGGAAAATTGGTTACAACCGCATAGCAGTCTTTAATTTTCTTAATCCCGTATCCCGGTTCGATAAGCAAGGCGTCCCCTTCGCCGTTACACAAAAGCGAATGCATGGAAGCCCCTTTGGCATTGCAAATTTCACGGTTGTTTAATATATCGCAGACATCCGAAAAGCTTATTTTTCCTCTTAAATATCTGTCGCAAAGCAAATCAAGCCTGTACCTTTTTCCGCCTTTAATTTCGATATCCTCTCCGTTCATATACGGCAGACAGTCGAAGCTGCCGTTTGCGTTTACACCGTGAGTGTAATACAGAGTCGAGCCTACCCTTATACCGACGGAAAACAAATCTCTTCGCTTTATTAATTCAAAATCCCATACCTGCGGGTCAATGTCAAGATTGTACCCGTACAGCAAATCCGCCCCTTTTTTAATTATTGCGGTACACATTTTTTGTTCCTCTCTTTTGTGTCGGATTGCAAATGCCGTGAGCGAATGCGCTCTTTCTTTATTCGGCGGCGTATTTATTTTAACATATTGTCCTTAAGCCGGCATATATCCGAAATATTTATACTTTTATTTTTCCGTAACGGCTTTTTCAGTCAAAACCAAAACCGCTTCGCAGTGTCCTGTACGGGGAAACAGGTCATACGGGTACACGGTATCTGCGGTATAGCCTTTTTCCGAAAAGCGCTTTACATCCCGTGCAAGGGTGTCAGGATTGCAGGAGATGTACACAATTTTTTTGGGGGAAAGTGAGGAAAGAGTGGCAATAAGCCTTTCATCGCACCCCTTTCTCGGCGGGTCCAAAATCACAACATCGGCCATCTCCGGTACCGCTTCATTTGCGTCACCCACCGTAAAGCGAGCGTTTTCGACTCCGTTTAATTTTGCATTATCCTTTGCGTTCTTTATTGCCTCCGGCACTATCTCGACGCCGAGCAAATTGCATTTTTTGCCCCTACAAACGCTCATACCTACTGTGCCGACGCCGCAAAATAAATCCACCACCGTGTCACCGTCCCCGATATCGGCAAGCAGTGCCGCCTTTTCGTAAAGCTTCTGCGCCATGCCGGCGTTCACCTGATAAAATGACATCGGAGCAATTTTAAACCTTTGTCCGCAAAGCTCGTCCTCGATATATCCGTCGCCGTAGATTATTCTGTTCTTTTTTCCGAGGATAACATTTCCTTCTGCGGGATTTATATTCTGAATAACGGTTCTAAGACTCGGAAATTCATTCAGCAGCTTAGTTGTCATTTCATAACCGCCGTCGAATTTTTCACTCTTTGTGACAAAGCAAAGCATTACTTGCCCGGTTTTTTCTGCGCTCCGTATATATACATGACGTACTCCGCCCTTTTTGAGTTCATGTTGCATAGTGCGCAGCATAGATGAAATCGGCGCTATATTTTTGCTTTCCAAAAGGCAATTATCGCACTTTACAATATCGTGAGTATGGTTGGCGTAATAGCCTATTTCTCCTTCGGCGGAAACAGGATACTGCACCTTGTTGCGATAAGCGCTTATGTTTGAATCGCTTACGGTATCGGCTACGTCTATTTCGATACCGACCTTTCGGAAAGCGTTCTTTACATACTGCTTTTTAAGCTGCTTTTCATATTCGTAGTCGATGTGACGGTATACGCATCCTCCGCATCTTACAGAAACGGGACAATCGGATAAAATGCGGTATTGCGAAGCTACGGCAAGACTCTCAAGTCTTGCCGCAAAATAACTCTTTGTTTCCTTTATTATTTTTACCTCGCATTCATCCCCCGTTACCGTGCCGGGAACGAATGTCACAATACCGTCAATACGGGCGATACCGAAGCCCAGATTATTAGTATCGGTAATATTCACTCTATGGAAAGTATTCTTGTATTTTTTCATGTTTTTCCTTACTGAAAGCTGTAGTATCTCTGTCCGGCTTTTAACGGAGAGCCCCTGTAATATCCGAGCTCGCTTACCGTAACTAACTGGTAGCCCATGGAAATAAGCTTCGGTACGATTCTCTGCATTGCCTGAGCCGTTGTTCCGTGAATGGAATGCATTAAGACAATCGCTCCGTCATAGGCATGGTTTATTACATAGTTGTACACATAATTTGCGTCCCTGTATTTCCAATCCAGCGTATCCACCGACCAGATGATCAAAGGAAGTCCGACGGCACTGTCAACACTCGCATTTCTTGAACCGTACGGCGGACGCATAACGGTGGGATATCGGCCGCATGCCTTATAGAATGCCTGATTCGTCATATCCATTTGATTTCTTATTTGAGAATAAGAGAGCTTAGTCAGCTGAGGATGATTATATGAATGTGAACCAAGCTCGCACCCAAGCGCAGCCTCTCTTCTTACAACGTCCGGATATCTGTCAACATTCATACCCTGCTCAAAAAACGTTGCGACGCTTGCGTACTGCTCGAGAATATTCAATATCTGATTTGAATACGTCGGATGAGGTCCGTCGTCAAAGGTAAGCGCTATCATGGGCTTGTTCGGATCAAGATTTGTTCTGATACCGCCGATAGGCTGAGGCTGGGGCTTAGGTTCGGGCTTAGGCTCCGGTTTTTTAGTTACCGTAATTTCACAGCTTGCCGAAAGACCTCCGTCTGTCGCAACCGCCGTAACCGTAACCTTTCCCGGCTTTTTTGCGTATACATTTCCCGCCGCGTCTACGGTCGCTATGCTTTCATCCGAGGAATAAAGCGCAAGACCCTTGTCATGAGCGTCCTCCGGCATAAACTTTACATCAACATAGGTGTTTTTCTGCTCCTCAACAGAAGAGAGCGAGGGAGTTACGGAAATCGAAAAAATATGTCTTTGCGGATCTTCGGGAAGATTATCAAGCATACCCATACACGACAGTAATGTCACCGCAAAATCCGCTCTTGTCACCGTTGCTTTCGGAACAAAATAATTATCTACCCTGGACAGAATCGCCCCCGCCTGACGGAGAGTATGAACGTAATCGTACGCCCATTGGCTGATTGCACCGTCATCGTCAAATTCGGTATAATCGTATTGCAGCTCCGCACTGTCCCCGAATTTATCTCGGAAATGCGACATAACCACACAGAACTGTTCCCGGTTTAGCTTCGCATTCGGCGCATAGTATCCGTCGCCGACGCCCGTCACGAGTCCCTTTTCCGACGCCCAATTACAGCCCTCAAAGTACCATGCGTCGCTTGTAACGTCTTTAAAAGCCTGCTCCCTGTATTTTGATAATTCATCTCCCGACGCCTTTGCAAGAACCGTAACGAGCATAGCCCTCGAAATGCAGATATCAGGAGAAAAGTTTCCGTTCCCCGTTCCCGCAAAATATCCGAGATCCGCCGCCTGGATAACGGCATCGTGATACCAAGCAGTTGTCGGCACGTCGGAAAATGCTGCTTCCGCCACGGAGAAGGTTGTCGGTGTTACCCCTAAAAGAACGGCCAAAAATATAAGCAGACTGATAATTCGCTTCATACCCATAACTTCCTATCAAAAAATACTGAGGATTCGTGCAATCGGATTCGAAAATCCTGCTTCCCTATTTTTATTGTAACATATTATTTTAAAAAATCAATAGTTATTTCATTTTATCTATACATTAATTTTTTATTTTTTCGCATTTAGTTTTTCCGATTCAAAACAGAAAATAATATATTATATTTCCAATAATTACCTATAATAAATAATTGCCGAATGCAGATAATATTGTCAGAGCGAAAAAGCTCTGAACGGGCTAAGAAAAACAACTGCAGTTGATTGGCAAAGACTATCTTTTGATACGAATTTTTTAAAGCTTTGGTATACGGATTGTTCCGATATTCACTGTTTAAAAAGTAAATTCTTTATTTGAAAGGTTTTCTTCTTTTTGACTGCATTGCCCGAAAGAAAGGACGGTCATTTATTATGGCAAACAGTAAGGGTAACAATATCAATATTCCCGAAGCAAAGGCTGCTCTTGACAAGTTCAAGATGGAAGCAGCTTCCGAAGTCGGTGTTAACCTCAAGGAAGGTTACAACGGCGATCTCACCTCCCGTCAGGCAGGCTCTGTCGGCGGTCAGATGGTGAAGAAAATGATTGAAAAGTACGAGAACGACTTAAAGTAAGTCCTCTTTGTCTTTCAATAAAGAAATCCGTTACTGCATTAAATGCGGCAACGGCTTTTCTTTTTGTTCGTCATGTTCGTCCTGTTCGCTTTTCGGATACCAACGAAAATTTTTCGTAAAAGCCGAATGAGAGAAACGATTCATACATTGCCTCCCGCAAGCTTAACTCACTTAAAAGTATTGCCGTTCGTTTTTTCAATCGGAGTTACGTATTATTCAATTACTTTATATAATTATTATTCGAAATAAGGTTATTTAAATTTGATATTTTTTATATAAATCTTAACTATTCTTAAAGCTTCTTTTGCCTGTGAACGCTCAAAAATTGAGATAACCGAGAAATATAAAGCAAAAACAACCATTGTGTATACAGCGGCATACAAAATCAAAGTCAGATAATTACCCGCATTAATATTTACAAATCTATTGCTGAAAACAACTACTAAAGCAAAGATTGCAAATAAAATTATCCACCGCTTATATGTAACCCAAGGCGATCTTTTAAGAATTTTTTTGTTTGCATAAATTATCATATCGTTTGCACGGTATAACAATGACGCAACGGTTCCGAACAAAACACCGTAAATCCCAAACTTTATCACACAAGCAATAGATACAACTATATTTATTACGGTCTCTGCAATACATCTATTTTGAGTAAGTTTGAAATGTTGTGCATAGTTAATTAATGATGCCGAATTTGCCCTAGCACACGAAAGCAAATATGTGAGTACAAATAAAAGCGGCAGATATTTATCGACATACGCAATATCTGTAACACCCGCTGTGTAAAGCCTTAAAAACGGCGTCATAAAAACATAGGCAACCGTATACAGCGCAAAGACCAAAGTCATTCTGTAAGTTTCGTACACATCGTGAAGTCTTATATATTTTTCTCTATCTGTGTTATACGTTTGACCCAGTGCAAATGAAAAACCTTGAGAAAATGCGTCAAGGAATGTACTTATCATAGAAAAAAACATTGTGTACATAGAATATACACTTACTACTTTCAAATCACAAAAGAATGTGAGGATCAGTACATCAGTATTCCTGAAAATCATATCTGTGATTTGCATAATCAGCACTGAATTTTTTTGAGCTATCGCTTTAACATCGGGTTCGGCATTAAGGTCTATCCATTTATAATGCTTTTTTATATGAAGCATTAAATAAAGTATGCGCAAAAGATTTATTGTAAGGTAAGCGACCTGAATAACAACTATATTAAACCCTGCAATAACCAAAACAATTCTTGCAACATTAACTAATATTGTAGATAGAGTTGTTAAATTCGTAATAATATACTGCTTACCCTCGGCATGTAAAAGCAGAGTGTATTTTCCCTGCAATAAATATCCCACAACACCGGGAATACCGTTAATGATGATAACTGCAAAAACCGTCAATTTCGGAATATTGCTGCTGACAAAAACAGGATAAGCTATACTGAATATCAATACGCCTGCTAAATATATACACCCCGTTTTACGGTAAAAACGGTCAGTTGCCGCCATAATTCTTGAAATTGAATTTTTATCTTCCTGTGCTACAGGCTTATAAAGCGCTTGAAGTGTTGCTGTGCCCACACCTGCCTCTAAAAGGCCGAAATAAACATAAATTTGATTAACAGAATTTAAAAGCCCATTGATTTCAGAACCAAAATTTACAAGATATAATCTTGGTATAATTATTCCTAAGGCAATAGTCAATACTTGCCCCATTACACTCGAAAAAATATTATATGAACTTTTCTTAATACTACTTTTCTTTTCCATATTTATTCCCGATCAATAGCTTTAACTCAATTCTGGTCTTTATGCCTGGATTCAAACATTCCGATAAATTCTTATCTATTGATGTTTTATTCATTTTTTTGAAAAACATTTTTCGCGTAATACTGTTTTTTGCCGATGACAGTAATGCACTATTTGTAGATTTTACATCTTCTATTGATATTTCTGAACAGTTCATATTTTTTGAGCAAAGTTCAAAAATACTCTCGCCTGCTTTTGAATTCACCAATACAACAGAAACGCCATTCTCATCATACAGAGAATGATTTTTCTTTTTCACTCCCCAAAAATCCGCCAATGTCAAATCACTGTATTTATTCAAAGATTTAAAACGACAATTATAACATGAAGGTCTGAGAAAAACATTATCAAAAAATGCCTTTAAATACAAATCGTGATTTTTGCCTATAATTGTAGAGTCACCATTCAGATAATTAACTCTAAATGAAAAATCTTCCCAACCATGTGTTTTATCTCGAAATGAAACTGATTGGATATTATGTATCCCATCTTTTGAAATATAACACAAATATTTTTTAAATACTAATGGTGAGGGCACTCCGTGACAAATGAAATCAACTGTTAATAAATTCGAATAATCCTTTTTTAAAAAGTTCTTCAAACCCGCAACCTGGCATGGCGTTCCTATAAATATAACAAACTTTTCTTCTTTCAATCGCTTTTCAACTGCAAAAAAAGTATTTCCCAGATCGCTTTGCAAGTATTTAGAACCAACATATTTAATTAATTCATCACGATTTGATATTTCTGAATGGCGCAACACAAAATCATCATCAAATGCAGCCGCAAAAATCGAACTGTTTTCTATAAACTCTGTTGCAATGGAATAAAACACGCCTCCGGACGAGCTTATTGATTGAATTTCTTTGTCATATGATTTTGCCGAATACGCCTTTTCCACTATGTTTTTGGGATTATTATGAATTATTGGGCAAATCTTTTTGCATATTTCGCAGCCCACACATAGTTTTTCATTTACTTCCGGATATAAAAAGCCCTCAGAGTCCTCTACCATTGTAATACACGCTTTAGGACAAGCACTTTTGCATGCAGTGCAGCCAGTACATTTTGACTTATCTATTATTTCAATCATCAAAATACTCTCCACATACGTTTAAAAGAAGTTCTTTAATTTTATAGCAAGAATGCTTGTAATCAGGCATTATATTGGTTAAATGTTCTTTGATACCATCACAGTTTTTGTTTAACCATTTAAACGATTCCACAAACTCGTTGTCATCTTTTAACTCGTTGACAGGTAAAACATAATTTTCAGTTGTTCCAAATAAATCCGTCGCTATTCCTCTCGATTTTACGGAATACCCAAATACAACTGTTGGAACGCAAGTGGAATAAGCAGCGATTGTTGCATGCGTTCTTCCGCCCATAAACATCTTGCATTTTGAAATATATCCCTTCAATTTTACGCAACTGTCGTCCTCCACAAGGCATACTCGCCCGGTGTTATGATACTTTTGATAATACTCTTTTAGAATGTCATAATCACTTACACCGGACCAGACTACGTGCGGAATCAGCGCTATTTGATATGATGTATTTTCAATTATATAGTGAATTAGGTTATCAAAATTTCTCTTCACAATCTCGGCATTTGAAGAATAACTAAGTAACAGTGGACTGATATTTAAACCAACTGTATTTCCTTCTGCAAATCCCTCCACATCATTTTTAAACTCATAATCAAGTTGAAAAGCCGGATCCGCACATAAAATAACATTTTTTTTGATACCTTTTTCAATCAGTGCATTGTATGTTATAGATTCTCTGGAAATAATAGCATCATATTTTTTAAGATCTACAACTACTCTTTCATCATCTAATTTATAAGGCTCAATTGAACAACCAAGAAGAACAGACTTATTCTTCTTAGATGCTTTTTCATTGACAACCGCTAATAAAGAAGTGTCTTTACCGCAATACAAATCCCCGCCTATAGATATCAATAGATTACCGCTATCTTTAATAATTTGCTTGAACATATAACAGTAGTCAAATTTATCATTCTTTAAAACATGTCTGGTAAAATATAAAAACAATCTGTTTATGTTTATTCCTTTTGGATATTCAACGGGATATATATTATTCACAATTTCATCTAAACCATATTTTTTATCATCGTTTGGTCTAAACGAAATCAAATTCATCCTTTTATCTAATATTTTTGATACTGAACGTACAATTGCCTCACACCCGTGATTACCGGCACCTCCATGCTGGTATAAATAAACCTCATTCATATATTTACCTCTCATTATTTATATATAGAATATGCTGTTTAATATATGATAACTTTCCTCTAAAACTAATGTCATTTGGCTTAATCAACTTAATTAAATTAGATATACTTCTATCAGCAAAGTAGCGTCTATATCGTTTTCTTATAACCATTCCTTTGTATAACTTATTGTACTTTGCTTCTTTTTGTTCCTTAGTAATCAGACCAAATTCAACAGCCTTTTCCATATCATCATTTTGTTGTTTTAATATTTTTTCTAATGGAAATCTGTCAAAATATTCCGGATTAGAATTACTTGATTCATGTTTTCTATAATATACACCTATTTCAGGTAAAAACGCATTTTTACCAAGCATCAATGCTCTAAAAGTTATCAATTCATCCTCTGTGGGACAATCATGATTTAAAGTTCCGAATATTGTCATTACTTTTTTTAAAAACGCCCGAGATGGTGCCGGTATATTTCCCCCTGTTTCAAAATCATATGAATGAAACTCATCAACGGTAGCATTGTGCTCTTTTGTTTTAATAGGCAGACCATTTTTATCAGTAGCGATAACCCCCATAGACACCGCTGTATATTCAGGATTCTCTAACAAAAAATCAACCGAAATCTGTGTTCTTTCCGGCACAGAAATATCATCACCGTGAGCCGCAATTATTATTTCGCCGCTTGCAAGTTCAATATAGCACCTGCTCATATGTTGAGAAATGCCCATATTTTTTTCGTTTCTGTTTAAAACTATTTTGTGAGGTCCTTTATATTCATCAGCCATTTTTTTCATAATATCAAAAGTTTTATCTGTTGAACAATCGTCAGATAAAACTATTTCTAAATTCTGATAGGTCTGATTAAAAGCACATTTAACACTTTCTTCAATGAAATTTTCAATATTATAGGCTGTTAAAACATATGACACAAGCGGCATTTCCATATATATCACTCCTCATATTACCATAATGGCAAGCTTTACACTTATATGAAGTAAGGTGAAAAAGATTTTTATTCTAATTTTTCCTAAAAAAGAAGCGTTTTCACAATTAAGAAAATTTTCTATTGCTAAATTAAGCGTTTTTTTACTGAAATTATATTTTTTAAGACTATTTGTTATAAGTTTGCAGTTGCTCTTTCCTATTTTTGATTTGCCGGTTTGATTTATACCGGAAATCAAATGCATGATGAATAATTGAACCAAAATTCTCTCATCTAATTTGTTTTTATAAATGTCATATATCTTTGAATACAACCTTAACTGCTGTTCGAGCCGTTTTTCATTATTTGACATAAAAGCAGAAAAATAAACCACTCGGTAATTATAAAAAATTGATTTAGAAAAATTAAAATTATAGGCAAAATTATAATATTTTGATGTAGAAAATTTATACTTATCGGCATATTGATAATATGTAATATTGAAAAGTAAATCTTCACCAACAGTTTCTTCTGTATCAAACCGCAAATCGTTATCAACAATAATAGATTTTTTATAAAGCTTATTCCAAGGTTCAAAACCAAATTGATACCTAAAATAATAGCTATCAAAGAATTTTTCGTCCTTTGTATACAGTTTATCAATTTTTGCATTAAACGCAATCAAATCCGCTGCATTGAAGTATTCAGATAATTCTTCAAGTGCATCTTTTTCAACACTATCATCACTGTCAACAAACCAAATCCACTCGCCTTTGGCGATATTTATTCCGGCATTTCTGGCGGAACTTACGCCACCGTTTTCTTTGTGAATAACCTTTATTCTATCATCTTTCTTTGCCCATTCGTCACAAAGCCGAGGGCATTTGTCGGGCGACCCGTCGTCAACTAAAATAATTTCAATATCAGAATATGTTTGATTAACAATGCTTTCAACGCATTCGTCCAAATATTCTTCAACCTTATATATCGGTACTATAATTGAAACAAGCGGGTTCATTTTATTCTCCAAGCGCATCGCAAAGATACTTATACGATTTTTCTCTGAATTTTTCTATTTTCTTATTTGCTGTTGTAAAGTCGCAATTCATCAATACTTCCTTTGACGGTAATTCATTTTTTACAATTCTGTCCTGCAAGCCGATTGATGTAAGATAGTCGATCTTTCTGCTGTCGTTGTTATTTACTGCATTTTCCTGATCGGGATTAATCACCGATATAAACGGTTTATTATAAATTGTAGCAAATGCAGTACCATGAAAAGAGTTTGTGTAAACAAACGACGCATTTTTGAACAAGCCGACAAATTCCTCAGGCGAAGCACTGTATTTTTTTATATACGGTTTTACAATATCTCTCAAATACTCGGTAAGAACAACCACCTTTAACCCAAGCCTTTTTGACAATTCGTCTACAAAGTCTTTTCTGCCGTGATTATTTTCTAAAAAATACACAAGCATATACGGTTCCTTTATATTATGAGTGGCGGCAAAATCGTCCCAATGTTTTTTTTCAAGTAAAATAACCGGGTCGCAAACAACATTTACGGGTTTATCGGTAAGCTTGCTTATTATCTCTGCGCCCTGTTTTTCTCTTACCGAAATATAATCAAATTTATCCACCCAACAAGAAATATTTTTAAGTATTTCTTCGTCAAATTTTGTTTTGCCCAGCGACGGCGAATATGAGATTTTTTTTGCCGAATTGCTTTCATCTAAAAATTGAAGATAATATGCGGTTTCAAAATCTTGACAAACCGGATTCCATATCTGATCGCCGCCGCAAATGTAAGCATCGTAATTAAAATTCGCATTTTTCAATTCTTCGGTGCTTGCATATTCCGTTTTCGTGGTTGGCAAAATGTCATTTATAAATCTCTCAAAATTATCATATCTCTTATTAAGGCTGCTTTGAATAATTTTATAGTAAATTTTATATAGAAGATTATGAGCTATAGGAATTTTAGGATATGCGTCTTTTTGACTTTGTGGTCTTAAATTGATTATATCAGCATCATATCCCATTAGCTGCAACTGTTT
>JAQXHN010000013.1 GCA_029007295.1 Clostridia bacterium | reverse complement strand
CGGAAATAAACGCTCCGGAGTCGGGCTTCTGTATTCCTGCAAGAATAGACAGAAGAGTGGACTTTCCGCATCCGTTCGCTCCTAATATGCCGACACATTCGCCGCCTGTCATGAAGAGATTTATGTCCTTCAAAACTTGTTCTTTTCCGTATTTTTTTGTAATGGAGCTAATTTGTATGTTCATATATTTTCATCCTTTTCGGCATGATATGCGTTTATTATGTAATATATGGGCTGTAAAGGGCTCCTCTGTTCGCAATTTGTTTTTGAATTTCAGCTAAACGCCGCTCACTGAGTTAAGCTAAACGGCATTCGTTGATTTCAGCTAAACTCCACTCACCGAGCCCTGTCGAACAATTACGACTAAACAAGCAACGAACTGCCCGTCGCCGCTCGCCTGCCCGAGTTATTCTTTGTTGTCAAATCCGGCAGAAAGAACGAGATCGTAATCTTCGTCCTCATTAACTCCGAAGGACTCGGCACCGTCCTGCTTTTCAGCAAGTACTGTGCGGATTTTCTCCTCAATTTCGTCGGAGACAGTGGGATTTTCCTCTAAAAATGCACGAACCCTGTCACGACCCTGTCCGATTCTCTCTCCGTTATACGAGAACCACGAGCCGGATTTTTCAATAATGTCAAGATTTACACCTATGTCGAGTATCTCTCCGACCTTGGAAATACCCTTGCCGTAGAGAATGTCAAATTCCGCAATTTTAAAAGGCGGCGCAACCTTGTTTTTCACAACCTTGCATTTAATTCTGTTGCCGTAGGTTTCGGTACCGGATTTCAAAATTTCCTTACGACGAATATCAATACGAACGGAGGCGTAGTATTTAAGGGCGGTCCCCCCGGCGGTAACCTCGGGATTGCCGTATACAACGCCGACCTTTTCACGAAGCTGGTTAATAAAAATACAAATACAGTTAGAGCTTGCTACACAACCCGACAGCTTTCTCATCGCCTGCGACATAAGTCTTGCCTGTGAGCCGACCTGAAACTGTCCCATATCTCCGTCAATTTCCGCCTGAGGAACAAGCGCCGCAACCGAGTCTATGACGACTATATCTATCGCACCCGAACGAATCAGCGCCTCTGCAATTTCAAGCGCCTGCTCGCCGGAGTCGGGCTGGGAAACGAGCAATTCATTTATATCCACGCCCAAAGCCCTTGCGTAAACGGGGTCAAGCGCATGCTCAGCGTCAATAAACGCTCCCGTTCCGCCGGTTTTCTGCACCTCGGCTACCGCATGAAGCGCAACCGTGGTCTTGCCCGATGATTCCGGTCCGTAAATTTCGATAATTCTTCCCCTCGGAAGTCCGCCGATACCGAGCGCCAAATCCAGCGATAGGGAACCGGTTGACACCGAGCTTATATTAAGGTCGGCATTTTCACCCAATCGCATAATTGTGCCCTTGCCGTATTTCTTCGTCATTTGACCTACGGCGGTTTCAAGAGCTTTCTTTTTATCCTGTGCGCTGCTTATCTCTGTTTCCGGCTGTTTTGCCGCTGCTTTTGCTTTCATTTATTTACCTTTCCTTGTTTTAATATGTGGGGTCGTCAAGACGGTAGCCGTTTTCGCCTTTGACAATAGTTATGATAACATCCTTTTCCTTACCTTCATATATACACTTCAGAGTGCATTTTATTTTGTCGATTTTCCAAACGAGTCCGACCTTTTTAAGCTCGTTTTCGTAAAATACGGCAGTTTCAGGCATCAATTCGGTTTTGCAGTCAAAGTTCTTGTGAGTTATGTCAATGTTAAGACGGGTATTGCCGTTTTCGTCCTTTGTTTCCTTGTAACGGGGATAAATAGTGCTGGACGCTACCTTCGTTTCCTCCTCGTCGATGTTTCCGTCAAAGGCTACGGGATTTATAGTCTTTTCAATGAAATCATCACTGTAAACCATGGCAACGGCGGCTTTTATTTCATCAACGGATTTATATTTGCAGTCTTGGGAAACGGGACGGTACTGAGCGCCCGTCTGCGTTGCAAGAGGTCCGTCGGCGTCGGGAGAAACGGCAAGTCCCTCGCCCCAGATTATTTCGTTAACTTCCTTAGCCTTAGGAATCAAATCCGAAAAGATTTCCGCAATCTCGCTGTCCGATAATAATCTTTCGTTGATCCTTGCTCTGTATGAAAATTCGCCTATTGCATGAAAGGTTATTGCAATAACCGCAGCTATTACGGCAACGATTATTATTGCCCTTACAAAGGGGCTTTTTTCATTTTTACTCATTTGTTTCCTTTACATCGCTCTCATAGGAGCCGTCTGGCGACTGAGCCTCATTCTCGTCCACATACGCCTCGCCTAATTCCTCCTGCGTTTCACGTGCAACCTTTGCAAAGGAGAATATCTTCATATCCTTTTCCTTAGAAAGACGCATTATGATAACGCCGGAAGCAGCTCTTGAGTAAACGGGAATCGAATCAACATGAGTTCTTATCATATTGCCCGTGTTGGTGATAAGCATAATATCGTCGTCGTCCGAAACGGTAGCGACGCCGCAAAGATGTCCGGTCTTATCGCTTATCTTTTGACAGCAAACGCCCTTTGTTCCTCTGTTATGCGCAGAGAAGTCGGCAAAATCGCAACGCTTGCCCATACCGTTTTCCGTAACGGTAATAAGCTGCTTGTCCTCTTCAACGGTCGTTACTCCGACAACAAAATCGCCCTCGTCCAATTTAATTCCTCGAACGCCTCTTGCGGTTCTTCCCATTGAACGTGCGGCTCTCTCGTGGAAGCGGACAGCCATACCGTTGTGAGTTGCGATAATCATTTCATCGTTGCCGTCGGTCAGCGATACGAACAGCAATTCGTCTCCCTCGTCAAGGGAAATAGCACGCTTACCGCCCCTGCGCTGATATTCATACTCGGAAACGGGGGTACGCTTAACAATGCCCTGTTTTGTAACCATGGTAAGAAATGTATTATCCGCAAATTCGGGAACGGACAGCATTGCAGTAACCTTTTCGCCCGGCTCTATTTCGATAATGTTGATTATGTTGTTTCCTCTCGCCGTTCTTGAGCATTCGGGAATCTGGTACGCCTTGCGCATATAAACCTTGCCCTTGTCGGTGAACATCATAAGATATGAGTGAGAGTCAACCGCCATAACCCTTTCCACAAAATCCTCTTCCTTGGTGGACATTCCTATCAAGCCCTTGCCGCCCCTGTTCTGCGCCGAATATACGTCGCTGGGCAGTCTCTTTACATATCCGATATGAGTCATTGTGATAACGCAGGTGTGACGCTCGATTAAGTCCTCGATTAGAATATCGTCCTCGGCGGGAACAAGCTCCGTTCTTCTCTCGTCGTTGAATTTCTTCTTGATTTCGAGTATTTCGGTTTTAATTATTTCTTTAATCCGGCTCTCGTTTGCAAGAATATCCTTGTATTCTGCAATCATGGCGTACAGCTCGGAAAGACGCTCCTCTATCTTCTTTCTTTCCAAACCGGAAAGACGTCCGAGCGTCATTTCAACAATAGCCTGAGATTGAATTTCGGTCAAGCCGAAGCGTTCAATCAGTGCCTTTTTCGCATCGGGAATTGACGCACTGCGACGGATAATGTCAATAACCTCGTCTATGTTGTCAATGCAAATCTTTTGACCTTCGCGAATGTGAGCCTCGTTTTCGGCCTTCGCCAAATCGAATTTTATACGCCTTGTAATTATGCTTTCCTGATGCTTTACATAGTGAACGAGCATATCCTTAATTGAAAGGGTTTTCGGCTCGCCGTCAACTATAGCCAGGAAATTAATCGGGAACGTGTCCTGAAGCTGTGTAAATTTGTAGAGCTGATTTAAAAGAATTTGCGGATTTGTATCCGTTTTGTAATCAACCACAACTCTCAGACCGTCTCTGCCGCTCTCGTCCCGGGCGTCCTTGATACCGTCGATTTTCAGGTCGTTCTTACAGGAGGCAATCTGCTCCATTATCATAGACTTGTTTACCATATACGGAATTTCCGTAAAGATGATCTGACGCTTGTCCTCGTCTATGACGGCACGGGAACGCATTATAACTCTTCCTTTGCCTGTAGTGTATGCCTGAACAATGCCGGCCGCACCGTAAATAAGCGCGCCTGTCGGAAAATCGGGACCCTTGATGTAGTTCATAAGCTCGGGAATTGTAATATCCGGATTATCCATTAAGGCAACGGTACCGTCAATTACCTCGCCGAGATTATGAGGAGGAATATTTGTCGCCATACCTACTGCGATACCGACGGAGCCGTTTACCAGCAGGTTGGGAAAACGGGAGGGAAGTACGTTGGGCTCGCGAAGCTTGTTGTCGAAGTTAGGCGAAAATTCCACAACCTCCTTTTCAATATCGGAAAGCATGTAATCCGCCATTTTTGACATTCTTGCCTCGGTATAACGGTATGCCGCCGCACTGTCGCCGTCCACATTACCGAAGTTTCCGTGACCTTCAATCAGAGGATAACGGAGCGAGAAGGGCTGCGCCAATCGAACCATAGCGTCATAAACTGCGGAGTCGCCGTGAGGATGATATCTACCGAGCACGTTACCTACCGTGGTTGCGGATTTGCGGAACGGCTTATCGTATGTTAGGTGATCCTCGTACATGGCGTAGAGAATTCTCCTGTGTACCGGCTTTAAGCCGTCGCGAACGTCCGGCAGAGCTCTTGATACTATGACGCTCATAGCATACTGAATGAAGGAGGATTGCACCTCATGATTCATATCGACGTCGACTATTTTTTGGTCTCTAAATTCGTAATTCTTTTCTTCCATAATTTATCCCTTTAAAATTTATTGGACAGTCTTATCAAGCTTATATTTTCTTAACCGACAGAGCAGGGACATATTTTTCCATTGAAGCTCTGTCCGGCAGGCATGTTCCCGGAAGCTCGACCTTTGCGGCGGCCGCACTTGAGGCGAACAAGAGCGCATTTTCGACGCTGTTTTCTACCTTGTATTCGTAAAGAAACGCACTCAAAAACGTATCTCCCGCACCTGTAAAGCCGTTAACGGTGACATGTGGAGAAGTGACATACCATGAAGTGGATTTTTCTGTGTAAATCGCTCCGTTTTCACTAAGAGTACACAATATGTTAATACCGCAATCCACAGAAATTTTTTTGCATTCGGAAGCAATATTTTCCGTACCCTCCGGTGTATATCCCACAAGCTCCGAAAGCTCGAAAAGATTAGGCTTTATAAGACTCGGACGAGCCTCGATTCCCTTTTTCAGCGCCGCTCCGTCGCAGTCCAAAACAACCTCGGCGCCCTTGCTCCTAAGCTCCTTTGTAAGTAAGTAATACACAGATTTATCCACACCCTGTGGAATACTTCCGCCCAGTGCAAAAAGCTGTGTATTTTCTGTGGCTTTCTTAAGACGGAAAATCAGCTCGTCAAGCTCGTCTTCGGTAATCGGACCGCCCGTTTCGTTCGCCTCGGTGCATTTCTCCTCTGAGTCAATCATTTTAATATTCAGTCTTGTTTGGGCCTTAGTTTTGACTAATTCCAGAGGAATGCCCTCGCTTTTGAGCATTTTCTCCATTATCCTGCCGTTTTCGCCGCCGGAAAAGGCAAACGCCGTGGCTTTGATTCCCAAAATACCGAAAACTCTCGAAACATTAATACCCTTACTGCCCGGGGTTATTATACTGCTTTTTGCCCTGTTAAGAACGCCGAGGCAAAAAGGCTTTTCAAAATACATCGTTTTGTCAAGGGAGGGGTTTAGCGTCAGCGTCGCAACGGAAATATTACTCATATATCGAGGTTCTCCGCATATTTTGCATTTTCCTCAATAAACAGTCTTCTCGGGTCAACGTTGTCGCCCATTAAAACCGAAAATGTTTCGGAGCATTTTTCGGCGTCCTCCATTGTGACTTTAAGAAGCGTTCTTCTTTCGGGATCCATTGTCGTTTCCCAAAGCTGTGAAGCGTCCATTTCGCCCAAGCCCTTATATCTTTCCGCTTCAACGCCGTTTGTACCCAGCTCCGCAATCTCACGGTCGCGCTCCTCGTCGGAAAATGCGTATCTTACCTGTTTGCCTCGGAAAACCTTATAAAGAGGAGGCTGTGCCAAATATACGTGCCCGTCCTCTATCAGCTTTCGCATATAGCGGAACAGGAATGTCAAAATGAGAATTCTGATATGTGAGCCGTCTACATCGGCGTCCGCCATTATGATTATCTTGCCGTAGCGAAGCCGTTCGGGATCAAAACTTTCGCCTATACCGCAGCCGAGCGCCTGAATAATCGGCAAAAGCGACTGGTTAATGTAAACCTTGTCGGGGCGGGATTTTTCTACGTTCAGTACCTTACCTCTCAGGGGCAAAATTGCCTGGAATTTACTGTTTCTGCCGTCCTTTGCGGTACCTCCCGCAGAGTTACCCTCTACTATATACAATTCGGTGAGATCTACCGAGCGAAGCTGACAGTCGGAAAGCTTGCCGGGTAAAACCGAATTTTTGAAAATGCTCTTTCGGGAGGATTCACGTGCCTTTCGAACTTCCTCTCTCGTTTTCATAGCCTGCTTTGCTTTTATTACAACGGCCCTGCCCGTTTGCGGATTTTCCTCAAAATAATCGGTCAGCTTCTCGGTCATTATGTTGTCAACCAAGGTTCTGATATGAGAGTTTCCGAGCTTTGCCTTTGTCTGCGATTCAAACTGAGCGTTTTCGAGCTTAACGCTGATTATCGCAATCAGACCTTCACGCACGTCCTCTCCCGCAAATTTTTCGGTATCCTTTAACTCGCCAATCTTTCTCGCATAATTTGTAATAACCTTTGTCAGAGCCTGCTTAAAGCCGGTTTCGTGTGTGCCTCCCTCTATCGTATGCATATTGTTTGCGAACGAAATAATATGCTCGTTATAGGAGGTGTTATACTGGAGCGCAACCTCGGCAATTGAGCCGTCACGCTGACCCGAAACATAAATTACATCCTCGTGCACAGGCTGATATTTCGGTTTTTTTGAGGATTTGTTATTTTCGTCCTTTTCTTCGTCCTCACCGCCGTCCAAAATGTCGCCCTCATCGTGTGCGTCAGCGTCCTCTTCGTCGGAAAAGCTCTCTTCAAAGGTATCTCCCGCATGAATCGAACGTTCATATTCCACAAATGAGCGAATACCGCCCTCGTAGCAGTAATTTTCTTTGGTTTCCGGCTCCGTTCTTTTGTCAATCAGCGTAAGCGAAACACCTGCGTTCAGGAATGCTTGCTCGCGAAGTCTTGCACGAACTATGTCGGTTTGAAATTCTACCGTTTCAAAGATTTCGTCATCGGGATAGAAGCGAACCGTCAGACCGTGCTTGTCGGTTTCTTTTCCCATTTTAAATTCTTCGACAATATTGCCCTTTTCAAAGGAAATGGTATATTCGTGGCCGTCACGGTAGTTAATAACCTCCATTCTCTTTGAAAGAGCGTTTACAACAGATGCGCCTACTCCGTGAAGTCCGCCGGCTATCTGATATCCGCCGCCGCCGAATTTTCCTCCTGCGTGAAGAATTGTAAAAATAACCTGCAGGGTCGGTAAATTTTGCGTCGGATGAATACCCGACGGTACTCCTCTACCGTCATCCCGAACGGTGCACGAGCCGTCCTTTTCAAGCGTTACCTCGATATCCTTGCAGTATCCGGCAAGCGCCTCGTCAATGGAGTTATCAACGATTTCGTAAATTAGGTGATGAAGTCCCCGTTCGGAAGTCGTACCTATATACATACCGGGTCTTACTCTTACCGCTTCAAGTCCCTCGAGCACCTGAATCTGGTCGTCGCCGTATTCGTTTTTAACAGCTTCGTTCTTGATTTCGTCTGCCATTTTCTTTCCTTTCGATAAATGTTAATCTTCTAATCTTTTTTTCAGTGAAACGGGTGATACCTGTGAAAGATAGGTTCCGGTATCCGTTAACAGGAACGTTCTCGGTATATCATATGTTGAGTACAATAAACCGGACTTTTCGCTGTTTTTTAAAAATTTTTTCGTATCCTTTGCCACCGTTGCGGTGTCCATATCAAAGATACCTATTATATTTTTCGAGCGTATCGCTTTTTCATTGCCGATGTCAAGATATGCCATAACCGATCCTTTTTAATGAGCGGCGATTTCTGCAATTGCCGCCGCAAAAATTATTTTCAGCTGCTTAATTATTCATTTTAGGAAAGTAAAGAATAATTTCCGTTCCTTACCCTGAAAATTCTCGCTCCCGATATGCCCTCAAGTGCGCTTTGGTCACAGCTTGTAATAAATACCTGCTTGTTTTTAAAGCCGGAAATAACATAGCTGCGCCTTTTTTCGTCAAGCTCGCTCAAAACGTCGTCAAAAAGGTATACCGGATGCTCCCCGGAAAACGCATTTGCCGATATTTCTCCCTCTCCGAGATGCATGGAAAGCGCCGCCGAACGCATTTGTCCCTGACTTGCATAGGCTTTTGCATCCCGTTTGCAGATTAAAATTTTAATATCGTCCTTGTGAATGCCGTAAAGCGTGGCTCCGTATTTTATCTCACGTTCAAGATTTTGCGTAAGCTCGGCAAAATACTGCTCCTTATTTTTTTGTTCCTCGTAAATAAGGTGACAGCTTTCCTTTCCGAGCGTCATATCATTCATAAAGCTGTTTGTCACACCGTCAAGTCCCGTAACATATCTCTGACGGTAATTAGCTATTATTTCCGCATATTCCGCCAGCTGATAAGACAATATTTCGGCGGTGTCCTCAAATTTATCGTTTTTTCCTCTCTGCCGAGCTTTTATAAGGGCGTTTCTTTGTCCGAGAATCTGATTATATCTTTGCAGATAAGAAATATATCCCGGTTTAATCTGAGCTATTGCGACGTCAATAAAGCTTCTTCTTGCAGAAGGTCCGCTTTGCACTATCGAAAGCTGCGACGGGGTAAACAAAATTGCCCGAAAGTAACCGATAAGCTCCGAAAGCCTCTTCAGCGTTACTCCGTTTCTCTGGCAGGAGCGCTTTCCGAGACTGTTGAAAGCATATTTCATCTGATAACGGCGGTTACTGTCCTCGCATTCCAAATTTACAAAGGCATATTCGGAGCCGAATTTAATCATTTCTCTTTCGCTTTTTGCCCTGAAGCTCTTTGCGCCCGCAAAAAGGTAAATACCCTCAAGTGCGCTTGTCTTGCCTTCGGCGTTTTCACCTATTAAAATATTCGTCCCATCGGAAAAGGAAAGCGAGGCGTTTTCTATATTTCTGAAATTGCCGTAAATTATTTTGTTACATTTCATCGGGTGAAACAATCAGTCGTTTAATTTAACCGGCAAAATGAGGAATACATATCTCTCGTTTTCATTTTCATGAACCGGCTCTATAAGCATACTCATGAGAGGACTTGTCATTGACAGCTTCAGCTCCTCAAAGTAAAGCGCATGGAGCGCATCCGCCATAAAACGGCAGTTAAAGCCTATTTCGATATCCTCTCCCTCTTTTTTCATATAAATTTCATCGGTTATTTTATTGGAAACAGATTTGGAGGACACTGTCAGAATATTTCCCTTAAACGAGCATTTTAATTTGCTTCTTGCCTGTCCCATGCTCTTATCCTCCGTAACAAGAAGCGCTCTTTCTACGGACGAAAGAAGCATTTCACGGTCGATTGTAACGAAAATCTTACTCGATTTCGGAATAAATCTTTCGTAATCTATATATTCGTTTTCGATAAGTCTTGAAAAAATAACGGTATTGTCGATGAAGAACATTACATGCTTACGTGCAAGCTTTATTACCATGTTTTCGTCCTTATCGGATATGAGCTTAATAACCTCCGTTAAGGTCTTTCCGGGTAAAATAAATTCGATTTTATCGTCCTCAACCTTAATATCGGTCATTTCGCCTTTCTGCTCTATCAGCGCAAGGCGTGAGCCGTCGCATGTAACCGCCGTTATGGTATCGTCCTCAATTTTTATGTAAGCGCCGTTTAATTCGGGACGCATACTGTTTTGAGCAATAGCAAACTGGATCATGGTAAGCATTCTCTTAAGATTGTTTTGCTTAATTGTAAAGCCCTCTTGACCGTTTAATTCCGGAAGTGAAGGGAAATCCTCGCCGGGTATTGCGTGAAGCTCAAATTCGCTCTTTCCGGAATAGATGCGTACAACGTTTTTGCTGTTGACCTCTATCGTGATAAAGCTCGATGGCATTGCTCTCACTATCTGAATGAGCTTCTGTGCGCTGATAATGTAATCTCCCTCTTCCTCAATTTCGCAGGTAATTTCCGTACGGTAACCCTTTTCGAGATCGTAGGAAGTTATTGTGCATTTTCCGTCGCGACAGTTTAAATCAATACCCTCAAGAGATGCGTATGTGTTTTTTCCCGCAACGCAGCCGAGCGCAGGAGTTATGGCATTGAGTAATTCCGTCTTTTCAAATGTTACTTTCATAATTTTTCCTTTTTTGATATAATTTTTTCTTATCGGATTTTTCTTCTTTGTCAAAGCGACACAGTTCGGTATCTCGATATATATATAAAAATATATATAATATATATTTCAGCAGCCGTAGAAGTAGAGGCTGTTAGGTTTGTGGAAAAGCTCGGAAAATTGCTTAAAATAAGGCTTTTCCGGAAATTTTTTATCTGTATAAGCTGTTAAATTCTAAAGTAAAAAAACCACAGTAATTTTTTCTTTATCGGCTTATGTGGAATATTCTGTTGAAATGCTGTGGAATTGCTTTGGATTTAATCAAGGTAATTCTCATTTACTTATCCTGAGAAACGCCCTTTATTTCCAAAATGAGATTGTTAATTTCGCTTTCAAAGCCGGAATTGTTATGTATTTCGTTTTCGATATTGTTTATCGAATTCATTATTGTTGTGTGATCCTTTCCGAAGATGTGTCCTATCTGAGTCAGGGACATATCCGTAAGCTTTCGGATAAGATATACGCATTTATGCCTTGCGGTAACTATAAACGACGATTTTTTCTTGCTCTTTAAATCGTTTATTGATACGCCGTATTTTTGCGTTACAACTGAAATAATTCTGTCGAGGGTAACCTGCGTCGACGGTGTTCCGCTTATCATATCGGAAATTGCCGACTTGGCAAATTCAAATGTTACGCTCGAGCCTTCGAGATAGCTTTTTGCTTTTATCTTTTTGAGCGCTCCCTCCAGCTGACGGACGTTGTTCGTAATATTTTCCGCAAGATAAAGATAAGCCTCGTCCGGCATGGAAAGCCCCATTTTCGAAGCCTTTTCCTTCATTATTGCGATTCGAAGCTCAATATCCGGCGGCTGAATGTCAACGATTAAGCCCCATTCGAATCTGCTCTTTATTCTGTCCTCCAGCGGATTTATATCCTCAGGATGACGGTCTGATGTCAGAATTATCTGCTTTCCTTCTTCATAAAGCACATTGAAGGTGTGAAAAAATTCCTCCTGAGTCTGAATCTTTCCGGCGATAAACTGTATGTCGTCGATTAATAAAACGGAGCAGTTTCTGAATTTTTGTCTGAATGCCTCGGTTGAATGATTTGAAATACTGCGAATAAGCTGATTTGTAAAATCCTCGCCCGTGACATACATGATTTTTGATTCGGAATCGTTATTCAGAATGTGATTTGTAATCGCATACAAAAGATGAGTTTTACCAAGTCCGCTCGAGCCGTAAATAAAAAGCGGATTGTAGTTTGTTGCCGGCTCTCTTGCAACTCCGAGGGCGGCGGCGTACGCAAAGTGATTGGAAGAGCCTACAAGAAAGTTTTCAAAGGTGTATCTTTTTCGTGTGTCTCCCTGAATAAATTTGTTTTCGTCCTTGAACTCAAATTTTGTTTCATCGTCCTTTTCAAGCTGTTCCTGCTCATTTTCCGTATATGAAGCTTCCATTTCCGTATCGTCAATATAAACGGAGATGTCGGGCGGACCGTTTTCACTTGACAAAACGACTACGTCCGTATCAAAATCAAGCACGGTTTTAAGATATTTTTTTATTGTCGGTATATATTTATCTTCAAGCATTTTCCGCTTAAAGTTGCTCGGTATTGCTATTATTGAGGTTGTGGGCGTTATGGCAAGCAGCTGCGCTTCCGAAAACCACAGGTTTACAAACGAATCGGAATAATCCTTTCGCATTTCGGAGATTACCGCTTCCCATATTTCCGTGAAATTCTGCATATTCGTCCTTTCCTTTTACAATTATAATCTATATAATTATAATATAATATATAAAGAATATATTAAATATAATTAAATATTAACAAAACTTTTACAATTGACAATGCTTACCTTCGGTGGTATAATAAGCACGTATTATTAAAACTATCCTCGGAGCAAGGAGCACAATTTATGAAAAAAATTAATCTTTACGGGTATGAAGCAAAGGAATACAATATCTGCGTCGGAGAAAATGCCGTTCCGAATGAAATTTTTTCGGCAAAGGAGCTGTGCAAATATCTCGGAATATGCACTTGTAAAATATCAACCGAAGTAATTAAACCGTGCTTTGTTATCGGCTTCGGCGCAAAAGGAAACGAAGCGTTATACAAAAGCGACAACGAGGAGGGCTTCATAATTAAAGCCGATAACGGAATTATCCGTATTTCCGGCGGAAAAAAACGGGGTACCATGTACGGCGTATATTCGTTTTTAGAGGACTATATCGGCTGGAGATTTATTGCAAACGACACGGAATATTTAAAGGATTTCGATGTCGATATTAACAGTCCCATCGAGGATTTGCAGATTCCTAAATTTGAATGGAGGGACGTTTGCTCCTGCGTTTACGAGCCGACCGATATTGCCGCAAAGCGTAAAATAAATTCAAGCTATTTGCGTGATTTTTCCGAAGAGCAGGGAGGCTCGTATCTCTATCCCGGAAGATTCATTCACACAATGGAGTCGCTTTTGGGCGTTCCACAGCACAAGCAGCCCTGCTTCACTGACGAGGAAAATATTAAGAAGGCAACGGAAAACGTACTCGCTTTATTGAGAGAAAATCCCGATGCGAGAGTTATTTCCGTTTCGCAAAACGACGCCCACGAATACGAGAAAATCTGGTGCGAATGTGACCGCTGCCGTGAATTGGACGAGAGGGAAGGCTCAAAGGCGGCTTCGCTTCTTTACTTTGTAAACAGGATTGCCGAGGCTGTTGAGGTTGAATTTCCTCGCGTAAAGATAATGACGCTTGCTTACCTTGAAAGCGTTAAATGCCCGAAAACAGTAAGACCGAGAAAGAACGTAATTATTGAATTTGCACCTCTTGAGCTATGCTACATTCATTCGGTTGACGATGAGATTTGCCGTAAAAACCGTGAACATATGGCGGACTTTGAGGCATGGTCCGAAATTACCGACAAAATTTTCATTTGGGACTATATTGTTAATTTTTCCTTCTCCGTTCCGCTTTTCCCTGACTTTCATGTTTTGCTTAAAAATATGCGCTATTATTACAAGCATAATGTTAAGGGCATGTTCTGCGAGGGAGATAACGCTCACAAGCCGGGTGCGACAAGCGACCTTGCTGAATGCCGTGCTTAT
This sequence comes from Clostridia bacterium, assembly GCA_029007295.1. GTDB lineage: Bacteria > Bacillota > Clostridia > Oscillospirales > CAG-272 > SUG1201. The sequence goes on along the minus strand of JAQXHN010000013.1, from coordinate 824 downwards.
CTTTTGTCGAAATTATTGTGGAAGCCCGATATGGACGAGGAAGAATTTAACGCCTGCCGTGACGATTTTCTTTTGGGATATTACGGAAAGGGCGGGCTTGAAATCGGAAAGTACATTGACATGATGACAAAAATCGTCAACATTCCGGAGCACCACATTCACTGCTTCAACAATCCTACTACGCTTGTTCCTCATATGAGATTTGTTCCCGCAATACCTTACCTTGAAAAATTTTGGGACAAGGCCGAGGCAATGGCTGAAACAAAATCGGAAAAGGAGCACTGCGAGCGTTCAAGATTACAGTTTGAATATATGAAGCTGCTTTTTACCTACGATGAATTGCACGATATTCTTGACGGCGAGGATTTGGAAGCTCTTATGAGTGAAAATAAAGCCTTATACGATAATTTGGTAAAATACGAGGTTCATCCCCGAGGAACGCATTCCGAGCTTCCGCATCTTCACGATATGACTGAAAATATGGGCAAAAAAATCTACTGGTAGTCGCCGAGTCGCCGAGCGGCGACGGGCAACTCGGGCAGGCGAGCGCCTGCAGGCAACTCGTTGTTTGTTTAGTCGCAATTGCTCGACAGGGCTCGGTAAGTGAAGTTTAGCTTAACTCGTTCTTATTGTTTGGCTGAGCTTTACAAGTATTATTCAGCCTGACGGCAGGATATAAATCAGAAAAAACGGGAGAAATATATGTCAAAACCTACTGTATCAATTGAAACCCTAATTGAAAAAATGAAATTAAAGGTAATTTATAAGCCTGAGGAAAAAATAATAATTGACAATTCAAATATTAACCGTCCCGGACTGCCCCT
>JAQXHN010000012.1 GCA_029007295.1 Clostridia bacterium | reverse complement strand
TGAATTGCCTTTCTGTGAGTCCATTCGGGTAAAGCTCGCCTTTCGATATACGGCAGCGTCAGCTCCCATTGCTTTGCAAGAGCGGTTGCAAAATACCATGCGACCATCATCTTAACGTAATATTCGTCGCTGTTAATGCGCGATACCGCGTCGTTGTATTTTACGTCGAAGTCTTCGCCGAGATAATGGGTCATGAGCATGTCGACGGCGAAACGGCATGTGTATGTACGGTCGGATTTTATCCATACCGATATTTCATTTAAAAGCTCGGCCTTATGCTTTGAAAAAATTTTAGGACCGAGAGAGTCGCATACGGCCCAGTTATTTACATACGGAAGAAAATCGTATACATGCCTAACCGCCTTTTCATACGGCTTTATTCCGGACAATAAAACCGAGTGAAGCATATTCTCGTCATAGTAGGCATGCGGCAGAGTATGTAAAAATTTTTCGCACTCCGGCTCTTTTTCAAATTCCTTGGCAAAAGCACGCAAAACGGGCATACGAACGCCCATTATTTCTTCTTTTGAAATACCCGGTGTTAATTTCACCTGAAATGCGGCATACTTACTGTCGGATAATTCAAAAAGTCTTTTCTGCAGCTCAGTCATAGATTACCTCAATTTACAGTATTATTTAAATGATAATCCGGAAGGCGTAGATTGTCAAGCTTTTTTATTCGGACTGAAAAAAGCGCCCTTGATGAAAGTATTTCCTATAATGCCGTATTATTAAAAATTTGATATTGAAACGTATTCTTATTTATGGTATAATTTTCACATAACGGAGAAATCAGAGGTAAATTATTATGTTTCATTCTTTTCTTGCAAAATCGGTTTCATTGTTGCTTGTGTTGGCTTTTTGTCTGTCTTTTTCTTCCTGCAAGGGCAAAGAAAAAAGTGACGGGATGACAACAGGTGATGAAAGCGAAATAACAACCGGTGATGAATTGGACTTTGTGTCGCTTGACAACGTTGCTTACGGAGACGATGAAAAGCAGAAATTCGATATTGTTATGCCGAAAAAGAATGGCGGGGGAGCCGTTATTGTTATGATTCACGGCGGCGCATGGACCGACGGCGGCAAGGGCGAGTTCGGTAATATGATGTATGACTTCTACGAAGCCGGAATAACCTTTGCTTCGATAAATTATCGCTTTGCTTCAGATGACGTTTCCATGGATGAGATACTTGACGACGTGACCGCCGCACTTAAGAAAATTAAAGAAACGGCAAAGGATAACGGAATTGAGCTGAAAAACGCAATGCTCGGCGGAATTTCGGCAGGCGGACAGACGGCGCTTTTGTATGCATATTCAAAAAGAGACGATTCTCCCATTGACGTAAAATGCTGCTTGGGAATGTCTGCGGTTTCCGATATGACCGACGAAAGCCTTTGGTTTGGAAATGCGCTTGATTCGTTGATGACAAGCCGAAAAATGGCAGATATTGCGGCGGATCTTTGTAAATTTGAATTCGACAAGACTAATTTTGAAAACGCAATACCGTATCTTAAAGCAATTTCTCCCCTTAATTATGCGAATAACGCCGTACCTACGATACTTGCCCACGGTCAGGCAGACGATATAATAAAATATGATATTGCCGTCAGGATGTACAATGCATTAACGGAGAACGGAATTGAGTGTGATTTTGTAGACTTTCCTCATTCGGGACACTCTCTTGAAAGCGACGATGTGAGTAAAATCAATCTGAACAGGTTAATTTCGGAATACTGCGATAAGTATCTCAAATAGTGTTGAACATGGAAAAGCTGACCGATGTAAAATACATAAAAACGCTTATGCGAGAGCATGGGACCGAGTTTAAAAAGAGGTTCGGGCAGAACTTTCTTGTAAACGATTCGGTGCTTGAGGATATCGCTGAAAATGCCGACGAGGGGGTTCTCGAAATAGGACCCGGTATCGGCTCGCTTACGCAAAAGCTGTGCGAAAGGGCAAAAAAGGTTGCGGCGCTTGAAATTGATTCCGAGTTAATTCCGATTTTAAATAAAACGCTCGCCGAATACGACAATGTAAGCATTATCAACCTCGACGTAATGAAAACGGATATTCCCGAGCTGATAAAAGAAAATTTCGGGAATATGTCTGTTTCTGTCTGCGCAAATTTGCCGTATTATATTACAACGCCTGTTATTATGCTTCTTTTGGAGTGCGGTGTGAAGTTTTCCAATATCACCGTTATGATACAAAAGGAAGTGGCCGCTCGGCTTTGCGCTTTGCCGGGCAGCGCAGACTATGGGGCAATTACTGCGTCGGTTGCCTACTATGCAAAGGCGAAAAGGCTGTTTAATGTTTCGTCCGGAAATTTTGTTCCCGCACCCAAGGTCGATTCAAGCGTCGTAAGGCTTGATTTATATAAAGAGCCACCGGTTTCCTGCCATGACTCCGATTTTCTTTTTAAAATAATCGCGGCCGCCTTTGCACAGAGACGAAAAACCTTGGTAAACGCACTGTCCTCGGGGCTCTCCATATCAAAGGAAGAGGCAGTAAACGCAATTAAGAGCGTCGGTCTTGATGAAAATATACGTGGGGAACGACTTTCAATTGCCGAATTTGCAGAACTTTGTCATGAAATAAAGGGTAAAAAATAAAAGTTCATAATTCGCTGTTGCATTGTTAAAGAAATATCAGTATTATTATATTAGTATAAGCAGAAATTTTTTTGATTGGAGATATATTTGCCATGATGACTAATAATAAGTATGTTCAGGAATGGATAAAAGAGATGGCAGAGCTGACTCAGCCGGACAATATCGTCTGGATTGACGGCAGCGATGAACAGACCGAAGCGCTCCGTAAAAAGGGAGTTGAGGAGGGTTGCCTTGAAAAGCTTAACGAGGAATTGCTCCCCGGCTGCTACCTTCACAGAACGGCGATTAACGATGTTGCCCGTGTAGAGGGCAGAACCTTTATCTGCACAGGAAAAAAGGAGGACGCAGGCAATATAAATAACTGGATGGACCCCAAGGAGTGCTACGACAAGCTCGGTAAGCTTTTCCGCGGCTCAATGAAGGGTCAAACAATGTACGTCATCCCTTATTCTATGGGCGTTGTCGGCTCCGATTTTGCTAAAATCGGTATCGAGCTTACAGATTCCGTATATGTAGTTCTCAATATGCTCATTATGACAAGAGCCGGCAAGAGCGTTGCCGACGCTTTGCCGGATGACGCTTCCGATTTCGTTAAGGGTCTTCACGCAAGAGCGGACCTCGACGAGAATAACCGTTATATCTGTCACTTCCCCGAGGATAACACCATTTGGTCGGTAAACTCCGGCTACGGCGGAAACGTATTGCTTGGCAAAAAGTGCTTTGCGCTCCGCATTGCTTCTTACCTCGGCAGAAAGGAAGGCTGGATGGCGGAGCATATGCTCATTCTCGGTATTGAGAGCCCGGACGGAGAAGTAAAGTACGTTTGTGCGGCGTTCCCGTCTGCATGCGGTAAAACAAACCTTGCAATGCTCATCCCTCCGGAATTTTACAGAAATAAGGGATACAAGGTTTGGTGCGTAGGCGACGATATTGCTTGGCTCCGCATCGGTAAGGACGGAAGACTTTGGGCTGTTAACCCCGAAAACGGCTTCTTCGGTGTTGCTCCCGGTACAAATGAGCACTCCAACCCCAATGCACTTGCTTCTACAAGAAAAAATACGATTTTCACCAATGTTGCTCTTAATACAGACAACAATACGGTTTGGTGGGAGGGTCTTGATAACAATCCGCCCGAGCACTGCATTAACTGGAAGGGCGAGCCCTGGGTTCCCTCGATGTATAACAAGGCAGACAAGATTAACACAAGCGCGGCTCATCCTAACTCAAGATTTACGGCTCCCGCAAAGAATTGCCCCTGCGTTTCAAAGGAATTTGACTCGATCACCGGCGTTCCGATTTCAGCCATTATATTCGGCGGACGCCGTGCAAAGACAGCTCCGCTGGTATATCAGTCAACCTCGTGGAGAAACGGTACATTTGTCGGTTCGATCATGGCCTCCGAAACAACGGCGGCTGCTTCCGGAGCAATCGGCGTAGTTCGCCGTGATCCTATGGCTATGCGTCCGTTCGTCGGTTACGATATGGGCGACTATTGGGCGCATTGGCTTGAAATGGGCAAGAAGATTCCCAATCCTCCGAAGATCTTCCACGTTAACTGGTTCCGTACCGATGACGAAGGACATTTCATTTGGCCCGGCTTCGGTGACAATATGCGTGTTCTTATGTGGATTCTCGCCCGTTGCGAGGGCAAGGTTGACGCCGTTGAAACTCCCGTCGGCTTCGTTCCTAAGGCAGAGGATATCGAGACCGAGGGCCTTGATGTTTCGCTCGATACAATTAAGGAATTGCTCACCATTGACAGAAAGTCTTGGAGTGAGGATATCGAAAATATCAAGGAATTCTATAAGCAGGTCGGCGACAGAGTTCCGGCAGAGCTCTACGAGGAGCTTGCGGCCCTTGAGGAGCGCTTAAAGTAATTGGCTTTAATTTAAATACCCTTCGGATTTATCTCCGAAGGGTATTTTAGCGTGATTAAAACCTGCCCGAAAACAGCTTCGGGCAGGTTTTAATATTTGTATTTAATTAAAGAGTATTATCGGCTTGCTTTTGAATCAGTAATGTATCTCTTGCGGAGTCGATTACTTCCTTTGTCGTTACAAGAGGCGAGCCGACGCCGTCGATTTCGGCAATAAAATCGGTGATGTGATTATTTACGGGAATATCGCCCTCGATATACTCGGGAGCCTTTGCATAATCAAAATAGCAGCTAAGTCCTTTGCCGTCCTCGGCAAAGCGAAGAACTCCCTTTGTTCCCCAAATAATAAACTGCCAATAGAAGGGAAGCTCAAATTCGGCGTGACCGGGAGCCGCATAGGATACGTCTGCCTGAATTGATATTTCGTCCTCTAAACGAACGGTAAACTGGGCGCAGTCCTTAAATTCAGGCTCTTTGTCCGCATAGCAATTCCACTGTCTCGATAAGTCGATCCTGCTTAGTCTTTTACCGGTGAGATATTCGGCTAAATCGACGCCGTGTATTGCAATGTCGTTAATCACTCCGCCGTGCTTGCCCTCCTCGAAATACCACATGGGTCTGTCGCCGTAGCAAAGGGGGTGCTGGCCGTTAAATGAAATTGCGCTGATACGTCCGAGCTTTCCCGAGCGAATAATCTCCCTTGCCGGAGCCGTATATCTTGAATACCGAAGGCTTAAAAGGCACCCTACCTTGAGATTCTTTTCCTTTGCCGTCTTCTCGATTCTGTCAAGCTCTTCGATCGACGTGCAGATAGGCTTATCGGCGATAACGTGCTTGCCTGCCTCTAAGGCCCGAATGATAATATTGCCCCTTGCGCCGTAGTAGTCGCCTACGGCGATAATATCAACCTCGTTATCTGCGAGAAAGTCCTCGAATGTATGTCCGGTAAAATTTATGCCGAATTCTTTTTCGGCAGCCTCCCTCGCTGCTTTATCGGATTCGAATGCTCCGACAATATTTACTTCGGGGCAGCTTTTGCACTGCTCGTAGAGAGCGGTAATATGCGCATGGCGAAAGCCTGCGAACGCTATATTCTTCATTACAATCCTCTTATTTTAACGTTTTATATGTTGAAAATGCAGGAGCGGACTTTTTTGCTCCGGAGCTCTTGACCCTCTCCATCAGAGCGTCGTAGAATTCGTCGTGCGGGAAGGATTTAAGGTCTATCCATTCGCCGCCCTTCCATGCGGAGAGGTACATAGCGTTAGATATTGTAAGCTCTTTGATTCCCTCGTAGCCCTCCGCAGTCTGAGGAGCGCCTGTCAAAATTGTATCGGCAAATTCGCGCAATATTCCGACATGGAGTAAATCCTCTCCCTGTACGGGAACCTCGATTGTGGTATATGTGGGATCTTCGGGATTTCTCGAAGCATTCCATTCACGCTCGGAGATATCCATCTTGTCCCAGATTATCTTGTTATCCTCAACAACCACTCTTCCGAAGTCACAGGATATATCAAGACGGTTTGTTCCGGGAAATTCACCGGTTGAAGTTATATAAACCCCTGTTGTGCCGTTATCGTACTTCATAACTGCGGTTACATCGTCGTCAACCTCTATGTCATAGTACTTTCCGAAAGAAACATCGGCATAAAGCTTATCCGGCATGCCGAACAGCCACTGCCAAAGGTCAAGCTGGTGAGGATTTTGATTAATAAGCGTACCGCCGCCCTCTGTCGCCCAGGTTGAACGCCATCCTGCGCTGTCGTGGTATGCCTGGGGGCGATACCAGGTTGTTACCTGCCATGTAATTCTCTTTATATGTCCGAGAGCACCGGAGTCGATAAGCTTTTTCAGCTCACGGTAAACGGGATTAATGCGAAGGCAAAACATGACGGTAAATACTTTGCCGCTCTTTCTTGCCACCTCATTCATCTCAAGTACCTGCTTTGTGAAAACGCCCGCAGGTTTTTCGCACATAACATGCAATCCGTGCTCAAAGGCTTTCATTGAAAGCTCGGGGTGAAAATAGTGGGGAGTTGAAACGATTACGGCGTCGCAAAGACCGCTTTTGTACATATCCGTCGCATTATCGAAGGTGGGTATATCCGGATAAAGCTCCTTTGAATACTTCAATCTTTCGGGATTGATATCGCAAATTGCGGATATCTCCATATTGGGCACCTCGCCCTGCGCTACATAGTTTGCGTGTCCGCTGCCCATGTTACCGAATCCTACGATTCCGACCTTAACCTTTCTCATAGCTAAATCCTTTCAAATATAGTTTGTTAATTATATATGCTTGGTATCTCGATAATATATTCGGCGGTATATTCGGTGCCTTCAACCGAGATCAATACTTTGAAGTGCTTTCCGGAAGCCCCCGAATAACTGCTTTCAGACAAATCAATATTTACCGTCTGCGCCGGATATTCGGCAAATTTTGCGTCTTCCCTGACTGTAATGCCGTCAATGTTGTTGTTGCTGCTGTCAATCAAGGTGAGGGTAGACGTATCGCAAAGAGCCTTGTCGTATTTTTTGTCGGTCAGAGCATATCTGAATCTTATTTGTTCAACTCGGTTTATATCATCCTGTATGTAATAAACATTTGAAAGCTCAATGCCCTTTGACGAAATTTTATTAACGTTACACTGCTTTGCGACAAAGGAGTCTGTCTGATTGTTTTCGTTATCGCCGACTGTATGAGGCGTTTGCAATCCGTCCGATTTGAAATTTTTATAGGGGACAACCGTTTTGTCCTCGAGCGGAACGGATATTATATATGTCGCTCCCATTTTTGTGGTATCAACCTTTAAATCTATTGTAAAATGGGAACCGCGTGCGTCGGAATATTGACTGTTTGTAAGATTGAGAGTTACAATCTGGGAACGATAAGAGCCGAAATTGTCGGTTAACGCATTATAAAGGCCGAACATTTCGTTTCCGAATTCGTCGTAAATCGTAACCATGCCGCGAACCAGCAAATTTATAGTGGAGGAGGTGTCCTCTATCGCATATCTGAAGCGAATCTGCTCCGTATTGGTTTTTTCATCCGTTATGTAATATACGTCGGAAAGCTTAATTCCGCTGCAATGTTCGGTGTCAACGGAGCACTTTACAAAATCGGAGTCCGGAAATTCCTCGTCTTCTTTTCCGATAACATATGGGTCTGTCAGGCCCTTGCCGTCAAAGCCCACGGGCTTCGGCTTAGTCTCCTTTTTAATATCGGAGGCTTTGTTGTTTTCCTGTGAAAAAATCTTTGAAAGGTCTACGCCGTGTCTCGAACAAATCTGAATTGCTGCTCCTATAACCACGATTACGATAAGAGCTACCGAAATATAACTTTTGATTTTTTGTTTCTTTTCCGATTTTCTTTTCTCGTTATCCATAATACAGTATCCTTAATTCATAGTATAACTGTCAAATAAAGCGATTCGTTCTCCGTCGATTTTGAAGAACAGTATTTTGTCAAATCGCTCGGAATATTCCTCGCCGCCCGCCGTATTCGTAATGTAATCAAAAATTACTCGGCAGGAAAAGACGTCTTGCGTCCAGCTGATATATTGGTATGTGCCGACATTTGCGAATTCAAAGCCCTCGTGCTCGGGCACCCAATCCCTTTGAAGAGATTTTGTCTGCTCGTAAAATGCCGATTCCGGGTCAAGATATACCTCAAGGTAAGCAAAATCCAAATCGTTTTTCAGATACATGGAATATGCCTTTGCCGCCGTGATTGCCGCCTGCTCGTACAGAGAGTACAAATTATAGGAGTAGATATACTCCGCTGTGTAGCTGTCTGTTTTTTCGTCATGGGTAATATTTGCGGCGATACCGTCCGGCGATAGCACCGATATCTGAGGATTTTGAATATCGGCAGGTATCGAGTATCTTGTATACGTTGGCTTTGTAAGCCCTTCCGGAGCATAAGGTGCGCCGTCAAACGAAATATTGCTTTCGGCAATATTCTCGTCTCTTAAGTAATCGCCGTTTACCGAAACGGTATATCCTGTCGGCGCCGATACGGTGTGATAAATACTGAAATCCGGCATTTCGTTTTCAAAATGCGACAGAGTGTAATCGTTATAGCTTAAGGATAACAAATCAAGAATAATACCTGTCTTTTCATCCGGATCTTTAACAAATGAAAAAGACATAAGCGGAGTGTTGCCGGACGAGACCAAATATTTTACGGTATCCTTCTCTGTTTCGGCCGATATACGCTTATAAGACGGCTCGCCGCAGGATAATATTGAAAAAATGCGGCTGCTCATTTCTTTTTTTGCATCTTCATCCGAATCGGCGGGAAGAATAAGAGACAAGAGCTTATCGGGATCGGGCGATATAAAATATGAATTGAAAATTTCATTTGCCAGGTTATCGGGCTGAGCCTTTTCAAATGCGCGCAGCTTCATGAAAAGAAATGCCAGACAAACCGCCAAAACAATAATAGCGGTTATCAATACTATTATGAAGGTTTTCCAAAACACGCTTTTTTTCTTTGTTAAGTATGCCACTGCAGCAAGATGTCCTTTCCTCGGTTATTGATAGGTATAATTAACTTCCCCTTACGACAAAATACACGGGGGCACTCTTCGGTTTTGAAAATGTCGGCAGCCTGTTTACCATGCCTTTTTTTCGGTATTCGTCAAGCATAGAGCTGTCGACACCGTATTTATCAGGAAAATCACGGCAGTACATTGAAGCCGAGGACGTGCTGTCAAGCATAACCGCATTAACCGCTCCCAAATCAACCATTAGATTGATAATGTCGTTTTTCTTTGCGCCGGAACAGCCGAAGGATACGCCGTCCGTCGCTATAAAAATCACGCTCCCGTCTGCACGCTGTCCTATTGCGCTTCTTTGAAGGGACGCTGTGTCGTTATAATAATAATTTATCTTTACCGTCCCGTCGGACGAGGAAATTAAGATATTTTCCGGTTCAATTGAGACTCCGTCGCGTATTTGAAGCTCTTTTGCCGTATCCGCCGTCATATTCTCGCTGACAATTAAAGAATTGTTTATATCAAATCCGACGAAGGAAGAGCTGTCGGCGCTTACGTTAACAGCCGAGCCTTGCGAATATGTCAGTCCCAACACTTCAACGGAAGCCTCGGTAGCGTTTACCGCACAAAGACACCGAAATCTTTCCGCACATTCAAAAACCGTCATTTTGCCTTCTGCCGAATTAAAATCACCGGCGACTGCGGCATATATAAGCGAAGGATCCTTTATAACAATAATATGCGCTGTATATGCCGTGCCTTCAAGAGATTTATACAGAATGCTGTCTGTATCGTCTGAAGAAAGATCGGATTGAATAGAGTAAGCAGACGGATTTTTTGATTTATGATTTTCAAGATAATCTTTTAAAGAGTATTCCTCAACGGTTTTCTTTCGGCTTTCCCGGACGATATCGTCTACGGTTTTTTCAGAAAGAAGCATATTTGGCAAAAAGCACGTTAATTCGTGTCCCATCGCATTCAAAACGAAAGTGTTTCTTGCCGTTTTGCTCGGTCCGTGTGTAACACAGAAAGCGATTGAATATAAGGCTGCGACGGCAAACAAAATGAACGCTGACAGACAAACGCCGATTCTGGCGATAATTCCGGAAAAACCGATTCCGCCCTTATACTGTCTGCCGGAACGCTTGATCTGTGTTTTTATTGCTTTATTCTGCTCCTGTCCGGACCGGAAAGACTGCTTTCGATCCTTCAAGGCTCCGCTTTTGCCGATAAAAACCGAGTCCTTTACCTGATTCAAATTACCTCTTGTAACGCAAATGGCTTCGCCGTCGCTTTGCAAAACGGAATCTTTTTCTATATCAATATTCACCTTTTCCGAGGGACTCTTGGAGGACGAGGCGTTTAAAATCGGCAGCGTATGAGTAAGCTTTGCGCCGTCTGAAATGTTTTCAGCTCTTACCGGAGACGCTCCGGATTTTTTTATTTTTTCAAGCTCTGCTCTCGGAGTCTTTGACTTCGGATTTTCCATTCTTTTTTCCTCCTTTTCCGAATATCGGAGCTATAAACTTAAAATGCGCCAACATGCATCAGTGAGATAAATTAAGTTTAATTTATCTGCTGAAACAGACATTGTCGGATAGAGTAGAGAAATGTTTGCCCACAATCTCCCATAATAGACTGTTCAATCAGATATTATACAACATTTTTCGCCTGATGTCAAATAAATATATGGGCGAAAATGTTAATAAGACGATAATAATTATCCCGGCAATACGGTTTTATTTCATCTATGCATGAGTTTTTTTGACAAAGCTTACCGAATATCCCTTTCGGGTACGGAAATAATCGGGAATAAATAAGCTCGTACGGGAAAAAATAAATTGCATGCGGTATGCGTTGTATTCGGCGGCATACATATTACGGAAATTGAGGAAAAAATTAAAAAAACATGCTTAGTATTTCTTGATTTGGTAACAAAGTGGTGATATAATAATATGTTGAGAAGTAATCCGGCATCCTTATTTGTCGATTTGTTAATCATAGGAGATGAAATTAATGGATAGAAATCCCGAAGATATAATTGATAAAAAGCTTTCACATATAATTTACGCAGACAACGCCGCAACAACCAAAACAAGCGAAGCGGTTGTTAATGCGATGCTTCCGTACATGACGGGGATTTACGGAAATCCCTCAAGCCTTCATACTGCGGGACAGTACGCCAAGGAAGCGCTTGAAGATGCCAGACGCCGAATGGCAAAGGCTCTCGGGGGAGAACCTCGCGGAGTATATTTTACCTCTGGCGGCTCCGAGGCTGACAATCAGGCGCTTATGACCTGCGCCGCAATCGGCGAAAAGAAAGGTAAAAAGCATATTATTTCAACCGCCTTTGAGCATCATGCCGTTTTGCATGCGCTGAAAAAGCTTGAAAAGCAAGGCTTTGAAATAACGCTTTTACCGGTGCACGAGAACGGAATTGTGGTTCCCGACGAGGTTGCCGCCGCAATAAGAGAGGATACCGTTTGCGTTTCCGTTATGTATGCGAATAATGAAATAGGTACGGTTCAGCCCATTGCCGAGATCGGCAGGATTTGCCGTGAAAAGGGAGTGATTTTTCACACGGACGCAGTTCAGGCCGTCGGTCATATCGATGTTAATATAGAGCGTGACAACATAGATATGCTCTCGTTGTCGGCGCATAAATTTCACGGTCCGAAGGGCGTAGGGGCTTTGTACTGCAAAAAGGGAATCCCCGTGTATACCTTGATCGAGGGAGGCGCTCAGGAGAGGGGAAAGAGAGCGGGAACCGAAAATGTAGCGGGTATTGTCGGCATGGCAACGGCTCTTGAAATTTCGCTTGAAAATTTAAAAGAAAAGGGCGAGAGGCTCACCGCAATGAGGAACGAGCTTATCGACGGTCTTTTGAAAATACCTCACTCAAGATTAAACGGAGACAGGGAAAAGCGTTTGCCCGGAAATATAAATATGTGCTTTGAGGGCATCGAGGGCGAGTCGCTTCTGCTTTACCTTGACGATAAGGGAATTTGTGCGTCAAGCGGCAGCGCCTGCACCTCGGGCTCTCTCGACCCGAGCCATGTGCTTTTGGCGATAGGGCTTATTCACGATATCGCGCACGGCTCACTTCGTATTTCGCTGTGCGAAGAGAACACCGAGGAAGAAATAAAATATATGATTAAGGCCGTTTGCGAGGTCGTGGAGCATATACGCTCCATGAGTCCCGTATGGCATGATTTACAGGAGGGAAGAAGACAGTATGTTATACAGTGAAAAGGTAATGGATCATTTCCGCAATCCTCGAAATGTAGGAATCATTGAGGACGCAGACGGAGTGGGAGAAGTCGGAAACGCAAAATGCGGAGACATAATGAAAATGTACATCAAGGTTGAAAACGGAATTATCGTCGATTGCAAATTCAATACCTTCGGCTGCGGCAGCGCCATTGCAACAAGCTCAATGTCGACCGAAATGATAAAGGGCAAGCCCGTAGAGGAAGCGCTGACGCTTACAAATAAGGCGGTGGTTGAGGCTCTTGACGGTCTTCCTGCACACAAAATTCATTGCTCGGTATTGGCCGAAGAGGCCGTAAAGCTTGCGGTAAAGGATTACTACGACAAAAACGGCATCGAGTACGACGCAGAGAAATTCTGCAACGGCGACTGTGCGCATTGTTGCGACAGTCATTAAATAGGTGCAAAAAAAGACAGTTATCATAATATAAAGACAGTTATCATAATATAAAGGAGACTTATAAAATGCTTTACACCGTTGAAAATGCAAAAATTACGGCAACAATTGATACTTTGGGCGCAGAGCTTGTGTCCGTAAAGACAAAGGCGGATGACTGCGAGTATCTTTGGCAGGGCGACAAGCAGTATTGGACAGGCCATGCTTACAATCTTTTCCCGATTTGCGGAAGATTAACGGACAACAAGTACACATACAAGGGCAAGACCTATGAAATGAATCTTCACGGATTTGCGAGAAAGAGCGAGTATGAGATGGTTGAAAAGACCGAGAATACCGTTACATTTCATCTCGGATACAGTGAAAAAACGCTTGCTATGTATCCCTTTAAATTCGATTTGAAAATTACATATATTCTCGACAAGACGAGCGTAATTACGAAAATGGAAGTTTACAACTGCGACGAAAAAGAGATGATTTTTGCAGTCGGCGGACATCCCGGATTTAATGTTCCGCTCGGAAAAGAGGGTAAGTTTGAGGATTATTCAATTTCCTTTGACGAAAAATGCTCTCCCGAAAAGCTCGTCATGAGCGATACCTGCTACTATCTCAATAAGAGGGAACCCTTTGCCGTTCGTTGCGGACGTTCGTTAAAGCTGACTCACGATTTATTCGACAATGACGCAATCTTCTTGGCGGAAACCGCAAAGGGTGTAACGCTGAAGTCCTCTTCGTCAAAGAAGTCGGTGCACCTTGATTTCCCCAAGATGAATTATTTGGGACTTTGGCATGCGCCGAAGACCGAGGCTCCCTATGTTTGCATTGAACCGTGGGTGTCAATTCCGGCAGACGACGGTGTAATCGATGACCTTGAAACCAAGCGTGATATGCTTCGCTTGGAGCCGGGCGGCAAATATGAAAACACATTCACCATAACGGTTAAATAATCGAAAAAAAACGGGGCGGCTTATGCCGTCCCGTTCAAATTGCCAAGTCCGTCGGATTTCGAACGAGACCGAGACAAACAGCATTGTAAATTCACTCCTTTTACGTTCGGACAAGGAGCTTTGGACGTAAAGGGTATTTCGTTTTATTGGGTATTTACAAACGGGTGCATATATGGTATAATATTTTACTGCACAAATTATCGAAGGTAAGAAAAATGTTTAATCAAAAAAAGCATTTAGGAATAATTTTTGTCATAATTTGCTCGCTGATTTCCATAGGCTCGATTGCACTTTTTGCAATTTTACTGAACAATACAAACGAGTCAATCGGGGTATGCGCCGTCATTTGCGGCGCAGTATGCCTTTTACTGCAGTATTCCTGCGCCGTTATTTTGAGATATTTGTCGAAAAAAGGCTTGCAAAATGCTATGGAAGCAAGAACCGTTTTGGGAGACGGGGCATACGGTATTATTTCCGATATTTCGTTCGCAGCACTTATTATCGGAAGCGACGGCAGGGTTATATGGTATAACAGGGCGTTTTCGCACATTGTGTTAAATTCAAAAACGCAAACCGTAAAGCAGCTTTCCGACTTGACTGACATACCGCTTGAAGAGTATATCTCTGAAGAAAACGGCATTGAAACCGAAATTTTCGGCTCGTTTTATCTTGTTAAGGCGTACGGCATTGTATCAGCAGCCCATCCCTGTTTCGTTATCACCTTTGAGGAAAAGGACGAGGAGCATTTTCTCCGCCTTCGCCTGGAGGACGAAAATACGCTCGTTGCGTATATTGCAATAGATAATCTTGACGAGCTTTACCAATATGCAAAGGATCGCTTTTCAACGGCGAGCGGCGAGGTTGCCGGAGTTCTCAACAGCTGGGCAAAGGATGCGGGAGGCGTTCTTTTCGAATACACAAAGGACAGGTTTATCTTTCTGTTTGAGCAATCCCATCTTTCCGCCTTCATTGAAAATAAGTTTGACATTCTTGACAGAGTAAGAAACGTAAATGTCGGAGACGTCGGACTCCCGGTAACGGTGTCAATAGGTATTTCAACGCAGGGCAAAACCCTTTTGGAAAAGGACGCTAATGCAAGAAGCACTCTTGAAACCGCATTGCAGAGGGGCGGAGACCAGGTTGTTATTCGCAGAAAGGACGGAATTGAATATTACGGGGCAAGAGTTCAGACCTCTCAGGAGCTGACAAGGGTCGGGGCGAGAGTATTTTCAACCAAGCTTGCGCAGATGATTGCAGGCGCGGGCAATGTGCTTGTTATGGCTCACGTTCACCCGGATTTCGACGCAATAGGAGCCTGCATAGGTATCGCAAGGCTTTCAATGTATTGTGGAACTAAGGTTAATATCATAACCGATTTTTCTTCCGAGGATATTAAAAAATGCATGAAAAAGCTCCGGTCGGTTCCCGAATACGAGGAAAACGGCATTTTCATTGATTCCTGTCAAGCTCAGGATATGATTAACGGAGACACTCTTCTTGTTATTGTCGACGTAAATAATCCCGCACAAATCGAAGCTCCGGATTTAGTTAAAAATGCGCCTGAGATTGTGTATATCGACCATCACAGAAAATACGGCGATATTGAGGGTGAAAATGTATCGGTATATATCAAGCCTTCAATGTCTTCAAGCTGCGAAATAGTCTGCGAAATACTCGAATATTCCGTAAATCCCGGTACCCTGCAAAGGGACGAGGCAGATATTATGCTTGCCGGAATAATGCTTGACACCAAGCAATTTTTGAGGAATACAGGCTCAAGGACCTTCGGCTCGGCTTTGTATTTAAGGAGAGAGGGCGCTCTTTGCTCAAACGCTCAGGAGCTTTTCAAAACGGGGCTCGAGGATTTAACGAGAGAAGCTGCATATGAGACGAATGTAGTAATATACAGAAATCATATAGCAATATCTCAGTCCGGAAACGGGGACGATTTATCGGTAGACAGAGTTGCGGCGGCAAAGGCGGCGGACAAGCTTTTAAATGTTAAGGGCGTTTATGCCTCGTTTGTGCTTTGTACAATGGAAAACTCGATACACATATCGGCGCGCTCATCGGGTAAAATCAATGTTCAGCTGATAATCGAAAAATTGGGAGGCGGAGGACATTTTGAAAGCGCGGCGACGCAGCTAAAGGGTATCGGTGCGCCGGAGGCTGTAAGAATGCTTAAGTCCGCCATAGACGAATACCTAAATGAAAATGAAATATAATACGGAGGAAAATTAAATGAAAGTTATTTTGACGCAGGATGTAAAGGGACAGGGTAAAAAGGATCAGGTAATAAATGTTTCCGACGGATACGCACGCAATTTCCTCTTTCCCAAAAAGCTGGCAGTCGAAGCTGACGCAAAAGCGATGAACGATATAAAAAATCGCGAGGCGGCTCAAAAGCATAAAATTGAGCTTGAAACCGCAAAAGCCAATTCCGTATCCGAGCGTCTTGCTTCCTCACAGGTATGTATTAAGGTGCCGGGAAGCCCGGACGGCAGACTTTACGGCTCCGTAACAGCAAACGATATTGCCGAGGCTGTAAAGGCGCAGACGGGTGTCGAAATCGACAGACGTAAGCTTAAGCTCGACGAGGCAATCAAGGGATACGGAAAATACGAGGTGCAGGTCAAGCTGTATCAGGGTATTACCGGTACGGTAAATCTCATAGTAACGGCTGATAAATAATTTTAGGAGAAAATAAATGGCGCTTTCGGAAGAACTGGGAAGAAAATTACCCTTTTCGCTTGAAGCGGAGCAGTCCGTGCTCGGCTCGATACTTGTTGACCCCGAGTGCTTTAATAAATTGCCGAGTATCGTTTCCGAATCGGATTTTTATTTGGAGGAGCATAAGGGCATATACTCCGCTATGCAAAAGCTTTTTTTAGAGAGCAAGATGATAGATCCCGTAACGCTCATGAGCGAGCTTGTCAAAAACGGGACATATAAAACAGAGGAAGACGGAACACGCTATATTAAGCTTATTGCAGACGTTGTGCCGACGGCGGAAAATGTTTCGGAATATGCAAAAATCGTCCGAAACAATTCGCTGCTCAGGAGTCTTATCGAGGAATGCGCCGAGATTTCGGATATTGCCTTTTCCGGCAGTGAAGACGCCTCAAGGGTTATAGGCGACGCAGAGCAGAGAATTTTTTCATTGGCGCAGGGCAACGAGTCAAAGGAATTCCGTCATATAAAAGACGTTCTTGTTTCCGAGATGAATCTTTTGAAGAAGCTTCAGACTGAGGGCACGGCGGCAATGAATATTCCTACGGGCTTTTCCGGACTGGATAAGGTGCTTGTAGGACTTGGCAATACAGACCTTGTTCTTGTCGGAGCAAGACCCGGTATGGGTAAAACGAGCTTTGCTTTGAATATTGCAACAAGCGTCGCACGGTCGTTCAAGGAACGCGGCGAAGATAAAAAGGTATGTATCTTTTCACTGGAAATGTCAAACGAACAGTTGATATCGAGAATTCTGTCGAGCGAGGCGATGATAGAAAGCGGACACCTTCGTTCTGGAAATATCTCCGGCGAAGAATGGAAAAAGCTGGCGGAGGCCGCTTCCCTTTTGAGCGAATGTCAGATATATACGGACGATACGACGGGCTTGACGATAACGGCTATGAAATCAAAGCTGCGCCGCGCAAGAAACGTCGGTATGATTGTTATTGACTACCTGCAGCTCATGCAGTCCGACAGAAGAATAGATAACAGAGTAAACGAGGTTGCAGAAATCTCACGGAACCTTAAAATTATGGCAAAGGAATTCGGCGTTCCGGTAATATGCTGCGCCCAGCTTTCCCGAGGCCCGGAGAGCAGGACGGATAAACGGCCGATGCTGTCCGACCTTCGCGATTCGGGTGCAATCGAGCAGGACGCCGACGTTGTACTTTTCCTCTACCGTGATGAATATTATGATGATAAGGAGGCGGGACAGAACACTGCCGAAATTATTATCGCAAAAAATCGCCACGGGTCAACGGGAAAGGTTAATATGGGCTTTATCGGTAAATACACTAAATTTACCACTCTTTCCGATAGGGACGACGATTTATGATTTCCGAAATTAAAAGAGCCGACAGAGAGTACGGTCTGATTTCGGGCGTAGGGGGCATATTGGTTGCGCTGTCGGGCGGCGCCGATTCCATGGCGTTGCTTTATTCCCTGAGAATGATGAAGCCGGAATACGGCTACTCCCTGTTTGCGCTTCATATTAATCACGGAATACGTGGGGACGAAGCAAAAAGAGATGAAATGCTTTGCCGTAAAATTTGTAAAGAGTGGGATATTCCGCTCACCGTACTTTTCTTGGATATTCCGAAAATGGCAAAGGAGAGGGGAAAGGGAATAGAGGAAACGGGCAGGGACGCACGGTATGAGGCTCTTGAAAAAGAGAGAATCGCACGGAATTGCGACGTTATCGCCACGGCTCACCATGCGTCGGATAATCTTGAAACGATGCTTTTCAATTTGCAAAGAGGGACGTCGATTACAGGACTTTGCGGTATTCCGCCGAAAAGGGGATGTATAGTCAGACCGCTGATTCTCATTCCGAAAAAGGAAATACTGAACTATTGCAGGGAAAATAATATAGAATTTGCAACCGACAGCACTAATTCGGACGACGCATATACGAGAAATTTTATCCGGCTGAATATAGTTCCTCAGTTTGAAAAGCTGAATCCCGAAATTGCAAAAACCGCAGGAGAAACGGCGGTTTTGCTTCGCCGTGACAAGGCTTTGCTTGACGGCATTGTGCCTTGTGAAATAACAAGGCGAAGCGTTGTTGCAAAATTTCCGGACGCACTGCTTTCCAGATATATTATCGGAATTTTGCCTTCCGATTGCCCGGCCGAGAGAATTCATATAAATTCGGCGATGAACGCAATCCGTCAAAGCGGCGATAAGGTTCTTGATTTTCCCAATGATTATCGCCTTGTTTGCGAAAACGATATTGTAAAAATAGTAAAAAAAAGTGAAATCACCGAAATTTCACCTATGATATACGATTTCACCATAGAAAAGGGTATAATAGAATTGCCCGGCAAAGCGCTTGCGGGAGTCGGTTTGTCGGTTGCGGAGCTGTGTAAAGCAGACGATATTACAAGAATTTACAATTTATCTATTTTCCAAAGCATAAATTTTGGTAAAATTAAAGGAAACATTCATGTAAGAAGCCGAAGAGAGGGCGATACATATCTTCTCGGCGGAGTACACAGAACGGTAAAAAAATTGATGCAATCGCTGGGCAAGGGCAAGAGTGAAAGAGCTCGCCTTCCGTTTTTCTGTGACGACGAGGGAATTTGTTGGATTCCCGGATTTCCGCCGAGGGACGGTCTTTCCGGCACGGACGCCGGCTTTTCATACTTTGTGAGAAGGGAAGTAAAAAATGATATTGAACAATGATGTAGAGAGAATCCTGATTGGCGAGGAGCAGATTAACGAAAAAGTTAAGGAGCTTGCCCAAAGGATAGACAGGGATTATGCGAACAGCGGTAAAAAGCTGCTTCTGCTGGGCATTCTCAAAGGCTCCGTTGTATTTATGGGAGATTTAATGAAGCAAATTACTCATCCCATTGAAATAGATTTTATGAAGGTTTCCTCGTACGGTAGCGGCACGAAAACCACCGGTAACGTTAATATTATTCTCGATCTCTACAGAAAGGATTTGCCCAACACGGACGTTCTCATCGTTGAGGACATAGTTGACAGCGGCAGAACGCTTTCCTACCTTTGCAACTATCTTTCATTAAAGGGCGCCGCAAGCGTCAAGACGGTAACCTTGCTCGATAAGCCCGAACGCAGAGAAGTAGATTTCAATCCCGACTACACGGGATTTGTCGTTCCCGATGAATTTGTTATCGGCTACGGACTTGATTATGACGAGCAGTACAGAGCGCTTCCTTATGTCGGCATTTTGAAGCCGAGTGCATATCAAAAATAATAGATAACGGAGATTTTCAATGAAAAAGAAAGGTAATCTTTTTTCGATACTGTTTTATGTGGCAATATTTGCTATGGTCATTGTGGGGGTGTCGTCGCTTTTAGGCTCAAGAGACACTAAAAAGCCGGACTCATACAGCCAGATAGTCGAGCAGTTTGAAAACGGTCATGTTCGGCAGTTTGAGCTTGACGAGAAGGGTAATCTGACCTACATTACCTACAGCGGAGATAAGTATCAATTCAGGGTTTTGGATGTTTCGATATTTTACGAAGATTTAAACGATACTATTCTTGAGCAGGTTCGTGAAAATCAGAGCAGTCTTGAAAATAACGGAAAATATCAGCCGAAAGACGGTAACGGCGTTGTAAGCTACAATTATGAAGAGCCGACAGATATCCCGTGGTGGGTAAGCTTTTTGCCTTACATCGTCATGATCGTTCTGTTCATCGTTATATGGATTGTAATGATGAATCAGATGAACGGTAAGGGAGGCAAGCTCCATTCCTTCGGCAAGGCGAGAGCCAAGGTCGGCGGCGATGACAAAAACAAGGTTACCTTCAGCGACGTTGCCGGTGCCGACGAGGAAAAGGAGGAGCTGCAGGAAATTGTCGAATTCCTGAGAAAGCCCGACCGATATACCAAACTCGGAGCAAAAATTCCCCACGGCGTACTGCTTGTTGGACCGCCCGGAACCGGTAAAACATTGCTGGCAAAGGCTGTCGCGGGCGAAGCGGGCGTACCGTTTCTGTCTATTTCCGGCTCCGATTTCGTCGAAATGTACGTGGGCGTGGGCGCTTCAAGAGTCCGCGACCTCTTTGACCAAGCGAGAAAGAGCAAGGCAAGTATTATTTTTATTGACGAAATTGACGCAGTAGGACGTCACAGAGGTGCGGGTCTCGGCGGCGGTCACGATGAGAGAGAGCAGACTCTTAACCAGCTGCTCGTAGAGATGGACGGCTTCGGTGCGCATGACGGAGTTATCGTTATGGCGGCGACTAACAGACCCGACATACTTGACCCGGCGCTTTTAAGACCGGGCAGATTTGACAGACAGATAACAGTTAATTACCCCGATGTTGCCGGCAGAGAGGCAATTTTGAAGGTTCACGCAAAGGGCAAGCCGTTCTCAAGCGAAGTCGATTTTGCGTCGGTTGCACAGGCAACGGCGGGAATGACCGGCGCAGACCTTGCAAATCTTCTTAATGAAGCGGCGCTTTTGGCGGCTCGTAAGGGAAGAATGCTCATCGGCATGGACGATATCGAGGAGGCGTCGATTAAGGTGATGGTTGGTCCTCAGAAGAAGTCCATGAGGATTAAAGAGGAAGAAAAGAAAAAGACCGCATATCACGAGGCGGGTCATGCGATTCTTGCATATCTGTTGCCGAGCGAGGATCCGGTTAAACAGATCTCGATTATTCCCTCCGGCAGAGCCTTGGGCTACACCTTAAACCCGCCGGTAGAGGACAAATACAGCGTTTACAGAAACGGATTGCTTGACGATATCACTATGCTTCTGGGAGGCAGAGTTGCGGAGAAGATTATCTTTGACGACATCTCCGGCGGCGCTTCGAATGACATTGAAAGAGCGAGCGCCATTGCCAGAAAGATGGTTACACAGCTCGGTATGAGCGATAAGCTCGGACCTATCGTATTCGGCACGGGTAAGAACGAGGTATTCCTCGGTATGGATTTATCGAATGAGCGGAATTATTCCGAGAGTGTTGCAACCGAAATTGATTCGGAGATTCATCGCATTATAACCGAGTGCTTTGAAAAGGCGGAAAAGCTTCTGCGTGAAAACATCGACAAAATGCACTTTATTGCGGAATTTCTCGTGAAATACGAGATTATGGACGAGAAGCAGTTTGATACTGCGATGAAGTCCGAAAATCCCGAAATAGAAGAAATTGCAGCGCTTGCAGACGAAAAGCGCCGTAAGCGTCAGGCGGAAAACGAAGAGAGCCACAGAAAATATCAGGAAAAGCTTCGCCGCGAGGAAGAAATTAAGGCTAAGGAATCCGATAAGCACCGCAAGTCCGATTCTCCGTTTGTGATTTTTCCCGAAGAGATAAAGCCCGACGGTGAAGAAGGAAACGATAATGAGTCCGATGAAACACAATCGGATAATGACGAAAACAACGACAACTGATTTTCGCCGTAAGATGTATATATACAGCACAAAACCTGCCGAAACGGCAGGTTTTGGATTTAATGTATTATGAAATAATTAAATACGCATATTTTCCGTTTATTGTAACATCGGCGTTTGAAGGGGCTTTGAAATACGATTTATCCTTTTCAATATATTCTCCCTTAGTTACGGCTCGGGCGCGCATTGACAGCATAGCGGCGATTTCACGGCATTCGCTCTCTGTATATGCCTTTATTATATGTACCTCGCGCACGGAGTCCCGTCTCGAATATACAATGCAGAAATCACAGATATAATCATATTCGCGGCAGTCGCTGCTTTTCCCGTAAAGAGAGCAGAAATGCTCTTTTGAAATGTATCCGCTGTCGCCCTCGTTTGCGTTCATTACATAATAACCTACCGATCTCGGTGCGGTTTTACATTGATTGTAGATATCGAGCGCTTCTTCGAAAATATCACAATTGTCATTTTTGCACGCCGAAAGAAAAATGACGAAAAACAGGGAAATCAATAATAAAACAGATAATTTTTTCATATTAAAGTATATGTAATCCGTCGTTTCGCTATTACATTTTTAATCAAGAAAGGATAACATTGATGAAAATTACGGTTATCGGTGCGGGCAGATGGGGCAGCTTCATTGCCTATTATTTAAATTCCATAGGGCATACCGTGACGCTTTACGGTCCTGCTGACACACCTGATATGCTTCGCTTTGCAAAAGAGAAAACCAACGGAATAATTACCGTACCGGATTCGCTGACGCTGTCGAACGAGTTGGCGTCGAGCATTAAGGCGGATGCGGTGGTGATATCTATAAATTCACAGGGACTGAGATCTCTTCTCGGTGAAATTAAGGCAGTAGGAGAGAAATATCCTCCTTTTATATTGTGCATGAAGGGAATTGAGATTTCAACGGGAATGCGTTTAACACAGGTGGTTTCCGATTGCTTGCCCGGCGCAAAAAGTGCGGTATGGATAGGACCGGGACACCCGCAGGAATTTGTAAAAGGAGTTCCAAACTGTATGATTATCGACTCCGAGGATGAGACTTTTAAAAATATGCTTGTCGAAAGCTTTTCTTCGCCTCTTATCAGATTCTATTACGGCTGCGACTTAATAGGAAATGAAATAGGGGCAGCTACAAAAAATGTAATAGGTATCGCCGCAGGCATGCTTGACGGACTCGGACTGTCTTCGTTAAAGGGTGCACTTATGTCGAGGGGAACAAGAGAGGTTGCTCGGCTTATCAAGGCAATGGGAGGCAATGAATTGTCAGCATACGGACTCTGCCATCTCGGTGATTATGAAGCCACGGTGTTTTCTGAATTCAGTCATAACCGAAAGTTCGGCGAGAGCTTTATATTAGGTGAAAGCTACACTTCGCTGGCGGAGGGGTACTATACTGCGGCGGCGATAAAGAAGCTGGCGGAGCAATATGAGGTTGATATGCCTATTTGCTTTGCGGTATATTCTGCGCTTTACAATAATGTCGATCCGAAGGAGGCGCTCGCCCTTCTTTTCAGCCGTTCTTTAAAGCAGGAGCTTTAAATTTCCGACGCCGGGCTGAAATATACTCGGCTGACAGAACCTAATTTACATTATTAATCTTCGGTAAGAAAATTCAAGATTTATTTTGGAAAGCTATTGACAAAACGGCGATTGAGTGATATAATATCTTCCGTTGAGTACCTTTGCGGGTGTTATTCAATGGTAGAATGTCAGCCTTCCAAGCTGAATACGTGGGTTCGATTCCCATCACCCGCTCCAAATCCCCAAGGGCGCAAGTCTTTGGGGATTTACTTTTTACTCTTCACTTCACCTGCCTTTGGGGATTTTGAAGTAATAAGTAACAGTGAGAAGTGAAAAGTGTATAATTTTGCGCCTTAATGATTATGTCTGATGACGGCTATCACAAAATTGAAAACCGCTTGAATTATTATTCAAGCGGTTTTTTTATACCTTGTATTAAATGGGGTCTTTTGCATAT
>JAQXHN010000011.1 GCA_029007295.1 Clostridia bacterium | reverse complement strand
GGTAATAATTGATTTTGACGGAAAATATGCCGAGTATGATTATACACAGCTCGATGAATTAGAGCACGCATACGCCGTTACCGTTCATAAAAGTCAGGGTAATGAATATCCTATAGTGATAATTCCGGCCTACAATTTTGCGCCGAGGCTATTGACGAGAAATCTGCTTTATACGGCTGTCACCAGAGCCCAGGAAATAGTTATTATTGTCGGACGTTCTGAAGTAGTTAACGCTATGGTAGATAACAACCGCTTAACAAAACGTTATACCGGATTAAAGGATATTATAATTAAGTTATATGAAGAAAACCAAGCTGAGTAAGACATTTGACTTCATTAAGAGCTTGCTTTATCCTACAAAATGTGTAAACTGCAAAGCAAGAATCATGCCTGATGTATATCTTCCGCTTTGCCCCGAGTGCTTAAAGGAATGGGAAAATGAAAAAAATGCATTATGTCCGACCTGCGGACAGAAAATTATATCCTGTTGGTGTGGTATTGATGATGATAAAGACCGAATAATCGATAAGGAAATACACTTGGTTGCA
Source organism: Clostridia bacterium (assembly GCA_029007295.1). Classification (GTDB taxonomy): domain Bacteria; phylum Bacillota; class Clostridia; order Oscillospirales; family CAG-272; genus SUG1201. Next base: position 16,284 of record JAQXHN010000011.1, on the reverse strand, counting down.
TATTATAAATCAAGATTCACCGTCGGCAAAAATTTAATTTTGCGTTGCAAATATAAATTTGACGAGGTTTGTCTTGATTTTGTCGCAACCGAGTTATCAAAAAGAGTCTTTGAAATAACAAAAGACAATACGGTATTATGTTATGTTCCGAGAAGCAGGGTTAACCTTCTGAAAACCGGTTTGGATCAAAGCTATGAAATATGTAAACGTCTCTCGAAAATTACAGGCTTAGAGTTTTGTATGTGTTTGGTCAATAAAGGTAATACGGAACAAAAGCGTCTTACCTTTAAACAGCGTGAAAGAAACGCTGTTAGAAATTTCTCATTTGACAAGAATAAAAGGGAATCCGTAAAAGGGAAAAATGTTATATTATTTGACGATTTGGTAACCTCTGGAGCCACTGTAACGAGGTGCGCAATCTTACTTAAAAGAAACTATGCGAAAAGCGTTTGCGTGCTTTCGATAGGGAAAACTGCAAGATAAAAAATTAATTATTTATTTTATAAATATTTAAAATTCCTATTGACAAACTATTATTTTGATGATATACTTTTTCCGATATAGATAGAGGCGCATTGCTCAAAAGTAAGATATGATTATAAAGAGGCTCAAACCTCGAAAGTATTTGAAAGGGAGCTTTGCCGAAATGAAGGACAGTTTGAGATGTTCTTTGTTGGTTGTACTGAGCGAAAGCCTTGCAACTGTCACATATTTTGTGGAGCGCTATCGTTTAATTATGTAATAAACGGTTATGCTTTGCATAGCCGTTAATTTTTTTTAAGGAGTATTCCCATGGGAAGCAAAATTCAGGCTAAAAGCCGTGCACTCCGTCTTTTGATTGTTGCTCTTGTAACCTTTGTATTGGTGTATGCCGGTACATCCATTGCGCTGGCGGCAATCGAAACAGAGGCAGAAGCTTCATCCGCTGAAGTTTTTACTGTCGGTGAAGGCGAAGATGCAGTTGAGTATGATTTGTCCGATTCTGAATCGGCAAACGAATACGTTGGCAACTATGCTGCCAACTTAACCGATGACGCTCAATTTGATGAGCATGTAGAAACCGCTATAGAAAAGGTAAGAGAGGATGTTCCTTTCTATGCTACCTTCTGGGGTCTTGTTCCTCCGATAATTGCCATAGCGCTTGCCCTGATTACAAAGGAGGTTTACTCTTCTTTGTTTATCGGTATCCTTGCCGGCGGTTTGATTTATTCTAACTTTAGCTTAGAAGGTACTGTTGTACATACATTACAGGACGGCTTTATTTCAAGCATAGCCGATTCATATAATATCGGTATACTTATATTCCTTGTAATGCTCGGTGCTCTTGTGGCAATGATGAACAAAGCAGGCGGTTCGAGAGCATTCGGACGTTGGACAACAAAGCATATTAAATCAAGAATAGGAGCTCAGCTAGCTACTATTTTACTGGGTGTGCTTATTTTTATTGATGACTACTTTAACTGCTTAACAGTAGGCTCGGTTATGCGTCCTGTAACAGATAAGCACAATATTTCAAGAGCAAAGCTGTCATATCTGATTGACGCAACAGCCGCGCCTGTTTGTATAATTGCTCCTATATCCTCATGGGCTGCAGCGGTTGCGGGTTTTGCAAAGGGCTCCGGCGCAGAAAGCGGCATGTCGCTTTTCATCAGCGCTATTCCGTTTAATTTCTACGCTATACTTACAATTGTAATGATGCTGTTCCTTGCCGTTACAAATCTTGACTTCGGTCCTATGAAAAAGCATGAAATTAATGCGTTGAACGGCGACCTCTTTACATCCGGGGAACGTGCGATGGCTGAAGAGGATGACAAGTCCTATTCTTCAAAGGGTAGGGTTTGCGACCTTGTAGTTCCGGTAATCTTCCTTATTATCTCTTGTGTTATCGGTATGATTTATTCCGGAGGATTTTTCAGCGGAGAAGATTTTATCACGGCGTTCTCAAACAGTGACGCTTCGGTAGGTCTTGTTATCGGTTCGTTTGCGGCAATTATCTTTACCGTAATATTCTACCTTATTCGCAGAGTAATTACCTTTAAGGACTGTATGGACGCCATTCCGAACGGATTCAAGGCGATGGTTCCCGCAATTCTTATTCTCTGCTGTGCATGGACGTTAAAGACAATGACGGATTCTCTCGGAGCTAAGATATTTATTTCTCAGATTGTCGAGGGTTCTGCCGGCGCATTCCAGATTTTCTTACCTGCTATAATTTTCGTAATTGCTGTAGGTCTTTCATTTGCAACGGGCACTTCATGGGGTACATTCGGTATTCTTATTCCTATAGTTCTCAGCGTATTCGGTGCAGAAAGCGGTACAATTACTGTAATTGCAATTTCCGCTTGTATGGCAGGCGCAGTTTGCGGCGACCATTGCTCACCTATTTCGGATACAACTATTATGGCTTCTGCAGGCGCTCAATGCAATCATATTAACCACGTGTCTACACAGATGCCGTATGCATTTACCGTTGCCGGTGTTTCCTTTGTTTCGTATATAATTGCAGGCTTTTTAAAGAGTTGGATAGCTCTTCCCATTGCAATTGCATTAATGATTGCTGTACTCTTTGTAATTAAGGCTGTTAATTCCAGAAAGGCTTGAGTTTAATTTACAATACAATAAAAAAGAGGCGTGAGCCTCTTTTTTATTGTATAAAATTCATATTAAAAATGTTTTGTATTTATGTCTAATTTGCTCTTGATATTAATACGGACATCGGTCTGTTAGCCTTTGTTATAAAGGAGTCCATTCCTTTCGGAATCAGAATACTTTCTCCCTGCTTTATAGGAACACCTGAAATATCTCCGTCTCCGTCCATACAAAGAATATGAGTATACGATTTATTTTCCATAGGCAAGCTTGTTCTTATTATATGTCTTTTAACACAGAATGTGTCACAATTTACAAGTGTTGCTTCGGAGCTTCTGCCTTTAGCAAATCTTTGAGCGTATATTTTTGCTTCGGAAATAGGATTTACCGTTTCTTTTGCCTGTTTAATATGAAGCTCCCGTTTATTTCCTTCGGCGTCTGTTCTGTCATAGTCATATAATCGATAGGTGCTGTCTTCATTTTCCTGAATTTCAGCAATTAAAATTCCTGCTCCGATAGCATGAACCAAGCCCTTTGGAATAAAATACACTTCACCCGGGTGAACAGTAACATAGTTCAAGAGAGAGGAAATTTCCTTAGGATTGCCAGTTTCAACAGCCGAAAACAGAGTCTTAACAGTTGTATCTTCTTTAAGACCGTATACAAGCTTAGCGCCTCTTACTGCGTCTATTATATACCACATTTCGGTTTTTGATTTGTGAACCTGAACAGACAGATCCTGATTTGCGTCAATGAGCTTTACCAGTAGAGGAAATTCATCGGGATTACAGCCATTATCCGAGAGATATTCTCTTAAGGTTTTAGATTTGTACTCGCCGTTTAATACAGTGCAATCATAACCTTCTCTTGAGGAAAGCTCCCATGCCTCTCCTATTGTATTTGTAGGAAGATCCATTTTATACTTTTTTTTAAGCGCTGTACCTCCCCAAATAACATCTTTGTAATAAGGTTTTAATTTTAACGGATATGCCTTCATATTAAGTCCTTTATATTTTAGATTAATAATTACAGTTTTATTTCGATTGTCTGTAGACAGACGGAACATCGCCGATAATCAACGTCTGGTATAATGTTATCGGACGATTAATATTTACGGTTTCTGTTCTCCTGTTTGGCAACAGCATATTAAATTTAATTTCAATATCAGCATATATTTTAAATAAAGTTTGGTTAATTCCGCAGGATTCTGTCTTTGTCTTTATTTCTATTACTTTTGCGGAATATGATGATAAATAAACCGATATTTTAATTCCTTTACCTATGGTCCAATGAGATGAAAAAGCGTCACCTAATTTGATTTCTGCGACTATTTCCGAGTTAACCAAGCAGCTGCATATTTTGTCGCATAGCTCGTTTTTCAATGAATTAATCCGTTGTTCATTTGTATAAACACTGCTGACCTTTCCGTCCTCGGAATAATTTATTTTCGCAATATCGTTATATTTAAGTGTTGATGAGATATTATTAAGACAGTTATCTATTTCGGTGGTTGCGTTTGCTTTTGCGATATCGTAAATTCTGCTTTGGGCGCTGTTCCATACATATTCACAAAGTAAAGTTATTAATAATGCTGTTACAAGCAAAAAGAAAGTAATATGCTTTTTCTTTAATTTTTTCGCATAAAATCTCACATTATTCTCCAAAAATGTAATGTTAAATTATATGTCGAAAAAAATCAAATATTGCTATTTAGCAGATATTTCTTTTGAAAAAGACAGAATATTAAAGTAATTTTGATAATCCAACTGTCCCGTTTTAATCAAATCTCCTTCGGACAATTCTACGTCTCGGACGCAAACACATTCAGGGGAAATATACTCGGTGCTTCGTCGGTTATCATTAATATATACGGTTGTAAATGTATTAAAGTTACAGCCTAAAACGTATAAATCATTTCCTTTTTGATTTACCTTTACAGGCTCGATTTTATCTATTCCGAGCGTCATGTCAGTCGATTCATACGGATTTTGACAGCCGTAAGTATATAAATCGCCGCTCACAATATCATATTCGAGTATTTTGAGATTTTCAAGATAGTCCTTGCGGCTTGAGTTTTGCTGGTGAAATTTAGATATTATTCCTTCATGGTTGTCAATCATATTAAGTAAATGCGCAGACAGATTATAGGACTGACAGTCGATATTTTCTGTTTTTAAATCATAATTTGACCAAATCGCATAATCGGTTTGATATAAACCGCCGTCAATCATTTCTTCGGTGATTTGTATTCCGGGAATATGATCTCCGTAAATACACAAAACAGTAGGTTCACCGCATTCCTTGAGTGAATTAATGAGATTTCCGAGCATTTCATCGGTCTCTTTCATCTGAGAAACATAATATTCTATTTGGTTCGTAAGCTCCTCATTATCAATTGTATTATCCTTTATTGATAAAGCCGAATCGTTAAAATCCTTTGGATATGAGCCGTGTCCCTGCACTGATACGCCGAAGACAAATTCCGGGCCGTCTGTTTGTTGAATCGCTTTAATAATGTATTTACCGAGGATCTCGTCTTTTACCCAACCGATATCGTTGTACTCAATATTTGTCATATATTCAAATGAGGTAAATCTGTCAAAACCAAGGTTTTTATAAACCTCGTCTCTGTTATAGAAGCCCGCACTGAAGGTATGAACAGCGTCCGTATGATATCCTATTTTCTTAAGATTGAAGGCTATGGATTCGCAGGGAGTATCATTTACATATGTTTCGTAGGGAAATTCAACGGTTCCGAAGAAATTCAGATTCAATCCGGTCAGTACTTCAAATTCGGTATTGGAAGTTCCTCCTCCGAGGGTATGAACGGTAAGAGAACCCGAAGAACCCTCACTGCAAATCTTATGAAAGTTCGGAATGGGGTCATAATCCATAGGAAAATTGAGTCTTGAAACATCGAAAAAGGATTCAAGCTGAATTAAAACAACATTGGGTTTAAGAGTAGTGTCGCTTTTTTCATCCTTAACGGTTTTTACAATTTCGGTAACGGCATTTTCCGAATAGTCGTTTGGCTTTTCGACGCCGTTTACGAAAATAGAGCACATGAATGAGTAGGGAAAACCGTATTTTTTATAATCGTATATCGGTTCGTTGAATCTGGCTTTAAGAAAGCCTGTCGTCAGTCCTAAAATCAGAATCAAAACCTCAATTATCAGTACTGTAAAGGTGATAACAGTACATTTTTTATAATCTGTTTTTGTGTCTGCTTTTATTCCTTTTTTATAAATTAGTATAAAAATCAGCGGAACAGATATTAATGCCGCAATAATTAATATTAATTTTATTACAGAAAGATATCTTAAGGTAATAATATATCCGTAACGGAAAATAAGAAAATCCGTACCGCAAAAAGGAGAATTTCTCATTTGAAGCAGTATAAAATTTGTAATACCTAACGTCAGCCATATAACGCTGACCAATGTAATTGCAAACTGCTTTCGCTTAACGAATAATACAGAAATATACGATATGTAGACAATCAGCAGATTGAAAATAAAAATGTGCGGAGATTTAAACAGCAATTTAAAAGCGCCGAAAATATTTTGCTGAGAAAGAGACTCTACAATTAAAAATATTATCGGAGGTAATGTGTAAAATGAAATATAAGGGGCTTTAAAAAATGCTGTAATCTTATCCTTCATTTTTGTGCTCCTGAATATAAATTATTTCAAGCTCATACCTATTATTGTTAATTACTTTAAAGAGGGAAGAGTCATATCGCCTTTTTTGTACAGTCCCAATTTGCGAAGTATAAGATCAAAGAACAAAGTTACAACAGCAGGTAATACAAAATACATTGCAATAATCAATGCAACAGTCTCTAAAGAACCGAGCGATTCTGACATGGTTTTAAAACACTGAAGAGGACCTACAAAGCCGGATGTACCCATACCGGAGCCTATAGCATTGTTTTGCATTTTAAGAAGCGCAGAGGATACAGGTCCGAGTACGGCTGATGACAAAATCGGCGCTAACCATATTGTCGGCTTTCTCATAATATTCGGCATTTGAAGCATTGAAGTACCGATGCCCTGAGAAATACTGCCTCCTATACCGTTATCCCGATAGCTGATTGCGGCAAAGCCCATCATTTGGCATGCACAGCCAATACATGCGGCGCCTGCGGCAAGTCCTCCCAATTTCATTGAAATACCGATAGCGGCGGAAGATATGGGTAATGTAAGAAAAATACCCATCAGGACAGAAACTACTATGCCTCCTATTATTGGCTGATTATCAACGCTTATGTTAACAAGACTTCCGAGCCATGTCATAAAGGATGAAATAGGAGTTGATATAAGGAAAGCAACGGCTGAGCCTGCAGAAATCGAAACAAGGGGAGTTAATATAATATCAAGCTTGGTTTTTCCTGCAACCAGTCTTCCTATTTCTATCGCAAAAAGAGCGGCAATAAATGCTCCTAAGGGTTCGCCGGGTTTAACTGATTCTGCGGCACCAATTGTAAATATTTCAGATACGGATGACGGAAAAGCACCGATAAGGCCCGCAACTCCTGCAGAAACGCAAAGCATAGGCGAACACTTAAATTTAGAAGCAACAGCTACGCCTATACCGGCACCGGTCAGCATTTTTGCAACATTTGCCGCGTAAATTATATAAGCACCTATCTTAACGGATAAATATGTAGCAACAAGCTCGCCGATTTGCGCCAGTATTGTTCCTATAATCAATGTAGAAAACAAACCGAGAGCCATTGCTCCTAAGCCGTCAATAAAATATCTGTTAAGGTATTTTTTTATGGTTTTCATTTTTATCTCCCGAATGAATATTAAATTACATAATATAGTATATCAGTATTTTGAAAAAATACAATAGGAAAATTGAATAAATAAGTATTAAAAAATAATGTATGTATTGACACAATGGTAATAAAGGTTTATAATCTAAATAATGTTGGTCTTACAAGGAGTAAAAAATGAGTTATAAAAAAATAACGGGTATTATTCCCGCATTTATCAGTGCTTTTAATGAGGACGGCTCTCTAAATCTTGAGGCTACGAGGTTGCATGCAAAGAGATTGGTTGAAAACGGAGCGAATTCTCTTTATGTCGGCGGTAGCTCCGGAGAAATGATTCTTCTTACAAAGGAAGAAAGAAAAGCTCAGCTTGACGCTGTTCTTGAAGCCGTTCCTTCAGATTTTCCGATTATAGCACACATCGGCTGCGCCAATCCGCAAGATGCTTTTGAGCTTGCACGGTATGCCGATAAGGCGGGCGCCGCGGCCATTTCATCTGTCGCACCTTTCTTCTATAAATATGATTACCGCGAGATTAAAAAATATTATGAAAAACTCGCCGCAAGCGCAGAAATTCCCACGATTATTTATAATATTCCTTCACTTTCCGGTGTTAATTTCTCTATGAATCAGCTATCCGAGCTTTTGAATATTAAAAATGTCGAGGGAATGAAATTTACCTGTAGCGACTATTTTCTCTTTGAGAGAATCAGAAATATGTATCCGGATAAAGCGCTGTACAACGGTTCGGACGAAATGATTTGTGCAGGACTTGCAATGGGCGCCGACGGCGGTATAGGAACTACATATAATATCATGGTAAGTAAATTTGCCGAGCTTTACAGGCTTTTCAAGGAAAATAAGATTTATGAAGCACTTTCAATTCAGCATGAAATCAACGATGTAATTGCCGAGCTCTTTAAGTATCCGTTGCTTCCTGCAGTTAAATATCTCGTTAAAGCTTGCGGATGCGACTGCGGTAATTGCCGTCAGCCTTTTGATACTCTGACTGAAGAGGAAAAGAGCTCTCTTGTATGCGCCGTAAAGGGTAAGCTTACCTGGGACATTTAATATAACACCGTATAAATTAATACAGAATAAAATTAAGGAGCTGATATTCAGCTCCTTAATTTTTATATTTTTCAAGAATTCTGTTCAGATTTTTTTCGTATGAGCGTTGATTTGCAGAATAGTAAGAAATAAAATAATCGTTGTCGTTGTTAATTAAGTATCTGATTATTCCGCCTATTCTCATATTATCATAGTAGAAATATCCGAAATTAAAACGTAATCCGTCAGTAATTATTTTAAGCATTTTATCCATTGTATCGTCCCGTTCGGTACCGTTATATATTACGGTATCCAGATAGGCTCTAACAACTTGCTTGCTCTCTGCCATCAGTACGTCCAATACTGCGCCTGACATTTTAAGATTATCGGCGTCAGACGGAATGATTGCTATCGAATAATCATTTCTCGCCTGAGTATAGTAATTGTCCTGAGCTTCGGTCCATTTCGGAAGAGGAACAATTCCGAAATTAATATTTTTATTACGGTAATTTTCGGCACGTTCAAGAGTAGAAGAGAAAAACAATGCGTGATTTTTTTCAAAAATCTGCTCTTCAGGATTATCATTAAGATTTTTTGTTGAATTCAGATAATAGCTGTAAACATCATTCGTCTTGAAAAATGAATTCATCTTGTATATAATATCGGCCATTTTACCCTGATCAAGATTTAATATGATATTATCGCCGTCAATCTTCTGCGTTGGCTGAGCGTCAAAGCATGAAAACCAAGCGTCGGTTGAATTTACTATGTTGGAAACATAACCGTATCTGTCGTTATTATCGCTGATTCCGTTTCCGTTCAAATCACGGTAGTACCCAATGCTCATATCAATAACATTATTTACAGACCATTTTCCCTGATTTACAAGATTATATATATCTTCCGTTAACTCCTCACCTGCCAAAGTCTTATTAAAGAACATGACATTTGTGCTTTTAAGACAGGATAAACAATAGTCTCCGCAAACAAAAAACAATTTTCCGTTATATGATATTTCATCAATCATACTTTGATAAAAATAATCAGAATGTATATCGTCCTTTATATACGGTACGTCATACATATCGGTATAGCAGGAAAACAGATTGCAATCAGCAAGATATTCCGACTGTCCCATTATTAAATCATATTCGCCTTTACCCGAAAGTATACTGTCCTTCATTGTTGCGATAAAATCATCTTTTACCTCGGAATGTCCGGGCATTGGGGTAGTTGATATTTTTATTCCGAAGCGTTCTTCTGTTTTTTTATTTCGCTCGTAAACAGCCTTATCAACATAATCTCCACTTTCGCCGTCCGAAATAATCTCGTAGGTATATTCACCAAAATCGCTGTCATTTCTGCACAGAATGTTGAAAACCTCTCCCTCGAACTTTACATCTAAAGGTACAATATCAAGCTTATCTTTTCGTTCCTCGTCAATGATTACACTGTCTGCATCGGAATCAACTTTGCCTTCACAGCCTGTAAAAGATAAAAATAAAAACAGCAAAGCTAAAAATAATGAAATTGTTTTCAGTGACTTTTTCATAATAACTCCAAAATCGTTTATATTTTTATTATATAGCTTTGAAATATTAAAATCAATATATATCGTTAAAATATATCGGTAAAATTAATAATTTTAATTATAAAAAACTGTAATTTACTATAAAAATTGTTTTTTGTCTTGAAAACTGCTGTTATGAGTGATATAATACAAGCATAAAGCATTTTGGAGGTCTTATGATTACAAGAACACCGTATTCGATGTTAACATCAAAAGAAATTAAACCGTCCGGCTGGCTCAGAAAACAGCTTGAGATTCAGGCAAAAGGATTGTGCGGCAATCTTCATAAAATTTGGCCGGATATTCGTGACAGTAAATGGATCGGCGGAGACAGGGAAGGATGGGAAAGAGTACCCTATTGGCTTGATGGATTTGTACCCTTGGCATATTTGCTCGAGGACGAGGAGCTAATAAAAGTCGTTAAAAAATACATTGATTTTATTATTGAAAAGCAACACGGACCTGAAAAAGGCATTGCTTGGGAGGGCTGGATTTGTCCCGTTAAGAATATTGACGAATTAAACGCTTATGATGATTGGGCGGTATTTCTTATTGCAAAAATGCTTATCGTTTATTACGATTGCTCTGGCGATGAAAGAATACCCGGCGTTGTGGAAAAAATCGTAAAGAATATGAGATTCCGCTCGGTTCATTTTATTCCGAAGGATTGGGCTTCGTCTCGCTGGTTTGAATTTCTCATTACTGTATATTGGTTATACGAAAGAACCGGAGAAGAATGGATGCTGGAAACGGTTGATAATCTTTGGTATAGTGCAGTAGACTATAAGAAAATATTCGGAGCGGATTGGAAGAACAAGAAGCCTGCATATGAATGGCAGCACAGAGGCCATGTAGTAAATTTAGCTATGGCACTGAAATCCGACGCTCTTTTGTGCAGATATTTTAATACGAAGGGCTACAGCACAGATCCCGACGAATTTGCTGAAAAGATGTTCTCTTTGCTTCAGGAGTATCACGGTACAGTTACGGGTCACTTTAACGGAGACGAATGTGTTTCAGGAAAATCACCTGTTCACGGTACTGAGCTTTGCGGTATTGTTGAAGCTATGTACTCGTACGAGTGGCTTTTTGTTTTAACAGGTAAGGAAAAATGGCTTGACAGACTTGAGAGTATTACTTATAATTCTCTCCCTGCCGGATTATCGGATGATATGTGGACAAGACAGTATGACCAAATGTCCAATCAAATTGCATGTCTTAAATACGAGGAAGATAATACTCCCTTTATGACAAACGGCATTGAGGGCGGACTTTTCGGCCTTGAGACAAATTACGGCTGCTGTACAGTAAATTTTGCTCAAGGATGGCCTAAATTTGCACTTTCTACTTTTGTAAAAAACGATAACGGTATAAGCGCAGCGGCGATTGCTCCTAGTATTTTGAATTTCAGCAAGGACGGTGCCGATATCAAGATTACGCTTGACACCGAGTATCCGTTCAATAATGAATTGAGATATATAATTGAAGCTTCAAAGCCTGTTAATTTTGATTTTGAATACAGAATTCCCGGATGTTCTAAGGGTGCTTATGTTAACGGAGAATATAAGGGCTGCGGAATGCACAAAATTTCACGCACATGGGAAGGAACGAACGAAATAAATATTACTCTTAATTTCGAAACGGAAATAATTTCACGTGACAATGATTTGTTCTCCTTTAAGCGCGGTCCGTTGGTTTATTCATTACCCATAGGAGAGAAATGGGAGCCTGTAGAATATGAAGACGAAAATTCTGTTAGAAAATTTCCGTACTGTGATTATCTTATTTCTCCTACCACAGATTGGCAGTTTGCTTTTTCTTCCACAGAAAGTGAATTTAAATATAACGGATTATCGGATGTTCCTTTCTCATCAAAGACCCCCCCCTGCGAGCTTCATGTAAAAATGAAGCCCATTGAATGGGGATATAAGGAAGGGCTTGAGGGACTTTGTGCAAGAGAAGAGCCTGTTTCAAGAGAAGCAAAGGGAGAGTCGGTTGATAAGGTTTTGTATCCTTTCGGATGTCCAAAGCTCCGCATGACGGAAATTCCTATCATTAAATAGGGAAAGAGGATTAATTATGAACGTTTTAGCTATCGGATGTCATCCGGATGACATAGAAATACAGTGCGCCGGTACACTTATCAAATGCAAGAAAAGAGGAGACAGAGTTATTGTCTGTCATATCTGTAACGGAAATATGGGTCATGTAGTTATTCCTCCCGAGGAGCTTGGCCCCATGCGTAACCGCGAGGCGGAAAACGCAGGACTTCTTGCAGGCTTTGAAGTAATTTCGCTTGATATCGGCGACTTGCTTCCCAACGGATGTGATATAAATCAGCGAGACGCTTTAGTTGATGTTATTCGCTATGCCGATCCGGATTTTATAATTACTCATTCCCCAACTGACTATATGCCTGATCATTTAGCGGTAAATAAGCTTGTATTTGACGCTTCATTTACTGCATCCTGCCCTCAGTATAAGCCCGGAAAGTATCCTGCGTCAAAGGTCACTCCTATTTATTATATGGATAATCTTGCCGGAAACAAATTCGAACCTACAATGTATGTAGACATAACCGATGAAATTGAACTTAAGCTTAAAATGCTTGAATGTCATGAAAGCCAGTTAAAGTGGATGCGCGACCATGACCATATTGATTTTGCGGATTTTGTTCGTACATGCTCTAAATACAGAGGTTTCCAGTCAAACTGTACTTATGCAGAAGCCTTTTGTGAAGAAATGGCTTATCCGAAAGTAATAACGAAGCGTTTGCTTCCGTAAAATAAAGGGGTATTAAAATGGATTTTATGTCAACTGTTAACGGCTCCTTACTCGACGGATTTTATCCTGTCGGTTGGGATATGGCGAAAATTGACGCTTGCTGTGAAAAGGGAACAAAGAGAGAAAATTTTTGGAATAAAAAGTTTAATATTCAAGCTTGCGATGATGTTCAGGAGTTTGATGTTCTCATGGGTCACGAAATAGCAATGCAAATTTGTGAAACAAGAGATAAAGGGCAGAAGCTGATTATGATTCTTCCCGTAGGACCCATGGGTATGTACCGTTGGGCTGTGTACTTTCTCCGTGAATGGAAGGTAAAATGCGACCACGTTTATACATTTAATATGGACGAGTGGTCCGACGGCGAGGGAAATACTCTTCCCAACACCAATCCCGCTTCATTTGAATACAGTATGAAGGAAGCATTTTTCAATAAGCTCGGTAAGTATACTGTGCCCGAAAATCAGCGAAATTTTGCTACAAAGGATAATCTTCCGACATATCCCGAAAAGATTGCCGAATTAAAAGCGCAGGGAGCAAAATTAGTTCTTGTATACGGTATTGGAAGAATGTGCCATATTGCATTTTGGGAACCGCATTTTGCGGCTGAGTTTTCTTCTGAGGAGGAATGGAAGAAACAGTGCTACCGTTTAGGCGCAAAGCTTCATCCTTTGACTATCGAACAGAATGCGATAACCTCTTTTAAGAGCCGTACAACGCTTGTTCCTTGCAGAGCAAATACAATAGGTCCCGGCTTATTCCTGCAGGCTGATTACGCTATAGGAGGTGCCGACGGCGCTCTCTCAAGAGGAATGGGATGGCAGGGAATGAGTTTCCTTACAACTCTTCATTACGGTCCCGATATGCATATTACGTCTACATATATTCCGACCCTGCCGGGTAAGCTTTTCTACTTGAAAGAGCTTGCCGGTCCTCTTACCGCAGAATGTAACTGATAATAATAACTAAGCAATAAAAACAGGCTGCCGACAATGATTAATTCATTCTCGACAGCCTGTTTTATAAAAGTATTTATAACGTTAATTATGTTTTTTGTAGTAATAACCGTAGTAGTCTGATTTCAGTATGCTTGCGCATACATTAATTTTTGTATTCACCGCTTCATTAATTATTTCGGTTTTTTCATTATTCGTCGTGGTTACGCCGGGAATATAGTATATTTCACCGTCATACCATGAATATCCTTTAAATGGGACATAACCTCCGTCCTCCGAGAATACATCGTCTCCGACAAAAATGCTCCTGTCTACTTCAAGATTAAATAAATTGCAAACGGTAGGCAGTATATCAATGCCTGATACCACCTTGCTTATTGTCTGCGGTTCCAAATCTGCTGAGTAGATAAAAAAGGGAACTCTTTGCGCCATCGTTGTGTCTTCAACCCCTTTGAATTTAACTATTTGAGAATCATTTCCGTAATAGTAATTAAAGTGGTCTGTATAAAAAATTACAACGGTGTCTTCAATATGGCCGTCAGAGCTTAACCGTTCAAATAATTCTCCTACAAACAAATCGGTTTCCATGGCATGGGCTACGGCATAATAATAATTCTGTAAATCCTTTTCGGAAAGTTCAAATGTCAAGTTTGCGTCAACTACAGCCTTGGCGTCAACGATATGCTCGCTTGTATTTAAGCTTTCGTCATTATACGGTCCGTGTCCGGAAAAAGTAATAATAAAGCTGAAGAAGCTGTCATCCCTGACATATTTATCGTAGGCTTCGATTAGAAATCTATCCATTTGATAATTTTGCATTTTCATCTCTTTACCGCCGTAGTAATGCTCAAAACCTAAATTCTTATGTATGTTTGATCTGTTATAAACATCGCCCTCAGAGCCGTGAAAGCTGTTGACGGTATAGCCTTTGTTCTTGAACAGGTTTGCCATGCTGTAAGGATACGAATTATTTGTATATACCGACTGTGAAACCGAGGTTGATGAAGGTATTATACCCGTGTTTGCGACATATTCTGCATTAAATGTTCCGGCGGCAATAAAAATTGACGAAAAATAATTATCGAAGTTTACGCTTTTACTCATTACAGCGTATAAATTAGGCATATATGCTTCGGTTAACATCCAGGAGTCAATTGCTTCAAGCTGAATCATAATAAGATTTTTTCCTTCAAGAATACCTGTGTATTCATTATTTGAAGTAGTTTTGTTTTGTATATATTCGTCTACAATATTTATATTATCAGAATTGAAAAAAACATCGTAAATGCCAAAGGCTTTATTGAAATTACGAAAGGTATATTGATACAGGCCTGTTAAATACATTGATCTTACAGGATTGTCAAAGGAATCATATACTGAGTAATCAGCTCCTATATCATAATAATTTTCCCACGAAAAGTCTTCGTTAGGCTTCTCAATAGTGTTTTTTGCGGCAAAAACAGTACCTACTCCGACTACAAAAACGGATATCACAACAATAAGCCTTACAAATGAAAATTTTTGCTTTGGGACAAATATAAATGCAAGTATACCCAATGCAAACGCAAGTGATAAAAATAAAATCAAAATAGGGGGAAAGCTTATGTATTCCTTTTCGAGAAATGCAAATCCGTCGTCTGCAAAGCCCATATCGGAAAAGGAGAAAAACTTTGCAAAAATATTATACATTACCCCGTGAACAAGACACAACGCAATATTTAAAATTATTGAAATCGGTATAAAAATACGCTTTCCGATTTTAGGTAAAATTACTGCAATACAGGTTAAAATGATACTCCAACCGATAGTAAAAAGCGACGGAGTTAAATCAAACCATTCGGTCGTTACGCTTGCTTCTTTATATGTATAACGAAACGCAAAATCAATTATTATATAAGAAATAAACAAAAGTGGAATATAACTGAATTTTCTGAAAAAGCCTTGTTTTGTTTCCGTTTCTTTTTCCGGAATTATTAATTCGGTTTCGGATTGTTCATCAGTAATCAGTTCTTCTATATTATTCATAAAAAATCCCAATTGATATCAATTTATTAATTTATTTATTCTCATTGTGCTAACTATTATAGCATATTTTAAAATAAATGTAAACCCCGAAAATTTTTACATTTATAATTCATCATTTTTTGCACCGATAATCCGTAATTGAAGATAAAATTAAATATAAAATTTGAAAAAAAGTATTGACAAAATCAATAATATTTGATATCATATTTAAGCTATCTTGCTGCTATGGCTCAGTCGGTAGAGCGCGTCCTTGGTAAGGACGAGGTCCCCGGTTCGAATCCGGGTAGCAGCTCCATAAAAACGGGTGTGCTGTTGTGCGCCCGTTTAATATTTTAATAAACAAGCGACGCAGATATTTTAATCGGCGTCGCTTATTATTGTTTATAATTATATTTGAGTAGGCAAAATATAATGACGGTGTTACATATTTGAATAAAATAAATTACCGTTATAAAAATTACTTAAAATACTTTACAGCAGACTCAAACATACGAATATCGTAATTACCGGGTACATTTTTATAAAGGTCTTTT
>JAQXHN010000010.1 GCA_029007295.1 Clostridia bacterium | reverse complement strand
AGCCGTTTTCGTTTACGGCATTTGTCACTACAATATCCGTTGCCACGGCAACTGAAGCCACTTTTGCGATTTTCTGCTCAAGCTCGTCGCACAAATCCGATTTTGTAAGGATAATAACAGGCTCTGCGCCGCTGTTGAATGCTATTGAAACATATCTTTCCAATCTTCGAATATTAAAATCCCTATTCAAAGACATACATAAAAATACGGTATCAATATTTGCGGCGACCACCTGCTCCTCGTTTTTTTCACCTGCCGCTTTTCTGATAAAACTGCTCTTTCTCGGCAGTACGTGACGAATAACAGCATTTCCTCCGTTGTTATTCCTGTCTGCCATGACAAAATCGCCCACCGCAGGAAACTCCGATTTTGACTGAATATTGTAAAGGAAGCTTCCCGATATTTCTCCGTGCTTTTCACCCGTTGAGAAAATCAGACGGTATAAGCCTTTTTCCTGTGAGATAACCCGTGCAACGGTCAGGTCGGCAAATTGTTTTGCCGATTCTTCAATTTCCTCTGTTAAGCCGTAGTGCGCCATGGAAATTTCTTTACTCATTTTTCTCCTCCGAATTTTACCCCGTGATTCTGAATAAAGCGTTTTGTGTGGTTTCGCAGTAGTTCAACATATTCTTCATTCTCTCCTTTTTTATCGAACATACTGATCAGAAGAAAGAGCGGGGAATAATATTCTACCGCAAGTTGTTTTGGATTTTCATCCTTAAGCACGCCCTTTTTTATAAGCTCGGAAAACAAAGCTTCCGTATAGGCAACCGGTCCTTCGACTATGCACTGACTGTAGAGCTGCGCCGACTCTTCATTCCTGTACTGCTCCAAGGTCAGCATTCTCCTGAAGAGAGATGCAAAGCCGTCCTCGGTCCAAAACTTCAACTGTTCAACGGTATATTTTTCTATGTCCTCCCAAGCTGTATTTTTGTAGGAATCCGACATTTTATCATATTTTTCAACAGGCATCCTGTGTTCTTCTGCTCTTTCAGCGTCAATTTGTATCATTCTTTCAACGATGTTGTCAAATATATCACGCTTATTTTTATAATGCCTGTACAGCGCCCCTTTGGTTATTCCCAGCTCCTGTGCGATGTCTCTGACAGATACGGCCTCGTACCCGTCTCTTGCAAATAATTTCAGCGCTGTCATTAATATTTTCACCTTTGTATCATCCATACCCTATACCTCCGATATAAATAATATAATATTCTTCTACGCAAGTAAACGAACGTTTACTTATATTATAGTAAACGACCGTTTATTTGTCAATAGTAAAAATAAAATATATTAAATTACTGCGTGTTGAAAACTTCATAATCATAATTTACAATAGTAAAGGAAAAGGCAAATATAGATATTACAAATGCAAAATATTTTACGGAGATGATAAAAATGAGGTTAGACGGATACGGATTGTTTGTTAAGGACATGCCCGCAATGATTAGATTTTACAAAGACGTATTGGGCTTTGAGATAAAAGAAGACGAAAATACCGAAAACGTTTATCTGATAAAGGACCAAACTTTGTTTTTACTGTACGGACGAAAGGATTTTGAAAAGCTCACAAGCAAAAAATATGAGTATCTTACAGGGATAAATGCACATTCTGAGATGGCGTTGTATGTCGACACATATGAGGAGGTTGATATTCAGTACAGGCACGCAGTTGATAACGGAGCGACTTCTTTGTTAGAGCCGACTACCGAGCCTTGGGGTCAAAGAACATGTTTTATTGCGGACCCCGAAGGAAATATTATCGAGATAGCTTCGTGGAACAAGCCGTATGAGGAGAAGAATTTACTAAATTGACGGGTTTTGTTTATTAAATTAACTCTGAGCTGTCAAAGACCGCTTACTTTGTGTAGGCGGTCTTTTTTTACGAGCGTTATTAGTTTTGTTTTCCTATTCTGAATATTAATTATGCAGGCAGTGCTTTCGGCACTGCCTGCATTTTTATCGGGACTGTTTTGAAAGCCCCTTGGCTTTGATTTAGTTTTAAACGTCTGAAGGTCTTACTTGGTCAACACATTCTGCACATAGCGCATTAAGATGGTTGCGACCTGTGCGCGTGTTGCGTTGTTCTTAGGCGCGAGAATAACGTTTTCGCCGCTTCCTACACCGTTAATCAGACCTTGAGCATTTGCCCAGCGCATAGCTTCAACTGCATACGGGCTGACCTTGTCGATGTCGGGGTAATCCTCCGAATAATCGCCTTCTTTGAGATTCAGACCCTTAAACTTTGAATAGCTGTACAGAATTGTTGCCAGCTGTTCACGGGTAATTTTGCCGTCCGGATTGAAGATATTCTCCATCACACCGACGACAATGCCGTTTTCTGCGGCCCAGATAACTGCGTCTGTGTACCACTTATCGTCGGGAACGTCATCGAAGGGATTCTCAGCCTGAGTCTCCGGTCTGCCCTCCATACGGTAAAGCACGGTAACAAGCATTGCTCGTGTCATGGGAGAATCGGGTGAGAAATAGTTTTCGGAGGTGCCGTAAAACAGACCGGTCTTCAATACAAAGTCGATGCCGACATGAGCCCAGTGTCCTTCGGCGGGAACATCAATATAAGCCTTGCCGGGACAGCCCTTGCCGCCGTCGCAGGAGGTGAGCATGGGAATTACGGTTTCCTTGGTTTCGCCACAGCTTCGGCAGGTTTGAACCAAAATGCCGGTTTCCGTAAGCGTAGGAGCCGAGGCTACCTTTCCATCGTCCCAGTCATGACCGGTGGGCGCAACGTAGGTATCAATGTACGAATAGTCGCAGCTCTCACAGGTATGAGTGGTGTAACCAATCTCTGTGCAGGTAGGCTTCGTTACGGTTACTTTGTCAAAGCTGTGGGCTACGGGAGCTACGTAATCCGAAACATAGCTTTCCGAACAGCGTGAGCAGGTATATGTGGTGAAGCCCATTTCGGTGTGCGTAGGATCGGTTTTCACCTGCGTCCAAATGTGACCGCCTTCAACAAAGGTATCCGTGAAGCTGTAGCCACAGACATCACAGGTGTGTATGGTGTAGCCGGAGGAGGTGCAGGTGGGTTTTGTGATAGCTGTGGTGTAAGTGGAGGCTTCCACCTTACCGCAAATCTCGCAGACCCTTTCATGCAGTCCGTTTTCGCCCACACGGCAGGCGCCGTAAGCGTGGGTATGGTTCGGGTCGAGGGACCATTTGGCAAAGAGGATCAGGTCGCCCGTCTGCTCCGTGCCGATTTCCGTGATGCGCTGGGTGAGGGCAGCATCGGTGTACCAGCCCTCGAACAGGTAGTTTTCCCGGGTGGCATCCGCCAGCGTTGCACCCACACCATAGACATATTCGGTGGGGTTGCCGCT
>JAQXHN010000009.1 GCA_029007295.1 Clostridia bacterium | reverse complement strand
GTTTAAATTGACCCATACTATAAGCGCACTAAGAAAACAAGGTAAAGCTATTCAACCGAGCCCCCTCAGTGTGATAAAATTTTATTTTAATTTTTCAATGGCCTCGAATAATCCCGCAAGATATGTTGCGCCCAAGGCTCTGTCAAAAAGGCCGTAGCCGTATCTGCCCTTCTCTCCCCAAATCATTCTTCCGTGGTCAGGGCGCACATAGCCGTCAAAGCCTCTGTCGACAAGCGCCTTTGCAATACCGAACATATCAATCGAACCGCAGTCGGTCGGATGTCCTACCTCCTCAAAGCGGCGCTCTCCCGTAATTTTGATATTACGCAGATGAACAAAGTGAATTCTGTCAGCGTATTTGTCCGCCATCCTGACAAGGTCGTTGTCGGGGTTGGCACCGAGCGAGCCGGTACAGAAGGTCAGTCCGTTTTCCGATTCGGGAACAATATTCAAAAATCTGTCGTAGTTTTTCTCACATGTAATAATTCTCGGCAGTCCGAACATACCCCACGGCGGATCGTCCGGATGAATAGCCATATTTATTCCGGCTTTCTTTGCAACGGGAATTACCGCCTCGAGAAATGTCTGCATGTTATTCCAAAGCTTTTCTTCACCCAGCTCTTCGTATTTCTGCAAAAGTCCCTTTAACTGCTCCTTTGAGTAGCTTGCGTCCCAGCCGGGCAGCGAAAGCTCGCTCGTCAAGGGGTTCATACCGAGAACGGTGTTCTCGTCATAGGCAAGAGCGTTGGCTCCGTCCGATTGCTGATGCTCAAGCTCGCTTCTGAGCCAGTCAAATACAGGCATAAAATTATAGCAAATACACTTAACGCCCGCCTTGCCGAGTCTTGTGACATTTTCACAGTAATTGTCAATAAGCTCGGGCGCATTCTTCGAGCCCAGCTTTATGTCCTCGGGAACGGGAACGCTCTCGACAACCTCAAATTCAAGATTCTCCGCTTCAGCGGCGTTTTTGATTTTCATAATTGATTCTTCGCTCCAAACACCTCCGGGAGCTACGTCATATACTGCGGAAACTATACCCGTCATTTTAGGTATCTGACGTATTTTTTTAAGAGTTACGGGGTCGTTTTCTCCGTACCAACGAAATGTCAGCTTCATTGTTTAATCCTTTCTTTTTATTGTTGAGTGCTTGCCGAAAAAATAAGCTCTTATCGGTAGATTTTATTTTTTGGTAAGATACATTATATCGGCAAAATATTTATCCTTCACCGTTTTTTCTATTCCTTCTCTTAGAAGAGAACCGCTGTAGGTTTTTCCGGTGCGTCGGTCAATATATTCGGCATTCTTGTCGGCTCTTATGATTTTAAGCTTGAATTTACGGTTTTTCAGCTTGCAGCTTGTCGTCTGTATAAATGACAGCAGTATTTGAGAGTTATCGTCATTTACATAATAATAGGAGGAGCATCCGGTTTTATCCGGATTTACGAGCCTGTAAAAATCGCCGTTTGTAATCAGAGGCTCATATATCTTATACTCTGCGATCTGCTTCGGTATCATCTCCTTAATTTCTTCGGGTACGGTTAGAATATTAAATTCATATCCGAGCATTCCTCCTATCGCAACCGAAAATCTGTAATCCATTTCATATTTGTCGCCGTTGGGGTCGGATACATGGCAGCTCATGGTTGCGCCGGGGTACGGCAACATAGAACCGTACTGAATATACGTCCTGCAGTTCGGCTCAGTCATGTCGCTCGTCCATATCATCTCTCCGTATTTCATCATTCCGAGGTCATATCTGCTGCCTCCTCCCGAGCAGGTCTCAATTACTGCGTCCGGAAATGTTTTTCTGAACCATGAGAGCAAATCGTATACACCGAGCATATGGCGGTATGCCGTTTCCTTTTGTCTGTTTTTCGGCAAATAATTGCTTCCCACGTCGGCAAGGTGCCTGTTGCAGTCCCACTTAATATAGTCAAAAGGAACATCCCCCAAGGTCTTTGTGAAAATGTCCTTGAGATAAGCTGTCACATCGGGATTGGAAAAATCAAGGACTAACTGGTTTCTTGACAAATTATGCTCTCTGCCGGGAACCTCAATAACCCAGTCGGGATGCGCCCTGAACAAATCGCTGTCGGGATTAACCATCTCCGGCTCTATCCAGATTCCGAATTCAATTCCCGTAGATTTAATAGTTTTGACAAAGCTTTTCAGCCCTTGCGGAAATTTTTCCTTATTTACAAACCAGTCTCCGAGCGAGGATTTATCGTTGTTTCGGCGTCCGAACCATCCGTCGTCCATTACCAGCATATCAATACCGCATTTTTTTGCTTCGATTGCAAATTCAAGCATCGTTTTTTCTTCAATGTCGAAGCTTGAACCCTCCCACGTGTTCAAAACTACGCTGCGGTAATTCTTTTTCGGTTTCGGTAAAATATGATTTCTTGTAAATTTATGAAAATTACGGCTCATTTGTCCGATACCTTTATCGGTAAAGGTCATAACCGCTTCGGGGGAACGGAATTCTTCTCCGGCTTCAAGACGCCATGCAAAGTTCTCGTCGCCGAGTCCGATCAATATTCTTGTTTTTTCCTCCTGACCCTGCTCAATTTCCGAGAGAAAATTGCCGCTGTATACAAAATTGAATCCGTATGTATCCCCCTTATCCTCGCTCGCTTTGTGCTCGCACACGCATACAAAGGGATTAAACTGTGCGCTGGAATAGCCTCTTCTGCTGAACACCCGTTGAGAACCTAAATGTATCGGAACACGCTGAACATTTCTCTCATTCGAATGGCTTCCGTACAGCGAAATCCAGTCAAAATCTCTTCCGTCTAAATCGAGCGCAAGGGGCATAAGCTTTTCAATATCAAAAGGGTATTCGCCGTTATTTACTATCCTTACATATCTTGAAATAACGTCTGTCCTCTCAAAGACTGTATAATACAAATGAATTTCCGCTCCGCTCACCGTATCTTCAAGGATTAATTCAAGCGTGTCTGTCCTGTCGTCGGCTTCTGCGTAAGGCAGACCGGGAATTTTTTCCCTGCCGCCGAAAATGCGGTATGATTTATATTTAACGAGAGTAACGCTGTTGCCGTCGTTGTTCTTTATTCTAAGTGCAGTGCACCTTAAGTCTCCCGAACCGAAGCACGGAATTTCGCTCGAAACGGTATCAAGAGAAAAAATCTCTCCGTTTTCATCATAAAACGGACAGAACGCATAATATCTTCTGTGGTATCGAATATCCGGATCTGCGTTCTTTTTTCCGTAATACAAATTCAGAGGATATTTTCCGTAAAGAATTCCGATTACATACTCGGTATTTTCCGTGAATAAATGAAAATAATTCTTTTTTTCGTCAAAGACAACTGACATAAACGCCTCCAATTATATTCGCATTATATATTACTGACGATGATGTTTGCATTATATCACTTTTATACGAATATTTCAAGTTTTATCTGAATATTTCAGTTAACGAAAAAACTGCCGCAAAGATTTGCTTTGCAGCAGTAATAATTTTTATTTTCCGCTTTCTCCGTAGTTTGACAGAGCCCTTGCGGACGGGTCGTTAACATTGCAGCCCTCCCATGCCTTGTTCGGCATCCAGAAATCAACAATCATCGGTGCGTTTCCGGGATAGTATTTTTCAAATATTTCTCTGTATAACAGCGATTCCTTTGTAAACGGAACGGAATAAGTGTATTTTTTGCATTCTTTTTCAAATTCCTCATCCGAATATTTCTCCTCGGCGTACTCCTTTAAATCATCGACCATTGAATGTCCGACAGCGTCGGAAAATGCGGCCTTTTCACGCATCAGAATATCATGGGGAAGATAATCTCCCTCAAATGCGCGGCGAAGCAAATATTTGCCCTTTCCGTAAGTATTTACCTTCAGAGCAGGATCAACGCTCATAACGTATTCCACAAAATCGAGGTCGCCGAACGGCACCCTTGCCTCAAGCGAGTTTGTCGAAATACAACGGTCCGCTCTCAGTACGTCGTACATGTGAAGCTCTCGAATTCTCTTTTGCGATTCCTTTTGAAATTCAGCGGGAGAAGGGGCAAAATCCGTATACTTATATCCGAAAAGCTCGTCGGATATTTCACCTGTCAGAAGTACCCGTATATCCGTGTTTTCATGAATCCATTTGCACAGCAAATACATTCCCATGCTTGCACGTATTGTGGTAATATCGTATGTTCCGAGAATATAAATAACCTCCTCAAGGGACGAGAGCACCTGCTCTCTTGTCATGTATACCTCTGTGTGCTCGCTGCCGATATAATTTGCAACCTGCTTTGCATATTTTAAGTCAATTGCGTCTTTTTCCATTCCTATTGCAAAGGTTTTAATCGGTTTGTCGCTCTTTTTCTGTGCTATAGCGCATACAAGGGAGGAATCAAGCCCTCCGGACAGCAAAAAACCTACCTTTGCGTCTGCGACAAGACGCTTTTCAACGCCTGCAACAAGCTTATCGTGAATGTTGCGACATACCGCGTCAAGCTTGTCGGATGAGTATTTTTCGACCTCGTAAATTTTTCTGTAGGGAATGAAGCGTCCGCCCTTCCAGTAATGTCCCGGCGGAAAGGGCATAATTTTGTCGCAAAGTCCTACAAGGTTTTTCGCCTCGCTCGCAAAAACAATGACTTCATTTTTATCGTATCCGTAGTAAAGAGGACGGATACCGATGGGGTCTCTTGCCGCAATATATTCCTTTGCTTTTGCGTCATAAATAACCAGCGCATATTCGGCGTCAAGCATACCGAACATCTCAGTGCCGTATTCGCTGTACATAGGAAGCAGGATTTCGCAATCCGAACCGCTTTGAAAGGAGTACTTTTTACTAAGCTCCTTTTTTATTTTCTCAAAGCCGTATATTTCTCCGTTGCAAATACAGTAACTGCCGTTTAATGTAAACGGCTGCATTCCTTCCGGATGCAAGCCCATAATAGCAAGACGGTGGAATCCAAGCAAGCCCTTGCCGGTATCAACTATCCGGGTGTCGTCCGGTCCTCTCGAAACGGTTGCGGCAAAATGCTTTTTAAAAACGTCTAAGGTGACACCGCTGTCACAGTAACCCATAATTGAACACATAATTTTTCCTCATTTCGATTATTCAGCATTCAATAGGGCAAGTGCTGTTACTCGCGGTGCCACCTATCTTTTTTCTTTATTTTTTATTACTTCTGACAAAGTATTCCCGTTTACGGTCGAGTTCCGGCGCACCTACTTGATTTTCTTTCGGATTGCGGCTTATCGGGTGTTATTCGCAAAAGAGTTACCGCGCGCTCTCACCGCACCGCGCTCTCTTTAGGCACTTTCTTTTGCTACTTCTCCCGACTCAAACGCCTTTTTACAGTATTCGTACTGTTGTGGATAAAATATATTATATTCGCTTTTTATCTGACGCCGAAGAGCAAATCGTCGTATGTAGGCATCGGCCAATATGACTTTGCGGTCATAGCCTCCGCCTCGTCGCAGGGCAGGCGAAGCTCCGCCATTTCCGGAAGAACCTTATCGCGAATTGTTTCGGCGGCGGTTTTAATATCGTCAACTGTCTTTATTTCAACCATAGTGTTTTCCAACGCTCCCAATGCGCAGTCAATCTGCTCCTCCAATTCGGAAAGCTTTGCAAGCTTCTTCCTTTCGTAAGCTCCGCTTAACTCCGATACAACGGACAGCTTTGCTGCAAGCGAAGAAGCAACGCTCGTGCTGTAGCTCTCTATTGCGGGAAGAATGAGCTTCTTTGTCATATCAATCATTGTCATTGCTTCTATTGATACGGTCTTTACATAGTTTTCCAACGTAATTTCGTAGCGAGAACGAAGTTCCGTTTCGCTCATTATCTTATGTGAGGTGAGAAGGTCGACGCTCTTTTTCTCAATTACAACCTCCTGCGTATCGGGAGTTGTGCGAAGGTTTAATAATCCTCTCTCCTCGGTAGCCTCCTTAATCCAAGCGTCGTCGTAGCCGTTTCCGTTGAAGATTATTCGCTTGTGCTCCTTGATTGTCTTCTTTATCAATTTATGCAATTCTCCCTCAAAGTCCGCCTTGCCCTCAAGAGCATCGGCATACTGCTTCAAGGATTCGGCAACCGCCGCATTAAGCATAATATTCGCACATGCAATGCTGTTTGACGAGCCGAGCATACGGAATTCAAATTTATTTCCGGTAAACGCAAACGGAGAAGTGCGGTTTCTGTCGGTTGTATCACGGACAAACTTAGGTAATACATGCACTCCGAGCTTCATTACCGTTTTCTCGGTACCTTCATAGGGCTTATCCTGTTCTATAGCGTCGAGAATTGCGGTTAATTCGTCGCCGAGGAACATCGAAATAACTGCCGGAGGCGCTTCATTTGCACCGAGACGGTGGTCGTTTCCGGCTGTTGCAACGCTGGCGCGGAGCAGTCCCTGATAATCGTCAACTGCCTGAATTACGGCGCACAGGAACAAAAGGAACTGTGCGTTCTCATACGGAGTTTCGCCGGGTGTAAGCAGGTTAACGCCCGTGTTTGTAGCCATCGACCAGTTGTTGTGCTTACCGCTTCCGTTCACGCCCGCAAACGGTTTTTCGTGCAGAAGACAAACAAGTCCGTGCTTCTTTGCAATCTTCTGCATTATTTCCATTGTAAGCTGGTTGTGATCGGTTGCAACGTTTGTCGTGGAATAAATCGGTGCAAGCTCGTGCTGTGCGGGAGCAACCTCATTATGCTCGGTCTTTGCAAGAATGCCGAGCTTCCAAAGCTCCTCGTTTAATTCGTTCATGTATGCCTGAACTCTCGGCTTAATAACTCCGAAATAATGGTCGTCAAGCTCCTGTCCCTTAGGCGGCTTCGAGCCGAAAAGCGTTCTTCCGCAGAACAGAAGGTCGGGACGCTTTTTCGCCATTTCAGCGTCAACAAGGAAATACTCCTGCTCAGGACCGACGGAAGTACGAACTGCGCTTACCTCCTCGTTTCCGAAGAGCTTGAGAACGCGCAGCGCCTGCTTATTAAGAGCCTGCATTGAGCGAAGCAGAGGCGTTTTCTTATCAAGAGCCTCTCCGCTGTATGAACAGAAAGCGGTGGGAATGCAAAGCGTCTTATCTTTTATAAATGCATAAGAGGTCGGATCCCATGCCGTATATCCTCTCGCTTCAAAGGTAGCCCGAAGGCCTCCTGACGGAAACGACGAGGCGTCCGGCTCTCCCTTAATCAGCTCCTTGCCGGAAAATTCCATTATCACTCCTCCGTCGGGAGAAGGGCTGATAAAGCTATCATGCTTTTCGGCGGTTATGCCGGTCATAGGCTGGAACCAGTGGGTAAAATGTGTAGCTCCCTTTTCTATAGCCCATTCCTTCATTGCCTCGGCAACTGCGTCGGCAACTGCGTTATCGAGGCGATGACCGCCGTCTATCGTGTTTTTCATGGCATTATACACCTTTGAAGACAGTCTCGCCTTCATTACACGGTCATCGAAAACAAGAATTCCGAAAGTTTCAGGTACGGTTTTCATTTTATATCCTCCTCAAAATAAATAACGGGACAGCGACATACTGAAAAATCGTGACGCCGTTGCCCCGTTAAAAATCAATATTAAAACAAAAAGGTGTCAAGGAGAGCTATCTCCGAGACACCATTGCCTTTACATCAGGTATTATACACCCGAAAATTCTCTTTGTCAATAGCAAATTTCAAAAAAATACATTTTTTTCGAATTTTTTATTTTTCGTGCGCAGACCTTTGCTTTCTCTTCAAAATCCGTTTAACAAGCTTAACAGCTTCGTACCATAAAACCGAAACGGCGGATACGCCGACGCAAATGAACAATTGTACGGCAGAGGGCGCTTCAAGCTTCAAAACCGAGGCCGCAGGCGAATACAGAATTACGGCAAGACCCAAAATCGTGCCTATACCGACGCACCACATCAATTTGTCCTTTGCAAGGCGGATAACCGAACGGAAAACAAAATCGCATTCGGAAGAATTTACCAGTACCAACAAAACGTTGGAAATAATTATTACAGTCAACCCCATGGCTCTGGCAAGAGGCGCATTCGGTGCGTTATTGCCAAGCACTTTGTAATAGGTTATAAAGGACGCCGCAAAAATACAAAGGCCCTGTAAAATACTCTTTATAAATAATCGGGAATTAAGAATTTTTTCCTTTGGATTTCTCGGCTTTCGCTCCATAACGTCTGACTCGGCAGGCTGGCGCTCCAGTATAATTGAGCACGTCGGGTCAATAATAAGCTCAAGCAGTACCACATGGAGAGGAAGAAGGAATAACGCCGGGGATGCTATTCCGAGAAGCGGTGCCGACAAAGACGCCAATGCTATAGGAACATGAATGGAAAACACATATCCTACGGCTTTTCGAATATTGTCGTAAATTCGTCTGCCGTCCTTTACCGTTTCCACAACGGTTGTGAAATTATCATCTAAAAGAATAAGGTCGGCGGCTTCTCGGGACACTTCGCTTCCCCGCTTTCCCATGGCTATGCCGATGTCGGCATATTTAAGAGCCGGAGCGTCGTTAACTCCGTCGCCCGTCATCGCCACAATTTCACCGTTGTCCTTTAATGCCTTGACTATGCGCATTTTATGCTGAGGTACAACCCGGGAAAAGACGCTGATTTTCTTGACTTTTTCCCGAAGCTCGTCGTCTGTCATATTATCAAGCATTTCTCCCGTTATTATGCTGTCGCAATGCTTTATTCCGATTTTCTTCGCAACGGAAACAGCGGTATCCCCGTTGTCCCCGGTTATCATAACTACCCGAATTCCCGCTTTATTGCATATTGCAATGTCCGATTGGATGTTTTCTCTTGGCGGGTCTGCAAGACCGACAATTCCAAGTAGTGTAAGCGAACAGTCGGTTATTTTTTCGGGCACCTTTTCTTCATCATGCAAATGCTCGCAGGCAATAGCGATTACTCGCAGTCCGTTTGAAGACAGCTCTTTGACTTTGTCTTCGCATTCCTTCTTTTCCTCGCAGGTTAAATTGCAGATTTTCAATATCTGTTCGGGAGAGCCCTTCGCGGCAATTAAAATCTCACTGTCTTCCTGCCATACGTGTCCCATCATTTTTAATTCGTTTGTAAAGGGATATTCGTGTATCAGTTTGCCCTTAAAAAGGTCTTTTTCTAAGATACCGTTTGTTTCACAGTAGGACAGCATAGCCTTTTCCATAGGGTCATAGGCGTTGGTTTCACAGCCCTTTCCCATAACGGTAATAAGACCGTTTTCATCGCCGTTTTTCGACCATACCTCCTGTACCGTCATACGGTTCACGGTAATTGTGCCTGTTTTATCGACGCACAAAACGGAAACGGCGCCCAGAGTTTCCACGCTCGGCAATTTTCTGACAAGTGAGTTTTTCTTTGCAAGACGCCACGCCCCCATTGACAGAAATACAGTCAGAATAACCGGAAATTCCTCCGGAATCATTGCCATTGCCAAAGTAATACCCGAAAGAACGCTTTCAACAATACGCTCTCTAATGGAAAGACCGGTTAAATTCAGATAAGTGAATACTCCGACAAGGCAAAGAAGAATAACGGAAATAAAAGCGCAGGTCTTAACCAGAAAAGCTATCTGTCTCTGAAGAGGCGTTTTTTCTTTCGGAGCATTTGCAATATCCCGGCCTATTTTTCCGTATTCGGTTAAAGCGCCTGTTTTTTCCACCTTAATATAGCCGGTGCCCTGCGTTACCAATGTTCCCGCATAGCAATAATCCCTTCTCGGGAATTTGCCCTCCTTTTTTTCTTCGCTGTATTCAAGCTTCCATACCGCCTCCGACTCGCCGGTAAGACAAGACTCATCAACGCACAGGTCGTTGCATTTGATTACGGTACCGTCGGCGGGAATTTTAACCCCTTCAAATATTATCATTATATCTCCGGGTACAAGGTCATAAGCGGCAATGTTTTTTTCTTTTCCGTCACGGATTACCGTGACATTCGGACTTGACAGATTTTTCAGTGCATTAAGCGTTTTGTCGGTTTTCCACTCTTGAATTGCGTCAATAGATATCATACCGATAACAAAAACAAGCATAATGGCACCGTCCCTCGGCTCGCCGAGGATAAAATAAATAATTGCAGCAACAATCAGCAAAAGGAACATCGGCTCACAGATAATACGGAGCGCTTTTCGAATAAAGCTCTCCTTTTTCATGGGCGTCAGTTCGTTTTTGCCGTATTTGTTCTGCAATTCGGCGGCGCAGGCAGAGGTAAGCCCTGCCTCGTTCAGTTTTTCGATTGTCATAAAAGAATACCTCCGTTCCCGTTGTTTATATTAGGGTAACTTGATTTCTCCTATGGCACTTCATTGAGGTCGGCTGTTCCGTTATACGCTTTCCTATAAAAAAAGCATATCTATGGAACATACAACTGTCCCGTAGATATACCGAATAATGCAATCTACTGCCGATCGTCGTTCGGCCCGGCCCCATGCCGTTTTCGGCATCGCCTGCTCAGTTTGTACTGTTGATCTCGCATTCCAAGCGGAATGTAATGCAGTGCAAAGAGGATAAACAAAGTATATCATCATTATACGCAAATGTCAACGCTTTTGTGATTTTTTATCCCTGTCGGCGCTTTATATTAAAAGCCTCATATACGGATAATACCGTATATGAGGCTTTATTTATATGCGTTTTGAAATATTGCATTTTGATTAAATTCCGCTTTATTCGTCGCTCAACCCCTTGTGCTCTGTCACCTTCCACTCGATGTCCCTGATAAAGAAAGATACAACACCGAATATCACGCTCACCAAGCCCCAGAAGGGCAGCAAAAAGAATACAGCCAAATTGCTCTTGATTTTTTTCCCCGCATATTTCATGGAATCGTATACCATTGCAAGCACCACAAAATACAAAGCCAAAAATTCAACAGCCAAAAAAATGCTCCACCCAAACAGGGTTTTCGTAATTATTGCCTTAACAATTATCAGCAAAATCGACAAAACCGTAACTAAGGAGATTTGATTTATACACATTTCGAAAAACTGCTTGACAATATCCTTTGTCGGATGTTTCAGGCTTTTAAGATATGCCTTAAAGTATATTTTTGAGCATTGCGTGTCGCCGATTGACCAGCGCAGTCTCTGCTTTAATGCCGCAGACAGC
Source organism: Clostridia bacterium (assembly GCA_029007295.1). Taxonomy (GTDB): domain Bacteria; phylum Bacillota; class Clostridia; order Oscillospirales; family CAG-272; genus SUG1201. Next base: position 2,134 of record JAQXHN010000009.1, on the reverse strand, counting down.
TTGCAAGGCATCTCCGATTTAAAAACTGCGTCGGGAACAAAAGTGAATTTCTTTCCGTTAAGAACCTCTCTTACGACAAGCTCAAAATCCTCTACCAGCGACTTTGTGTTCCATCCGTTTTTAACAAGCTCATACCTTACGCAAAAGCCCGAGCCGTAAACATTAACGGGCAGATTGTTTTGAAATGAGGCAAGAGAGTCTGTTTTCATTAAAACCATATACAATCCGGCGCATAATTTTGAAACAAGGCTCGTACTGTAATTAAGATAATCATAGGTGCCGCTTGCAACATCGCATCCGCTTGCCATGGCGTTATTAATTTTTTTGAGAAAATTTGTATTAGGTAAGCTGTCTGCGTCAAATACCGTAATATATTCAAATTCATTCGGATAATAATTCCGTATGTGCTCCATAGCTTTATTAAGGGCGTCGGCCTTTCTGTTTTTGTCGGGAGCATCGTATTCTATAACCTCTACACCGTATTCTTTTGAAATAGAGGCCGTATTATCCGTACAGTTGTGAGCCACCACAAAAACTCTGTAATTACCGTACTCCTGATTGTTTAAAGCTTCGAGCAGTCTGCCGATAACCTCTTCTTCGTTTCTGCAGCATACGACTACAGCCATAGATTCTTCGTTTGCGTCGGGATATGAATAAATCGGTTTCCTGTTGCTTATAATGTTCATTATTATTTGGCGCAGCATAAGAAGCAGTCCCGTCAAGGACATAAAAATGATAAAAATATCAAAAACAATCATAAGATTATCTCCATTGACTCTGCCGGAGAATCATTAAACGTTCATTATTCCTTTTTCTTTATTGAAATATCAAATACCTATGCAAGCCTGATTATCTGCAGTTACAATAGGTTATGAAAGAGAATGTGTTTTCCTAAATCGAATGCTTATAAACAGTCATCCTTCAAATAAGCCCGGCTGAACCCGCCCTTATGCGACTTCTTCCCAAGCTCCGGCAAAATATGAAGCACAGCTGTTTAAAGCGACGTTTTTTTCGAAAACCGTTTTTAATATGCTTTTCGTTTTAAACGTAAATCTGTGGTTTTGCAGTCGCGGTTCAGTCTGAAATTATTTGAGCATTTCCTCAATAGCTTCAATCGGCTTATATCCTATTGAAGTTTTGTCAACCTTACCGTTTTTCATAAGAACCACCATGGGAATGCTTGAGACCCCGAACATATTGGCTAAAGATGGCTCTTCGTCGACATTTACCTTGCATACCTTAATTACACCGTCGTATTTTTTTGCAATTTCTTCTATTACGGGGCCAAGCATTCTGCAAGGACCGCACCATGTCGCCCAAAAATCGATCAACACCGGCTTGTCGGACTTCATGACTTCATTCTCAAAATTTTCTTTTGTTAACGTAATTTCCATTAAATTATTTCCTTTCTTTAATAAAACAGATTGCATATGCACTCGTTATTTTTACCGCATAGTATTATCTTATTACTTGTTTCAATAAACCGAAGGTTATTTTATTATAAGACCTATCATCGGATAATTTTCATGCGGCTTTTTGCAAAAATTATTGCCGTTACTTCTCCTTATAGTAAAGCATACAGTGACAGTAGCCCTCAAATTCGGGATCTCTTATCTGCTCTCTGAATTCACGGCACATGCATTTATTGTCTTCTGTTCGCTCTCTTCTGCACGGACAGTATCCTCCCGTTTCTTTTAAGCCATCCTGAACGGTTTTTACAATATCCGCATTATCGTTGTATCTGATTTTCATATTGCCCTCACTTACCACGGTTATAATATGATTATATACTATTTTATGGAAAAATCAATCGTTTCCTTGCAAATTTATTATTTCTTTATAAAAAATATCCCGTGTATCCGAGGATACACGGGATATTTTAAATTAAACTCAAAATACCAAATTGATTATGTTCTGCGACATATCGTCGTATTCTACAAGGAAGGTATACTTTCCTGTAAGTCCTGTTAACTCGATGGTATTGTTCTGAACTTCCGCAGGACGGATAAACTTGCTTCCGGGTGCGTTCTTAATTACGGAAGGTGAACCGTACGTGCCCGGTACGTAACGGAACAGCGTGAGTCCCGCAAGGTCGGTAAATGTGATTGTGTTGCCGTCCTTTACGTATGTGGGA
>JAQXHN010000008.1 GCA_029007295.1 Clostridia bacterium | reverse complement strand
CAAGTCCTTCAGATGTCGTTGTTGCGGGTGTTACTACACTCCATTCGCCAAAGGTGTGTCCGAGGGCGGGAATATCTTCCGTATAGCTGTCGCCGCATTCGCATGTAAAGGTCTTTACTCCCTTTTCCGTGCAGGTTGCTTCCTTTGTTACTGTTGCCGTATATACGTGTGTGTGAAGCTCTTTCCATTGAGCGTACAGAGTCATCGGCTTGGTAACATCTATAATTTGTCCTGCGTAATAAGTTGTACCTGTGCCGTCCGACTTTGTATTCCAGCATACAAATTCAGTTCCTTGATTTTCTGACGGAATTTGAGTAAGTCCCGAATACCCTTCTCTGTTGGGAATAAGAGTATTTAAGCTATCCGGAGTTCTTGAACCGTTTTCCGTGGAGCTTGAAGAATATTTTGTATATTCTCCTAAGCCGAGCACTTTGTAATTATTTGCTTTTGTGATTCTGTTAAAATCATTTAGTACCGTGTTACTTAAATCATTCATGTTGTATGTAACAATCGGATCCCAGCATGCATATACTGTTAGATTCTCACCGTAAGGTAAAACGTCGGCGTTAACCTCAAATATATCTCCTTCTTTGATAACAGCTCCGTAACCGTTATTATCGGTATTCACATTCTGCGTTCCGTTTAACGAAAAGAATGCCACTTTATTTAAATCTTCAACAGCCGTATGCAAACGATATCCGTCTCTTGAAAGATTAGTTGTATCCGGGAAGGAATATGTATTTGCATATTTAATTAAACCGAAATTTCCCGTTGTGCGGGAATACTTAGTTAGCTTATCGCCAAACGAACCACCGTTTGCGTCGAAATAAAGAGCATACCATCCGAGATTGCCAAGAGCTCCGTCTCCGCTTGAGTTAGCCCAGCAGCCCTTTAAAGTAATATTCTCACTAACCGTAATTTTTTCACCGGGAAGATAATATTTATCGGCGGCATTTCCTGATACATTCCATCCTATGAAGCACCATCCGGAATATGTAGGTCTGTCTAACGGTAAAACTACTGTTTCTCCTTTTGTGCAAGATACCGATGAAGGCATATTGCTCGCCGAAAGAACACCGTCAAAGGAAATTGTAACATTGCCGTCGTTTACTTTCCATACAGCATAAAGCGTACAGGAGGCATCAGCGGAATAAGTGTCCCCTGAACGATATTTTACCGTAGTAGAATCAGAAGATGTCGCCCAGCCAAGGAACGTATAGCCTTCTCTTGAAGGAGCTTCGGTTGAAATTTTAATATCAACCCCATTTTGCTTATTCTGAGCAACAGGAGCGTTTAAACCTCCGTTTGCGTTATATTCTATTGTATAAACAGTCGTGCCGGAATCCTTTTCCCAAATATCGTAGAGAAATGCGTATTCATTTGCCTCATACAAAGAGCCCGGCAAATATGTCGGAATTTTTGCATTAATATCTGCGGACCAGCCTAAAAATCTATATCCTTCTCTTGTAGGAAGCGCAGTAGGAATATTACATTTTGTGCCTTTTATTTTTACAATATTGGATATATTGCCTACTCCGCCGTTTGATAAATTAAACATCAATCCGAAAACCTCGGCTGTTGCGGAATCTGCAAGATAGCCCCAGCCGGCGCCGGTGCCGTATGTAAAGTAACCCCAGTTACCTGTATAAAACATAGTGGTGCTTACAATATTTGACGCAGGAACCGCAATATTTTCCTGTGCCGTTGAAACGGCATAATAGCGTAGAGATAAAGGCTGTAAGGTAAAGTAAGATCTTGTAGTTCCTATCGGATTAATCATCCACTGCGCATAAAGCGTAATATCCCTATCCGCTGTGATTGAATCGGCAACGGAATATTCGACGTCACCGTAAATCTTGCTTGACCAGCCGAGGAATACATATCCTTTTTTTTCAGGTACCGAAGAGGTGAGAGTGCACAAAGAGCCTAACGTAACCGTTTGTGCGGCAGGAGCGTTTACACCGCCGTTTGAGTTATAAATTATCCTAACCTTATCGCTATCTGAATTTAACTGCCATTTTGCTGTCAAGGAAACGGGAGAGTTAAGTTCAAATACCGTATCACAGGTTATAAGCCTATCGTTTGAATACCATCCGAGGAATGTATATCCGCTTCTTTCAGGTATGGGAAGCTTTCCGTATGCCCAGCCGTAATTTGTTTTAACAGAAGCCGTAGAACAGGTGCCACCGTTTGGATTCAGTGACACGGTCTTTTGCAAAGGAGAGTTAACTACATTTACGGTAACAGTAAAAGTATAGGTGTTATTAACTGTTACAGTAACAGGTGTAGTGCCGATACTTACCGGATATACGTCTCCCGTAGCTGTAACCGAAATAATTCCTGTATCATAATTTGAATAGGTAACGTTATATTCGTCAGGCTTAAATACCGCTTTGGAGAGAGGATCGTTAAAAAGCTCTCCTATAAGACCGGAATATTTTCTGCCTATTCCGCGAATCTGGGTGGCAGCCATATCGGAATTATCAAGCTGAATATAATATTGTGACTGGAAAGGATACCATTCAATTAAATCGGAGGACGAGGTGCTAACACCGTTTGCTCGCACTTCTACTTCAAATTCGTAATATAGACCGAAATATGTAGCGCTGACCATGGTTCTTCCGATGCCTTTCGGAGTACATACATTTCCGTCAAACGTACATACATCGGTATCGTAATTTGAAAAAATAATGTTTTGAGTGTCTGTTATTTGTGTTCTGCCAATATTTTCGTCAAATTTGTACATCGTAACGGTAAAAGGCGACGAATTTACATTTTTAATATAATAAGATGGCTTAGCTGTTGTAATACCGATATAATCTCCGGTTTTGGGAGCAACAGACGGAGATATTTTAGTAAGATTTTCAACACTGTCGGAAAAATCCGTTGTAGTGCTGTATGTAATTTTCAGCGGAGCCATTCTGGTTGCCCAGTGTCCCCATACCGTACCGTATGCATAAGTTATATATGTAGGTAAATCGGGTCTTATATGTCCGTTAGGCGTACCTGACAGTCCTTCATTTCCTGCATAATATATAATGTTTTTATACAGTCTGTCGCTCTCTGTAAAGGTAAGTCCGTCCCATGATGTATATACAGCGATATACGAATCCTTTTGATGAACATTTACAAGTCCGACAGCAATGAACATGCCGCTTGCTTCGTCATATTTTATATCGGAGGAGCTTTGAGAGGTTAACGACATATTTAATGCCTTTACCGGCGCGTTCATTGTAGCAGGCCAGTTGGGATCGGTAGCGTCTGCCGTACAAGACATTGTATAAAATCCCTTTTCGGAACGAAGAGTATAGTAAATATAAAGCGTTCCGTTAACTTCGACAAAGCTCGGTTCTCCTATTCCCCACTGATCGCCGCTACCCTGAAATTTCACAATGGCTTCGGGATAGCCTCCCCATCCTGTACCGTTCCACTTTTCATAAGGACCATCCGGATTTTTAGAACGTGCGACAAAAAGATTATTGGAATAGCCTGCCCTGTCAAGAGTTGATGTATAACCGAGATAATAGTAACCTCCGAAATATACAACTCCCGGATCGCAGCAGGAAAGATAATCCTGTGAATGTGGCGTAGGAGATAGGCAGATTTTTTCACTTTCAAATGTTTTACCGTCAGGGGAATGCTTATAACTAATATAGTCAAGCACATCTGACGCACTGCTTCCCTTGCAGGAGAACCACATATCGTAAGAGCCGTCGTCGTTTATTATTACACTTGCTCCGTAACGATATGCGTAGCCTGAAGATGTTACAGGTGTATAAATGTCAAATCCGTCGTTAATTGCTTCAACGTTAAAATATGTCTTTGCGGCCGATGATGTTGTAGCCGTTAATGCCGAAAGGGGTACAATCATCATAATAACGAGTATAATTGCTATTATTCTTTTCATTGCTGTATTTCCTCTTTCATAATACTTAAAGTGATATATTATTATTATTATTATTGTTCTTTAATTATTTGCGGTTTTTCTCTTGTAATAAATAATCCGTTTTTTTGCTTGTTAGCTGACCAAATGATATGTCTTGGGCATACGTCGACGCATTTATCGCATCCGTTGCACTTTTCATAATCAATAGAAGCGACATTTGAATTAACTGTTATAGCTCCGGTTTCGCAATTCTTTTGGCAAAGAGAGCAGCCGAAGCATCCGACGTCGCAATATTTTCGAACCGACGCTCCCTTATCCTTTGACGAACAACCTACCCAATGCTTGCTGTCGTAAGGAACGAGATGAATAACCGATTTAGGACAATGCGTAACGCAAACGCCGCATCCCACGCATTTATGATAATCGACAACGGCAACACCGTTTTTAACGGAAATTGCGCCGAATTTACAATACTGTGTGCACGTGCCGAGTCCTATACATGCGTTCGGACATTCCTTTAAGCCTCCTCCCAGTCTTGCCGCAGCAATACAGTCGTCTATTCCTTCGTATTTATATTTTATTTTAGAGTGATTAAAGGTGCCGGAGCACATTACCTGTGCTCTCATACGTACTCTGTGATCAAGCTCAACTCCCATTATAGAGGCAATTTTTTTATTAACGGAGGGATCTGTTCCCGTACAGGAATTGGGATTGGCTTCCCCTTTTACTATTGCCTCGGCAAGAGCTGAGCAGCCGGCATACCCGCATCCTCCGCAGTTTGCTCCGGGTAACAGATTTTTAATTTCTTCAACTCTTTCGTCTGTTTTTACGGCAAATTTTTTTCCGGCAAATGCAAGAATTACACCGAGAATACCGCCCATAACAGCAAATGAAACAAAAGCTAACATGATTTCTTTAATTCCCATTTTTAAATCTCCTTAGCCTATTTGCATTCCCGAAAAACCGGAAAAAGCCATTGCAATAAGTCCGGCGGTAACAAGGGCAATAGGCACCCCTTTAAAGCATTTTGGAGGCTCTGAATAAGCGATCCTTGCCCTTACTCCCGCAAAAATTACAATAGCAAGTGTAAAACCAACGGCAGAAAAGAATCCGAAAGCAACGGAATAAATCAAGCTTTTTCCGAACGGAAGCGACGCATATTTCTGCATATTAATTATTACGGCACCAAGCACTGCGCAGTTTGTCGTTATAAGAGGCAAATATATTCCGAGCGCAGAATACAGAGACGGAACAAATTTTTTCAAAAACATCTCAATAAACTGGACGAGCGCGGCAATAATTAAAATAAAAGCGATATTATATAGATATTCGAGATTAAAAGCAACAAGAACAAATCTGTAAACTATATTGCACACCGCACTTGCTAAGGTCATAACAAATATTACGGCACAACCCATTCCAAGCGCAGTATCGGGCTTTTCGGAAACGCCGAGAAAGGGGCAGCAGCCTAAGAACCTGGAGAAGATAAAGTTTTCAATGAGAACACATGAGAGCATTATCAGCAAAATATCTTTTAACATTATTCTTCATCTCCTTTATTTTCTTTTTTTCTCAGCGAAAGTAATTTATTCATACCGGCGATAAGGAATCCGAGAATTATAAATCCTCCGGCAGGTAAAATTGCAATAAGCATCGGGTCGTAATCAGAGCCGAGAATATTAATTCCAGCAATAGTTCCGTTGCCCAAAAGCTCACGAACAACAGAAATTACAAGAAGAGCAAGCGTATATCCTATACCCATCGATAAACCGTCGAGAACACTGTCAAGCGGTTTATTCTTTGACGCAAAGGACTCTGCCCTTGCAAGAATAATACAGTTTACAACAATCAAAGGAAGAAATACGCCGAGCGATTTATACAGCGCAGGTACATAAGCATGCACAACCATTTCAACTATTGTAACAAAGCTTGCAATAATAACAACATACGACGCAATTCTGACTTCATTCGGAATAAATTTACGAAGAAGCGAAATCAATAAATTTGAAAATATAAGAACCGCCGTAACAGATATGCCCATACCTATGGCATTTGAAACAGAGGTTGTTATCGCAAGCATTGAGCAAAGTCCGAGCAGCTGAACCAAAACAGGGTTTTTGAAAACAATACCGTCGGCAAGCATCTTTTTTATTTTTTTCATCACTTCTGCCCTCCGATTACTTTTTCAGAAAATTCCAAAGCATCGCTTACACCCAGCGTTACAGCTCTTGAGCTTATGGTAGCTCCGCTTATTGCATCAATTGTTCCTCCGTCTTTATCAACCTTTAAAGCGCCGTTTTCGGATTTAAATTCTGAAAGAAAAGCTTCTTCGCTGACTTTTGCTCCGACTCCCGGAGTTTCGGACAGAGAAATAATTTTTACCTCTCTTACTTCCCCGTTTTCGGAAATACCGACAGCCATTTTTATAACGTCTTTAAAGCCGGTCGGCTCGCATATGGCAACATAACCGATTATTACGTCTTCAACCTTAACGGTATAAAATTCCTTAACGCTTGAATTTTCATCAGGAGAAATATCGGGAACCTCGGTTTTAACAGAATCGCCGTAATCGGAAAAAATTGCTTTAACCGTTGCGTTAATTTCATTCCTTGTATTTTCCTCTATTTTATCCTTAGTCAAAGAGTTAAAAACGGCAAGCAAGAGCGCCATTACCGAAGCAATGACTAAAAGTGAAAAGCAAATTCTAAAGTAATAGGATGCATTTGATTTTTGTCCGTTCATTTACTTATTCACCTTCACTTTCTTAACAGCGCCAAAAGGCCTTGGCCTCGTAAATTTATCAATATAATAAACAAGTAGATTCATTATCATAATACCAAATGAAACGCCCTCGGGGTATCCTCCGAAATAACGAATAATAACGGTTATTAAACCGCAACCGAAGCCGTAAATTAATCTGCCCTTTGCGGTTGCCGGACTTGTTACATAATCGGTCGCCATAAATATCGCGCCTAATATAAGTCCGCCGGTAAGCAATTCGGTAAGCATAAATTCATAAGCCTGCATAGTCGAATTTTTCGGAAAAATATATGTAATTACCGCTACCGTTGCAATAAAAGAAACAGGAATGTGCCATGTAATTACTTTACGGCACAGCAAATATAATCCTCCTATAATAAGCAAAATCGCAGAAATCTCTCCGATACATCCGGGAATATTACCTATGAACATATCAAAAAGAGAGTATCCGGCATCCTTTCCAGCTTTTACATTTTGAAGAACCGTTGCGCTTGCGGTAATATCGGAAACATCTCCGCCGGAAACAGAGAATGCAGACATCTTATCGGCATGCGGAAGCAGATATGACGTTAATTTCGACGGCCACGCTATAAACAGAAAGATTCTGGCTGCAATAGCAGGATTTACGATATTTTTACCTATTCCGCCGAATAGCTGTTTTACAATTACAATTGCGAAAAATGCGCCGATTACAGGTAACCATAACGGAACATTGACAGGTAAAGTAAATGCGAGCAAAACACCGGTAACACACGCTGAAAAGTCAAATACCGTAATCGGCTTTTTCATAATTTTTTCAAACAGATATTCAAAAATAATACATGAGCAAACAGTAATCAACGTAACCGTTAACGCCCTGAAGCCGAACATATAAACGGCAAAAATCATTGCAGGCAATAAGGAGATAAGTACGTCAATCATAATTGATTTTGTAGTATCATAAGCCTTGATATGAGGAGAAGCCGAAACTGTAAGTAATTTATTATCCGTCATTTTAGATCCTCCTTTGCCTTTTTAGCTTCCTGTTTTAATTTTTCAGCACGCATTTTTTCGCTGATTTTTGTTTTTGCGGCTCTGTTAAGGGCCGTAATATGTACATTTCCGGGACAAATATACGAACATGCGCCGCATTCGACGCAGCTCATAACGGAATATTTCTCGCAATTATCATATTCGCCCTTTGACGCAAACATCGCAATATAATTAGGCATTAAATGCATTTGGCAAACTGATATGCATCTGCCGCAATGAATGCAGGCGCTCGGCTGTGAATATTGCTTATCGTATTCTTTTGACAAAAACAGAATCGCCGAGGTTCCTTTTGTAACGGTGGAATCGGTATCCCATTGTGCAAAGCCCATCATAGGACCGCCGTTTACTATTTTATACGGCTCTTTCACGTATCCGCCGCAGAATTGTGCAATATCCGAAATTTTGGTACCTATGGGAATAAGGTAGTTTCCGGGATTTTTTACACAGTCACCCGAAACGGTAACTACCCTTTCTATAAGAGGCATACCTGTTGTAAAAGCGTTATATACGCCGGCACAGGTTTCAGCGTTAAATACTACGCATTTAACGTCGGCAGGTAATTTACCGGCGGGTATAATTCTGTCTGTTAACGCATAAATCAACTGACGCTCATCCCCCTGAGGATATTTAGTTTTCATGACACGTACATCAAGCATATCGTCGCCGGACGCTTTTCCTCGGAAAATGTCAATTGCGTCTTTTTTATTGTCTTCAATCCCAATTATGCCTGTCTTAATTCCGAATGCTTTGAGCAGAATTTTCATTCCGCCTATGACGGAATCGGGATTTTCTATAAGCAATCTGTGGTTAGCGGTAATAAAGGGCTCGCATTCGGCACAGTTGACTATTAATGTATCAACCTTGCCGACGGCGGATGATATTTTAGCGTAAGTGGGAAACGTTGCGCCGCCCATTCCTGATATGCCGGCACGCCTTACAACATCTATCACATCGCTTTCCGTAATTTCATTAACTGACTTTCCGAAAGGACGGACATCGGGAGATAATTTGCTTTCCCCGTCGGACTCAATAACAACATTTGTAACCTTAAATCCGAGAGGAGTCATTTTTTCTTCAAAAGCTTTAACGGTCCCCGATACGCTCGAATGAACGGGACAGCCGAGCCCTTTTTCAACATCTCCGATTATCTGCGCCTTAAGAACAGTGTCTCCGACCTTACAGCATGGAGAGCAGTGTGCTCCTATATGCTGTGAAAGAGGAATGGATACCGTTTTCGGTACAGTCATAGGTACTATAGGCTTATCCTGTGTGAATTTGGACTCCGGAACATGGACTCCTCCCCTAAATGTATATGCCACAATTTCACCTCTATCTGTTATTTTTGCAATTCTAAAATACATAAGTATATTTATTGTATTATATAATAAATATAAATTAAATGCAATACTTTATTACAAAATAATTAACTAAAGCGTATAATATTTCAGCATATTAAATAATTGACAAAAGAGAATAATATGGTATAATTATCAATATAATATTAACGGAGGTTATTATGTCAAACAAACTTAGAGTCGGTGTAATAGGCGCTACCGGAATGGTAGGCCAAAGATTTTTAACATTACTTGACAATCACCCTTATTTTGAGGTTACATGTCTTGCCGCAAGCGCGCGTTCTGCCGGTAAGACATATAAAACGGCGGTAGGAGACAGATGGAAGCTTGATATTCCCATGCCGGAATACGCCGAAAATATGATAATAACCGACGCTGCCGAGGTCGAAAGAGTCTCTTCGCTGTGTGATTTTGTTTTCTGCGCAGTAGATATGAAAAAAGATGAAATCAAAGCGTTGGAGGAAGCCTATGCAAAAGCGGAAACCCCGGTTGTTTCGAATAACTCGGCTCACCGTCATACCCCTGATGTTCCTATGGTAATCCCGGAAATCAACGACGCACACTACGAGGTAATTAATTACCAGCGCAAGCGTCTCGGAACAAAAAGAGGATTTATTGCAGTAAAGCCTAACTGTTCGATACAAAGCTATGTTCCTCTTATTACCCCATTGCTGAAATATGAGCCTACGGAAATTGCAGTTACTACATATCAGGCTATTTCGGGTGCGGGAAAAACATTTAAGCAGTGGCCCGAAATGATTGATAATATCATTCCCTACATCGGCGGAGAAGAAGAAAAAAGCGAGCTTGAGCCTTTAAGAATTTGGGGTAAAATCGAAAACGGTATTATCGTTGATTCTAAAAAGCCTCTTATTTCTACACAGTGTATTAGAGTTCCGGTAACAAACGGACATCTTGCCTGCGTATTTATCAATTTTAAATATAAACCCTCGAAGGAGCAAATTCTTAAAGAATGGGAGGATTTTAAAGGAAAGCCCCAATTATTAAAATTACCTCACGCTCCCGAAAGGTTTATTACCTATTTTGAAGAGGATAACAGACCTCAAGCTTCTGTAGACCGCGAATTATACGGAGGAATGGGTATCTCTGCCGGCAGACTTCGCGAAGATTCCATGTTTGATTTTAAATTTGTCGGTCTGTCTCACAATACTTTAAGAGGGGCGGCCGGAGGCAGTGTGCTTAATGCCGAGCTTCTGTATAAAGAGGGCTATCTAACTGCAAAATAACAGTTATTATCAACAATTTATCAATGTTTTTTCTGAATATTTTGTGTAGATTGACTGTAAGTTAATAAAAAAATATTGTAATTCACTAAGAAATGTGCTATAATATAGTCGCAAAGGAAAAATATTTCCGTTGCGACTATATTTTTATCAAAAGGGGCGATATTATGAAAATTATTACTTTTGGACGCGGAGTAGAGGTTACGAATGACCTAAAGGAGCTGTTTGATAAAAAGATTGCAAAGCTTGATAAGTTTTTCCGTGATGACGCACAGTGTAATATTACTCTGAGAGAGAGAAAAAACGGACGAAAAAAGCTGGAAGTTACAATAACATCGAAAGGAACAATTTTCAGAAGCGAAAACGAAGATGAAACATTCCAAAATGCTCTTGACCGTGCTACGGAAAAAATTGAGAGGCAAATAAGAAAAAATAAAACAAGACTTTTAAAGCGTCTTCGCGAGGATGCCTTTTTAAAAACATCAAACAGCGTAAACGACGAGGATGTTGAAGAAGAACACGATTTTGATATAAGAGTAAAATCTTTTTCCTTCAAACCGATGTCAGTGGAGGAGGCTATTCTTCAAATGAATTTGCTGGAACATGAATTCTTCGTTTTTGAAAATGACGAAACTCATAAGATAAACGTCGTCTATAGAAGACATTCGGACAAATATGGATTAATAACGCAGGAATAAAAAAGGAGGGGATTACCCTCCTTTTATATTGCGTAAATAACAGCACCGAATACTGCGCTTAAGCCGATTAATAATATAGAAGATATTTTTTTCTTATATGCTCTCGGAATGAAGTAAACAGCCGCAAGTAGAACGAATAGAATTAATGCCCTTAAATCAAAGCCCGCTTCGTGCGAACCGAACAATATGTTTTCATAGGACATAATTACTCCTGTTGCAAAAATAATACCAATAACCGAAGATTTTAGCGACGACAGAGTAAAATTAAAAATCCGGCTTTTCAAAAGCTTTTTAAATACTATCATTATCAAAAGAATAATGACAAACGCAGGAAGCGCTACCGCAAATGTTGCAACGGCGCTACCGAGTATTCCGCCCTTTAATGCGCCGACATAGGTTGCCGTGTTAATCATAACAGGCCCGGGAGTGCTTTCGCTGACTGCTATCATATATGACAGCATTTCGTCGCTTAGCCAATTATTTGATATTACTATATCTCGGATAAGCGGAATGGCGGCATAGGCTCCGCCGAAAGAGAATAAGCCGACTTTCAGAAACCCTAAAAACAGTTGAAGGTATATCATTTTTTCACCGCCTTATTACTAACAAAATAAACAGACAGCGAAACAACAGCCGATGAAATAATTAAAATAACAGAAGAAATACGGACAGAAAAAATGTTTGCCGCAAGCATAACAACTACGGTAGCAATCAAAATAATTTTATTTAGGATGCTCATTTTTGTTTGTTTCAGTAATTTATAAGATGCATCAATAATTAATATTCCGACCGCCGCTTTTATACCCTTGAAGGCGTTTGATACAACAGTGTATTTAAGAAAATTATCAAGCACTCTCGAAATCAAAAAAATAATAATGAAAGAAGGCAGTATAACTCCTATTGTAGCGGTAACAGAGCCTAAAAAACCGGCCTGCCTGTATCCTATATACGTTGCGCAGTTTATTGAAATAGGACCCGGGGTGGATTCGGCAATAACGGTTACATTGAGCATATCGTCGTGACTTATCCATTTTTTCTTTTCGACGCATATGTCTTCTATCAATGCAATCATTGCATATCCGCCGCCGAAGGTAAATAATCCTATTTTAAAAAAAGTAAAAAACAATAAAAATAAATTCTTAATTTTTGAATTATTCTTCATTAATCCCTGTATATAATCTCCCCGTCAACCATAGTCAATTTGATATCAACATTTTCATTAAATACGGTTAAATCTGCTTTTCTGCCTACTTCAAGAAAACCGTATTCATTATCAATATGCATTGCCTTTGCCGGATTTTCAGTTATCATCATAACACTCTCGGCAAGCGTTGCTTCGGTTAAGGAGCTCATAGTACGAACCAATCTGTCCGGAGTTGCAACGCTTCCTGCGAAAGCGCTTCTATCCATTAATTTAGCAACACCGTCCTCAACCGTTACGTCATAACCGTTTTTCCTGCTTCCGAGATGGAATACTCCCTCACCGGCGCCGGCGGCTCGCATGGAGTCTGTTACAAGTATTATATTACCTGCTCCCTTAACTTTTAAGATAAGGCGTAGAAATTCACTCGGTAAATGACAACCGTCGCAAATTACCTCTACCATCATATCATTTAACAAATACCCCGCCTCAACGCATCCTGCTATTCTCCATCCGTTGTGACGGCGAAGCGACGACATGCATGAGTAAAAATGCGTCATAAGTCGATATCCGCCGTTTTCATAAGCAGATAATACTTCGGAATAGGTTGCGTTTGTATGACCGATAGAACCTACTATTCCGTTTTTCATCATATATTTGCCCAGCTCTTCCACGCCCTCAATCTCGGGCGCAACTGTCATTCTTTTAATATCGTTTGAAAGCGAAAATAAATCCACATATTCCTCGGGCTTTGCATCTCTTATATATTTTTTATCAAGCGCTCCGTTTTGATTTGGAGAAATATAAGGTCCTTCAAGGTGTATACCGAGTAAACGGGCCCCTCCCTGCTTTTTCTTAGCCTTATTAAAAGCTTCAAGCACCGAAATCAGCTCTTCCTTGGAAGCGGCGACCGTTGTCGGGTATAACGCCGTTGCGCCGTGCATAGCATGGCATTTTGCAATGGAGTTATACTCAAATGCGTCGGCGTCCATAAAATCAAAGCCTGCGGCGCCATGGGTGTGTAAATCTATAAAGCCGGCAGAAAGAAACAGCTCGTTGCGTCCGTCAATTATAATATCTTGATTAGTTTCTTCATTAAAAGATGCTATAACACCGTCTTTTACCGTAAGCGAATCTGCAGAATCAATTTTACCGTTTTTTATTATCTTAAAATTCTTAAATAAAGTAGTCATATTTTCCTCTTGTTACATATTTCTGCAATATGCATATTATATAACGAAGTAAACTTATTGTCAATAAGGCGTAAAAAGCTTTTTATAATAAGAAATTTATTTACCTGAGGTCAATATATGATTAACGATTTAGAAATGACAATAGCTACAAATAACAACGAACATTCATATTTTCTTTGTGCTATGTCCGGAAACGGATTTAAAAATTTTATGACCGAAAAAACAAAGCGTTACCGTAAAAGAATCCTTATAAAAGGCGGTCCCGGAACCGGAAAATCTACTCTTATGAAAAAAATAATTGAAAATGCAAAGGAAAAAGGGATAATATGCGACGAAATATATTGTTCCTCTGACCCCGCCTCGCTTGACGGAGTATTTATTGACAAACTATCCCTTTGTATTGTTGACGCAACGGCGCCGCATATTATTGAACCGATTTACCCCGGCAGCAATGATATTACATTTGATTTAAGTCGCTTTTGGGACTCTCATAAGCTGTTTGATAATGAGAGGGAAATAATCGAAATAAACATTAAAAAAACAGAACACTACAAAAATGCATATTTTTTGCTTTCTTCGTTATTATCATTGCATAGATTATATTACGGAATTTTTGACCGTTGTATAAAAAAAGACGAGATAAGAGACAGCATCAATTATATATTCGCTAATATACGTGAGGATAATACTTATGAATGCGAGAGGAAGCTGTGCTCTGCCATTTCTACCAAAGGATTTATTCATCTTGACAGCTATGACAGAATTAAATCAAACCATTTTGTCATTGAAGATAAATATGACGTTAGCGCATATTATTTAAAAAAAGCATTTTCACATTTGAAAAAAAACAATACGGGATTTATTTATGCTCCGGATGTTTTGGATACCGATTTATGTGAAGCTCTTTATATACCTTCGTCAAATATCACTGTCACGGTTAATTCGGACATTATCGGAAACAAAATAATTGACACGGATGATTTTATTAATAAAACCGAGTATTCTAAAGTAAAGGAGAAATTAAAGCGCATAAAAAAGCCGATAAATAAAATCGCCGAGGAAATATCAAGCGAGCTTTCCTTAGTATCGGAATATCACGGGTCATTAGAAAAAATATATTCATCTGCAATGAATTTTGATGAAAAGGAAATAGCTCAAGCGGAGCTGATAAATAAAATACTTTAAAATAATTAAAAATTATAACTTAAAAATTAAATTTAAAATAAATAACGGCTGTCTTTTGGCAGCCGTTATATTTAATCAAAAATCTTCTTTTACAGTAACCTTACGAATATCCGCCCCTACTGATTTCAGCTTGCTTACAATATCGTCATATCCTCTTTCAATATAAACAATATCTTCAATTTCACTTCTGCCTTTAATTGCAAGCGCCGCAATAACCATAGCGGCACCGGCTCTTAAATCCACGGCTCTAACCTTGGCGGGCTTTAATTTAACACCGCCCTCAATCAAAGCAGTATTATCGTCAACGGTAATCCTCGCACCCATTCTGCGAAGCTCCTCAACATAACGAAATCTTTCATCCCATACGCCCTCGGTCAATCTGCTTTTACCGCTTGCAAGACATAAGAGAACGCAAAACTGAGGCTGCATATCGGTCGGAAATCCCGGATAAGGCAGGGTTTTTATATTCACATGTTTTATTCTGTCTTTACCGGAAACAATTACAGCGTCATCTTCTTCGATAACTTCCACGCCCATTTCCTCGAGCTTTGCCGTTATCGAATCAAGATGCTTGGGAATAACGTTTGAAACACGGACCCTTCCTCCGGTTGCTGCTGCCGCAATCATAAACGTGCCCGCTTCAATCATATCGGGGACAATTGTATATGTACATCCGTGAAGCTTCTCTACGCCGTGTATTCTTATGGTATCTGTACCTGCGCCCCTGATATCGGCGCCGCAGGTGTTAAGAAAATTGGCCAAATCAACAATGTGAGGCTCTCTTGCGGCATTTTCTATAACGGTTATTCCTTTGGACTTAACAGCTGCAATCATTAAATTCATTGTAGCGCCCACTGTAACCACGTCAAAATAAATGTTGGCTCCGGTTAATCCTCTCGGCGCCACTCCGTGTATGCAGTTTTCAGAAACCTTTATATCTGCGCCTAAGCTTTCAAACGCTTTAATATGCTGGTCGATAGGTCTGGGACCTAAATTACATCCTCCGGGTAAGCCTACCTTTGCCACTCCCCACCGAGCAAGCTCTGCGCCTAACAGATAATAAGACGCTCTCATCTTGCCGGTTAATTCTTCCGACGCTCCCGTTGCGCTCGCATCGCAGGAATCGATTTCAATTACGCCTTTACCGAGCTTATTGACTTTTACACCGATGCTTTCAAGAATTTGTAAAGAAACATCGACGTCAAGAATATCGGGAATATTTTCAAGTACTACTTTTTCTTCAACTAAAAGACAAGCAAAAATTTCGGCGACCGCCGCATTTTTCATACCGCTGATTTCAATGTCGCCGTTCAGCGGAATACCGCCGTTGATAACAATCTTCTCCATAAAATAAGAAAACCTCTGAAAAATGAATATTTTTCCGTAAAAATAAATAAACTCGACAAATTATACCATATATTTTCCGAAAATGGAATACAAAAACGGAAAAAAATCAAAATATACCGTTAGTATTCAGTAATATGTTATGCACCTTCATTGAATTCTGTCAAATTTTCATAGTAAGCTACACATAAATCAACAACCATACCGTAGCTCTTCTCCCCTTCGGATATTCCCTGTGAATAAAGAAAAACATTGTTAACGGTACTGCTTACCTTGGATGCTACCGAATCATTATACCTATCAAAAAAACTGTTAAAGGAGCTTATTTCCACTTTAGTTTTATATTCAAGAGCGCTGAGCGCTTCAAAATATAATCCTTGGTCTGCTGTATAAAGAGCATTTAAAAGATATTCAATCATATTTTGATATCCGCAATATCTTATATAAACATCATCGCTGGAGGTACATACAAGGAACGCAATAAAATTTGCCTCGTCCTCTCTTGAGATACCGCGCTGATGGGCAAATTCGTGAGCAGTCGTGTATACGAGCGTATAATCCGGAAAATTAATGTTTAGATTAGATTCTCCGGTAAAATATGAATACACTCCGGATACGTGAGTATAAGTCATAATATCGCTTAAAGCGACAACCTTGATTTTAGAGCGAAAGTCCGGAATAAATGAATATTTTTTGCTTAATTCCGAATATGAATCGTTGATTCTTTCAACCATTTCATCTAAAGAAAAAGGCATACTTGACGATGAATATTCGTCTTTAAAATAAATACTGGCAAGCAACGGCTTAATGTCTTCATTTACCGAAAGAAGCGTGTCATAAAGCTGTTTTGCCGTAACACCGTGTTTATTAATATTCAGCTTTTTATCAAGAGAGGAGTTTCGGTAGCCGGTGCCGAAATTGATTACAAATAAAGAGTAAATCAATGATAAAAGGGATAAAACGCCCGCTAAAAATCTTTTAGACTTATCTGCGTCGTCGAGTATTTTTCGAAAGTAGAATATCAGTACGAAAACAGCGACAAAAGGACACAAGATAACAATTGTTTCACCGAGAGAAAAAGGTATTAATCCGCTTATTGCCGCAAAAATACGACGGGAAACAGAGCTTATCTTTTCATTAAAAGAGTCTGCAAAGGGTGTTGATATATAGGATATTACATGAATTATAAGAGAAATAAATCCAAGACAAATGAGGCAAAAAGCAGGAACGGTAAAAATTTTAAAAATATACTTTTTATTATTTCTCTTTTTATTTATATTTTTTGTATTATTTTCGTCCTCGAATATATTTGTTTCGTTATAATGCATAAATTCCTCACAACAGTTCGTTAATTACGGTCCTCATATCTTCGGGAATATCGGCCGTAAACTCGGTTTTTTCATCATCAGAAAAAGGTATTTTCATTATCAGTGAAAAAGAATGCAGAGCACATCTTGAAATAATATTACTGTACTTTCCGTACAAGCCGTCGCCTAAAATGGGACAGCCTATCGAAGACAGATGAACTCTGATCTGATGAGTTTTTCCCGTTATCGGTATCAGCTTTAACAGCGAAATTTGTCCGTTTGATTTTAGTAATTCGTATGACGTTTCCGAGAATTCGCTTGGCGAACCTTCATGAACAAGCTCTCTTTTTATTATGCTCGGAGTACTTCTTTTTATATATCCCGAAATTATACCCTTGTCATTTTCAGGTTTGCCCTCGATTAAGGCTAAATATGTTTTTACATAGCTGTGATTCCTAAAATCCTTTGAACAGACGTCAGAGGCAATCTTGTTTTTTGCTACTAAAACAACTCCACTTGTTTCCCTGTCAAGACGGTTTACAGGACGAAATACAAACGGTTTTCCGGAATTTTTATATATATAAGCCATGGCGTTTGCAAGAGTGTCGTTTCGGTGTTTATATGTCGGTACAGTAGGCATTCCGGAGGGCTTATTGACAACAGCTATATTATCGTCCTCATATATAATGTCAATCGGAAGCTCACAGGGTAAAATATTAGGATTAACTTCATCCTCGGTATCGTCCGTATATATTGAAAGCGTTTGTCCGACCGAAACTTTTTTTCTGACGGTTACGTTTTCACCATCAAGTAAAATACCGTTTTTAATTCTTTTTAGACGCGAAACCATAGCTCTTGATAAAGAAAGCCTACTGAATAATATAGCTTTGACTTCAAGTCCGTCCCACTCGGGTAAAATAATAATTTTCATAAAAATACCGCAATTCAGTTTTTATTATTGTACACCAATTATTATTATTTCGCAACACATTTTAATAAAAATGTATTTATCTGATATTTTTTCCCGATAATAACATTTATTTCGTCATTTAATGTTTACAAATTATAAAAAATGTGGTATAATGCACAATGATATATTATTTATTTCGGAGGCTTTTAAAATGAAAGCGATTATTATGGCGGCAGGCAAAGGCACGCGTCTTGCAAAGCTGGGCAAGCCAATGCCAAAGGTACTTCGTGAATCGAACGGAAAGCCGCTTCTTTCCTATGTTTTTGACGTACTTGAAGACATTTTGCCGGAGGATATAACAGTTGTTACCGGATATATGGCGCAGGAGGTTGAAGACGCATTTGCCGATTTCGGATGCTCGTTTATTCGTCAGGGAGACGAAGCGTACGGTACCGGCTATGCCGTTATGTGCGGGATAAAGGATAAACAGTTTGAAAATTATCACGGCGATATTATTATTTTGAACGGGGACGCCCCTTTAATTACAAAGGAAACGGTTAACGGTTTGAAAAAAATGCAGTCTAACGGAAACGATTGTACTCTTTTAAGCTGTATAACCGATATAAAGCTTCCCTACGGCAGAATTATACGCAGCGAAGACGGAGGAATTATCGACATAAGAGAAGAAAAAGAATGTACCGAAGAGGAAAAATTAATTAAAGAGCTGAATGTAGGCTCCTACATTTTCAATTCCGATGCCCTTCGTTTGGGACTTTCTATGATTAATAATAACAATAATGCACATGAATATTATTTAACAGACGTACCTCCCGCTATCGCACGTTGCAAGGGCAAGGTCGACGCATATATAACACGCGATGAGAATGAATTGCTCGGTGTAAACACACCGGAGGATTTAATCGAGGTAAGCAGAATTCTCAGCGAAAGACGCTGATTAGGTAGGTGCCGCAATGGAAGACAAGGTATTGTTCAGAAACAAGGGCAGAGGCTATAATAAAGACGATGTTAACGAATACATAATTTCGGAAAACAGAAGATTTTCTCAAATTGATTCAAATTACAGACGGCTTTTACAGGAAAAAGAGCAAATTATTGAAGGCTTTAATAACGAGCTCTTAGGAAAAAACAAGGAATTATCCGAGCTTCAGGCCTCCATAGCTCAAAAAGACGCTCTGATTGAAGAATACAAGAATATAATAGAGGAAAACGCCGAAACTATTGAAGAATTAAATAAAAAATTAGTTTCCCTTCCCGATAATTCATCGGTTAATATTGCTTTTGATGAAAATTCAGTATCGTCGCATGAAGCAAATACCAAAGATAATATTGAACAGATTCAGGAAAGAATCGATGAAATTTTGAACCATGCAAAAAAAGAGGCTATACGAATAATAAATACGGCAATCGAAGCGTCTCACAAATATGAGCTTTCTCAGAACGATATTGACGCAATAAAGAAGGATATTTCCGGACGCTCGTCGTCGTTTATCAGCGAATTAAAGAAGAATCTTCATTTTAAGCTAAAATAAATTGAAAAGTAAATTAAATAATCCATCGGGGAAAATCGCTTCTGTTTTATTCATTGTCTGCTTTTGTGTGCTTTTTCTCTATTTTGATAATGCATATTTTAATATTACAAAGGCAAAAGCACATATGTTTTTTATAATAATTGCGGCATTTTTGCCTTTTATTGTATATCAGACGGTTAAATACCGAAAACTGTTTAAAGAAATTAAAATAGGCTTATTTGATATTGCTCTTATATGCTTTGCGGTTATATCCGTTATATCTTCCCTTTTGAGCGAAGATATTCTTTCTTCGTTTATCGGGAACAACGGGTGGTATGTCGGCGCTCTGACCGTGTGCTTTTTTGTTCTGCTGTACCTTTATATTTCCTCTTTTATCAAATATTCACATATGCTGTGGCTGCCGGTTTTGTTAGTCCTAAATGCAGTTATGGTTATTGCAATATTTAATTTTGCGGGAATAGATGTATTGTCAATGCATGAGGGAATAGCGGACAATCCTATGTTTTACACCTCTACTATCGGAAATATAAACAGATTTTCATGTCTTGTTTGTATTTTTCTTCCGCTTTTATTTATCTTTTTTCTCGCATGCGACAAAATATTTTCTCGTATTATATACCTAAGCAGTTTTGTTTTATGTATGATTTGCGGCTTTCTTTGCGCATGCGACTCATTTTATTTAGGCTTAGGTTTTTCCTTTATTTTTGCAATACCGTATATATTTTCATCAATAAAAAGACTTTCAGACACATTATTACTTTTTGTTATTTCCGCAGGATTGCTTGTTTTATGTTCGTGTCTGCCGTTTTTCGGGAGAATAAGAGACAACTCTGCCGGTATTTCGTCCATTATATTAAATATTAAGTTTGCATTGCCGGTTTTTGCCGTATTAATCTTTATATACCTGACTGTACTTTTTTTAAAAGGAAAAATCGGCATTAAATTTCTGAGGACAGCTAAATATACCGTATTTACGGTTATGACGGCTTTAGTTTTAGTTTTTGCATTAAAAAGTTTTATTGGCTTTAATGACGCTTCTGGCTCATACCGCGGACTGATATACAGGATTTCGTTTGAAAAATTTTCCGACTTCCCTTTTATACAAAAATTATTCGGGTTAGGTCCCGAAAAAGCATATCTGATATATGATGAAGTAAGTACCGTATTCGGAATGAAATGTCTTGTTTCTCACAGCGAATTTATTCAGGCGCTAATTACAACGGGAATTGTAGGAGCCGCTTCATATCTATTTATTGTCGTATCATTTTTCAGGGATTTTTTTAAAAATAAAACATATTGCTCCGATTCGATCGCTTTCTGCTTGCCTGTTACAGCCTATTTGAGTTGTGCATTAGTTAACAGCGCAACAACTGTAAATCTCGTATTTGTTGCTTTGATTTACGCTATGAAAAAACCGTATAATAAAAAACATAAGGGAGCTGAATATGAATTTCGAGCTGAAAAATCTTAAATTTCCAATCAATAAAATCATATGTCTTGTTCTTTGTTTTTCATTTGTTCTTTTAGTATTCGGAGCTTTTTCGCCCTATTCTTCGCCTTTGTTTTCATTTGCAAAGGAAAGCTATGGCTTCGCAGCTTCGGGTGACGCATCCGGTGACGCTTCGGGTGACGCATCCGGGGACGCGAAACATAATTATATTATTGAAACCGATAATTATAATGTTTTATTATCCGACGCCGATACAATTTCTTATATAAGAATAGCGCCCGGTATATTTAATTCACCGTCGGAAATTAAAAATTCGAACGGACTTATCAGTATTAATTCGTCACTTATTGCAAAGTATTCCGAAAACGGCGTTTTTAATTATGAAATGCCAACGGGCGGAGAATATTCAATCTGGATAAGAGATACTTCTTTAAACGAATATATATATCATTTTTCCTGCACTAATTTTACAACCGATTATAAAGTAAACGGCTTGTTAATATCCTTCTATAATCTTTATGATGTTAATGATATTTTTATTGCCAAAGGTGTTTTTTCGGATTATACAAGCGTAAAAAATAACCAAATAGTTAGAATTTCAAAAGAAAAAATTAACGGCGGCAAAAATTACTTTTACAGTGAGCCTTTGCCGGGAACAGGATATTATACACTATTGATAAGAAAAGCCGGAAAGCCTGATAACTATTCTGTTTTTAAATGCACCGCAACCATTCCGACCTTTAATTTTGACGGATTAAAAATGAGTATAGGTAACATTAATAAAATCAAAGTAATAAGACTAGCGCAGGGGGAATACTCGAGCGCAGGCGAGGTTAAAAGTGCTGACGGTTGCCGTTCTTTTTCGGCTAAGACCATAGCGAAAAAAATTTCAAACGGAATATATGATATTTTCAATTCAAACGCACATGACAAAATGAAGTGCACCGTTTCCGTAGAATATACCGACGGTAATGCTACAATTTTAACATATACCGTATCAAAGAAAAAGCCGGATTGCACATTCACCGATAATTCAGTAATATTGAATAATTTATCGGGAGCCACCGTAGTACGTTATGCAAAGGGTTATTTTACGACCGATAAAGAGGTTAAATACGCACACGGCTCAAAATTTATAAGACCATCTGAAATCGCAGACGATACTGTTTTAATAGACGATTTAAACGGTACTTATACATTTTTAGTTACCTATAATGATTATTCCGTAAACATAATCACACATACATTTTAACATAAAGGAGTAAAAGAATGCTGAAAATCGGTACAAAATGTCCTGATTTTTCCCTTCCCGATCAGAACGGAAAAATCCACTCAAACAAAGATTTAGAGGGTAAGACAATAATTTATTTTTACCCAAAAGACAGCACATCTGGTTGTACAAAGCAGGCTGTCTCATATTCGGAGCATGCTTCGGAATTTGCTTCACTCGGATATAAAATTATAGGCATTAGCAAGGATTCCGTTGCGTCTCATAAAAAATTTGAGGAAAAATTTGATTTAAAAATCACACTTTTATCCGACACTGAAAAGTCGGCAATTTCCCTTTTCGATGTATGGAAGGAAAAAAAACTATACGGAAAAACCAATTTTGGGGTCGTAAGGACTACATATATTATTGATGAAAACGGCGTTGTTGTCTTTGCAAACGATAAGGTTAAAGCAGCAGAGGATGCTGATTTCATGCTTAATTTGATACAAAAGGCATGAGAAAGGAAATCGAGCAATATCTTCCTTTGCTTAAATCTTCAGTTCTATTTAGCTTTGAGGATGATAAACAGATTTATGACGCTTTAGATTTATTAGAGCCTGAAATCCTGATTTACGATAAAGGAGATTTTATTCACAGATCATATGAACCGATGAAAAAATTCGGCTTTGTATTATCCGGCGCAGTTCATGTATGCTCTGACGATATTGACGGAAACAGAATAATAATGGCTGAAGTCCAGCCGGGGTTTACATTCGGTGAATCAATATGTTATCTCGGAATAGAGTCCTACCCGGTTTATGCTGTTTCTTTTGTTGACACATCTGTTTTGTGGCTGTCTGTAAAAGAACTGTATTCTAATGTAGCAGATGAAACTGTAAACGAGATGCAAAAGAGATTCACTTCCCTTTTGGCGTCAAGGACATTGGCAATGAACAGCCGTATTCAAATATTATCAAAACTGTCGATTAGGGAAAAATTACTTGAATACTTCAACGTTCTCTCCTCCGTTTCGAAAAATAAAGAATTTGTTGTTCCTTTTAACCGAGAGGATATGGCGACCTTTATCGGCGTTAACAGGACAGCTCTATCAAGAGAGCTGTCAAAAATGAAAAATGAGGGATTAATTGAATTTAAAAAGAATTATTTTAAGCTTATACGATAAAAATACACGATAGTATGTTGCACTTGCAACTGAATATCGTGTATTATTTTGGTATAATGTATTTATCTGAAGAAAAACAGGGTTAATATATGAAAAAGACAAAATTATTAAAGCTAATATCGGTAATTGCGGCTATAGTAATATGGCAAATTGTTGCTATGAAGGTCGGAATGGACATGCTGCTTGCCTCCCCTTTAAAGGTATTAGTAAGATTTACCGATGTTTGGAAAGAAAAAGAATTTTTTTCAACTGTTTTATTTTCATTTTTTAGAATTACCTCAGGTTTTTTAATAGCCTTTATCCTGGGCACGGTTTTGGGCGTTGTTGCAGGAAAAATTCATATAATTGAAATTTTGCTGTGGCCTTATGTGATAACAATAAAGTCGGTACCCATCGCATCCTTTATAATAATGTGCTTAATATGGATGAATTACAGTCAGTTGACTGTGCTCATTTCATTTTTAATTGCATTTCCGATGATTTATTCCAATGTTTTACAGGGAATTAAAAGTACGGATAATAAAATGATAGAGGTCGCAAAAATATACAGGCTTTCACTGAGAAAGCAATTACTTTATATTTATTTACCGAGCGTAAAGCCGTTTATTATTTCTGCAAGCAGTATTGCTGTCGGTATGACATGGAAGGCAGGCGTGGCTGCCGAAATTATCGGAATTATTGACGGATCTATAGGTGAAAAATTATATAATGCAAAAATTTATTTTCAAAATTCAGATTTATTGTGTTGGACTTTGGTAATTATTATTATCAGCATAATAACAGAAAAATTATTTGCGCTTCTTTTAAAGCTGATTTTCAGGACGGTGGAGAGATTATGAGCAACATAATAATAAAAAATCTATCAAAAAATTATAAG
This sequence comes from Clostridia bacterium, assembly GCA_029007295.1. GTDB lineage: Bacteria > Bacillota > Clostridia > Oscillospirales > CAG-272 > SUG1201. The sequence goes on along the minus strand of JAQXHN010000008.1, from coordinate 3,573 downwards.
GATAAAAAGGTTCTTGACAATTTTTCCGCTGTATTTAAAGAAAAAACTTTCACATGTATCGAAGGACCGTCCGGCTGCGGAAAAACAACCTTATTAAACATCATTTCGGGATTAATCGCTCCGGATTCGGGGACCATCGCCGGCGTTCCGGAAAAAACAGCATATGTTTTTCAGGAGGACAGGCTATGTGAAGACTTCACGGCATTGAGAAATATCAGGTTAGTTTGTAATAAAGAAAAAACCGATGAAGAAATATTGAATCATTTAAAAGAGGTTTCTCTTTTTTCGGAAGCAAATACTCCGATACGAAAATTAAGCGGTGGCATGAAACGACGTATCTCAATTGTAAGAGCCATATGTTATGATGCGGATTGTATTCTTCTTGACGAACCTTTTAAGGGCTTAGATGAAAAATTAAAGCAATCGGTGATGAAATATGTCAAAAAGCATACTGAAAATAAAACAGTAATATGTGTTACACACGATCCATTTGAGTCGGAATATTTAAGCGATAGCAGACTTATTATCAAGTAGCAAATATATATAATAAATCAAATATATAATAAATAAAGAAGCACCCAAAAGGGTGCTTCTTTATTTATTGGTGACCCGGACGGGAATCGAACCCGTGTTACCGCCGTGAAAGGGCGGTGTCTTAGCCGCTTGACCACCGGGCCTGGTAGCGGAAGTTGGACTTGAACCCACGACCTATCGGGTATGAACCGATTGCTCTAGCCAACTGAGCTATTCCGCCATTTTTACCGCTCGCAACGTTAGATATTATATCATAACAAATAAATTTTGTCAATAGCTTTTACAAAAAATCTTTATTGCGGTTTTTTAGATATATATACTGTTTATTTAAAGTTATTCGAGTCCGTATTAATTAACACGGACTCGATTTTTGAGTAAATTAACCCTCGATATCAATTTCAATTTCCTGTGTTTGACTTGTATCAGGAGACTGAGTTACGTATGATGTTTCGATATCTTCCGGAGGCTCCGTATCTGCAGGCAAGGTTGTATCAACAGGAACTTGAGTTTCGGGTGCACTTGTTACCGGAGCGCTGGTTGTTTCAAAATTGCTTTGATTCTTTGTTGTATCCGGAGCTTTTGAAGTTTCATGATATTTTGTAGTAGAATCTGCCGAAGTATTGGAAGTAACCTTTTCGGAATTTGATTCTTCAGCTTTTGTTGTGTCTTTAACGCTGTTATTTGAGGATTCAGTCATCCCGAAACCGTCAGTTGAAATTTCATCGCTCGTATCAGCGGCAACTACAGTGTCGCCGGTGTCGGCAGTATTTGGTTTTGACTTATAATTTGTAATGATTATCGTAACCATTATAAGAAATATTAAAGTAAGAACTATCCCGATAATATATAAACCGATTATAAGCTTATCGTTTTTTATATTACCGTTTTCTTTATCATACGATTTTTTTTCGTTTTTTCTGCGTTTATATCTTGATCCGCACTTAGGACAAATATCTGTATTGAATTGATTTTCATATCCGCATTTTGAACATTTCATCTTATATGCCTTTCTTCGTCTTACAAATAGTAACAGGATATTGTACAGTATACCATATAATTTATTTTTTTTCAATATGTTTCAGTAAAATCTATTGTACACAAGAATGTATTTTAACATATAATGTCAAAAAAGGAGTATATAAATGATAAGTGGATTTGACTGTGTGCTGAAAGCATTTATTGCAACGTTATTTACTTGGGGATGTACAGCCCTCGGAGCTGCTATCGTATTTGTATTCGGTAATGTTAACCGAAAATCTCAGGACGCAATGTTAGGTTTTTCTGCCGGCGTAATGATAGCGGCGTCTTTTTGGTCTTTGCTTTTACCTTGCGTTGAATATGCAAACGAGCTTAATATGAACGCGGCATTTGTCATGTGTATAGGATTTGTCTTCGGAGGAATATTACTGTTTTTAAAGGAATCATTATTAAAAGAGAAAAAAACAGCTAAACACTCAATGCTGATGTTTTCAATAACGCTTCATAACATACCGGAAGGACTTGCTGTCGGAGTGGCGTTCGGTTCATTGATTAATACAAACGATCTTTCGACTCTCAGCAATGCATATATGTTGGCTCTCGGTATCGGGATTCAAAACATTCCGGAAGGAAGCGCGGTTAGTTTGCCGATGAGAAGAAACGGATTTTCAAAGAGAAAATCATTTTTTTACGGTCAGTTAAGCGCTTTTGTTGAAGTAATTTCAGGAATTATAGGTGCTTTAATTGCGGTTGTAATGAAACATACTCTTCCCTTCCTTCTGTCCTTTGCAGCGGGAGCAATGATATACGTTACAGTAATGGAGCTGATTCCCGAAAGTCAAGGCGGAGAAAACCCAAAAATAATAACACTTATAACACTTTTCGGTTTTATTCTGATGAGTGTTCTTGATATAGCTTTCGGATAATGAAATACGGTGAATATTATTTCATAACTCATCATCTATTTTTGTTAAAATATATTGACAAGCGAGAATTGTTATGATATAATATTTGCCGTTACGGAGAGGTATCGAAGTGGTCATAACGAGGCGGTCTTGAAAACCGTTTGGGGGCAACCCCACATGGGTTCGAATCCCATCCTCTCCGCCAAACTGCTTGAATTTGAAGAAATAATTCCTTTTCTTAAGAGGCTAATTTTTTCAAATTTCAGTAAAAAGCTAAGGAGTACATATGTACTCCTTTTTCTTGTTTCTTATATCATAAGCGTTAGAAAATAAGACAAGCCTGCGCTTGCTTTTCTAATATTTGACTACCCTTACTTACTGGTCGGTTGAGCATGATACCCCAAATCCCAACCGCTTGGGTTCGAATAAATTTTTAATGTCAAAAAACGACTAAACAGAGCGAAAACAGGAGTAAGGAGCACTAAAAGTACACTTTTTCGCCCTGTGCTCTGCTTTGTCCTTCACTGATAAAATGTATTCCGTCAAATAGGCTCAATTGCCTTTAGTTCAATGTAGCCTCTCTCGCCACGAGGCTCCAACTGAATGCGCGGATTTGAGTTGTCCCACGCATACCCAATGACCGATGGGTCGTATTTCTCCACAGAAGTCTGCACCGTATCAATGGCCTGACAATAGTCTTCCTCTTTAAACGGCTCTCCCTGAAACATCAGGTATTTTGCAGCAGGCAGGGTAATGACATCAAACCCATCGGGGATGATGCCGGTATCATTAATTGCCACCTCAACACCCTGTACATATTCCGAAGTTCCCTGTTTCCGATATTTCTCCGGTAGCCACAGGCAAACCGGCTCCCCGCAAAGAGATTTCATGCTGGTAAGAATGCCCCAGACATCGCAGCCGACCTCCTGACAATAGCCCCAGTATTCCTTCGCCGTCTTTCCACGCTTGATAATGACCTTGCGTTCGGGCTTTTCAATGACTTGAATAAAAACATTTGCAATGTGTTCCACTGTTTCCCGCTCCTTCCATAATGTTCTGAATTTTACGCCATATGGGATGAAAAGTGAAAGCGGAACAGGAGACTTTGCATATTCATAGGGATTACAGCCGAATGCGTTACAAAACGCTCTCTGAT
>JAQXHN010000007.1 GCA_029007295.1 Clostridia bacterium | reverse complement strand
ACTCTGATACAGTAAGCAAATGGGCAAGAGACGCTGTAGAATGGGCTGTAGCTTCAGGCTTGATGACCGGCTACAACAATAAATTGTTACCTAAGAGCAACGCAACGCGCGCGCAGGTTGCTGTAATAATCAATGCTTTTTCAAAATTAAAAAAGGCTGAGCTGTGCAGTAATTTTACTGTATCTCGTGCCTTTTCCGATGATATGATAGTTCAAAGGAATGAAAAGCTCACAGTATGGGGCTTTGCGCCTGTTTCCGAAAACGGAAAGCTTATCAGAGTAACCTTTAAGGGCGAGATTGCTACATGTATTGTAGAAAAAGGTCAATGGAAGGCTGTATTTGATAATACCTTTATTCAAAGCGCAAATCCGTCCGATATTAAGTGTTACGGCAGTAACAAAACAGCCGACATAAAAAATGTAATGGTTGGCGACGTCTATTATGTTATCGGACAGTCCAATGTTTATTGGCCTATAAATTTGCTTATAGAGGATTTGAAGATAAACAATATGCTGGACACATTAAAATACGATTTTAATGATTCGAGAAATATTAGATTTTTCAGAAATTCGGCAGTATTTTATTCTGGGGAGACAGGAGAAAATACCCCCGGTACAGCAAAAAAATTTGACGATGTTAAATCCGAATCCTCATACTGGATGAAACCGTCGGATGAAAATATTCAGAACTATTCCGCAATCGGTTACCTTTTTGCATATAATTTATCTGAAAATATTGATACCCCTATAGGAATTATTGAAATTGATGCTTCAGGTTGTCCTTTAACCACATTTTCACCTAACGAACTGTGTGAAAAATGGCATTCCGATATTAATTATATGGGTACCGGAGTATATTATATGTTACTCGGCGGACAAACTCTTCCCTTACCTTCAAGATGTGCATACAATCAACAGCTATATCCGTTAATTAACTTCTCGTGCGCAGGAGTTGTATGGTATCAGGGTGAAAGCGACTGTAATAACACCATTCAGAATTACGGAAAAAATGTTTATACATTCCAAAATATGTTCGTTGAACTTATGAGCTATTACAGAAGCCATTTCGGTAATTCCGATTTTCCTGTATATATAATTGAATTTCCGCCATGCTATGGATACTATACGTCAAATTATCTGCCGACAGGAGTTGTCAGAAGCGAGCTCGGAGTAATTCCTACGCTGTTGGATGACTGCTATGTAGTACCGTCTTCGGATTTCTGGCCGATTCAATATATGAAATGGGATAATAATATTCATCCCTTCTGTAAGGGTTTTCAGGCGAGCAGACTGACAAAAATGATTCTTGCAAAAGAATATAACATGGGTAATGTTGACTATACATTCGGTCCCACCTTTGAAAAAATCGAGTATTCCGAGGACGGAAAATCTGCAGTAATTACATTTAAGTATGTAGGCGACGGACTCGATTTTGAAGATGAAGAGGATACGGATACCATTACAGGATTTGAAATAAAGGTAAACGGAAGCTGGAACGTTACATATAATGTGGAAGTAACCTCAAAAAATCAAGTTACGGTTACATCCAAAGAGGAATTACAGGGAGTAAGATATAATGCACAAACAGATTATTATGCTCCCGTCACCTGCAATATGTATAATTCCGAAAAGATTCCGATGGTAGCCTTTGCTGATTACAGATAAAGGTATATAAATGAAAATTGGAATAATTACTGGAGCCTCTTCGGGAATGGGAAAACTTTTTTCCGATAAGCTCGATAAAGAGTCTCTTGATGAAATATGGCTTATTTCACGCAGGCAAGATAAGCTTGAAGCTGTTTCCGAGCATTATTCTACCAAAGCTAAAATATTTGCACTTGATTTACTTTTAGACGAGTCTTATAATATAATTGAAAATGCGCTTCTGTCGGACGAATATGAGATTTCATACTTAATAAACTGCGCCGGCTTCGGCGAGTTTGCCGAATGCGGTGTTACAGACAACGCTTCCGATATGAAGATGATTGATTTAAATGTAAAAGCCACTGTAAGAATGTGCAATATTTGTATTAAGTACATGTCTTTAGGTTCTCATTTAGTAAATCTCGGCTCAGCTTCGGTATTTAACCCCCTTCCCTATTTTAATATATACGCATCTACCAAATCATTTATACGACACTATTCCGAAGCGCTATCTTATGAGCTTAAAGGAAAAGGAATATTTGTAAGTGTATTTTGTCCCGGCTGGGTTGATACGGAATTTTTCAGCCATACAAAGAATAATACCGCTCCTAAATCTCCAAAAAAGTATTCCCCAATGTTAGACGCCGGAAAATGTGTTGATTACGCAATGAAAAAAATTAAGAAGCGCAAGGTTCTGATCGTATATAACGGATATACCAAGCTTCAGCATTTATTATCAAAGATATTACCTTATAATATTCTTTGCAAAATATGGTTATCCATGCTTAAGGATAACCGATAATCCAAAAAATGTAAAATCTATATTTAAGAATACTAAACCTTTCGAATGTCAATAATTCTATTAGAGTAATTGATATTCGGGAGGTTTATTTGTATTACAATAAAGTTGTAATATGTGGCGTCGACACTTCAAAGCTGCCCGTATTAAATGAAAATGAACAAAACAAATTATTAAAAAAAGTCCGTATGGGAGATAATACAGCAAGAAAAAGATTAATTGACGGCAATTTACGTCTTGTATTAAGCGTAGTTCAGCGCTTTAATTCAAGGTGCGAGGAAGCGGACGATTTATTTCAGGTAGGTTGTATAGGTTTAATAAAGGCAATAGATAATTTTAATACTGAGTTTAATTTGAAGTTTTCAACCTATGCGGTTCCTATGATTATCGGTGAGGTACGCCGCTATTTAAGAGACAACAGTATTATTAAGGTTAGTCGCTCAATGAGAGATATTGCCTATAAAGCTCTGCAGGCAAGAGAATCATTATCCAATAAATTAACAAGAGAGCCTACTATAGACGAAATAAAGCAATATCTCGGTTCAATCGGAGTTGATGTAGATAAACAAAAGATTACAAATGCGCTCGACGCAATTTCCCATCCGATATCTTTATACGAACCGGTATTAGGTGACGGCGATGAAAGCGTATATATGCTGGATAAATTAAGTGATGATAAAGAAAAAGATGAAAACTGGCTTGAAAATATTTCTATTAACGAAGCCATTCTTCATCTTGATAAAAGAGAAAAAAGAATAATTGATTTAAGGTTTTTTCACGGGAAAACACAAATGGAAATTGCGGATGAAATAGGAATATCTCAGGCCCAGGTTTCCAGACTGGAAAAAAATGCCCTTATGAAAATCAAAAACGAAATTTGATTTTCAGGGCATTTTTTTAAGAAACAATTTGAGTAACTGTACAGCCGTTAGACTGTAATTGTTTTATCAGTCCGCTTTCTCCTATTAAATGAGCGCAACCGACTGCAAAGAATACAGTTTCCCCTGAGGATAAATATTCAATTGCCTTTTCACTCATATTGTTATTTCTGTTAATAACCAATTTTTCTTCGTATTCGTTTATGAGCGACGCTTCTTCAGCCGATATATCGTCATACTCCTCGGAAACGCTATTAGTAAATTTATCTACGTCTCCGCTGATATATGCTTCATACATGGAAGAAATATCTGTATATGCGTCTTCTGTTGTACTGTTAAGTGTATTCTCTATTGAATAAATATTATATTTGTCAGATAGCGAATTTGTTATTTTATATTGTTCGGTAGAGGATTCTATATTCAAAATCGGAATATTATTTTCACTTGCATTATTAATCAGCAGACGGTCAATTCCTTTTTCAAAATCAATATCTAACCTATTATACATTTCTTGATCGATAAGCTGAGCCCACATTGAAAGATTATAGAAGTCGAGCATTGAATAATAATTATTCCCTTCTTTAAGAAAATCTACGCACCTTTCATATAAATCAGAATCCATATGGTCCTTAATACTTGAATTATCTTTATATAGAAAGAGCTTTAAATCCTCTGTTTGCTGTATATAGTTTTTTTCATATGCGACAATATCAAATTCAACAGCTAATGAGTCCGATTCAAATAAATAATCATCCACTTTATCTATAATCAAATCATTTGCTTCTCCGCTGATATGAATAGTCCCCATCAAATATAAAAGATTTCCCTTTTCATCTTCACACCGAAAAAGCATTGGCTTAACATTATCGGAATTATAAACATCAGTATCAAAGGTGTCACCGATTTTATTACTTATTGATGAAGTTGATTCAGAATAATCCTTATCAATCTTAAAATTAATCTTTTTTAGGTTATTATTACCGCAAGAATTAAAGATCAATAAAGATAAGACCGCAGATAATATTAACGAGATTATTCTCTTCATAATCAATCGCTCCTAATAAAGATAAGTTTTTATCAAAATACCAAATTAATTATGTTTCGGGACATATCGTCGTATTCTACAAGGAAGGTATACTTTCCTGTAAGTCCTGTTAACTCGATGGTATTGTTCTGAACGTCCGCAGGACGGATGAACTTGCTTCCGGGTGCGTTCTTAATTACGGAGGGTGAACCGTACGTGCCCGGTACGTAACGGAACAGCGTGAGTCCCGCAAGGTCGGTAAATGTGATTGTGTTGCCGTCCTTTACGTATGTG
>JAQXHN010000006.1 GCA_029007295.1 Clostridia bacterium | reverse complement strand
CATCCAACTCGGAAAGTGATTTTACAAGTGCGTCCACCGCTGTCAGCACTCCTAAATCAAGCTTTTTCAATGCCTTTTCAGTATCTTTTTTTCTTGACATAATAATCCTTTCCTTCGTTTCGGGTAACCGATAACCGAACGTTTTCGGGAAAAGCGTTAGATATCAGACGGTAGCCGCAAAGGAGCGTGTCTATGCTGTTATCAAACAAAGCGCAGTCCCTTTTGTTCCATCTGACAAATATCTCCACAAACCCTTTTTCGTAGGAGATGTGCTTTTCCTTCAAGAAGACCGAAAGCCCCTCTAAGCGGTTGATTAAGGTACAGCTGAGCATCGACACCGCCGAGCAAACGAGATCTACGCCGTTTTCAGCCGCATTGCAATGCCCTTTAGCGAAAAAATCAAGCTCTGTTTCGCCCCTTTTAAGAGTAATCTCGGTCAATGTCTCAGCTTCTTTCTCTGTGCGTCGTATTTTTCGGCGGCGCTGTAGAGAACATTCGCCTTTTCCGGTGCGGATAAGGGTAAGGGCGGCGCCGCATGGCTTTGAATACCGCCTATTACCTTCTGAATTTTCTCTCTGCCGTCGAAATCCATCATCTCGATTGCAGCCAATGCCTGCTCCCTCATTTCGGGATTGAAGAAGCCGGACTTATAGAATTGCATAGCTCTCTCGTTTCGGACCTCTCTTGAAAACGGAGACGCCTTTTGAGCAAATACCTTAATATCGAATATCGGTTCGCTCAACACGCTTTCAAGACCGTAGATTTTGCCCCCGTCACCACGCTTCAATAAGGAATTGTCAAAGTGAATAAACTCCTGCGTTCCCTCCTTTCCGAGTATTCTGAAGGCTCTGGGAACGGTGTAAAACTGTCTTATTAGCTCTATCATCAGGTAATTTACCTTTTCAAACGCACGGTAAGAGGATGAAATAATATCCCTTGATATTTTACTTCCCGCCTCCTGAAGCGCCGCTATCGCCGTTCCGCTGACAACTCCGCCGTACGTACCTCCCTGATTAAATTCTCGGTTGCCTACCGTTTCCTTCATCTCGTCTATTTTCATTTGAAGCACGTTTGTATATACGGCGCTGAGAGGATGATTTTCAATTTGTCTTATGCTGTCCTCTCCGAGCGCAGATGATGAGACATGAATCAGCTCATTGGATACATCGGCAAATTCCTTTTCGTTCACTCCCCCGTCGCTGCGAACAAAATAGCGAGCCCTTGAAAGAGCAAGTGCGTTGCGCATAACCGCGCTGTTGAGCTTGTCAATGTATTTTTGCGGATTTTTGCAGACATCCACATATCCGAAGCCGCAAATACCCTTGCTGTAAGGATACATGGAATCAAAGACAAACGGATACATTCCGTGGTCGTACCATCCTCTTTCCGAAAATCTACGGTCATTTTCGGATGCGTACAGGATTTCGTCGCCTACAAATTTGCAGTAATGCAGCTTCCCCCTTCTCTTGTAATACCAGTCAATTACACTTGAGCGTTCCTCACTCCCCGAAGCGTCTTCATATTCACTTTGGTACACCGAGAACTTATCCCCCGAAAGCTTTCCCTCAAGAAACGGGTATTTCTCGTACAGCTCCTCGTTAAGAAAGCTTTCAACGCTGAAAACATTCCTCGATTTTTGTATATCCGTTATGCCCGGCTCCCAATACAGAGAAAGTAAATCTATCGGCCGAAGCGAAATATCGCCGAGCCCGCGGCAAAGCGAATTGTCAAAGAATACACCGGTAATGCAGGTTCCGTCGATAAGCTTCGACCACCACAGCTCACTCCATAGCTCTTCATATCCGTTTTGTTCGCATATAAGCGGTAATATTTCGGACAGGATTTTTGCCTTCGGTGCGTCTCCCTCCTCTCTGCCGGAAATTATTGCCTCCGGATAGGCGTCAACGGCGTCGGCATGCCGTCCCGCCAGCATATTGAACATCCAAGCCGTATGAATATACGTTTCTCTGTCGGTTTTGTCGTCTGCGACACTTCCGGTCAGCCTTCTCCACAGCCTTCTGTTCTCGATAACCCTTTTTTCAATAGAGGCCTTCGAGCTTCTGTATCTGTCAAGAACCGAACCGGCGTTTCTGATATCTTCCTTTGTTATCATTTTCCCTCCTTGATTTGCGTCCCGACTGTGTCCTGTTTTTTGGACATAAACTTGTGTATTATAGAATAAACAACAGATTTCTCCGTCTTCTGTTGATTTTAAATCTACTAACTAAGTAAAAAAAATTGACCTTGCCCTTTCTGCGTTATCCTCCAATCCGAAAAGATATGTGAGAATTGCGATTTCGCTTGCACAAAATTCAACTCTTCCCTCTTTTTTTGCACGGTAAGCCTCAACGGAAATATCAAGTAACGATGCGATATTTGCCTCGCTTCGCATACATTTTTCTTCCTCTCTTTTTAAAAGCTTGATATCGGTCATTTTTCTTCTCACCTCGTTTGTTGATTTTTTGTCTACATGCATTGTATCACGTTAATTTGGGTTTGTCAAGGGGTTTTGTAGATTTTTCGGGGATTTTTTCATATTTTTTTTGGAGGACATTTTTTCGCTTTATTATGGTCGGATTTGTAGGTTTTTGTCGAAAAAAACCTTTGTGAAAAGATAATTTGGTGTTGATTTTTTCTCAACTATATTGTATAATAGTCTTATATGAAATTGAAAGGACATCGTATAAGATGGCTAACGATAAATTTAACCGAGACATTGCAAAGGAATTGCTCGGAAGACGAATCCGAATGCGCCGTGAGGAGCTGGGAATGACACAGGACGAGCTTGCAAAGCGTATTGGCTATAAATCCCGTTCGACAATCAATAAAATTGAGATGGGGATAAACGATATTACACAGTCAAAAATTGAAGTTTTCGCAAAGGAGCTCGCTACGACTCCTTCCGCTCTTATGGGATGGGAGAGCTTCGGTTCAAAAAAGGCAGGAAAATTGCACAGCCCGCGCACCGAGGTAATCGACGACAGCGGAATAAGGCAAAGTCTGGAATTTGCTTTGCACAAGGAAACGGAGGAGCTTTCCGAAGAGGACTTTTCGGACGTTATAGAATTCGTTAAGTCGCTCAAGGAGAAAAAGAAGAACTGATTTCACAAGGAGAGAATTTGAATTTAGAAAAATTATTGGATATTGCGGAAAATGACGGTATCGGTATACATGATTTTCCTATGAAAAATAATATTGCGCTTTCCGTCAGGGTGGACGGAGAATGCGATATTGCAATTGACTTTTCAAAAACAAAAAGCAACTCCGAGCTCAAATCCCTGCTCGCCCATGAGCTGGGACACTGCGAAACAATGTCATTTTACAACAGGGACAATTATCTTGACATTGCTTCAAAGCAGGAATACAGGGCAAATTCGTGGGCTGTTAAAGCTCTTTTGCCAAGGGGTGCCTTTTTACGAGCGATTTACTCCGGCTACAACGAAGTGTGGAAGCTTTCCGAACATTTCAACGTCGAACCGCATATGGTTGTCTTTGCTTTAAAATTTTATTTCGGTATTGAAGTATAAACCATGCCCTTCGGCATATCAATATATCCATAAATCTGAAAGGAAAAACAAAATGTACAAAAGTGTAAATGTAATGGACTTCGGAGCCAAAGCAAACGGCAGAACCGACGACGCACACGCAATTCAGAAGGCTCTCGATTCCGGCGCCGATGAAGTAATTATTCCCCGCGGCAGATATAAGATAGGACACACGCTGTATATCGGCTCAAACACGAGAATTACCGCTCATCCGTACGCTCACATTCGTTTGGCAAACAACGCTTGCACAAAGAGAGGCGATTTCCTTCTCGCAAACAAAAATCACAACGATAACGAGCATAGAAACGAAAACATCACGGTTAAGGGAGGTATTTGGGACGGAAACAATGCTACGAATGCAAAGCCCAAGTGTTTGTTCAGCGAAACCGCTAACTCCGGAGCTATTTTCTCCTTCAAGAATGTAAACAAGCTTACGCTTTCCACCCTTACTCTTTCCGAAGCGGGAGGTTACCACGCACGTTTTTGCAGAATCAACGGATTTCTGTTCGAAAACATCCATTTTTGCTCGCTCCATCCGGTAAATAACAATGACGGCATTCATTTAAACGGCTTTTGTGAGAACGGAATAATCCGCAATCTCTATGCAAACACTCCCGGTTCTCCCAGCGATGATATGGTCGCCCTTAACGCAGACGATATTATGACCCGTCCCGAGGCCCTTGACATGGAGTGCGGTTACATTCGCAACATTGTAATAGACGGACTTCATGCGTCAAAGTGCCAGTCTTTTGTACGTATCCTTTCAATCAATTCCGACATTACTAACATATCGATTTCAAATGTAACCGGCGGATTTTGGGGTATGGCTGTTAATATGGACGCGGCGCGTTACTGCATGACTCCTATCATCGACCCCAATTCTCCCGAATTCCGAGAGGGAGTCGGCAGAGTCGAGAACGTTCATCTTTCTCATTTTCGTGTTCACTCCTTTAACGATTCGAAGAACGCCTCTTATATTCGTTTGGAAAGCAATATGTATAATTTCACTGTCGACGATTTTGTTCGCGAAGAAGAGCTTGAAGCCAGCCATAATGTTAAAACGCTTCGCTTGCTTAATATTTCACCCTCGCATGTTACGTTAAAGGGAGCGACAAATGAAGCTTGTGCAAAAAAATTCGCAAAGGGAAAGGAAGAAGCTCTCGTTGAAACAGAAAACGAGCTTGGAAAAACGGTTTACAGCTCCGACTTTGATACCGATATGTACGATGTTCGCCTTTACGAAAACGGCAGCTTTGAGCGTCTTGAAATAAACAGGCTCTGATTAAGCCTTGCGTATATCTTTTATTGCCGTTATTGCGGCAATAAAAACGGGAGAGATTACCCGGCAGAAAACTAAAAAAT
>JAQXHN010000005.1 GCA_029007295.1 Clostridia bacterium | reverse complement strand
GCCTATGTCAAAAGCTGTCGAAAAAACACACTTTGTTACAGGAAAATTCGCATTTTATTTTCATTTAAAAAATGCAAATAAAAGACAATACGCCTATTGTCACTTACATTGTATACCACGCACCGGATTTTGTCAAGCGTTTTTTAATTTTCCATGCATTTTTTCGTAAATTTTCTATACCTTTTTTCTTCGTATCCGTTAATAATGTTACAATGTTGCAAAAATAACAAAAATCACCGCTTGAACGCTGTGCCCGTGCGGTGATTTCCGATTGTTTTTTATGTTGTTTTATTTAATTTGCCGTTTAGCTTGTCTGCCTGAATACGCCGTTTGGTTTGTCTGCCGTCGTACCCGGTTATATCAGGAGCATTCTGTCGTTTGTCAGCGCAGAGCCCGAGATTTCACGGAATTTTTGAAGCAGATTCTCTACCGTCAGCGAATCTCTTTCCGGCTTTTCGACGTCCATTATGATACTGCCGTTATTCATCATTACGGTTCTGTTTCCCAAATCCAACGCCGACTGCATATTATGGGTTATCATAAGACAGGTTATGCCGTTTTCGGAAACGATTTTCTTTGTCAGCTCGATAACCTTGTCGGCGGTGCCGGGGTCGAGAGCCGCCGTATGCTCGTCCAGCAAAAGCAGCTTAGGAGGATTTACGGTCGCCATCATCAGCGTCAGGGCTTGCCTTTGTCCGCCCGACAGGAGTCCGACAGGATTGCTCATTCTGTTTTCCAGCCCCATGTCGAGCATGGCAAGCCGTTCCCGAAACAGCTTTTTGTCCTTCTTTGATATCCCGGAAAACCATGAGCCGTGCCCTGCCGCCAGGGTCAGATTTTCCTCTATCGTCATGCCGGGCGCAGAGCCCTTCATCGGGTCCTGAAACAGCCTGCCTATGCTTTTCGCTCTTTTCGGCTCCGGCATCATCGTGATGTCCGCACCGTCGAGTATGATATTTCCGCTGTCCGTGATAAACGAGCCCGCTATCGCATTAAACAGGGTGGATTTTCCTGCTCCGTTTGCGCCTATTACGGTAATAAAGTCGCCCTTTTTTACCTCAAGAGACAGGGAATGTATAGCAGTTTTTTCGTTTACCGTTCCGAGGTTGAAGGTTTTCGAAATGTTTCTTATCTCCAGCATTAAGGGCTTCATTGTCTTGCTCCCTTCTTTTTGTACGTCATTCTTCTTTTCAGCATAGGGAGCTGCTTTTTGATATACGGCGTTGAGATTGCCAATACAACAATCAGCGAATAAACGAGCTTCAACAGGTTTGTATCGATTTTGAGCGCAATCGCTATTGCGTATATGAGCCGGAATATTATCGCTCCCAGCACTGCGCCCACTCCTCGGATAAATATTCCTCCCTCTCCGATGAACACCCCTCCGATAAGCAGAGACGCAAGCGCCATTGTCACCATGCCGGTGCCGACGTTTATGTCGGCAGACTTTGCATATTGGATGAAAAGGCAACCAGAAAGAGCCGTTACAGAGCCGGAAACGCAAAGTCCGATTATGGTGGTTACGGCAGGATTTATCGACGACGAACGCACCATGTCGGGATTATCCCCGGTTGCCCGTATGGCAAGTCCCAGCCTTGTCCTCAGAAAATACGAAAGCAGGGTAAGCACCGTTATTACCGCCGCTCCGCTCACGATAAGCGCACAATATTCGGATATTTCACCGTCTCCGAGCAGCTTTGCGGTTAATGTAAACAACGTATTGCTCTTGAATACGTTGATTGTGGATTTTCCCATTATTACGATATTTATGCTGTACAGTCCGGTATTCACTATTATTCCGGCGAGCAGACTGTTTACTCCCATTTTAGTTTGGAGAAACGCCGTAACAAAGCCCGATGCCGCACCTGCCGCAAGGGCGGCCAATATCGCAAGGAACGGGTGTCCCATAGCGGCAAAAACTCCGCCGACCGCAATACCAAGGGTATAACAGCCGTCGGTGGAAAGGTCGCATACATTCAGCATGGAATAGCTAAGAAACAGCGCAAGCACGACCAGCGAATTGATAAGTCCTACCTCAAGCGCCGCAAGGTCTCGGTTCCATGTCAGCACGCCGAATATATGCAGCAAGGACATCACCGCTATCAGTATGATAAGCGGTGACGCCTTTCCTATTATTTTTTTCACCCTCGTTTTATCTGTTTTCACTTTTTTCTCCGATTATTAATCGTCAAAATCTTCCGCAGTTACGATGCTCTTAACCTCGGTGCAATTGGGAGCGAAAAGCTCCTTTACTTCTTCAAAATCAAGGTTCAATGCCTCGCATATATCGGTATTTACGGTCGCCGTTCCGTTATCGAACGTGCGTACCGACAGCTCGGCGGGATTCTTGCCGTCTACGAGAATTTCCTTTACCATATCGGCAGTTACTCTGCCGAGGTTTGCGTAGTCTACTCCGTAGCCCAGGAACGCTCCGTTCAGTGCAAAGGAGTCGGCGCCTGTATAGTGGGGTATGCCCGCCTTTGAGAAGGTTTCGTAGATTGACAGCTCTGCCGCCATGATTGAGTTATCGGTAGGCGTGAACACCGCCTCTACCTTTTCGGAGACAAGCTGCTCGGCCGCTATCATGATTTCTTCGATAGTTGTGCCGTTTGCTTCGACATACTCGATATTGTGTTCGTCGAGATATTTCTTAGCATCCGCAATAGGAGTCGTAGACGCATCCTGTCCGATATCGTAAAGGAGTCCAACCTTCTTTATATCGGGATTAAGCGTTGTCACGAGATTGAAGATAGCATTTGTGTCGAGGTAGTCCGAGGTGCCCGTAATGTTTGAGCCGGGCTTTTCAAGAGACTCGACAAGTCCTGCGCTCAAGGGGTCGGATACCGCCGCAAATACTACCGGTATATCGGATACGCTTGCCTGCATTGCCATGGCAACAGGGGTTGCGACTCCTACCATGAGGTCAACTTCGTCGGACTTGAATTCCTCGATTATCTGCTGAAGCAAAGACGCATCCATGTTGCAGTTTTCAACGGTTACGTCAAATTGTACGCTGTTTTCCGTTCCGAGAGTCTTTAACTGCGATTCGATGTTTTCGATAATCTGATTAAGCGACGCATCGTCTACGAAGTTGCATATGCCGATTTTGTAGGTTGTTTCGGCTTTGCCTTGACCGGAATTATTTTCTTCCTTATTTGTGCATGCCGCAAAGGCGAAAATGCTCATAACGAGCGCTAATACTAAAGCGAGTGTCTTTTTCATTGTTTTGTCCTTCCTTTTATTATTTGTTTATTTGTTGCTTTTTGATGTGTTTATTTGATTTTTAATTTCTTTTTGATTTACGTTTACGCTTTTCAGGTGCCGCAGCACCAATTTGCGGATAAGATGAACATTTTTACCTCCCAAAAACAAAAATCCCGGCAATTAATAATTGCCGGGACAAGAATATCATAATTCCTGCGGTACCACCCACATTCGTTCACTGAATGAACGCACTCACCATGCACAATAATGCACTGTCCGCTGTAACGGTCGGCATCCGTCGAGCCTACTTGATTCGGCTACGCCCTCCCGAGCCCATTCACAAGGTATACACCGCCGCGATTCCACCGTCCGCAGCTCTCTTTAGGCTTACTCTCTTGCTACTTCTCTCGTTCTTCGGTTTTAATATGGTAAAATGATAGCATACCTTTTTCTGTTTGTCAAGGGGTTTTGAAAAATTTAATTATTTTTTTTCGAACCCGTGGACGAAGCCGTCCGCCGCCTCCGAGCAAATGTCGCCGCCTATGATACAGCCCCTGTATACCAAAAGATTTGCAAGCACCGTCCCGTCGTAGCCCTCGTAATTCGTTACAATGTACGTATATCTCATAACGCTCTTGCGCTTGTATTTTGCAAGATCCAGTCCCTGCTCCTTTTGCAATTCGTTATAGCCGTCGAATACGGTGTCGAATTTTTCCGGGATTGTAACCTGTCTTTCCTCCGTGGGCTCCTGAGAAACCTCGTAGCCGAACGATTTGAGAAATTCCACTCTTCCCTCGTTGGTATCCGCACCGTCATACTTGACGGACGCCGCCGCCATGGAATTTGCGTCGACAACAGAATTTGCGTTCGTGGGAATAAAAAGAATCAGCGCCACAAGTGCGGCTATTCCTACAAACATTATCGCAAAAAATTTCACCGTTGCCGCCCTAACCGAATAAATAAACATTACCGTTTCCTCCGTTTGTATCTGTAAATCAATTATATTACCGTAATTTAAAAATATGCGTTTTTTAATTAAAATATTGCTTTTGGCATGCTTGTGTGGTACAATGACTGTAATATTCAGAAAGTTGGTTTAATTTTGGGAAAGCTGTTACCGGACCGCATTTTTGCGGATATTTATCATGTTACCCCCGAGTTCCTTGCGGAAAACGGGATTTGCGCTTTGATTCTGGACATAGACAATACCCTCGTCACATACGACGATCCCGAGCCGACCCCGCCGATAATCGAATGGTTCCGTTCGATGGAAAACGCAGGAATTAAGCTCTCTTTCGTTTCAAACAATAATGTTGAACGGGTGGAGCTTTTTAATAAAAATCTCGGTTACTATGCAAAAGGAAAAGGGAAAAAGCCTTTCGGCAAATACATAAGGCAGGCAATGGATTCAATGGGCTCGACTCCCTCGACAACGGCTCTTATAGGCGATCAGATATTCACGGATGTTTTTGCGGGCAAATGCCATGGACTTCGCTCGTTTTTAGTGCCGCCCATAAAGGACAAATTAACGCCGTTTTTCCGTGCAAAGCGTTTTTTGGAAAAACCGATTATTTCAAAATATTACAGAATACATAAAGGAGAACGCCGTGAACGATAGAGCATTATTCGGACCTGCCGGCAATTCCGAGGCATTTTATGCCGAGGGCTTTAAAAACACAATCGACGCAATGCCCTGGCTTTCGAGGCAGGGACTCGATTTGTACGAATATCAGTGCGGTCAGGGCGTCAGGGGAAGCGACGCAACCTTCATAGCTATCGGAAACAGAGCAAAGGAGTGCGGAATTCAGCTTTCGCTTCATGCTCCTTACTTTATATCGCTGTCCGGAATCGACACGGAAAAAAGATTAAAAAGCATAGAATATATCGAGCAGAGCGTGCGCGCCGCCAAGCTGCTGCAGGCGGATACCATTGTAATTCATACGGGAAGCGCATCGAAGATTTCAAGACGCGAGGCTGTTGAGCTTGCAAAGGACACAATGTATAAAATGCTCGAAAAGCTGGGCGACCAAGGCGTGAATTACGGACTTGAGACCATGGGTAAGCAAAATCAGCTTGGCACGCTTGAGGAGGTTATCGAGATTTGCTCGATAGACCCTCTTTTGCACCCTGTCGTCGACTTCGGACACTTGAACGCAAGGGACTGCGGAAATGTGTTCCCGAAAGAGGACGATTACAAGAGATTATTTGACCTTATTTCCGAAAAATTAGGCAGCGACTACTCAGACAGGCTTCACTGTCACTTTTCGAAAATCGAATACACCGACAAGGGCGAAAAGAAGCATTTAACCTTTGACGACACGGTGTACGGTCCCGAATTTAAGCCTCTTTGCAGGGTCATCGCCGTCGAAAAGCTTCACCCTCACATTATTTGCGAGTCGGCAGGCACTCAGGCAAGGGATGCGCTCATGATGAAAACGGAGTACAGTAAGTATTTGTAAAATATTATGACGAGATTAGAAAAAATCAAATTGAATATACCGAACGGCGTTGACGCTCTTCTCGTTACCGGCGAAATTAATCAGTATTATTTAACGGGCTTTGAATTCACCGACGGTTATGTAATAATCACAAGGTCCGCATCACTGCTGTTAACCGATTTCAGATATATCGAGGCCGCAAAGCAAACTGCCTCCGACGAATTTGAAGTACGCATGTTTGAAGGCAAGCGAAGCCTTTATATGAAGGATATTTTTATTGAGCTGGGTATTAAAAATATCGCCTTCGAGGACGAAGAGCTCATCTTTGCGGATTTGAAAAAGCTGGAACAGACCTTTGTCGACATCACGTTTTCTCCCATGGGCGACATTATTGATAAAATGCGTGAATTTAAGGACGAGGGCGAAATATCAAATATTATCGCCGCTCAGAGAATTGCCGAGAGAGCCTTTGAGCACATTCTCGGATTCATTAACCCCGAGCGAACGGAAATCGACGTTGCGCTTGAGCTTGAATTTTTTATGCGTTCGCACGGAGCCAAGGACGTCTCTTTTAAGACGATAGCCGTTTCGGGAAAAGCGTCCTCACTGCCTCACGGAGAGCCCCGCCCCGTTAAGCTGGAAAAGGGCTTTTTGACAATGGACTTCGGGGCAAAGGTTAACGGATATTGCTCCGATATGACAAGAACCGTATGCCTCGGAAAGGCGGATACCGAAATGAAACGGGTTTACAATACCGTACTCGAAGCACAAGCTGCGGCAAGAGAGGCATTTGATTTCGGTAAAACGGGGGGCGAGGTTGACAGCGTTGCAAGAAAAATAATCGATAAATCGGGCTACAAGGGATGCTTCGGACACAGTCTCGGTCACGGCGTAGGCTTAAATATTCACGAGACGCCGAGAGTGGCTCCCGGCTCGGATACGGTGTTAACGGCGGGTCATGTTGTGACATGCGAGCCGGGCATCTACATTGAAGGAAAATTCGGCGTCAGAATCGAGGATATGGTGGTATTCCATCGGGACAGAATAGAAAATATTACAAAGGCGACTCACGAGCTTATCGAGCTGTAACTATAATGTAAATAAAAAAATTGCCGCAAATGACAACGGCAAACAGGCAAGCAATTTGTAATATATAAGATTCAATTTTTCGTTTTTACGGTAAACAAAGACAGTGCAAAAGGAAATTATGCCCTTTACACTGTCTTTTTTTGCTTCAGAAAACAACCCGGTTCGATTTTTTATTTTTCGAATACAAGACACTCAAACGGACGCATTACATCGGGAATATCGCCGTATCCCGAAAGAAGCAATTCGCCCTTATATGATGAAAAATCAAAAGCGTTTTCCTTATCGGAGTAATTCAGAACAACGAAAATGTCCCTTTCGCCTTCGATATATCTTCTGTAAACAACGCCTCCGTCTTCATCGTTGCGAATCAACTCAAAATTTCCTCTTGACAGAGCCCTCTTTGATTTTCGAAGAGAGAGAAGCTTTTGATAGAAACGGTACACGCCGTTTTCGTCGGCAAGGTCGCTTGCGGCATTTACCTCATGTCTGAAATCGTTGTATTTAATCCAGGCCTTGCCGTCGGAAAAGCCTCCTGTCTCACTGCCGTCCCAAGCCACCGGCACTCTTGCACAGTCGCGTGAATCGAGGGAAATCGCCTTTAATGCGCCTTCCATTCCCCATAATTCAACGAGGTGATCCTGAATCTGCTTTGTTTCGCAGTCATCGCATTCCTCGAGGGAACGGAACACGGGATTTATTGAGCCAAACTCCTGACCCTCATAAATAAATACGGTTCCCTGCAAGCAGTAAAGGAGAGTCGCTAACATTTTTGCGCTTTCTTTTCTGTATTCAACGGAGCCGAAACGGTCAATGCAACGGGGCTGGTCGTGATTTTCCATAACAAGAGTATTCCATGCTCTGCCCATAAAGCCGTACTGCCATTTTGCCAATGTGTCGACAAAATTCTTTGCATTGAAGTCCGTCATAAAAAATCTCTGACCGTCAATTCGCCCCTCTCTCAAATGCTCAAACTGGAACACGAGCGAAAGCTCGCCCCTGTCCGGAGCTACCATTTCAAACGCTTCATCGGGAGTAAGGTCGTACACCTCTCCGACTGTCATGGCGTCGTGTGGAGCAAGGCAATTTTCATGCAGCTCGTGCAGATACTCGTGCAGGTGCTTCCCGTCGCCGATATGGTCGCTGTCATAATCCTTTGCAATTAAGTTGATTACGTCGCAGCGGAATCCGTCAACTCCGATATCAAGCCAGCGATTCACCATCGCATATATTTCCTGTCTTACCTTGGGATTATCCCAGTTTAAATCCGGCTCTCCCTCGATAAAGGTGTGAAGCCAATACTGCCCCGATTTTTCATCAAACGTCCAAGCGGAAATCTGATAGCCCGCCTGCCAGTCATTCGGCTCGTGACCGTCGACGGGATCCTTCCATACATAGTAATCACGGTAGGGGTTGTCCTTGCCCTTCATGCTTTCGGTAAACCAGAAATGCTCGTCAGAGCTTGATTTTACAACCAAATCCATAAGGAGCTTGATACCCCGTCTGTGCATCTCGTCTGCCATACGTTTGAAATCTTCCATTGTGCCGTATTCCCGTCCCACATCGTCGTAGTCCGAGATGTCGTATCCGTTATCCTTCTGCGGGGAGGGGTAGCAGGGCGAAATCCATACAGTATTTATTCCAAGCTCCTTTAAATAATCCAGCTTGGATATAATACCGTTGAAATCACCGATACCGTCGCCGTTGGAATCGCAAAAGCTCTTTGGGTATATTTGGTAAACTACCGCGTCCTTATACCAGTTTGTAATCATTGTTTATCCTCTGTTCTTGTTATTTCCGTTTGAACCTTCTTAACCTCAGGTCCTGCGGTAATCATAATATCTGCTGTAATTTCGGCGTCATCGCTGTCCGAGGTTACGGTAATTTTGTAGTCTCCCTTTTCAAGGCAGGACATAATTCCCGCAGACGAAGCTCCGGAGGCGATTACCTCCCCGTTTTCACCGTCAATGGAAATATAAACCGCTTGACCGCTTTTTTCCTGAGCGGAAACCGTTATTGCAATGACCCTGTCGCTGTCGACAGTAAACGTTTTTTCTAAAAGCTTATCGGAGCTTTCGGAAATAATATCAATTTTGAATTCGCTCCTTGTTATCATTGAAAACGATACGGAAACAACAACCAAAGAAACAAGCACAAAGATTACGCCGAAAGGCTTTTTGAGTTTTCTTCCCGTCAGAATTTTATTACCGATATATCCTATAATAAACGCCGCCGCAAGCATTGCAAGGGCAACGAAAATGCGGGACGTATTTTTAAAAACAATTTCGTAAACATCGCCGTCCCCCTGTACCGAGGACATATATCTTGTCACAACGGAATATGCGTTATTGATAAGGTGGCATATGACCGTCGGAAGCACGGAGCCTGTAACATAGGTGATGTAGGCAAACACCCCGCCGATAACGGCACACGGCAGCATTTTATAAACGTCAAAATGCATAACTCCGAAAAGAATACCTACACTGCATATCATAATCCACGGTCTTGCTCCGTTAAAGGCGCTTTGAATATAGCCTCGGAACAGCAGCTCCTCGCATACGGCGGGCAAAACAATCAGCGCTGTAACGATAAGAAACCCGGGATTGTCGTTTATAAGAGAGTTAAGCCCCGAATCCACCTCGGAGGCTCCCTTAAAGAAAACGCTCAATACTGACAAAATGGCGCTTGCAGCAAAGCCGGCTCCTGCGGTTAATAATATCGAACCGAGCAGATTCCGGGCAGGGACGGCTCTGAGATTAAAGCGTTCGGTTACTTTTTCGCCCCTGATTTTAACGGCCAGAAACGGAATTGCAAAAATTACAATTTCAATTATAATTTCAGATGAAAGTCCCGTCTTGGGGGACAGAAAAAACGAAGCGGCAAGGCTTGCGGCGAAAACCGCAAAATATACCGCTATCATATCAATTAATCTCTTTTTATTCGGCATAATTATTTCCTTGTTTTTTATTCTGTCAGGTACTTTAATTATGGTACTATAACGCAGTCGATTTGTCAATAAACTAAAAGGATTTTATCGGCTTAGTTTTTGTACTTTTTGTAAAAATGAAAATATGTATTGACAAATAAAACAGGGTATGATATAATACATCTCGCCTTATGGGATTAAGTGTTCCGAGGAAGCTAAGCACCTTTAGCTCAGTTGGATAGAGCAACTGCCTTCTAAGCAGTAGGCCGAGGGTTCGAGTCCCCCAAGGTGCGCCATACGGTGGGCGTAGCTCAGTTGGCTAGAGCGTCAGGTTGTGGCCCTGAAGGTCGTGGGTTCGAGACCCATCGCTCACCCCATATAACGAAAACCGTCTAAACCTTGTGTTTAGGCGGTTTTTCTTTGCAAACCCAGTGTTTATAAGGCTTCACGGCGTTTTAAAAATATTATAATTTAATCAAAATGATTATATTATAATCAAAAAAATGTCACCAAAAATGTCACCAAGACCGATAAACCCTTGATAATAAAGGCGGTGTTTTATGTCGAGGTCCATCGCTCACCCCAAAACAGATATCCATCCGCTGTGCGGGTGGATATTTTATTACTGTAAACCGAAAACCACGCGATAGTCGCGTGGTTTTCGGTTTATAACAAGGAAGCCGTGAATTATCACGGCTTTATGATACAGTACATACCCGTCAGCCTGATTTAAAGGGTTATTTTTAAAGGGAAAAGATGTCAGGCTCATATTCATGAAGACAAGGAGCTGTTTTTTGTCCATGTGCGACATTTAAATAAAAATGACGGAAGAGTACATTGTATCTGCGATTCAGAAATCCCGTTTAAATGCAAATCTCTATGATGATGTAAAGATTAGAGAATATCGCAGTAACTTTGCAATACTTTGCGAGCGGGTGTCATAAAATTGTAAAAAATAATTCAGGGTCGGATTCGGACGCCGCAGCTATGCTGCCGCTTGCTTTTGTTAATCGTCGGAGCTGTTCCCTGTCGTAATAGTACTCTCTTTTCAAAAATCCTCTTATTGTGCTTTGAAAATATTTATCTCCTACACTATTATAGCCCGTTTACGGGCAATAGTCAATACCTTTTTTTCGGTTAAAATAGTATTGGGTGATAAAATGATAGTTTATGATAAGCTGTGGAAGACGCTGAAGGAGAAAAATATATCCCAATATGCTCTTATCCATAAATACAAAATAAGTACCGGTCAGCTTGACAGACTTCGAAAAAATGACAACATCAGTACCTATACCATCAATACTCTTTGTACTATTCTCAACTGTGAGCTTTCCGATATTGCAGAATTCATCATGACAGACAGGGACAGGGAAACCGTATCAAAAACGCTTTACGACGACTGTGCCGGAGAATTAGACTCCTAACAGCCTAAATAAACGCTTTACGCGGTTTAATAAAATTGCATGTGCCGGAGCGAATCACAAATTTCAGTTAAAAAATACCGTAAAATACAGTGTGCAAGTTTTTCTGAATTGCACACTTTTTTACAATTTCTGTTTATCCAAAGCAGGAAAAAGGAATACTGCCTCATCATAAGCATTATATTTTTTCAGTGTCGCCCGTATCTTTTCAAAGAGCTTTTCTGCATGAAAGGCTCTTTTTAGCAAATTATGTTCAATCTGATAAATGCCGATCTTACAGAACGGTTTTTACCGTTTGCGCATTGTTTGCCTATTGATATTCCGTATTATTAGCTTTGATTTTTCTTTCTTCCCGATAAAAAATGCGCCTCGAAAAGCGTCTGACTTTTGGGGTGCATTTTTTTGACGTAACCGTTATATAACTAATTTTCCGACTGTTTTTCGGCAAATTTCAATTTCTTCATCGGTCGGAATTGCCGGAGCCGCTCCCGTTTTTGCAGTGGTAAGAGCTCCTGCGGCGTTGCCGTAATCGAGAATATCCCAAAGCTCCGGCTCGGAAAGTGAGGACAGCTTTTCACAGCTCATACCGTGCAGCTTCGATAAAACAGAGCCGAGAAAGGCGTCGCCCGCCCCTGTTGTGTCAACGGTCTTAACATCATAGGTATTAAGCCTTACGCTTGCCGTTTTGTTCTTCACAAACGAGCCTCTTTGGCCCATTGAAACAAATACAATAGACGCGCCCGTTTCCATCAAAAGGTCGGCACCCTCTTCCAAACTGTCACTGCCGGTAATCAGCTGTAATTCCTCGTCGGAGACCTTGATAATGTCGGCAAGATATGCGCCCTCTTTCATTATCTTACAGGCTTCCTCCGTGCTTTTCCATAAAAGAGGACGGTAATTCGGGTCATAGCTTATTACAGCCCCGTTTCTCTTCGCTTCCTTTGCGCTTTCCAGCGTTGCCGTTCTCGCAGGGTCATCCGTCAACGAAACGGAGCCGAAGTGGAAAATATCGCATTCGGAAAGAATACTCCTGTCGATATCGTCTACGCTGAGCATGATATCGGCGCCGGGCTTTCGGTAAAAGGAGAAGCTCCTGTCACCGCTTGAATTCAGCGATACAAACGCAAGCGTAGTGGGAATTTCACGGTCTATACAAAGTCCCTTAAGGTTAATACCGGCAGCTTTCATATTATCGGTTAAAAATCTGCCGAATGTATCATCGCCGACCTTTCCGATAAACGCTCCCTTACCGCCTAATTTATTAACCGCCGCCAACACATTTGCAACCGCACCGCCTGGATTGCATTCGTAAACGGGCATACCTTTACTGCTTTTGCCGCAGGGCGTAAAGTCAATAAGAGACTCCCCCAGGGCGCAAACGGAAAATGCTTTCATATCACAACCCTAATACTGCGGCGCCGATAATTCCGGCGTCGTTGCCGAGGGTAGCCTTGCAAATTACGGTTTTGTCATCGTGGGAGCTTGTTCCGTACTGCCACTCATCAACCAGCTTCTTTAAAGGCTCTATCAGATAATCCCCCTCGTTGCAAACACCGCCTCCTACGGCGAAAATCTCAGGCTGAAAAATGTTTACTATATTTGTCATACCGTATGCAAGGTATTTTATGTAGGAATCCACGACCTCAAGCCCCGCCCTGTCGCCGTTTCTTGCGGCTTTGAATGCAGTTCTTCCCGAAACATTTTCAATATCTCCGCCGATTAAATCCCACATTTCGGTGTCCTTTGTTTCATTAAGCTTTTCTATTGTCATATTGATAAGTCCGGTTGCGGACGAATATGCTTCCCAGCAGCCGCATCTGCCGCAGGTACAGGGCTTTCCGCCATACTCAATCGCCATGTGACCGAGCTCTGCTCCTGCGTAGTTAAAGCCTGTGTAAATCTTTCCGTTAAGGACAATACCGCCGCCGAGCCCTGTGCCGAGAGTAATCAAGACAACATTGTTATAGCCCTTGCCGGCTCCTGCCTTTGCTTCTGCAAGAGCCGCGGCATTAGCGTCGTTTTCAAGATAAACCTTCTTTACGGGGATACGCTCCGTAAGCTTTGCGGCAATGGGATAGTGGAACATTTTAATATTGTTTGCATATTTAACTTCGCCGTTAGCGGGATCAACCGTTCCGGGAGCGGCTATACCTGCATATGCGATTTCATCGAATGAGATGCCCGACTTTTCGCAAAGCTCTTTTGCAAGCTTTGCCATATCGTCTATTACAAGATCCGCATCCCTGCCCGCACCCGTCGGCACCTTATCCTTAATTACTATGTTGAAGTTTTCATCGACTATACCTACCGCAATATTGGTACCGCCGAGATCAATGCCTAAATAATACATAATTATCCTCCGAATCAGTTTTGTTTTATTCTACCATAAAAGCATAAGATTGTAAAGTATAATTGAAAAAGTCAGCACATCATTCGTCTGTAAAGCCGCAACAAAACGAAAGCGGAAAACCTCTTAATAAATGAGTTATCAAATAGGGTATTCAACAGCTTTTACCCGAATGTCACTGACCCTGTTTTAGGAATAAATAAAGACGCATCCTTTTGAAAGCTTTCAAAGGGATGCGTCTCATTATTAATAAATAATTTTGTAATAAGAATTTTATTTTGCCCGACGGCTTACTTCATTGCCTCTTCTACGGCAACGGCAACCGCAACGGTAGCGCCTACCATCGGGTTGTTGCCCATGCCGATAAGACCCATCATCTCAACGTGTTGCAACTCCGCAAGACGAACAAAAACGTGCTGTTTCATCAAGCTTTGCGCCGCAGTTTGAGCAAAAACGATTCACGGTTGCGGCGCTCGAAGATTCGCATGTTGTTTGAGGTGAGCTTTGATCAGACTTATTAGTAAGCTGAACGGGAGTTGTAGCCGGAATTAATCGTTTGCACTGAAACTTATTATTCATATTAAGTTCCAGCGGAACTCCTTCGGATATTTGAGTAACAGTTCTATTCGGAAAATCATACACGTCAGGATAACACTCCTGAATTAGAAGAAAAATTGCGCAACCTTCCTCATAAGCGATATTCGTATCAGTGTATTTTGCAATAAGATACGGCTCGTAATTATCTGTTCGAACATCCCAGTCCATACTAAAAAAATTACCTTGTGTATAATCTATCACAATCTGCAACGGCGGATGCGAAGGATCTTTTACAATATTGTAAAAGATTTCAGAAAACTGAGGGGCATTGCGAAGTCGGTCGCGTATATTAAAAATTTGCTGACGTGTATTTTTAACAATGCCGCTTTGTTGTTGTAATTCTCCAACACTTCTAAATAAATCCAAAAATCCCACAATTATAAGCCCTTTCTTTATTCAATTATCCACGACGATAATATATAACGCTTCCTCCAAAAAATATAAACACAACAAAAAGCACAATAACAGCAATTATAGCTTTTTCCAACAATCTTAATAGCATTCCTAAAGCAAATCCGACAGGTGACGACAATATAAATGCAACTAACATTGCTTTTGCAAAGCAATAATATGCTTCAACACCGCTTTGATTAGAAACTGCGTTGCAATACATTATGAAAGTAATCGCCATAATAATAAATAATCCAACAGAAAACATGTTTAATAATCCTACACTCGAAAAAGCTTTGGAAAAGCCACAAACCATAGCCGACGCTACCATTAAAATAGCCAAGATATAAAGCAGCGTTGATGCGCCTTTTTCCATTTTACGCTTTGTTCCCGAACCCGAAAACTTGGCCTTAGCGTGAAGCAAAAACGGTATGGATGCCAAAGCAAACGGAACCGATACTATCAACAATCCAAAAAACAATGCGTTATTTGAATACGCCATTGCGTATGCAAAAAACAACTGACTTGCAATAATCATAACTACTAAAACAGGAATCGTCAAAAGACCGGCGAAAAGAAGTCTCTTATATTTCTTCTCCTGAGGCGCAGAATGAGACTCGTTCCCCCTTAAATCAATAGTGTCTTTTTCCAAAGAAACCGACTGTTCTGAATAATTATCATTTGGTTCCATTTTTATCCCCCACATTTGATTGTTTACAGCCTTAATATTATGAAAAAATATTAAAACTAATATTAGACACATTATAACATTATAAGACTGATTTGTCAACCTTATAAGACTAATAAAAATATTTTTTTGTGTTAAAATATTCCTATAAGACTAACTAAGGAGTTGGAATATGGATGTTGGTAAAAAACTGCTTGAATTAAGAACCATGTGTTGTCTCACACAAAACGGTTTAGCCGAAAAGGCGGGGGTATCTCAGACACATTTACGCAGAGTTGAACTTGGTCAGGCAGATATTACTGTTGGGCACTTACAGTTGATATGCGACGCAATGGGTATCTCGCTTCAAGATTTTTTTAATTTAGAGACTAAGGACGATAAACTGTTAGTTGCGCTTTCTAAGCTCACGCCAAAACAAAAAAAGCTCTTGATTGCATTTTTAGAGAGCTTATAAGATATAAGACATTTTTTTAGACTTTCTTTTACCGCCTTCATTATAATTTTTCATTGCAAAGCTCATCGCTAGTTATGCAAAAAATATAGACACATCATTTATGAAATCTTAAAAAATGATGTGTCTAATTATTTATTTTTTACTATTATATGATTAAATTTTTAAAATCGCAAGGTGAAGTTCAAAAGCTTCAAAAAACTTATTTAACAAGGCTTACTTCATTGCCTCTTCTACGGCAACGGCAACCGCAACGGTAGCACCTACCATCGGGTTGTTGCCCATGCCGATAAGACCCATCATTTCAACATGAGCCGGAACGGAGGAAGAGCCTGCGAACTGAGCGTCGGAGTGCATTCTTCCCATTGTATCCGTCATACCGTAGGAAGAAGGACCTGCGCCCATATTATCCGGGTGAAGCGTACGACCTGTGCCGCCTCCGGACGCAACAGAGAAATACTTAACGCCGTTTTCAACACACCATTTCTTGTATGTGCCTGCAACGGGATGCTGGAATCGAGTCGGGTTTGTAGAGTTACCTGTGATGGAAACTCCTACATTTTCAAGTCTCATAATCGCAACACCCTCGGGAACGTTGTCCGCACCGTAGCACTTTACGTCGGCTCTCGGTCCCTTTGAGAACGGGATTTCCTTTGTTACCGTAACTGTTTCGGTATAGGGATCAAATACCGTTTCGCAGTATGTGAAGCCGTTAATTCTCGAAATAATGTAAGCGGCGTCCTTGCCCAGACCGTTCAGGATAACACGGAGATTCTTAGAACGGACTTTGTTTGCATTGAGCGCAATTTTAATTGCGCCCTCTGCGGCAGCAAAGGATTCGTGACCTGCAAGGAAGCAGAAGCACTCCGTTTCGTCGGAAAGAAGCATTGCGCCGAGGTTGCCGTGTCCCTGACCAACCTTGCGGTTTTCGGCAACGGAACCGGGAATGCAGAACGCCTGAAGACCGATACCGATAGCGGCGGCGGCGTCAGAAGCCTTTTTGCAGCCCTTCTTAATTGCGATTGCGGCGCCTACCGTATAAGCCCACTTTGCGTTCTCAAAGCAGATAGGCTGAGTCTCTTCAACAATTTTATAAGGGTCAATACCCTTGGAAGCGCAAATTTCCTTGCATTCGTCGATGGAGGAAATTCCGAATTCTTTAAGCGCGGCGAGAATTTTCGCTTCGCGTCTTTCATAGCCTTCAAACTGTGCCATTTTTCATATCCTCCTTATTACTCGCATCTGGGGTCGATATACTTAACCGCCTCGTCGAAACGGCCGTATGTTCCCATAGATTTCTTATAAGCTTCGTTCGGCTCCATGCCCTTCTTGATAAAGTCGGTCATCTTGCCGAGAGATACAAATTCATAGCCGATAACCTCGTCGTTTTCATCAAGAGCCATTCTTGTGCAGTAGCCTTCCGTCATCTCAAGATAACGAACTCCCTTGCCCTTTGTGCCGTACATAGTACCGACCATCGAACGGAAGCCCTTACCGAGATCCTCCATGCCTGCGCCGATAACAAGACCGTCGTCGGAAAAAGCGGACTGCGAACGTCCGTAAACAATCTGCAGGAAAAGCTCACGCATTGCCGTGTTAATAGCGTCGCATACAAGGTCTGTGTTCAGCGCCTCAAGAAGCGTCTTGCCCTGAAGAATTTCAGCCGCCATAGCTGCGGAATGCGTCATACCGGAACAACCGATAGTTTCAACGAGAGCTTCCTCAATAATGCCGTTTTTTACATTGAGCGAAAGCTTGCAGGCACCCTGCTGAGGCGCACACCAGCCGATACCGTGCGTATAGCCGGAAATGTCTGTAATCTGCTTGGATTCAACCCATTTGCCCTCTTCGGGAATAGGCGCCGGACCGTGCTTTGGTCCCTTTGCTACCGTATGCATATTCTGCACTTCTTTGGAGCAGGCATACGGACAACCGAATTCGGTGTTGCTCATTTTTATATATCTCCTTTATATTATATTTCTATGATAAACTCATACACGGCTATTATACCTTATAATTGTATAATTTGCAATAACTACGTTTAATTTTTATCTTAAATAAATTGTGAAAAATTTGTCATATGATGAGTTTCGAACGCCCGTTATCGCTCGCCGACTCGTCGCATTTTTGTCTTCGGCAAAGTTTTGTTTGCGTGATGTGGCAGATCGAATTTTATACGAACGGTATGCGATTATTGCCCGTCGGCGCTCGCCGACTCGACCTTTGCGCAGTTCTTTTCATGTTCTGAATAAGTTGTTGCAAAAAGGTTATAGCCGAGTGAGTCGGAAACAAAATAATAATACTTTGTACTCGTAGGATAGAGCGCCCAGTTCAGCGAATTAAGCGACGGATTGCAAATCGCTCCAACGGGAAGTCCCGAATGCAAATACGTGTTGTATGCGCTGTCATATTTATCGATTTGCTCACGGGTAAGCTTCAATTCGACCTCCTCTTTAGGCATCATATACTGAACCGTTGCATTACTTTCAAGGTTCTGTCCCTTATTCAAACGGTTATAGAAAACAGATGAAACGTTGCCGTAATCGGAAACATATTTCGCTTCCTTCTGAATCATAGACGCCATCGTGACAATCTGGTCCGCCGTATAGCCCAAGCTCTGCGCTCTCTGACGCATTGATTCGTCAAATTTCGAATTAAAGTTATCGAGCAGCTTATATATTACGTCGGCTTCGCTTGCCGTGTTATAAAAATTATAGGTATCGGGGAAAAGATAGCCCTCAAGGCGGTATTTTCTGCCCGATTCGGGATTTGAAGCAATTTTTGCGTCAAGCTCATCAACAAACCAAAAATCAAAATCATAATTTTGGATTACATCCACAAAGCCCTCTCGGGTTCCTATACCGTTTTCAAGGAAGGTATCAATTATTTCATCAACGTTCATGCCCTCTATGAGCGTAACGGTAACTTCTTTTCGTGTATGAACCGACGGCAAAAATTCCTCAATCAAAGCATCGTAGCCCATTGCGGGTGATACGGTAAATTCACCGTAAAGGTAATTATCACTGGTCTTATGACGGAGATTGCAGTACAATTTAAACATCGTAGGATATTTAATAATTCCGTTGTCATGGAGCACAGACGCAATATCACCGAGCGTTGCATTTTCCGACATGGTTATCTTAACCTCATCTCCGCTCTTAACAAATGCGAAGGCGTCGTTTGCAACAAGAATGGTCATAAGACTCAAAAATCCCGAAACAACGAGAACGCAAACAATATAAATAACCGCTTTTACGGCGCTTGATACTATACCCTTACCGACACTTTCGTCAAATGAATCCGAATAAGAGTCGTCCTTTTTCTCCCTTGCGCCGTTTTTGTCGGAACGGGAGTTCTTCATCGGACGGTTAGGACTTGGGCTTGCCGTGCGTCTTCGATTATCCGATACGCCTTGACTCATAACAACCGTTTTCGGCGAATGCGAATCGGGAACTGAAGCGCTTCGGTTAAGTGCGTTTGTCTTATAAAGAATAGTATCGGATTTTGCGCTTTGGGTCGGCATATCGGGATTAAACTCCGTCCTTCTCGGAATGCGCTTTACACCCTGAGGCGCCCTGCCCTCGGAATTACGCGTTATGCCGACGGGGCGAGGATTCGGCGTTTTCTTTGCCGCATTGAATACACCGTCGGATTCTGCTTGATTTTGAAAATCATACCGTCTTCCCTCGCTGGGATTCAAAGGCTTCTCGGTACTCGGGCTCTGAGAATTATTAATTTGATTTGCCGCCTCTTTTTTTGAGGGCGCATTTGCTTTCGGCATTGAGTCACGTCTTGCAGCTTCGGTGCGGGACACGGCTGAATCAGACGCTTTTACAGCGTCCCGTTTGCTCTTTTGTTCCGCAACCTGCTCGTTTATTTTGCGAAGCTCATCAAGCGGAGACTGTCCGTTTCCTTGAATACGCATATATATTACCATTCCTTTCTATGGAAATGCAGATGTTTAAAATTAAATTACCTTTAGCACACGGAGAATAAACAGCAAAATACAGGCAATAAACGTCGGCGAAATAACAGCTTCCAAATCGGCGGACATTTTGCCTTTGTTTTTTGACATCGCATTAGGCTTTGCTATATCCTCGCCTCGTAAGGCTCTTGACAGCATTATTTTCTCCGCAAGCTGCAGCGCAACAGTAAAGAAAATCAAAAAAGAGCCAAAAAATATAAATAAAACAAAAATTATACTGCTTGACTGGATTATAATGCGCAATATTGAAGTTTCAAACAGCAAGCTGAAAGCATTGTTAAATATATGTGCGGTCATTGCCGCAGGCAGTGAATCGGTCACAATATAAACCAGAGAAAACACAATACCGCCGATAAAATATACCGGAAACTGCTCAACGGAAAAATGAAGCATTGCAAACAGAAAGGACGACAGCAGAATCGCATATTTTGTTTTACATCCCGACTTTCTGTATTCAGTAAGCACGATTCCCCTAAACACAAATTCCTCGGTTACACTCGGTAATACGGCAATGGCAAGAATAATATACATTACGTCGCGCAAGCTGTTAGCACCGGCGGGAATGTACTGCGCATAAAGCGAATATGTCTCGCTGGAATAACCCAGCTCATACAGGCCGAGCTTTACAAGAGCCGAAATACAAATCAACGCGCATACGGAAAAAACGGAAAACAAAAGCTTTCTCATGCCGAAGCCCCGAAATGTCAGTATCTTTTTGCTCTTTTGGTTAGCAACCTTACAGTATATTATTCCCGGAATAACGAAAATAAGCACCTGAATTACAATAACCGAAAGATAAAGATTATCGCGGTACATCAGCTCCGACTTTGAGATAAAGCCGGACAGCATAAGCAGAATATAACATATAAGCACCAACAGCGGCGCAGTAAAGCTTCGTTTTATTTTAATTTTCATAGAAGGAAACAACCCCCTTTTCCGTCACGAGCACCTCGCATTTGGTATCGTATCTGCTGTGGGGAAGCTTTGAAACCGTAAAGCCCGAAAATCCGGTTCCTATTTTCGTTCCTTTGAAATCCGAAAGGTATCTGTCATAGTATCCGCCTCCGTAGCCGAGACGGTAGCCCTTCTTATCATAGACGAGAGCCGGGATAATGCAAATTGCGTCTTTGGATTTTTTATCGTACACCGGCAAATCCTCCGCAGGCTCTCTGATTCCGTACGCACCCTTTTTAAGCTCGGACATATCGGTCACAAAATGAAAATTCATAGTCCCTCTCGCCTTATCGCATCTCGGAAAAGCAACGCTTTTTCCGTCGCATATTGCTATTTCGAAAAGGGGTAAAATATCAAGCTCGCAGTTGACGGGACAGTACAGAAGAAGAGTTGTACAGTATCGGTAGGAAATTAAAGACGTTATCCTTTTACAAACGGCATAGCTTGCGTTTTTGCGGTATTCGCAGTCAAGCTCCTCTCGTTTTTTCAAATATTCCCGGCGGAGCTTATCCTTTTCATTCTTCAGAGAATACATTTTTGTGCCTGTGTATCTGAAATTATTTTCAGCATCCTCTCCGTCGAGCAAAATGCCTCAACAAGCTTTAATCCGAACTCAAACGCAACGCCCATTCCCTTTGCGGTTATTATGTTTCCGCTTTTGACAACAGCCTTTTCGCTGATTATAGCTCCCGAAAGCTTGTCTTCAAAGCCCGGAAAGCATGTCGCCTCCTTACCGGAAAGCATATTGCGCTTCCCGAGAATAAAGGGTGCTGCGCAAATTGCGCCGATGATTTTTCCCTCGGAGTATGCTTTTGACAGAATTTCATCAACTCTCTTATTCGCATCGAGATTAGATGCGCCAGGCATGCCACCCGGTAAAATAACTCCGTCGCATTCGGCTTCGATTTCATTTAAGGTAAAATCGGCAAAAACCTTTATGCCGTGCGTTCCGGTAACCGCCTTATCGCCGTTTACGGAGACGGTTTTTATGTCGACCCCTGCGCGAAGAAGCAAATCATAAGGGCATAGAGCCTCTGTCTCTTCAAATCCGTCAGCTAAAAATAAATATACCATGTTTTTGTTTCCTTATCTTAATCTTTTCCCGAAACTGTCATTTCAAGATACGCTTCCTTGGAAATAAGTATTTCTCTCGGCTTATTGCCGTCGGGAGGTCCTACTATACCTCTTTGTTCCATTTGGTCAATCAGCTTAGCGGCTCTTCCGTATCCTACGGACAGGCGACGCTGAATCAGCGAGGTAGAGATTTTACCGCTTTCGACTGCAAGCTTAATCGCTTCGCCGATAAGCGGATCCTCATCTGCCGAGGTCTCCGATACGTCGGCGTTTTCTCCGACGACCTTCTTAATAACGCAACGTTCCGCTTCCCTTTCGATGTTTTCAAGCACCTCGGAGTTGTACTCAATTTTTCCGCTTTCTTCGCGGATAAACTGTGTAACCGCCTCAACCTCGCTCTCCGAAACAAAGGCTCCCTGCACGCGAATGGGCTTAGACGACCCAACGGGAGAGTACAGCATATCGCCCCGCCCTATCAGCTTTTCGGCGCCGGAAATATCAATTATTGTCCTTGAGTCTACCTGCGAAGCCACGGTAAAGGCAATTCTTGACGGGATGTTAGCCTTGATAAGACCCGTGATGACATCTACAGACGGTCTTTGCGTTCCTATCACAAGATGCATACCGGCCGCCCTCGCCTTCTGTGCAAGACGGCAAATTGAGCTTTCGACATTCTCCGGAGCGGTCATCATAAGGTCGGCAAGCTCGTCTATTATGATAACAATATGAGGCAGAAACTCAATTGTGGGGTCGTCCTTTGTCTGCATATTGTAATTGTAAATATCACGAACGCCCTCGTTCTCGATAAGCTCAAACCTGCGTTCCATTTCCTTTACCGCCCACTGAAGAGAGCCCGCCGCCTTTTTCGGATCGCTGACAACCGGAACCAGCAAATGAGGCAAAGAATTGTATATATTCAGCTCCACCTTTTTCGGGTCGATAAGAATAAGCTTTACTTCGTCGGGAGAAGCCTTGTAAAGAAGGCTTACAATCATAGAATTAATGCAAACGCTCTTACCCATACCGGTAGCGCCTGCAATTAACAGATGGGGCATTTTCGCAATATCGACGTATATCGGCTTTCCGGCTACGTCCATACCGAGAGATACGTTTACTCTCGATTTATTATTCCTGAACTGCTCGTTTTCAATAAGATCGCGCAGATATACCGTTGCGACATTTTTGTTGGGAACCTCGATACCGACAGCGGATTTTCCCGGAATCGGAGCTTCAATGCGGACTCCGCTCGACGCAAGACTCAGGGAAATATCGTCGACAAGATTCGCAATGGAACGCACCCTGACGCCCTCCTCGGGGGCAAGCTCGTATCTTGTGATTGTCGGACCTCTTGAAATATTGACAAGGTGCGTTTTCACCCTGAAGCTTGCAAGCGTATCCACTAACTTCTGCGCAGTTAATTTAAGCTGCTCCGGGGTATCTGTGCGAAGAGTGCTTTTTTCCTTGTTTAACAGCTTGGTGGGAGGGAATACATATTCCGGCTTTTGCGGTTTCTCTTCCGCCTTGTCCGGAGTTTTGTCAATGGAATTTTCAACTAAATCATGCTTTTCTCCTGCAAGCCCGCTTCCGTCTTGCTTTTTGCCGTCGGCAAATCCGTCGGCAAAATTTTCGAAATCCTCCTCGCTCGACAATATTGCATTAAGATCAACTACCCCTTCGGTGTCGGGGAACTTCTTCTTTCCGAGCTCGGTATTAACTGTTTCCGGTACAATATCGGACTCCGAGTCATCATAATCCCCGGTTTCAAAGGATCTGTCAAACGCTTCCTCGTCAAACTCGTCAATTACAGGACCGGCGTCCGAGTTACCGTCCTGTTCAATATCAACCGCCTCGTCCGGCAAATATGCGTTCGGCTTGTTTTCATAGGTTACCCTCGACTTCTTCTTCTCGGACAGCTTATCTCCGACATCATGAAAATAGGACGAAACATATGCGCCGAATTTTCTCGGTGTGACGCCGAAAGACCAAAGAGTGCAGAACAGCAAAAGTATTATTCCGACTATGGTTGTCCAAGCCTTGTCAATCAGAACCTCAAGCGCACCGGCAATGACTCCTCCTATAACGCCGCCGCCCCTGATTATCTTTCCCTGTTTAAAAAGCACGGATATCTCAAAGCATTTATCAACACCGTTTACGGTATGAAACAGCACCGAGAGGGATATTGCGGACATAGAGCAAAGAACGATTCTCTTCGCCAGGAAGCCGTTTTCTCTGTCCTTGTTTTGCTTAAAGAGAATAAGCAGAATAAACACCGGAATAATATATGCGCCAACCGAAAAAAGTCCGCAAAACGTATTTTTCAGGAGTCTGCCGACAACGCCCGTTGCCGAAGGCACGATAAAACAAAACTCTGCAAATACCGCAACAATTCCGATTATCCACGGTATTACGGGAGTTACTTCACTTTGTTCGTTTTTGTTTTTCGAATTTTTTTTATCGGTTTTTTTGTTCGCCTGCGATTTCTTCACAGGATATGCTTTAGATTTTTTGGCCATTTTACCTTCCTATCCTAAAAGGATAAACCTAAAATTTTATCGGGATTTTAATGTCAAATATTCCTAAAATAACCGCTGTAACACCTATTATCGCACAATAATACGAAAAGGGACGGAAAGTTGCTTTTCTCGAAATGAAGATAAGGAGCTTCATTGCGGCAACACCGCACACGAATGCGGCGACAGTGCCCAAAACATAGGGCAGAACGTCTGACGAAGGGATGGACGTCATATCCTTGACATTCAAAATAAAAGCTCCGATAATTGCGGGGATACTTAAAATAAATGAGAATTTAACCGCAAACTCTCTTGTAAATTTCTGAGTCAGTCCGCCCGTAATAGTAGAACCCGAACGAGAGATGCCGGGGATTACGGCAAACAGCTGACAAAGTCCGACGATTAATGCGTTTTTCGGTCTTGCGTTTGCTTCGGTAACGGTACCCTTTGCCATCTTGTCGGATACGAACAGAATAATCGCATTTACGATAAGCAAAGCGCCGACTGCCCAGGTATATGTTCCCAGCGCTTCAACCGCATTATCGAGAAATGCCGCCGGAATCATGGGAATGCAGGCGATGATAAAAAATACGCACAGCCTCTCGTTTTCGTTATATGTTTTCATTTTAAAATTTCCTCTGAATACCTTTCCGAGCAATGAAAAAAATGCCGGAATAAGAGCGAAAATGTCCTTGTAATATACAACAAAAACAGCAAGCAGCGTACCTATATGCAGTAATATATCAAAGTTCATAGGAACTTTGTTTGTTCCGAATACATTTTCAAAAAGAGCCAGATGCCCCGAAGACGAAATAGGCAAAAACTCAGCTAAGCCCTGAATAATGCCCGATAATACAGCGAATAATATACTCATAGCGATAATACCTCATGATAATTATAATACATATATAATATCACACATTAAAAAACATTACAAGTATTTACAGGGAATTTTTTATGACGGAAGAAATACTCCTAATATTATGCGGCGCTCTGGCGGGGTTTGTTAACGGATTTCTCGGCTCCGGAGGCGGAATCATAATCATCGTATCGCTTATTTTAATGAGAAAATACAAAAAAACAAAGGAAAGCGACGCCAAATCCGACTTTCCGAGTGCAATTTGCGCCATTCTTCCCATGTCGCTGATATCGCTTTCACGGTACTCCGAGGGCGGTAACGTAGATTACTCTCTTGTATGGAAGCTGGCTTTTCCGAGCGCTATCGGAGGCATTATCGGGGCATTTCTGCTTTGGAAATTAAATTTGAATACCGTTCGCAAAATATTCGCCGTTTTGATAGGTATTTCCGGCGTTATCATGATATTAAAATAAAAGAGCTTCTATTCGCAAAAAACGAATTGAAGCTCTCAGACCGAAGACAAGCTTGCTTGACCGGCAGTAATAATAAAACAAGAATAAGGTAATACCTCTTATTATCAGTACATAATAACAAAAAAAGTGTAACTACGGGCTGAAAAGCCCGTAGTTACTGCTCTTATCCGAAATTGACCTCTTGCGTACCGAGTTAGCCGACGAGAACAAATTCAAATAATCAAGCGGCTTTTTTCTCAGTCTGAAGCAAATATCATTTATTAGCGTTATTGCTTTCGTCTTCATTTTCGAATTTGTTTTTATACTGACCCTTTTTGAAGATGACGAGCTTGGAGAAAAGGTAATTTGCCACCGTTGTGATTACCATCGAAAAGAATTTTACAACCCATTCATCTGTAATTTTTACAGTCCACGGAAACATTCCCCGTATTTCCTCTCCACCTTCGGTGAAATGTGAAAGCGTGAAATGAAATACGTCGTTAAAGCCTATTATTCTTACAAAAAACCAAACAAAAACGATGTCGAAAAGGTATGTAAAAATTCTTGCGGACGCAAACTCCAAAAATTCGGGAATAAACAGCTTTCTTGACCATGACCTTGAACGGAATACAAATAATTTATACGGAAAAAACGCAACGAAAATCATAATAAAGCCGGCAAGCGCATTTGCAATATCGTAATCAATACCGAATTTGCTGTTAAACAAAGCCAGAAGCAATAGGGTGGTAACCGTAACGGATGTGCCCGTTATTACGTATCTGACGATTTCCTTTATTTTATCCTTCAGTGTTAATTCCATTTATTATCTCCTTGTATTCCTCGTATGAATAAAGCAAATTTACCGCTTCAAGCAACGCATTCGCGGATATATTTGCGGGTAAATCCATTTTTTGAGCCGCTTTTTTACGTTTTTCCGAGCTGCCCGTCCCACCTGATAAGCCGTCCTCAAAAAAGTCGGTCTTGGTTACTTGTCTCGATTTCTTTTTTACTTCGCCGTTTTGCGCAAAGGGCAAAAGCAGCTTGCGGATGATTTCGGGATCAATTCCCTCAACGCCGAGCAAGCCTTGCTTTGACGGGGCGTTTTTGCGCTTTTCCTTGCCCTTGATTTCCGGAACATAAAGATTTATAATCTTGTCTGCGGAAATAATATTCCGAAGATGATTTCGTATCAGCAAGCCAGCACCGTCGCTGTCGGTCAAAACAATAACCCTGCTTTCGGCTGCGATTTTGCGAATCAATTTCCTTTTTTCCGCCGAATTGAATATCCCGAAGCCGTCGAGCGAGATAATGACGGCGTCGGTAATATTCTGTAAATGAACTTTATCATATCTGCCTTCAACAAAAACGGGCAGAGTAATATGCAGTCTGTCCATCACAGCACCTCTGTAATCAGACGGGAAAGCACAACATACTTATCAAGCCCGGTGCACTTTATTTTAACATCGGCTTCGTTGCAGAGCTTAATGCCCCTTGCTATCTTTTCAAAGCTTAATTTTGCGAGTTTGGAATAGTAAAGCTTCGTGCGGTATTCGTTCATTTTCAGCGCCAAGGACGCACTTTTACTGCTTTCTCCGGCGTCAAAGAGCACCCTGAGCTTCATAAAATCGCAGAAAACTCCGGAAATTTGAGAAAGAAGCTTCTCGGGAGCTTCTCCCCTCTTTTCGGCGTCCTTAATTATCGCTAAAGCTTTTGCTCTGTCTCCGTCTCCCACCGCATTCGACAAATCAAACGTATCGAATACCGTATTTCTGCAGCAAACCGTCTCAATGTCAGCTTTTGTGAGAACGTCCTTTTTGTTTTCGCGAAGATACGCACACAGCTTCTCGATCTCCCCCGACAGGACAAACATGTCTGCTCCGACTCTGTCAATAAGCATGGAGGCATAGGTTGAATGCACATTTATATGCTCTGCAGAAAAATGAGCGCAAATCCACTTTTCAAGGGACGTGCGGCTCTCATGAGAAAATTCTACGGGAGTGAGAAATCTCGTCAAATCCGAAAATTGCTTCGACGGCTTTTTAGCGGTCCCGGGATCGAATTCAAAAGGGGTGGTAACAAGCACAAGGCATGTTTCGGGGTTGTTCGCAAGCAAATCAAAGTGCGAAAGGAATGCGTCGTATTCACGGGCTTTCATATGGGCGATATCAAATCCGTGCAGCTCGACCAATTTTCTGTCTGCGAAAACGGGAAGAGCTTCTATAGCATTGTCAATATCCGCTTCAATTTCGTCGCATGCGTCAATTTTGATGTGATTGAATGTGTCGTTTTCGTTCGCAAGCACGGTGCTTCTCAATTTTTTCAGCGAATGAACCTTAGTATACGCTTCTTCGCCGTAAAACAAAAAATTACCTATCTGACTTTTCTTCATTCTCGCCGTGAAGTCACGGTAAGACAGTACCTGTGTCATAGCTGTTCCTTTCGGCAGGCTTCTATATGCAATATTGTTCTCTGAGTACGGCAGCCGTGAAATTCGAGAATATAGTCAAGGTCAATCGCTCCGCCCTGAAGCGTCATAAAATTTTTAAGCATGTTTGTCTGTATGCAAAATTCCATTGACATATCCCCTACGGACAACGCACACATCTGACGCTTGACGTCGGGATCAAAGCACAATCCCGCAGTATTGCTTCCGGTGCGCGTCATATTTACCCTTTTCGGAAACTGCTTGTCAAAAAGAAGCGTCGTGTAGGTTTGGGCGTCAAAGCCCATATCAACGCTTTCGGCATATGTTAATTCTATCGTTTTTCCGTTATCCGTAATAACTCCGTCGGTTATATATTCCGTCTTTTCAACGCCGTTTTCACTTTCTGCTTCAAGCAGATTTATCATTTGCGAGTTGATTATTACTCTTATGTCGTTTTTCATCATACGGGAATTATAACATACTTAAAATAAAAATGCAATAACCCTGTTCTTTTTTGGTTATGTTTAAATTTGATTAATAAAAAATTATCTCAAAAACTATTGCAAATTGTAAAATCGTGTTGTATAATTGTGCTCGTATCGGTCGAATATATTCCGTTCATCCGATTTATTATCCAATATTAAGGAGTTTTTATATGATTATCGACGATTACCGCAAGGCCATTGACGAATT
This sequence comes from Clostridia bacterium, assembly GCA_029007295.1. Classification (GTDB taxonomy): domain Bacteria; phylum Bacillota; class Clostridia; order Oscillospirales; family CAG-272; genus SUG1201. Next base: position 8,132 of record JAQXHN010000005.1, on the reverse strand, counting down.
ATTCGCAAGGGTAAACGAAACTCAAACAGAAGCTATCATCGCAGCAGGAAAAATGATGGCTGACGCCATGTGCGAAGGCAGAATGATTCACATTTTTGACTCCGGCCACATAATCAATTCCGAAATGACCCAGCGTTCCGGAGGACTTCTTGCTCCCAAGATGCTTCGCTACTATCTGAAAACGGAAAGCGATGGACGTCCCCGTCCCGCAAATGCGACAAAGAATCGCAGCATGGAGGGTATCGGCGAGATGGTTTTCAATTCCTCCGAGATATGCGACGGCGACGTTCTTATTGTAGGTTCTGTTTCCGGAAGAAACGACCAGGTCGTTGACATTGCACTCAACGCAAAGAGAAAGCACAACTGCCAGCTTATCGCTCTGACGTCCCTAGAATATTCAAGCAATGTTAAGAGTATGCACTCATCAGGTCTGCGTCTTTTTGAATTTGCGGATATTGTCCTTGACAACTGCGCTCCGCTCGGCGACGGTATGCTCAATATACCCGGCGTGCCTATGCCCTTTGCGCCCGCTTCGGGTCTTTCCGCTTGCTATATAATGTGGCAGGTTTACTGTGCATGTCTTGAGGAGATGTTGGCCCGCGGCAAGACTCCGTCCGTTTTGAAGAGTTCAAATACTCCCGGCGGCGATGAATACAACCTTGAAATGGAGCACCGCTTCGCAGAACTCGGATATTAAGTTATATATTCACAGGGCGTCTGAACAAGGCGCCCTTTTTGTTTCCCGTTTTCGGTAAATTAAATAACAAGTCTCATAACGGCGCAGTAATAATGCCGAATAAAAGAGTATTAAGATGAAAAATCGCATGTGACGTTCACTAATACGAATATGTGTAAAAACAAAAACTGTCGCCCGCACAAGCGCTGTACAACGACATGAAAGCAATAAACTGCAAATCCGAATTTAACCACTTCAAATGCAAATGCAAACAAAATATTAAAATCATTGACAAAGTGCCTTTTCTTATGCTATAATACCAAGGCAACCAAAAATGATCTTTAGGTTAACTTATCTGCGGATGTGGCGGAATTGGCAGACGCGCTAGATTCAGGTTCTAGTCGGGGCAACTCGGTGCAGGTTCAAGTCCTGTTATCCGCACCAAAACAGTACAAATCCGAACCCAATACCAATCGGTGAAGGGTTCGGATTTGTTGTTTTTCTATAAGATGGTAAATAGCCTTTGTTTGTGGCAGTACGGAGGTTTTTCTCTGTACTGCCACTTCTTCGTTTAAAAGAATTATTTTCACGTAATTAACATTTTATATTGTGGCGTCTATGACCGCTTTTATAGTATGCATACGGTTTTCGGCTTCATCAAAAACTATCGAACGCTCACTTTCGAATACCTCGTCGGTAACCTCCATACAAGTGATGCCGAACTTATCGTAAATTTCCTTTCCCGTTGTTGTTTTAAGGTCGTGGAAGGCCGGAAGACAGTGCATAAATTTAGCCTTATCTCCCGCTTTTTCCATAAGCTTCGACGTTACTCTGTAGGAAGAAAGGTCTTTAATCCTTTCCTCCCAAACATCGTACGGCTCACCCATTGACACCCAAACATCGGTATAAATAACATGCGCCCCCTTAACTGCCTCGTCCGGATTTTCGTTAAACTCAATAACGGCTCCCGTTTCTTTGGCAACAGCAAGACATTGCTTAACAAGCTCCTTCCCCGGCCGATATTTTTCCGGAGCGCATCCTACAAAGTGCATACCCATTTTTGCGCATCCTACCATAAGTGAATTGCCCATATTGAATCTGGCGTCTCCCATATAGACCAGCTTTTTACCCTTAAGAGAGCCGAAATGCTCCTTAACGGTTAAAAAATCGGCTAAAATTTGAGTAGGGTGGAATTCATTTGTTAATCCGTTCCACACCGGAACCTTGGCATACTCGGCAAGCTCTTCAACTATTTCCTGACCGAAACCTCTGTATTCAATTCCGTCAAACATTCTGCCCAGCACCCTCGCTGTATCGGCAATGCTTTCCTTTTTACCTATTTGGGAACCGGTCGGCTCCAAATAAACGGGATGTATACCGAGGTCTGCCGCCGCAACCTCAAAGGCGCAGCGGGTGCGTGTACTGGTTTTTTCAAAAATCAGAGCAATATTCTTACCCTCGTACTTCTTATTAACCTCGCCCTTTTTCTTTAATTTTTTGTGTTCTTCGGCAAGGTCTATCAGATATGAAATCTCCTCGGGGGTAAAATCAAGAAGCTTTAAAAAGCTTTTACCTTTAAGATTCATTTAATTTTCCTCCACAACTTCTTTGATAACATTTATCGCTTTTTCAAGCGTAGCTTCGGGAATATTAAGAGCCGGAAGCAATCTGACCCTATCCTTGGCGGTAAGGCATAATACTCCCTTCTCCATACAGCCCGAGACAATTTCGGCGCTTGTTTTATTCTTCGCCTTAAAGCCTATCATAAGACCGAGTCCCCTTACGCTCTCGATATTTTCCAAAGAACCCAAGGTTTTAAAAATATATTCGCTTTTCGCTTTAACTTCATCCAGAAAAGCTTTGTCGAGGCGGTTGATAATACTCAGCGCTCCCGCACAGCAAACCGGGTTTGCGCCGAAGGTAGAGCCGTGGTCGCCGTATGAAAAAACCGCCTTAACCTTATCGCCCAAAAGAGTGGCTCCTATCGGCAGTCCGCCGCCGAGACCCTTAGCGGTGGATACAATATCAGGTGTAAAACCGTAGTTCATATATCCGTATAGCTCGCCGGTTCTGCCGTTACCCGTCTGCACCTCGTCCGTAACAAGAAGAATATCCTTTTCTCTGCAGATTTTAACCATTTCGTCCACAAAGTTTTTTTCAAGCGGTATTACTCCGCCCTCGCCCTGACAAACCTCAAACATCACGGCGCAAACGCTTTCGTCCAAGGTTTCTTTAAGTGCAGAAATATCATTTGCCCGTATATGTATGAAACCGTCGGTTAACGGATTGAAAAGCTTATGAAAACTGTCCTGACCGGTAGCCGACAATGTAGTTATCGTCCTTCCGTGGAAGCTGTTAACCAAGGTTACTATCTTATAGCACCCTTCGCCCTTAGTGTCATTACCGTATTTTCTCGCAGCCTTTATGGCGCACTCGTTGGCCTCCGCTCCCGAATTAGAAAAGAAAACCTTTTTAAAGCCCGTCTTTCGGCACAGAGCTTCGGCAAGAAGCGCCGACGGCTCCGTATAGTAAAGGTTAGAAGTATGCTGAACCTTGGAAAGCTGCTCTGTAACGGCGTTTTTCCATACCTCGTCATTAATTCCGAATGCCGTAACGCCTATTCCGGAGCCTAAATCAATATACTCCTTCCCCGAAGAATCGGTAAGTATAGAGCCCTTGCCCGAAATGATTTCCAAATCAAAGCGTTTATAAGTTGACGCCGTATATTCTTTATCTATAGAAGAAAAACCTTTCATATCAATCACCCATAATCATAGTTCCGGCACCCTCATCGGTCAACAATTCCATCAGAATGGAGTGGGGCACTCTGCCATCCATTATAACAACATTCTTTACTCCCTTATCCAGAGCGTTTATGCAACAGTCTATTTTCGGAATCATTCCGCCGGAAATTATTCCCTCCTTATAAAGAGCCTTTGCTTCCGACACGGTAATATTTGAGATCAATGTTGACGGATCGTCCTTATCTCTTAATACGCCTGCAATATCTGTCATCATAATAAGTCTTTCGGCGTTTAGGGCGCCTGCAATATAAGCGGCGGCAGTATCGCCGTTTATGTTATATGCATTGCCCTCTCTGTCGCATCCGAGAGTTGAAACAACCGGAATATATCCTTTTTCGAGTAGGTCCGCAACGGGGGCAATATTGATTTTGGTAATTTCTCCCACAAAACCCAAACGCTCGTCTTTGATTTTTGATTCAATAAGTCTGCCGTCCATACCTGAAATACCGATTGCCTTGCTGCCCTTTTTTTCAAGAAGGTTAACGAGCGTTTTATTAACCTTGCCTGCCAGCACCATCTGAACAATGTCAACCGTTTCCTTATCGGTAACTCTCAGTCCGTCTACAAACTCTGCCTTTTTGCCCAGCTTATTCATAAGCTCGCTGATTTCGGGACCGCCTCCGTGCACCAAAACGACCTTAATGCCGATAAGCCACAGAAGAACTATATCCTCCATAACCTGCTGCTTCAGCTCTTCGTTTATCATAGCGTTTCCGCCGTATTTGATAACGACCGTCTTTCCCGTATATCTTTTTATGTGCGGTAATGCCTGAGTTAAAACCTCCGCCCTTTGCGCATTGGAAAAATCGTTAAACATACTATTTATTTTTACCTCTTATTCAGGTGCGATAATCACCGTTTATTTTAACGTAATCGTAGGTAAGGTCGCAGCCCCAAGCAGTGGATTCATACTCGCCGTCGTTAAGATTCACTAAAATGTCGATTTCCTTTTCCAGAAGAATTTCCTTTGCCTTTTCTTCACTGAAATAAATTCCCCTGCCGTTTTTGCAAACATCAATTATACCCTTATCCGACTTAAACGCAACGTCAATTTTATCAACGTTCACATCGGCTCCCGAATAGCCGATAGCGCAAAGCACCCTGCCCCAATTGGCGTCGGCGCCGAACATAGCGGCCTTTAAAAGACTTGAACAAATAACGCTTTTTGCGACGGTCTTTGCATCTTCCGAAGACCTTGCTCTTGCAACCTTACATTCAAGAAGCTTGGTAGCTCCCTCCCCGTCGCCCGCAATCATTCTGCAAAGGCTGACGGTAACGGTGTTAAGCGCCTTCATAAACACCTTAAAATCATCACCGTCGGCGGTTATGATTTCGTTTCCGGACTCGCCGTTTGCAAGAACCGCAACCATATCGTTGGTTGACGTATCGCCGTCAATGCTAACCATATTAAAGGTTTCCCTTATGTCTGTGCTAAGCGCCTTTCCGAGCATTTCGGAAGAAATATTAACATCGGTGGTAATGAATACAAGCATTGTTGCCATATTGGGGTGGATCATACCGCTTCCCTTTGCCATAGCTCCTATTCTACACACCTTATCGCCCAACATGAATTCAACCGCAATTTCCTTCGGAACCGTATCGGTAGTCATTATGGCGTTGGCGGAGTCGGTGTTGCCGCTTTCGGACAGCTTCCTGACCGCGTCGGGGATTCCTCGCTCAAACGGCTCAATTTCAAGGGTTTGACCGATAACGCCGGTAGAAGCTACAATAATATCCTTTGAATCCGCAAAAAGCTCTCTTGCCGCTATATTGCAAATACTCTCGGCAATTTCTATGCCGTTAAGGTTACAGGTGTTGGCGTTTCCGCTGTTACAGATAATCGCTTTTGCAAAGCCGTCCGATATATGCTCTTTGGTAACCGTTAAGGGAGCTCCCTTTACCGAGTTTGTTGTGTAAACGGCTGCCGCCGCCGCTTTTTTTTCGCTGTATATTAAGGCTAAATCCTTCTTGAATTTATTCTTTCTTATTCCGCAATGAACTCCGCTTGCTTTAAATCCCTTTGCGGCACATACGCCTCCGGAAATGATTTTCATATGATTATATTCCTCCGTGTATTAATCCTTCGGTTTCGTTTACACCTAAAAGGATATTCATGTTTTGTACGGCGCTTCCGGAAGCGCCCTTTCCGAGATTATCGAATCTTGAAACGAGAAGCGTTCTGTCGTTGTTTCCGAGCACCGATATTTCCATATCGTCTGTACCGGAAAGCTTTTTTGCCGACAAAAAGCCTTTTTCGTCCGGATTCTCGGAAAAGAACACAGAGCCTTCGCTGTAATATTCCTTATATATCTGTTTAAGTGTCTCAATATCGCCCTTATACATATCTTTGCACAGCGAAACGGTTACCTCCATACCACTGTAAAAGTCGGCAACGACGGGACAAAATACGGGACTCTTTTTTATACCCGAAACAAAGCTCATTTCCTTTAAATGCTTATGCTCCTGGGTAAGGGCGTACTGCCTTGGAGCCGAAAGCAAGGGACTGCGGTTTTCATCCTCATATTCGGCTATCATTTTCTTGCCCCCGCCCGAATAACCGGTGATTGAAAAGCAGCTTAAATCGGCGTCAAGGTCGAGTATTCCCGCATCGGTCAAGGGTTTAATCAATGCAACAAATCCGCTTGCATGGCATCCGGGATTGGCAATTCTTTTGGAAGATAATATTTTTTCCTTTTGTCCTTTAAGCTCCGGAAAGCCGTATGTCCACCCCTTTTGTGTTCTGTGTGCCGTTGAGGTATCGATTACTCTCGTTTTTTCGTTTTTAATTAAGGATACCGCTTCAAGCGCCGCCTCGTCCGGAAGACAAAGAAAAGCTATATCCGAATCGTTTAACGCCTCGCTTCTTGCCCTTGCGTCCTTGCGCCTTTCTTCGCTCAAGGTTATAAGATTTATATCCTTTCTTATCTTGAGCCTGTCGGCAATACGAAGCCCGGTAGTACCGGCAGAACCGTCAATAAAAACATTTTTCATTGCTTTTTTCTTTCTTTTAAAAATTATGCTAAACTTTTTTCAAGGTTATAGGCTTTTCACGCAAAATAATACTGCTTTGAACAGTTTTTTCTTTCCGCCCTTATTTATATTCGCAAAAAGAAGCTGTGTTTTTAGTTTTCTTCACCGGCAGAATTATTGAAAAGCCTGCAATATTATTCAAAACCGCCTTTTACGTCCTTACCTTCTGTATCGGCACGCCATGAATAAATATGCATTTTCTTTATTATTGAATTTTCATCAATTATACTACAGTTTCGCCGATTTGTCAAGCACTTTTTTATATTTATGCAGTTTTCATCTATTATTATGTAATATTTATGCAAATTATAGTGAATTTTACAAAAGCAATACACTTTCCCCCGAATATTGAATAAAAACAGACGAGAAAACGGTATATATTAAAGGGCGGCAGCACTTTTTTGTGCTGTCGCCCTTTAATAATTTTCGAAATTTCCGTGAAGCTTTTTTCAAAGAGTCAGCGAGGGGGCGGAATAAACCCTTGCCGCAAGCTCATTGTTAAGCATATAAAGACTGCGGGTATCATCGCCGAAAAGCTCCATTTTATTTATCAAATCCATAGCGTTTTTTTCTTCCTCTCCCTGTTCTTTAACGAACCAGTCGAGAAATTGTACCGTGCGGTAGTCGTTCTCTTTTGAGGCTGCGGCATAGATATTGTTTATCAAGGAAGTAACATATTTTTCATGCTCAAAGCCGGCCTTGAGCGGATCCATCAATGACTCAAAGGTTTTGTCGGGCTTTGCAATCGCCTCTAATGTAACCGTTTCGTCGTTGTTTTGCAAATACCGATACATGAGCATTGCGTGGTCCTGTTCTTCCTTTGCCTGAATCTCGTACCAATTGGCAAATCCGTCAAGTCCCTTCCTAGTATAGAAGTTTGCCATATCCAAGTAAAGATATGCCGAATAAAACTCCTTGTTGATCTGATCGTTCAGCAGAGCTGAAACCTTTTCGTTCATAACTTGTTCCTCCTGAATTTATTTGTATAACGGCAAAGCCGCTTAACTAATTAGTATTATACCACACATCATCGAATTATCAAGTTGTTTTATGTTAATTTCGCATTTTTTAAAAAAATTTTTATGTCTTTTTTCTTTAAAAATGCTTAAACATCTATAAGAAAAACGGATTTGTCAGAGCCTTTTGCCGTTAATAATAATGTATTATCTATACCGCTTTATAATTAATAAGTGTGCCGGACGCCCTTAATTTTGCGTTTTTCCAAGCATTATTTCTCAGGATGGCAGGAACCGCTCATCGGGCAGTCTGCACACCCGCACCCACAGGAGGATTTTCCTTTTTTATTGTTTTTTATCATGCCGGAGATAATTGCCGCAACAATGGCAACTAAAATGGCACAGATAATGATTGTTGCTATGTTTTCCGTTAGCCAAGTAAGCATATTCTTACCTCCTGTTCCTGTCTGTTTATTTTTTCACTTTAACACCCCTGGTGAACCTTGCAGCCTCCGAATCATGCTTGATGAACAGCGTATACGCCATCCCGGCAAGAACGGCAATTGCCGCGATCAAACCAAGTACATTCAGATTCCCGGTAAATACCGATCCGAACTGATAGATCATCAGGGAGATGGCATACGCAAACACGCACTGATAACCAAT
>JAQXHN010000004.1 GCA_029007295.1 Clostridia bacterium | reverse complement strand
AATATAATATTCCTCGATAGCTCAATGGCAGAGCATCCGGCTGTTAACCGGAGGGTTGTAGGTTCGAGCCCTACTCGGGGAGCCATGTGAATCACCTTTTGATTTTGAACCATATGTGTTCGATTAGAAGGTGATTTTTTTATGCAAATCCAGTGTCTATGCGGGTTTTCGCAAGTGTTGCTAATCGAACACAATTTACGAAACAGCTCAAATTTCGCGAATAAAACGAAAAATTATTTCAATCCGAACCACCAGTGTTCGATTGCAAATCCCGCAAGGCCGCTTGTCGCTTGAAATAATCCGATTCATAGGCGTCAGGTGTTCGATAATTGATAACGGAGTGTGGTCTTTTAGAATTGTAATTGTGAACGTAATCTTTGATTGCCTCACGTATCTCCCGTTCTGACCGAAAGTCTGTCCGATAGAGTTTTTCGGTCTTCATGGATTTGAAGAAAGACCCCACAATGAAATAAATCATTATTATTTGTAGTTTCATTCATTTTGTATGAGAATAATAGGAAAATAGTCATTGACAAATTAGAAGCAGTTTGTTATAATGTAGGAAATCAAATATGCTCAAAATTCATGTGAATTTTTCGGAATCGTAGGATTCATTTTTCGTCACATACCGTTTGGTATGTGATTTTTTTGGGCATAGGAAAAGGAGAAAAAAATGAAACTCTATTTTGACGTGGCTGACAAGCCGAAATTCAGACAACTGATCGCTTTTGCATTTCAACAAATGCTGGCGATCATGGCAGCAACTATCGCCGTTCCGATGATCGTCGGGCACGGACTCTCACCCGCCGCCGCGATGCTTGGTGCGGGAATGGGTACAATCGTTTATATTTTGCTAACAAAGCGAAAGAGTCCGGTTTTTGTCGGTTCTTCTTTCGCTTTTATTAAATCCATGCTTGCGGCTTTTGCCGGCGGTGTATCCATGTCGCTCGGCTGGCTCGGCTTGATAATAGGCGCGGCACTGGCAGGGCTTGTGTATGTTATCCTCGGCATAGCCATAAAAATCGCAGGAGTTAATTGGCTCAATAAACTGATGCCGACTGTCGTAATCGGCCCTACGGTTGCGATCATCGGACTGTCCCTTGCGGGAAGCGCAATATCGGATATAGTCAAAGGAGACGTCGTTCGGGAAATCACAGAGTATTCCGTATCGTTGACAAGCGGAACGCCTGAAATAGTAGAGAAAGCCGGTACGCAGATGATCGGCTCTACGTGGATCGCGTTGCTTTGCGGGTTTGTTACACTGTTCGTGACGATGATATGTTCTACATACGGAAAAAAGACTGTAAAACTGATCCCGTTTATCATCGGCATCCTTTCCGGATATACTGTTGCGGCAGTTCTGACAGCGATAGGATCCGCTTGTAGTGTAGACGCTTTGAAAATCATCGATTTCAGCGTTTTCCAAAAATATATGTTTGTGGACGGATTTTCAATAAAAACGTTCGTTAGTATCCCCGAAATGACGTTTTTGAAAGCTTTTGGAGCGCTGAACGAGCTTTCCTGGAGTTACGTCCTGACCATTCTTATCGCCTACGTCCCAGTAGCGTTCGTTGCCTTTACCGAACATATAGCCGATCACAAAAACCTGTCTTCAATAATCGGTCACGAACTGCTTGAAGATCCCGGTTTGCACAGAACGCTTTTCGGCGACGGCATTGGTTCGGCAGTCGGGGCAGTCTTTGGCGGCTGTCCCAACACAACTTACGGCGAATCAGGTGCCTGCGTTGCGCTGACAGGAAACGCATCGATAACTACGATCATTGCAACGGCAATCCTGTGTATCCTGTCCTCGTTCATAACTCCTGTCGTCGCCTTTGTAGATTCAATCCCTCCGTGCGTAATGGGCGGAGTCTGTATTGCTCTGTACGGATTTATCGCCGTCAGCGGTTTGAAAATGATTCAGGCGGTTAATCTGAATGAGAACAAAAACCTATATGTGGTGTCGATCATATTAATAGTCGGTATCGGCGGATTGGAACTGACGATAGGTGCAGTCACGCTGACGGAAATCGCAACAGCTCTCATCCTTGGAATCATCGCTAACGTTGTGTTATCCGGTAAAAGAACGGGAAAAGATTGAAGAGTTCAAACTTTTCAAGTATAATGATAATAAAAAAGATATTGAAGTTGGAATCCGTGGAGGAAGCAGGACAAATGGAATTAAAAAAATTAGAGTATTTCGTTTTCTATTGTGGAAGTAGAAGTATTTATTTGTTCTGTAGAAACACTTGATTTATTATTTTGTTTAGTGTTGTCGCAAGAACAGAAGGTAAATATTATTATTGTTGATAATATTAATGCATAGATGTATTTCATAGTATCCTCCGGTATAATGTTATGAGCAACAATTAATTCTTGTTGATGAAGTCAATGTTTTTGTTTGATATCCACAAACAGAGCAAGTCTTAACGGAATATGTCTTCTTTACACATCTTGGAGCGGTAGTATATACTTTATGTGTTGTCGTTTTTGCAGTTGAGCTTACATATGAATGCCCAAAATTATCACAGTATACACCTTTTGCAACAGCGTTATTGCCGTTAAGCACTTTTTCTGCTATTTCAAAAGCAAAATCAGATGATATGTTTTCTTCTGAAGTAATTGTTATTTCCGTACCATCAATTGAAAATGTAAAAGCTTTTGTTGATTGTGCAAAAGAATTAAGCGTAAAAATGGAAGCAAGGCTAATAATTAGTACAAATATAGTTATTCTTTTCATTTGACTACTCCTTCAAGTAACTTAATAATAAAAAAATTTCATTTTCATTTTCTGCAGTAACGGTATAAAGAAATCCATTAATGAATGAGTCGGCTTGAAAAGCGATTTCTGAATTCATTAAATAAAAGATAGTATTGTTTCCGGCAATAATATGCTTATATTCAGATGAAGAAAGCAATTTCTCATATTCTTTATCATATGAAAAAGTCACTATGTACTTAATTTCATATCCATTATGCAGATATGTGATTTCTGCTATATAGGTATTTTTATGTTGATAGCTAAGAATACTATTCATAGAGTATTCTTTGGGTAAATCCTTAGGAAGCACTATATCGACAGATTTAGATGTAATCAATTCTTCTACAGAATTATAGTATTCAGGACCATCATTTACGGTCATTTCAATATTTCCAATTCTTCTGGATTCACCATTCTTCCAAGTTAAAATGTCTTTTGGTTCATTAAAAAACAATGAAAACCAGTCGGTAAATGCATATACTGTGAGACCGGCAAAAAGAATTGCTACAACTGCTGCAATAATTGTTATTCTAAGTTTTTTTCTAAGCTTTATGTGATGCTTTCCTTGGGATTCGGAAACATTGCAATCATAAATTCTATGATATTCATCATGAAGTTTTTCTTTTAATGTTTCCTTTTTCTCTTCCGGAACTACATATGTGTTGTCTAATTCCTGGATAAAATGAGTACATTTGTTTATGGTATCTGTATTTATCCTATCAGATCCTTTAAATATTTCAAAGCTAATAATATAAATTAATGTTGAAATTATTGTATTATTGCTTTGATTGTACTCATTCATTTTCTCCCCTCCCCTCGATTCTATTCATCGTTTTGTGTACAATGCCATTGTTAAGTATATTGCAAAAGGTATGTATAGCATTCCATACAGACCTAAATCAAAGGCCTTTTCTTTGATTCTCTTATCAACTTTGTGTTTAAGTCTGGACATTTTGGTGGTTAAGGTTGAATACGGCATTGAATACAGTTCGACTATTTCTTCATATGATTTTCCGTTTACAAAAAACTCGTCATATAACTTTCGTTCATCGTAACTTAATGAATCCAATATTTCATTCTTGATCCTTTCAATAGTAGCATCATTTGGATTGAAGTATTGATCATATGTAGGCTGTAAAATAATGTCCGGGTTATCAAAAGCGGTAGAAGAAATAACATTCTTTCCTCCTCTTTGGGTGTTTTCTGTTCGCAAATATTCATATATTTTCCGACGTGCTACCTCGAATAACCAGGCTCCGGTTTTTGATTTATCCAATTTATCCCACGATTGAATTAAAAACATGAAAACATTTTGTGTGATATCCTCTGCGATGATTTCCGAATGATTGCATAAAAAGAATATAGTAGTATGGATTGCATCGTAGTATTTATCAACAATTTCGTCTATTTCTAAGTCGATATCTTCAGAGTAATTGTCCTTTTTCACTATTTTTCATCCTTTGAAGAAAAATATTTGATAATATATTATAGCATAAAAAAGGAGTGTTGCAATACAAAAAATATGCTTCACTTTGAATTATATAATCGAGTCATGCTATAACATATCAATGATACTGTCTAATATGTTACGAATGATTGATCTTTCGCGCTTATTCTAATTATCAATTGCGGTAGTGAGGTTGTTTGAAATGTTTTTCTTTATGCAATATTCTTGGCCAAGAATCAAATTATCTAATGAGACTTCAAGGACTTCGGCGATAGAAATCGCATTTTCTAATTTGATTCCATACACGCCCCGTTCCATTTTGCCGAGCGTTTCACAACTGACACCAATCCGATTTGCCAATTGAGATTGAGTTAAGCGTTTCTCGCCTCGATAGTAATTAATTCTTTGACCAATAGGTTTGCTTTTCATAGAAAGCTCCTCACTACACTATTATTGTACCACATTGAGCAGAATAAATAAAGAGGTTAAAATCATCTTAAAATGCGGGTAAATGCACCACATAGCGGCGCTTGTAAATAGAATGAATAGATAATTACAGCGAATGGCAATATTAACAAATTGTAAATTCGATATTTTTTTTGAGACAAAAGGGGGAAATGGATCATTAATATGACAAAAGATAGAATTCCTCGCCGTAGTAGCGCAATCCCATTCATTGAGCAATCATTGCATAATTACGTAAACTAAAAATGACAGTATTTTTAATACAAATTAATATGGGTGTAGATGAAACACAATCATAATATTTAATTCCGACTCATAGTTCACTTTTAAAATGGCAATTTATTATTACCCATAATTTTCAACAATCGATAAAGACTTTTTTATAAAAAATAGGAGGATTATTATGAAAAAAAAGTATTGTATTCTGTTTATATCCATTATAATGCTATCAGTTTTGAGCATTTTAATTACAGCTCAAAGCGTGACTTTTGAAGATGTGCCGCAGGGCATATGGTACCATGATTTTGTTTACGATTGCGTTGCAAAGGGATTGATGGAAGGTACGTCCGAAACCTCTTTTTCCCCGGACAAACCCGGAACAAGGGCATTGTTTATACAGACAATGTACAATTATTATCGGAATAATATACAAGGCACCGACAAGGATCTTAACCATTTAGGTCATGACGCCGATTACACCGGCGGATATGTCGGTACAGAAACAAAGGTTGACGGTACAAATCCGTTTACGCTTGAGCAGACCTCTACAGTACGTGTTAATCCCGACGATCCCGCAACAGAGACGGAGATTGTTTACAAAGCGGCAAGTGAACAGCTCCTGTCCGGCAGTTACGACGAAGGCTTTTACGCCGCAAACGTAAAAAAGAATGCCGATAACAGTATCAGCTTCGAATCGGCGGAGCGCCTGACTGTTGTCCCCGATTCCTCAACCGAACCGTGCTCGATCTTCATGAGCGGAGGCAGTTGCGTCGGAAGCGGATATTCCGGAACAGCGAAAAGAGTTACGGCATATTCGACCGAGGCAAGAATTGAGGCGCAGAGCGAGGAGGGGTCAGAATTTGAAATCACTCTTTGCGATCTCGGCTCAAATACGGCGGTCATTGTCCGTGGAGTCAGCTCCGGCAACCTTTCAGCCGAGCTTTACGGATACGATTTAACTGTTAAAGGAGCAAAAGGCGAATATACCGTTGAGGTTTACGAATGGGCTTGGGAAATCGAGGGAGACGTCTTAAAACGGTACGCCTGCCCCGCAGAAACCGAGAATTCGTGCGCTTTGCCCTTTAGTGACATTAACGACAGCGCATTTTATACCGAAGCGCTTAAGTGGGCGAAAATGAGAAAACTGACGGCAGGCGTCAGCAAAACGGAATTTGCACCGAATGCTCCCGTCACACGCGAGCAGATGGCGACATTTTTAAACAAGTTTATTTGTATTTACCATCTTGAATGTGTAAAAACCGACGGCGATTATAACTTCACCGACAAGACGGATATTTCGGATTATGCAAAAGAATCAGTCGAAGCCGCCGCAAAAACCGGTATGATGTCAGGCGGAACAGACGGCAAATTCTATCCTAAATCGCCGTCAAAACGCTGTGAAGTGGCAGCTGTTTTTTCTAATTTGGATAACGTACTTGCAAATTAGTATAAGGTTCGGAGTTCGGTTGTAACAGAAGAAGGCTTTCTGTCTCGGATTCTTTGGACGTATTTCCGGGACAGAAGCTCTTATCCGACGATATTGTGAGTATAAAGGACGGCAAAGGCACTCGCAAAAAAAGCGGTATTCGGATTTAGGATATGCAGAGAAGCAAAGCCGAATAATAAAAGCGACATTATTATTTGCCGTTAAAAAGCTTTGCCGACTGTTTGTATAACAGTCGGCATTTTTAATGCAACCGAGCCGACATATCCCGTCCGTAGTACGGGCGACGATTCGGTTTTTTCTCATATGAAATATGTCATTTACTTTCAATACCTTGCGTGCATTGCTCAAGGCTGTCGCTTACGGTATTAAGACAACGGTAGAATTCAGTTCTCTCTTCTTCCGTCAGCCCGTTGCAAACCTCATCAAGTACATAATTGATTTTATCCGAGATTTTTTTGCCGACGTCTTTACCCTTTTCTGTCAGAGACAGGGGGCTTTTATACCGTTTTGCGAGCTTTGATTCGCATTTAATATAATCGTTTTCTTCAAGATAAACAAGGGAGCGCGATATCGTAGCCTTATCCTCCTCGCAGCGTTCGCAAAGCTCCGTCGCCGTTAATAATCCCTCGGAATATAGATAATACAGACAGGAGATATGAGAGCTGCGAAGTCCGTATTCTGCCATCTCGCGGTTCTTTATTTTTCTTATGTTACGACTGATTTTTGCAATCAGTACCGTAAAGGTTTCAAAGCGTTCTTTCATTATCGACTCCTATAATGCTCTTTCTTCAGTCGATGCTCATATCGAGCTTGAATCTCATGATTTTGCGCAGTGTGTTTTTGGGAAAGTCCTCGTTACGCACCTTGAGCACAGATATCTTCTTGTAGGGAAGTGCCGTCCTGTTGTACTGATTTATGTGCTCCTGCAAATACGCCTTAACGTCGGTAATTTTGTTCTTTTCAATATATTCGTTATCGGGAAATATTTCCGCAACTATCGCATTATACTCCATGCCTCGGCGGCTCTTTCCCTCATATACAATGATATCCTGAACGCCCGGGACAGAGATCAATTCGTTTTCGATCTCCTCCGGATAGACGTTTTTGCCGTTTGAAAGAATGATAAGATTTTTCTTTCTGCCCGTGATATACAGTATTCTGTCTTTGGTCAGCTTGCCGTAGTCACCCGTTCTGAAGTAGCCCTCTCTGTCAAATGCACGGGCGGTTGCCTCATCGTTTTTATAATATCCGAGCATTACGTTGGGACCCTTTACACAGATCTCGCCTTCGCCGTCCTCGTTTGGATCGACGATTTTAACATCATCCATATCAAGCACTGTGCCGACGCTTCCTTTTACAATGTTACGGCTTCTGTTTACCGATATAAGAGGCGCACACTCGGTAATGCCGTATCCGTTAAGGACGGAAATGCCAATTCCTTCAAAGAAATCAACGATATCTTGGTTTATGGGAGCGCCGCCCGTTACAATCATTTTAATTTCTCCTCCGAAGGCGTTTCTTATCTGATTAAAGAGCTTCTTTCTCATGTCAACAAGACCGAAGCTCGCTTTTCTTGCCGTGTTGCTGATTTTCATCATATTATTTACAAGCTTTTCCGCACCGCGGTTCTTAAGGTTTGCTTTTATTTTGCGGTAAAAGGTTTCAAGGAAGAGAGGAACTAATATAAGATGTCCGGGCTTTTCGGATTGCAGCTCCTTTTGCACGTACTTAAGTCCGTTGGAAATAT
Organism: Clostridia bacterium; assembly: GCA_029007295.1. GTDB lineage: Bacteria > Bacillota > Clostridia > Oscillospirales > CAG-272 > SUG1201. Next base: position 22,349 of record JAQXHN010000004.1, on the reverse strand, counting down.
ACACCTCGGTTCCTATCATAACGTGCGCTATCAGCATTACCGTAGAACCGTATGTATGATGAGGAGGAAGCACCGAAACCGTATTGTCTGCAAAATCAATATAGTGAATTATGTCCGCCATATCCCGAATGATGGAGTCGGTACATAGCATAACTCCCTTGCCCTTGCCTGTGGTTCCGGAGGTATATACAAGCAAGGAGAGCTGTCTCGGATCAAACTCAACGTCAAAATACGGCCGTTTATTTTGAGAGAATTTAATACGTCCCGCCGCAATCATCGCCTGAAGTCCCTCGCCGTCTTGGGAGCCAAGACGGACTACGGGCGTACTGAGCTCGCAAATCCTGACAATCTCATCGCTTTTATCAGACAGCTCATTATCGCAAAACAGATAATCAATATCCGCATTTTTTGCGGTATCTGCAAGCTCGGCGGCTCCCCAATCCCTGTCAAGAGGAACAAGAACCGCACCGATAAGAAGCGCAGCGTAATAGGTTACAACGAAATCGTAGGACATTTTGGCAACGACGACAATGTGCTTTCCGCCCATATCACGGGAGAGCATTTCTGTTGCCAGTGCTCTTACGTCGTCTCTGAACTCGATGTAGCTAATGCTTATTTTTTCTTCGCGGTGAGGATTTTCTCTATAAGAGAAGGCGGTACGGTTTCCGTATGTTCTTGCGGCATACTCAACAATATGACGTATACTCTTAAATTCCCTTTTTGGATGTAATTGTTCTTTGTTCACAAGAAAACTCCTTACATTATCAAATTATTGCTCAGGGAGGTACTTGTTGAAATTTCAACAGGTACCTTTAGAGTATATCATACACTTGTTGAAATGTCAACAAGTATTTTGAAATTGACATTCCTTGGATCGGAAAACTTTTTTAAAAAAAAGAAAGCCGTGAATTATAACGGCTTTCTAATACAGTACATACCCGTCGGCTCTCTTTTATGGGTTATTTTTATTGAAAAGGAGGCATGTTTATGTTTATGAAGATAAGGAGCTGTTTTTGTCCTTATGCGACATATTAAATTAAGTATGACGGGAGAGTACATTGTATCTGCGGTTCAAAAATCTCGTTAAAATGCAAATCTCGATGATGATGTAGGATTAGAGAATACCGCAGTTACTTAGCAATACCTTGCGAGCGTTTATTTTCGGTAGGCGTCTTAAAATCATAAAACAGTTCGGAATAATTCAGCGTCGGATTTGGACGCCGCCGTTACGCTGTCGCTTTTTTGGCTTAATCTATCAAATTATTTTTGAAGATTTGTAAGAATGTTAATATAATAATCTGCTGTTTCTTTAGAATTCTTGTACGCTTGATCCTTTCTGTCCTCGCTGAAGCTCGAATAGTCAAAAGAATCCGGATACTGTTTAAAGAAATCAATCAAACGTTCTATATCTTCCGCTTTGAAATTGTGGTGTTTAAACTCGTCTTCGGTCATTTTTTCAATATCTTTTATTGTATAAACAAGCTCGCCGTCAAAAAGCGTCCAAGGTTCACGCATGGCATTTCTTGCTTCACATTCGTCTTCGATAAACAAGGCGTCAATTTGTTCGTTTGTAAGCTTCTCGACGTGGCTCTCATCCATGCAAGACTCATAAGCTTCAATATCCGCACGTGTAAGTCCGAGGTCCTTTACCAAATACCAAAGAGTATTTTGATATCTGCAATTATCTGTTTTTATTAAATTGTCGTATTTATTAATCAGCTCGATAACTTCATCATTCCTATCTTTGACAAATGTATTCTCAAAATTAACAGCTTTTCCGTCCTTGCTTCCGACGCTGAAACAAACACTGCAAAATCCGATATGATAATAAGAATCAAAATCTGCTCCGTCGTTGTTATCCGATTTATCGGATGTTTCTGCGCCGGATGCTCCAAGGGTGGAAAGCGAGTCCTTGTTTTCTTCTTCCTTTGTTACTGCAGGGTTTATTGTTTTGCTGTCGGATGAGGTGATATTTTTTTCATCCGGTTTAACTGTATTTGTGCAGCTGACGAGCGAAAAGGTTAAAATTATTATCGCGATTGCCAAAGTCGTTAATTTAATGCTTTTTTTCATAGCTGTAAGAGATATACTTAAAATTATATCTTATCCTTTCATATATTTCTTTTTTTCCCTATGTAATAGAAAGCGGTTAAACTTTTCATCTATTAATGATAAAAAAACGGGTTTTGTCTCACTTATTTTTGCATGTTTACAAAATGTTAACAATTTCCCGATCTTTCCCGCTGATTTTGCTTTTACTGTTTATATACCGGCGGACGAATACCCCGATATACGGCGTCAATCTGTTCGCCCGTCAGCTTATCCGTCCTTGCTTCCGACACTGAAACAAACACTGCAAAATCCGATATGATAGTAAGAATCAAAATCCGCTGCGCCTCCGCCGACATTATTCATACTTTAGAAAAGTATTATAACATACAAACAGAATAGACGTAATATTAAAGATGCGGTTATTCTCTTTGCGACGGGTCGGTTTATTTGCGGGAAAGTTAAAAACGGAATGCTTTATGCTCTATGCCGAATTCTAAGTGCGAAGAAATTGTTTACGTTGCTGAATATAATTATGCCGAACGGACAAATTAAACTACTGTATAAATAAGAAAATTCCCAAAATTAACATTAACTATTATTGACATATGTCCATAATCCCTTTATAATATTAACTGAGGGGATGGTATGGCAAGACCGAAAAGACGCAAGAGTGTGTCATGTTCCGGAAATCCTTGAATTTTCCCCGGCAAGCTGTACAAAAGGGGAGTCCGTTGTTCTTACTGTTGATGAATTTGAAGCAATAGCAGAAAGAATGCAGAGAACAGCTCGAGGTAGGGAGAACAACCGCACGAATATATGAAAACGCAAGGAAAAAGCTTGCGAATGCCCTGGTTCGCAGGCTTATAATTGAGGGCGGAGACTATAACGTTTTCGGGGCAATGCCCGTTTTTACTACAAAAAATCATGCGTAAAACGGAGTATTGCTTGCGGAAACGAGCGTCATAAATTAAAGAAATTACAGCGTCTGTCTCTCAATCCGAAGCATATCAGTTGATATGCGCCTTAGAAATAAGCATATACGGATATTCCCGACGGAACCGAGAAGGATTAATCGAAAAGAATTAAAAAAGTAATAAGGAAAGAGGTAACAAAAATGGTAAAATGGAAATGCTCTGTATGCGGCTATGTTCACGAAGGAGACACTCCTCCCGAAAGCTGTCCCGTTTGCAAACAGCCGAAGGAAAAGTTTGTGAAAATTGAGGAAAAACCCGCAAACCCGTATGCCGGCACCAAAACGGAGAAGAATCTTTGGGAGGCGTTTGCCGGTGAATCACAGGCAAGAAATAAGTATACCTACTTCGCCGGCGTTGCAAAGAAGGCCGGATATGAGCAGATAGCGGCGCTTTTCCTTAAGACGGCTGAAAACGAAAAAGAACATTCAAAGCTGTGGTTTAAGGCGCTCGGGGAGCTTGGCGATACGGCCGAGAATCTGCTTCATGCCGCAGAAGGCGAAAATGCGGAATGGACCGATATGTACGACCGTATGGCAAAGGAGGCCGACGAAGAGGGCTTCCACGATTTAGCCGAGCAGTTCCGAGGCGTTGCCGCAATTGAAAAATCGCACGAGGAAAGATACCGCTCGCTTCTTAAAAATGTTGAAACCAAGACGGTGTTTGAAAAGGCAGGCGTTACCGTTTGGGAATGCCGTAATTGCGGACATATCGTAGTAGGCACCTCGGCTCCCGAAAGCTGTCCCGTTTGCAAGCATCCTAAAGCATATTTTGAGGTTCGCAAAGAGAACTATTAATGTAAATTTTCATATCAAACGAGCAAAAACCGCCTGACGGCGTATCGTCGGGCGGTTTGCCTTTTGAAGTTTACGATTATGACTCGTTCGTTTTACTTAGGTCTGTTTTATAATATTATCTGTATTGCTTTGCATAATTTAATTTTAATGCAATCTGATTTTGCGATTGAATAATTTTACTTCTAATGCAAATACTACAGTTACATTGAAAAATGAAATCATGAAGTAATTATTCGGAGTAAAAATATGAAAGCAACAGGAATAGTAAGACGGATAGACGACCTCGGAAGAGTCGTCATTCCTAAAGAAATACGAAGGACTATGCGTATCCGGGAAGGCGACCCGCTGGAAATATACACAGACCGCGACGGAGAAGTAATTTTTAAAAAGTACTCTCCTATCGGAGAGATGTTATCTTTTGCGTCTCAATATGTCGACACATTGCACAAAACCTGCGATTTATCGGTTGTAATATGCGACCGTGACAGCGTTATAGCCTGCGCCGGTGTGCCCAAGCGTGATTTTGCCGAAAAGAGTCTCTCGCCTGAGCTTGAGGAAATTATGGAATCGCGGGCTTTGTATTCCAATGACGGTTCGCTTGACGCTGTCAACGCCGTGAATGACACCAAGGGAGACTATTTTGTTTCGTGCGCCATGCCTATAATTGTTCAGGGCGATATAATCGGCTGCGTGGCTTCCATGACAAAGGATTTTAAGGGTAATGCACAAAGCCGTGAAACGGAGCAAAAGCTCGTACGCACCGCTGCCTCTTTCTTGGCAAGTCAGCTCGACGCTTAGCCTAATTCAATAAAATCGGCACATTTTCCGACGTTCGTTTTTTATAATTTTATAAACAAAAAAACCGCCGCAACAGTGACAGCATAAAAAGTCATTTTGAGGCGGTTTTTTATTATTCATAAGTATCGGTTTTCGGATGCCGGAATTACGCCGGAATTGAATAGGTCTTTCCGAAAAAGCTTTCAGCGTAATCGTTGCCCGAATGCGCGGTATATATTAAGCTTTGGCTTTTGCCGGTTCATTTGCGGATTTTCATTCGGCAGTCTCGGAATATTCCGAGATGTTATGTGCGTTTTTCGGGATGTCGGCTTTGCTTGCTCTTGTCATTTTACTCCCGTCAAACGTAAGCACGCCGTCTTTAATCGAATACTCTATCTCGTTGGTTTCGTCGGCCATTATCATCGTTACGGAGTCCTTTGTAATTTCGTAATCGAAATTTATATAGAACGACATGCTTTCACTTGTGAGATAGGCTGTGCCTTTTTTGTTTTCCCCTCAGTTTAAATCAGCTGTTGAGAATTAATTATCAGATTAAATTTTAACCCGAGTTTTTCGGCGGCTTTTCGGCACAGAAGCATTCTTTCCATAAATATTTCAAAATATTCCATAATGCTTCCGATTTCGGTGTCGATTTGCAGCTTTAGTATTATATTTGTTTTAGAATCGTTGAAGGTAAGCTCGGATTTCGTAACCGAATAGTTCACCCTATCGTGTATATCAAAGGCGGTAAGCGTTTGATTTCTGACCCTGCTTCTGCGAACGTCTGATTTATCCGCAATAATCAGCGCCGCCGCAAGCGGACTTACGGGAACGCCGTTACCCTCGTCATGATTGCCTATTGCGGTAACGATCATTATTGTTTCCGACGCTGAAAAATTAAAGCTGTCAAGCAAGCGGAAAGCCATAATAGCGCCGCTTTGGCTGTGGTCTTCGCGGTTTATAAGATTGCCTATGTCGTGAAGATACCCGGCAATTTTACCCAGCTCAGCGGTTCTGTCGTCGTAACCCAAAGTTTTCAGTATGTAACCGGTCTTTTCCGCAACGCTTGTAACATGGGCAAAGCTGTGCTCTGTATATCCGAGGGCTGCCAGTGATTCATCCGCTCCCACGATGTATCTTCTTACCGTATCGTTATTTTTAATATCGTTGAATGTCATTTTTTCACCTGCATATACATTTCTCAATTAACAAAAACGGGCTGTCCTCCGACAGCCCGTTGACTTATAGAAATTATTCGTGGTCGCAGCCGCAATCACAACCGTCTTCGCCGCAGTCATCGCATTCGCAATCATCTTCGCAATCGCAATCACAACAGTCACAGTATTCCTCATCGTCGTCCCAGCAGGGGTCCTCGCAATTATCGCAATCGAAATCGCAACCTTCGCTTTCGTCTCCGAAAACATATTCCTCAACCTGACCGAGATCCTCATCAAGCTCGTCGCAATAAGCGTTTAATGTATCAACGGAATCGTCGAGATCGCAAACGGTAATTGCCATATCGTCGATAACATCAATCATAGCCTTTAAAAGCTTGGTTTCGGGCTTTGCTTCGTCGAGGTTCATTCCCTCCAAAAGTCCCTTAAGATAAGCCGCCTTTTCAGTAATAGTCATCTTATATACCTCCGTTGAAAAAATAAGTATTTGCTATCTGATTACGCTCTTTCGAGATATTCGCCTGTTCTCGTGTCGATACGGAGCTTGTTGCCGATGTCAATGAAGAGCGGAACCTTAATTGTGGCGCCTGTTTCAAGGGTCGCGGGCTTTGTTGCGCCCTGAGCGGTATCGCCCTTGAAGCCGGGCTCGGTATCGGTTACTTCCAGCTCGACAAACATCGGAGGTTCAACCGAGAAGATGTCTCCTTTATAGGAAACGATCTTACACATCATTTCCTCCTTGACGAACTTAAAATTGTCATCAAGCTTGTCCTTGCTGATGGGGAGCTGCTCGAAGCTTTCCATATCCATGAAGTAGTAGAGATCGCCGTCATTGTACAGATACTGCATTTCCTTGCGTTCTACAACAGCGTTTTCAAATTTATCCGTAGGAGAGAAGGAACGTTCAACCACCGAGCCTGTTTTAACATTTTTGTACTTTGTACGAACAAAAGCCGCACCCTTGCCGGGCTTAACATGCTGAAATTCGATTACCTGAAAAACGCTGCCGTCCATCTCGAAGGTAACGCCGTTTCTGAAATCGCCTGCTGTTATCATATTATTATAATCCTCCAAATATGTTGTAATTATATACTATTCAAGATATTCTACAATATTTTTCGGATAAAATCAATAGTTTTTTTGAAAAAACCGAATGATAAGACGTATTCTTAACAATTTTTCAAAAATTGAATATTATATCTGATAGAATAACGGATTACGGAGCGAAATGCCGACTGACTATATTATATGCATAAATATCGGCGTTTATTATGCCGTGCGGCGATGTACGGTCTGCCGTAACGCTTGACAAACCGTTGCGAAAACTGTATAATTATACCAATAATCCGAAAGGGAATAAAATAATGAAGCAATATAAAATTGTAACGCTCGATACCGCCGATTTTGACCGTGCGAATACGCTTAACGTTGACGAATACGTGTGGGGCGGCGAGTACCGTCCGAAAACCTCGGCAAAAATGCTTTTTACGGCGGACGGTACTCTTTGGCTGAAAATGACATGCGAGGAGAAAAATCCGAAAGCGGTTCATCTTGCTTTCGACGAAGAGGTCTGGCTTGATTCGTGTATGGAGTGTTTTTTCGGCTTTGTCAGAGGGGGCAAATACATAAACTGCGAAATGAATTCCCTGGGCGTGTCGAAAATAGGCGTCGGCGAAGGCAGAGACGGCAGAACGAGCATTCATTTAATAACCGATATTCCGAAAATAAAAGCTGAAAAAACGGAAGGCGAATGGTCGGTTTTTGCAGTCTTCACACCGAAAATTTTAAAGGATGTTTTCGGCGGCGATTATAAAACCGATAAAGGCACGGTGCTTTTCGGAAATCTTTTCAAGGTCGGCGAGGAAACTCATACTCCCCACTACGGAATGTGGAATCCTATCGTATGGGACGTTCCGGATTTTCACAGACCGGAATGCTTCGGTGAATTCATTATTGATTAAAATACAAAAACAAGGACAAAATTATGATTTCTCAGACAAATTCAATCGGATTGTGGGGGATAGACGGCTTCGGTGTAACGGTTGAAACCGTCGTAAGACCTACAATAGGCGGTTTTGACATTGTCGGACTTGCAGATACCGCAGTCCGGGAAGCAAAGCAAAGGGTTCAAAGTGCGGTTGTAAATTCCGGCTTTGATATTCCCGATTCCGGAATAACGGTTAATTTGGCGCCGGCAGATAAGAAAAAGGAGGGCTCGTCTTACGATCTGCCTATACTCGTAACCTTAATGACTGCTCTCGGTCAGATAAAAAACAGCGGCCTTGTCCGTGAAAAATGCTTTATCGGAGAGCTGTCGCTGTCGGGAGAGGTACGCGGGGTTAACGGCGTTTTGTGCATGTGCTCCGCCGCAAAGGAACTGGGTTACCGCGAGATATTCGTACCCTCGGAGAATGCAATGGAGGGCAGTGTTGTCGACGGAATCGACGTTTACGGCGTTAAAAGCGTCCAAGAGCTTGTAAATCATCTGAACGGCGTTCAGGAGCTGCGTCCTGTTAAGGCGGACGCCACCGCATTTGATTTTGACGATTTTAAGGGTCTGGATTTTGCCGATGTAAAGGGGCAGGCAAGAGCCAAGCGAGCGCTTGAAATTGCGGCGGCGGGCGGTCATAATATTCTGCTTATCGGTCCTCCGGGAAGCGGAAAGAGCATGCTTGCAAAACGAATCCCGTCAATACTTCCGAAGATGAATTTCGACGAAGCTATGACAACCACCAAAATTCATTCGGTTGCCGGTCTTTTGCAGGAAAACGCTTCTCTTGTAACGACAAGACCCTTTCGCTCTCCGCACCATACAATGTCGCCTGTTTCTCTGTCCGGCGGAGGCAGGGTGCCGACTCCCGGAGAGGTTTCCCTGGCTCATAACGGCGTTCTGTTTCTCGATGAATTTCCGGAATTCGGAAAAAGTGCAACCGAGGTTTTGCGTCAGCCCATAGAGGACAAACAAATTACAATCACACGAGCCAGCGGCAGACTTACGTATCCGTGCTCGTTTATGCTTGTATGCGCTATGAATCCGTGCAAATGCGGTTATTACGGTCATCCCACAAAGCAATGTAACTGCAGGCAAAGGGATATAAACTCCTATCTTTCAAAGATAAGCGGTCCTCTGCTTGACAGAATAGATATCCAGATAGAAGTTTCCTCTCTCTCATACGACGAAATCAGCGACAAATCAAAGGCGGAATCGTCCCTTGTTATCCGTGAAAGGGTAAACAGAGCAAGAGAAAGGGCGGTAAAGAGATATGCCAACGACGGCTTTGCCTGCAATTCAAATGCGGAGATGACTCCGGCTCAGATACGGAAATACTGCGCTTTAGACGAGCAGGGGGACGCAATTTTGCGTGCTGCGTTTGATAATCTCGGTATGTCGGCAAGAGCTCATGACAGGATTTTAAGACTTGCGAGAACAATAGCGGATCTTGCGGAAAGCGAAAGCATTTCTGCCAATCATGTTGCCGAGGCTGTTCAGATGCGAAGCCTTGACAGAAAATATTGGGGAAGATAAACAGCGTATGTTGCCCTGATAAATCAATAATAATTAATTTTCCGTTTTATGTTGACAAATTAAACATAGTATGTTAATATATAACAAATCTATAAAAAGGGAGTTTTTATTATGAAGAAAATTTTAGCACTTTCAATCGTAGTATTGCTCGCACTTTCCGTACTTGCTTCCTGCGGTTCCTCGGACAGCGGCTTAGTCGGCTACTGGAAGGGTAACGTAGAGGGCAGCGAAGCAATTATTGAATTCAGCGACGACGGAACCGGAAAAGTTTACTATGTTTCGGACGAGGGCTCATTCTATTTCGGAATCGAGTGGAAGGACAAGGGCGACAAGCTCGAGGTTACAATGATGGACGAAACCGATGAGTCTGAGTATAAGCTCGAAGGCGATAAGCTCACACTTGACGGCGAGGTTCTTGAGAGAGTTTCCAAGAGCGATGTTCCTGATGACGCAGTTGACATTTCATCGCTTGCTTCTTTAGGTTAAGGCTGATAAAAACAGTATAGGCGGAGAAAGCTTTTATTTATCGAAGCCGTAAGGCGTTCATAAATTCAGATGATTTTCTTCGGCAATACAAGACGATATAAATTTCTTCGGCAATACAAGACGATATAAATTCTATATAATTCTAAATTTAAAAGCATTACGCACGAAACGGTCCTTGTACAAAATGTACGGGGACTGTTTTTTTCGGCGGATTCTACCGACGGTAGAGTATGGCTTTTTAACGTAGAGACGCAGTTTTCAACCGTAGACCGAAAACGGACAGCTGTAGGTTTACTTTGCTTTCCCGACGGAATATAATTGTTACCGATGAAAGCGAGCCTGCTCGAAACAGCAGCGAACGCAATTTGCTTAAAACGGTAAATGAGGGAAATAAGATGAAACGAACTCCGTTAAGAGAAAGACAAATGCCGAATTATACTGTTTCGGAAGAATACGCAAATATGATTACTCATATTATAGGCGGAATTTTCGGTATTGCGCTGTTATTTGTATGTATATTTACCGCAAAAAGCCGAGGCAACACCGTAGGCGAGATAACGGGCGTAGTATTTTCGGTATCTATGATTATACTGTACACCGTGTCTTCGCTGTATCACGGGGTCCGCGCGGAATATGCAAAGAGGGTTTTGCAGGTTGTCGATCACTGCACGATTTATCTGCTGATAGCGGGTACCTATACCCCAATATTGCTGTCGGGTATTTTACCGATAAACAAATTCGGCGCTGTTTGCGTGTTTGCCATGGAATGGGGATGTGCGTTTACGGCGGCAACACTTACCGCCATAGACCTTAAACGCTATCAAACGCTTTCGATGATTTGCTATATTGCAATGGGCTGGGGCATCGTTTTTATTCTGAAGGACACGGTTTCCGCATTAACACCGACGGGCTTTGCTTGGCTTCTTTGCGGTGGAATTTCATACACATTGGGAGCGATTCTTTACGGACTGGGAAAAAAGAAAAACGCCGTTTATCATACCGTATTCCATGTTTTCGTGCTGATAGGCAGTGCGCTTCAGGCGATAAGCATTGTATTTTATGTTTTGTAATATGAAAATAATTAAAAAGCTGCCTCAAAATTTTTTAATTTTGAGGCAGCTGATTTTTTTTGCAATACTACTTGACAAATAATACTATGCGTTATATAATATAGCACATAACAGACTATGGGGAGGGAAAAATGGAGTCGCAGTTCAAAAGAGGCGTGCTTGACGCTCTCGTGCTTGCCGTGCTGGAAAAAGGCGAATCTTACGGATACAAGCTGGTTCGCGATGTCGGAGAATTCATTGAAATAACCGAATCAACACTATATCCCATACTGAAACGTCTGCTTGCCGCAGGCTTGCTGGTTTCAGAATCCAGGGAGTATAACGGCAGGCTTCGCAAGTATTACAGTATAACGGACAAGGGCAGAGAACACATTACCGATTTAATGCGGGAGTGGGAAAGCATTGTGCGGATTTACAACTATATTAAGGAGGAAAGACAGTGACTAAATCTGAATATTTAAAAGCTCTTGATGAAAAGCTTCGGGCGGCAAAGGTTGATAATCCCGAGGAGATTATAGAATATTATTCGGACATAATAGACGATAAAGCGGAGGAGCTCGGAGGAGAAGAAAACGCTCTTGCTTCAATGGAGGATATCGACACCGTTGTAAAAAACACGGTTATCGGTAAAAAGACAATCAAGTCTTTGCTATGCGAGAAAATAGAAAGAAGCCGCAGTAAAGCAAGAGAAGACGGAAAAGGGGGCATATGGCTGTTTATCTGCGTTATCTCGGCTCCCTTCTGGGTTCCGCTGCTGTTTGCATTTTTGATTGCGGCAGTTGCTGTATATTTGGCGTTTTGGGCTGTAATAGCGTCGTTTTTTGCGTGCGAGGCGGCGTTTGGCTTTGCAGGAATAATGGGGATATTCGGCGCATTAAAGGGTATATTCGACGCCGGTATAACTGCGCCGAGCGTCATAGCTTATTTCGGAGTGGGTCTGATTCTCATCGGTTTTTCCGTTATTCTTTGGAGACCGGTTTTTCTGCTCGGAAGGCTGTTAACAGGCTTTTTAAAGAAAATAATTACAGCCGTAAAGAAAAAAATAGCAAATATTTAACGGAGGCATAAAATGAAAAAATCAACTGTTATTGCACTGATAATAATCGTATGCGGTGTTGTTTTGCTCGGAGTATCCTTTGCGGCGGCAAAGGGAGAGCTTGAGAACTATTCCTTTTTTGAACCAAAGCTCACGGCGTCGGAATATTCGGCAAAAAACGACATAAAGGAAATACGCATATCGGAATACAGCGAGGATATAGTAATAAAGGAATCGGATACAGATAAAGTATTCGTAAAGTATTATCAAAACGAGAAAAACTCATTGAAAATTGTTGAAAAAGACGGCGTTCTCACGCTGGAAAGAGAGAGGGATTATATCGATTTTAATATCAATCTTTCTGCGAAGGACACGGATACCGTTGTTTCGGTGCCGAAGGGCTACGGAGGGATCATTTCGGTAAATGCGTCAAGCTCGGACGTTGAGATATACGGAGTTTCACAGGACAAAACGAGCGTTGACGTTTCAAGCGGCAGCGTGAGTCTCGAAAATGTGAAAGGCGGCGAGTTGTCGCTTGAAAGCACCTCCGGCGAGATAGAGCTAAGCGATGTTAACGCTTCTTTTGTTAAATGCAAAACAACCTCGGGAGAGGTTGAATTTGAAAATCTCACTTGCGAGCTTATTGAGTGCAAAACCACAAGCGGTGAAATCGAATTTTCCGATGTAGACAGCAAGGATATAAAATTTTACTCTTCCAGCGGAAGTATTGAGGGCAATCTCTTAAAAAGAAAATCCGATTACAAAATATCGGTTAGGACAACATCCGGCGACACCGATTTGTACCCGAGCGACTCGGGCGAGAGAAAGCTGGACATTGAAACCACAAGCGGCGATGTGAAAATTGATTTTGCCGACTGACTTGACATTATCCGAACGGAAAAGTATAATAGAGTAAAATCTTTATTATGTTAAGGTAAGATATGTTAAATAAACCTTTGGCGGACGCCGTACGGCCGAGACGCTTTGACGAAATTGTCGGACAGAAGCACCTATTCGGTGAAAACGGCGCCATACGCCGTCTGACAGAAGGCGGCAGGATGACAAATATGATTTTTTTCGGCCCGCCCGGCACGGGAAAAACCACGGCGGCAAGAATTATAGCGCAGAGTTCGGGAATGGATATGCGTTCGCTCAACGCAACGAGCGCAACGCTTGCGGACGTGCGCGAGGTCATTGACGATACGAAGACGGTTTTCGCCGACAGGGGAATATTGCTGTACCTTGATGAAATACAGTATTTCAATAAAAAACAGCAACAGTCCCTGCTTGAATATATAGAGGACGGGAGAATTACTCTCATTGCGTCTACAACGGAAAATCCGTATTTGTATGTCTACAATGCGATTATTTCCAGAAGCGCCGTATTTGAGTTTTATGCGGTGAAGGAGGAGGATATTGTTTTAGGACTTCGGCGTGCTCTTGATTACATTAACTGCGAAAATGGTACGGACCGCCGGTGCGACGACGATACTCTTTTATATATTGCGAGAATAGGCGCAGGGGATGTTCGCCGTTCGATAACCTATCTTGAAAACGCATACTACGCCTGCGACGGCGATATCATCAAGGAATCGCTTGAAGCTTTTGTGCCCGCCGTTATTGGCAATTTCGACAGAAACGGTACCGTACATTACGATTTGCTCTCGGCGATACAAAAATCCATAAGAGGCTCCGACCCTGACGCTACGGCTTTTTATGTGGCAAAAGCTCTTGAGGGCGGAGACCTGGTCGGAGTTTGCCGAAGACTGCAGGTCATTGCAAGCGAGGATATCGGGCTTGCTTATCCTATGGCGCCCGTTATTGTCCGCGCCTGCGTCGAAAGTGCTTTTGATTTGGGCTTGCCCGAGGGCAGAATACCGCTGATTAATGCGGCGTTAACCTTGGCAACTGCGCCGAAATCGAATTCTGCATATACGGCTTATAATAATGCGCTTTCCGATATTCAAAACGGAAAGGGGCAGACAGTGCCGCCTTATATGAGACCGTCTAACAACTACCGTAACTACAAATATCCTCACGAATATCCCAATCACTGGGTAAAACAACAGTATCTGCCCGAGGATTTGAAGGACAGGGAGTATTATAAATTCGGGGAAAACAAGGTAGAGAGCGCCGCAAAGGCGTACTGGGACAAAATTAAAGGAAAAATGCAGTAAAACCGAGGGCGGTCGACAACGACCGCCCTTTAAGTATGAAATTTAAATCGGTTACACCATTTTTTCCTGTTTTACTTTTTTGTCAATAACGTGACGCGAGGCCAGCTCTTTATGAATATCTTCGAGCGAGATGCCCATTTCGACCATCAAAACCATTACATGGTAAGCAAGATCGGCTATTTCATAAACCGTTTCGCGCTTATCGTTGCCCTTTGCGGCGATAATGACCTCGGTTGACTCCTCGCCGACCTTTTTGAGAATCTTGTCAAGTCCCTTTTCAAAAAGATAAGTGGTGTATGAGCCTTCGGTTTTCTCAATTTTTCTGCCTTCGATAAGCTTTAGTAAGCCCTCGTAGGAAAAGCTTTGCAATTTGTCGCTTTGGTAAAGCTTGTTTTCAAAGCAGGATTCCGTTCCCTTGTGGCAGGCGGGCCCGTCCTTTTCTACCTCGACAACGAGGGCGTCCCCGTCGCAATCGGAAGTGATTGAAACAATGTGCTGATAGTTTCCGCTTGTTTCTCCCTTCAGCCAAAGCTCCTGTCTCGAACGGCTCCAAAAGCATGTTAAGCCTTTTTCTTCGGAAATTCTCAGACTTTCCTTATTCATATAAGCGAGAGTCAGTACTTTTTTTGAAATGCTGTCAACTACGACAGCGGGTATTAACCCCTTTTCGTCAAATTTTAACATGTCTGTGTTTATCATTTTCTACTCCGTTTTTTCAGGTGTATTGTATATATTTTTCGTTTTGCAAAATGCAAAAACGGTGAACCGTTTATATTCTTACGGCTATGCCGTTTTTTTTCATCTCATTCTTCAAATCGGCGATTTTGACCTCTCCGTAGTGAAATATCGACGCCGCAAGCCCTGCGTCAACCCGGGGCAAGGCTTTAAACAATTCGATAAAATGCTCAATGCAGCCGGCTCCGCCCGAGGCAATAACGGGAACAGACACGGCGTTGCAGACAGCCGAGAGCATCTCGATGTCGAAGCCGCCCTTAACGCCGTCGGTGTCGACGGAATTTACCACAACCTCGCCCGCGCCGTTTCCGACGCAGCGCTTTATCCATTCTACGGCTTCAATTCCGGTGTCCTCCCGTCCGCCCTTGGCAAAGACTCGGAATTCACCGCCTACTCTTTTTATATCGACCGACAGTACAACGCATTGATCCCCGTAGAGCTTAGCGGCTTCACCGACTAAATCGGGGTTGCGTATGGCGCCCGAATTTACGCTTACCTTATCTGCGCCGCAGTTAAGAACTCTTTCAAAATCGGAAACGGTGTTAATACCGCCGCCGACGGTCAGCGGAATAAAAACATTTTTTGCGGTTTCGGTCAGTATTTCCGTAAAAATTTTTCTTTCGTCGCTCGATGCCGTAATATCGTAAAAAACCAGCTCGTCCGCACCGCTTGAGGAATAGTATTCGGCAAGCTCAACGGGAGAGTCGACATCCCGGAGATTTGTGAAATTGGTGCCCTTTACGACTCTTGAGTTACAAACGTCAAGACACGGAATAATTCTTTTAGTAATCATTTTGCCTTATCTATCGCTTCCTTTAACGAAATTGCACCGGTGTAATATGCCTTTCCGATTATGGCTCCGTGAAGCCTCATACGGCGTAGCTCAATAATATCGTCCATTGTCGACACGCCCCCGGAGGCTGTGACGGAGATATCGTATTTGCTTTGCAGCTCCTTATATAATTCTCTGTTTGTACCCTTCATTGCGCCGTCCTTCGAAATATCCGTTACAATAATATTTGTTATACCGATTTTCTCAAGATAAGGGATAAACTCGCTGTAGTGAATTTCACTTTTTTCCGTCCAACCGTTTACACAGACGTAGCCGTCTTTAATATCAACTCCGACGGCAAGCCGGCTTGAATATTTGTTTGCGGCCTTTTCCAAAAAGCGTCGGTCGTTTACGGCGGCGGTTCCGAGAATTACTCGGTCTATGCCGCTGTAGAGATATTTTTCAACCGTTTCCATGCTTCTGATGCCTCCGCCTATTTCACAAAAAAGGCCTACGGTGTTTTTTATTTTGCAAACCTCGTCGAAATTCGGAGTATTGCCGTTTTTCGCTCCCTCTAAGTCGACCAGATGTATGTGTGTCGCCCCGCAAAGCGCAAAATTCAGCGCAACATTCAACGGCTTATCGGAGTATACGGTTTTGTTACTGTAATCGCCTTTTAGCAGACGGACCGCCTGTCCCTCGTATAAATCTATTGCCGGATAAATAATCATATTCCCTCACAAAACGCTTTCAATATTTTAAGCCCTGCTTCTCCGCTTTTTTCGGGATGAAACTGACAGCCCATAACATTATTATTTGCAACAGCCGCCGTTAACGGATAAGAGTACTCGGCTTTTGCGATTATATTTTTTTCATCGGTTTTAGCAAAGTAGGAGTGAACAAAATAGACATGGTCGCCTTCGGTCAGATATTTGAACAGCGGATGCTTTTCGGAGCCGAAGCAAAGGGCGTTCCAGCCCATGTGCGGTATCTTTAAATCAGGTGAAATTACGTCGGAAATAGGACATATTTCACCGGGAATCAAGCCTAAACCGCGGTGAAGCCCGTACTCATGGCTGCGCTCGAAAAGCAGCTGCATGCCAAGACAAATACCGAGAATGGGCGTTCCCTTTTCGGCTTCCTTGGCAATAACTCCTCCGAGTCCGGATGAAAACAGCTTTTTCTGTGCGTCGGCGAAGGCTCCAACTCCCGGTAGAATTATTCTCTTTGCCGCTTCAATTTCTTCTCTGTCGGAGGTGACCTTAACCTCGTATCCTATTTTCAGAAACGAGCTTTTCAGCGAAAACAGATTGCCGACTCCGTAGTCAACAATGCAAATCATCAAAGCACTCCCTTGCTCGACGGAATTTCCGAAGCGAAGCGAATATCTATTTCCGACGCCTTGCGCAGGGTTCTTGCAAAGCCCTTAAATATTCCTTCCGCTATATGATGTGAATTTGAACCTGCAAGACGGCGGATGTGAAGGGTGATATTTGCCGTACGGACAAACGCCGTGAAAAATTCTTCTATGAGCTCGGTGTCGAAGGCGCCTATTTTCTCTGTCGGAAATTCGCATTCAAAGCAAAGGCAGCTCCGTCCGGAGATATCGACTGCGGTGAGTATCAGCGCTTCATCCATAGGCAGGGCGGCATCGGCATATCGGACTATGCCTTTTTTGTCTCCGACGGCCTGCGAAAAAGCTTCGCCGAGCGCAATACCTATATCCTCGACCGTGTGGTGGTCGTCTACATCGGTATCGCCGACGCAGGAAAGCGATAAATCAAATTTCGAATGTACCGAAAACAGAGTAAGCATGTGGTCGAGAAATCCGCATCCGGTGGAAATTTCATTTTCTCCCGTTCCGTCAAGCGAAAAAATCAGCTTAATGTCCGTTTCATTTGTTTTTCTTTCTACTTTAGATGTACGCATTGTTTTTTTTCCTTATTTTAATATATTGGTTATTTCACAAATCAGACGCTCCATCTGATACCCTGCGCCGATTGTAATTCTGTTAAAATCCGAAAGCCGGGGCTTTTCGAAGTGGCGAACAAGGATTCCCTTATCCTCTTTTAGTATCCGGTACAGCTCAAGCCCCGACATTTTCGGAGTTCTTGCGAATACGAAGTTTGTCTTGGAATCCAGCACCTCAAAGCCGAGAGCCTTGAGTCCGTTTACGGTATACGCACGGTTTTTAAGTATCTGAGCTTTTGTTCTCTCGAAATATTCTGTGTCCCTGAGAGCGCCGATACCCGCCGCCATTGTAACGCGGTTTATATTGTACGGGTTTGTTGAAAAGCGTATGGCGTTAAGCTCCTTGATTATTTCGGGATTTGCAACTCCGAAGCCGAGACGGGCGCCGGCAAGAGAACGGGATTTTGAAAAGGTCTGAACGACGAGCAGATTGTCGTATTTCTTTGTCAGCGAAACAGCGCTTTGCGCTCCGAAATCGACATAAGCTTCGTCGATTACAACTACATTATCGGGGTTGGACGCCGCAATTCTTTCAATTTCGGAGAGGGGAAGGGCAATTCCCGTTGGCGCATTCGGATTTGCAATAAAAACCGTTTTGTTAATGCCGATGTAGTCGTCTGCATTGATTGTGTAATCCTCTCTCAAAGGCTTTGTTTCATACGGAACCCCGTTTAATTCGGCAAAAACGGAGTAGAAGCCGTATGTTATGTCGGGGAAAACGGCGCCGTGTTCGCTGTCGCAGAAAGCCATAAAAGCAAAATTAAGCGTCTCGTCCGAGCCGTTGTTAAAGATGATTTCGTTCTCCGAGACTCCCAGCTCTTTTGCGGCCGTTTTGCAAAGCTCGGTGCAATCGGGATCGGGATAGAGCTGTAAGCGGTGCAGCTCCTCCCTCGCCGCGTCAAATGCCTTTCCGGACGCAGGGAAAGGAGATTCGTTTGTATTCAGCTTGATATATTTTCTGTTTTGAGGCTGCTCGCCCGGGGTGTAAGGCACGAGCGTAGAATATTTGCCGTTTGAAAATCTTGACATTGTTTCGTTCCTTTGTTTGAAAAAAGCGTTAACTTTGCGCTTTGACCGTATATTGACATTACATGTCTTTCAATATTTTTTGCCTGATTATTTACCCTTTGTCCTAACAGTGGCGCTTTTTGCGTGGGCCGTTAAGCCTTCCTTTTCGGCGAAGGCGGCAACATCGCCGCAAAGCTTCGACAGCGCCTTTTCCGTGAAATACGTGTACTGCGTTTTCTTAATAAAATCGTCAACGGACAGGGGACTGGAGAATTTTGCCGTTCCTCCTGTCGGGAGCGTATGATTAGGACCCGCCATATAGTCGCCGAGCGCCTCGGGACAGTATCTTCCCATGAATACAGAGCCAGCGTGACGGATAGCGTCAAGATAATCGAATGGATTATCAAGGCAAAGCTCAAGATGCTCCGGAGCAATTTCGTTCGTTATCTCGATAGCGGTATCGAGACTGTCGCATACAATGATTTTGCCGTTGGAGTCGATTGACGCTCTTGCGATTTCGTATCTGTCAAGCTCTGTAATTTGCTTTTCAAGCTCGATGCTTACCTTTTCGGCAAGCTCATGGGAATCCGTTACCAAAACGGCGCTTGCAAGCTTGTCATGTTCGGCTTGCGATAGTAAGTCCGCCGCAACATGACAAGGATTGCTTTTTTTGTCGGCGACAATCAATATTTCGCTCGGTCCTGCAATCATATCAATGGATACCTTGCCGAAAACCTGTTTTTTTGCTTCGGCAACAAATGCGTTGCCGGGACCTACGATTTTGTCTACCTTAGGTATTGACTCTGTTCCGTAGGCAAGTGCGGCTATCGCCTGAGCGCCGCCGACCTTAAATATTTTATCGACTCCCGCAACGCTCGCCGCCGCCAAAATAAACGGATTGATTTTGCCGTCCCTGTTCGGAGGAGTAGTAATCACTACCTCCTTAACGCCGGCGATTTTTGCGGGAATGGAGTCCATCAATACCGTTGAAGGATACGCTGCCGTGCCGCCGGGCACATAAAGCCCCGCTCTGTCAACGGGAATTATCTTCTGCCCCATAACAACGCCATCCCGGTCATTGATAATGAAGCTGTTTCTCTTTTGTTTTTCGTGGAAGTGTCTTATATTATCGGCGCTTCTTTTCAGAATTCGGATAAAGTCCGCATCCACCGAGGAAAGCGCCTGCTCCGTTTCCTCGGGAGATACCGTGAGTGAGTCGAGCTTGGCATTATCGAACTTTTCGCAATACCCGAAAAGCGCCTTATCGCCGTTTGCCTTTACATTTTCTATAATCTCGGAAACGATACCCTCGACATTCACTTTAGGCTCTGCTCGAGCGAAGATTTCGTCGTTGGGTATCTCACCGTATTTCATAATTTTAATCATTTTATACTGTCCAACCCTCTTGTAATTTTTTCGATTTGCTCCTTTTTGAAGCGGAACGAGGTTTTATTTGCAATGAGTCTTGCGCTTATCGGGAAAATTTCCTCATAAACCTCGAGGTTGTTCTCTCGCAGTGTAGTTCCCGTTTCCACAATATCCACGATTACGTCGGAGAGTCCCAATATCGGCGCAAGCTCGATTGAGCCGTTTAAATGAATGATGTCTATATCTCTGCCCTTTGACAGGTAGTATCTGATTGCCGTGTTTGCGAATTTTGTCGCCACCCGCAATTTTGCTTCTCCGGAATCCGAAAAGCCTTTAGGTGCGGCGACAGCCATACGGCATTTTCCTTTTTCGAGGTCTGAAAGCTCGTACACATCCGGCTGATACTCGGTCAAAATATCCTTGCCCGCAACGCCGATATCTGCGCTGCCACGCTCGACATAGATTGCAACGTCGCTGGGCTTAACCCAGAAATAGCGGACTCCCTTTTCGGGATTTTCAAAAATGAGCTTTCTGTTCGGCTCTAAAATAGACGGGCATTCAAAGCCTGCCCTTGCAAACATATCGTATATTTTCTCGCCGAGTCTGCCCTTCGGAAGCGCAATATTGATCATTTCGTCCGATTGACACGGTGTCATGGCTTCTTCGGGACGGTCTAATTTATCAAGGTAAACCGCAAAGCCGACCGCACTGGATTTTCTTCCCAGCTTTCGCATTAGCTTATCGTATCTGCCGCCCGAAATAACCGCACCCGGTATTTTATCTATATAACCCTTGAAAATCACGCCGTTATAGTAATTCTCGTCGCCGATAATCGAAAAATCCACCGTAAGCATGTCGGCAACCTCGCTGTTTGCAAGGCGGGAAAGCATGGACCTGAATTCGCCGAGAGATTCAATATCCTTATAGTATTCAAAGATTTCGCAAAGCTCGACATCCGCCGTTTTTATGGGGGAATGCGCAAGAGCCAGCCGGCAGAGCATTTTACATTCGCCGTCCGGTATGCGGTTTGATTTGCAAACGGAGACGATTTCGTGAGTGTTTCGTTCGCCTATGGAAGAAATGAGCCTTGCGGAAAGCTCTTTGCTCAAGCCGAGTCTTGAGATAGCTTCGCCGATAAAGGACAAATCGGAAACCGCAAGCTCGCTCACGCCACCAAGGGCGTTCAGGCTTTTTGCCGAGAGTAAAATGACGTCGCACAGGGCTTTTTCATCAAGATTTCCGAAGCATTCAACGCCGGACTGCATTATTTCCTTGAAGGAGCCGCCTGCGTCCTGACGGTAAACGTTTTCATTATAATATACTCGCTGAATTGTGTCCGGAGCGTCGGCGGTGTTTTTGATAATCGAGAGCGTAACGTCGGGCTTTAGCGCCATCAGTGCGCCCGTTGCGTCGTTAAAGGTGATTACATTGTCGGATACCAAAAACTCCTTGTTTTTTGCGTAGAGGTCATATTCCTCGAATTTGCTCATTCTGTACGGCGAATAACCGTTTGACTGATAAAGCTGGCGAAGCGTGAATATCAATTTTTCCGTTTTATGTAAAATAGAATCGTTTATTTCCATTACTGACTGCCTTTCCGGGAATTACTTTAGCATTATAACATGCTAAAGCGATAAAGTCAATACTTTTTGCTGAATTTAATGTAATTATACCCTATTTGAGCCGAATATGCAACAGGGGATTGTTTTAAATGTAACAAATTTAAAAATTTTGCCATTTCTCTATTGATATGCGGGGATTGGTTTGGTAAAATGTATAAGCAGAAATTTGAAATTAATTTTTGGAGGACAAATATAATGTCAGTAAAAGTTGCTATTAACGGCTTTGGCAGAATCGGCCGTCTCGCATTCCGTCAGATGTTTGACGCTGAGGGTTATGAAGTTGTTGCAATCAATGACCTCACCAGCCCCGCAATGCTTGCTCACCTTCTCAAGTACGATACCGCTCAGGGTTCATTCCTCGGCAAGATCGGCGAAGGCAAGCACACCGTAGAAGCTACGGAAAATTCCATCATCGTTGACGGCAAGGAAATCAGAATTTATGCGGAAAAGAACGCCGCAGACTGCCCCTGGGCAGCTCTTGACGTAGACGTAGTTCTTGAGTGCACAGGCTTCTACACCTCTTTGGAAAAGTCGCAGGCTCACATTGACGCCGGCGCAAAGAAGGTTGTTATTTCCGCACCCGCAGGCAAGGATCTTCCCACAATCGTTTACTCCGTAAATGAAAATACACTTACAAAGGATGACAAGATCATCTCCGCAGCATCCTGCACAACAAACTGCCTTGCTCCTATGGCAAAGGCTCTTAACGACACATATCCCATCGTTTCCGGTATCATGACAACCGTTCATGCTTACACAGGAGACCAGATGATTCTTGACGGTCCCCAGAGAAAGGGCGATCTCCG
>JAQXHN010000003.1 GCA_029007295.1 Clostridia bacterium | reverse complement strand
TCCCACAACTTCAAGTTGGTAAGGTCACTTGCAGACTACAAGTTTGATAGGTCGGAGGTGTAAGCACAGTAATGTGTTCAGCTGACCGATACTAATAGACCGAGGGCTTGAACTTCCTAACGGAAGGTTGAGTTTCCGTTTGCTCTTCCTTTATTCGGTTTTTAATGCACACTTTTTTGGAGGACTCGTTTTGAGTCCTTTTTTATTTTACTTTTGGGAATAACCACACTATAAAATATATGTATTATATTTTAAAATACTATTTTACTTATAAATCTTATTTTAATTCATTATTTGGAAAAGCAAAAAAGCTAAGAAATATTTCAATTTAGCATTTAATAAAAATACTTTATAATCGACTATTTTATCTTATAATTTATCTTACAGCGATTTATTTAAAGCCTTTCAAATTCTTGCTAACCCGTTTACGAATAATATACGTGAAGGGCGAAGATACTTTCATCGGTATCTTCGCCCTTTGTCTATATCCGTATATTAAGGTTGTACTTCTTTCGATATTTTGCTTTATTTATCGCTGATTCTAATAATGTCCCATTTAATATTTGATTAAGATTATTAATTTGTATAATTCGTATTACTTTTGGTGGATTTTTCATTGTATAGCATAGGCGTAAACCGAAGACCGTTTACGGTTTGCTCAAGTTCTATCGGTTTAAAGCCAAGATGACTGTAAATCTTTACGGCATAAGGTGATGAATTTACGGTGAACACCTGATGTGAATAGTCAAGTCGCATTGCGTCAAAAAGACGTCTGCCTATACCCCGTCGTTGATATAAAGCATCTACGAAAAATCCCCCTATATGCTGAGGCTCCCTCATATACAGTACTCCTATCAGCTTATCCCCATCAAAACAACCGTAAAATACAAGGCGTCGCGTACGTTCCGGATCATTCAGAGCAGCTTGGAAAGCGGCAACGCCTTCAGGCGAATATTCAGGCGCTACAAATTCAAGAAACACCCGCAGGCACAGCTCCTTCGCCTCAGGTATCTCCTCTTTGTTAAGTCTTCTGACAGGGTAAGTCTGTGTTGTTCGGGTAATGCTGTATAGCGTCATATCAAGTATCTTACCGTTTTTCACAGCATTGTTTTTCATAGTCCCCTCATATAGGAATCCGGCTTTTTCAAGCACTCTTATTGAGGGAGTATTGTAGGCGAACGGTTCGGCATAAATTCTGATGATATCGGTGGTTTCAAAGAGTATGTCGCAAAGCCGACGAATTGCTTGCGTCATGATACCTCTGCCCCAGTATTCTTCAGACAAATAATAGCCTATTTTCGCAGTCTGACGGTGAATATTATTCTGACGGAAGGCAGCTATACTACCTATTGCTATGTCATTTTTCGTTATGGCATATGCAAAAGTACTGTTTTCGTCTGAAGAAAGCATTGAGACAATATAATTGTATGCGTCCTGCTCTGTGTACGGAAACGGAAGTCCGTCCCGCAGATTGTTCAGTATTTTTTCATTGTTCAGCGCTTTTGCCAAATCCTTTGCATCGGACATTCTCCATTTTCTCAAAACACAGCTCATGTATATTGCTCCTTATACCAGCGTAAAAATCCGTTAAGATTTTCCGCCGTAACATAGCATTCATCCTTGCTCAGCAGCTTCAGCATGCGCTCATCCTGCGGTGTTAGCTGTTTTTTTGAGGAAAGGCCTTTTATAAGCATAGATATCAATATTTTATCCATTCCTTTTAGCTTGCTCCTGTTAAAGCCGCCCTGAAGCGTGAAAAGCGTAATACTTTCCGGTATAGAGGAGGCGCTTCGAACTTCGTCGAGAAGCGTTCCGGTGTCGCACAGCCCTACGCCTAAGACTGCACGAACTGTAAAATGCTTTGCAGCCTTCGAATAGCCTTTGACATGGCTTGCATGGATCCAACCAAGATAAATAATCGGGCACCCGTCGGAGAGCTTTGAATAGGCTTGCTCAAGAGAATATACAGGCAAACTGATTTGTTCTCCCAACATATAGGCATATTTTTGTGTGTTACCGTTTTTAGAAGTAAATACAATCGAATTTGGTTTCATTTCAGAAATACTCCTTAATAATCAATCCTCTGAAAAATCAATTTTCATTGAACCGATGCCGCCGTCGATTTCAATTCTGTTTTTACCGTTGCCGTAGATATAATCGTCATGTACATTTTCTCCCGCAACGCTTGCTGTTCCTATTCCCTTATCGATTTCAATTTTATAGTTGTCTTTGTCTCCTAATAGAATAAGCTCGGTGTCGCCGATTCCGTAATCGAGACTGCTTTTTCCCTCTATACGGCTTTTCAGCGTAAGGTCTCCGACTCCCATATCAAGCTCGAGATTATTAAGAAGTCCGCCGTTAATCTTTAGCTTTCCTGCGCCTGCGTCAATTTCTGCTCGTTCACGAGCCGTTAGATTTTTAATATCCGCTTCGCCTGCGCCTAAAGAAAGATTTAATATGTCGGCGCAAAGAGCGTCAATTTTAACCCTGCCGGCGCCTGTTTCAACAGATGCCTTATCGAAAACATAATCCTCTGGAATATTCAAAATGACGGTTATGCCTTTTGGGTAGACTGTAAACAGCTTTCTTGTTTCTTTTATACTAAGCCTGCCTTCCTCTGATTTTACGGAAATATAATTATTATTGCTTTCTACCGATAAGGTGTCCGAAGCTTTAATTTGAAGCTTTGCTCCGCTTAAATCGATAGAAAGGGAAGAAATATCGCCGTCAATAGGGTACATCTGCATTTCACCCGTAGTGCCGTCGCTGTCCGAGAACAGTAACGAAATTCCGGCAATTCCTGTCATAATTCCGCCGATGATGGTAACGATAAGGAAAATTGCAAATGCAATTGCAAGATATTTAATTGCTTTCTGCAAGGGATTCATTTAATTTCAACACCCCCGAAGATACACGTTGCATTGATGTATAGGGTTACGGCACCCTGAACGTTCGGACGGCGGTTTTTTTCGGAAACACCTCCGAAAATAGAATTTGAATTAATCTTGATATTTATATTATCGGGAACGATAATATCAATTCCGCCGAAAACGCTTGTTGCTGTAATAGCGCAGTCGTTGTCAATAATTGCATTGGTAAGGTCGCACTTTACGCCCCCGAAAACCGCCGTAAGTTCTGCCCCTTTAAACTGCTCGCCGTTAAAGTTAAGATTCTGACCGGAAAAGGTTGCGCATCCGACTTTAATATCCTCGCCGTTCTGCTTTGTATTTTCCAGTATTTTTATTGCTTTGTCTCCTAAAACCGCTCCGAAAATGAGCTTTATACCGATGATTACGATAATTGCGGGAACAGCTATTTTCCAAAGCATATCAAAGCCAAACACATTCTGACAGCAAAGCAGTAAAAATACGCCGATAATAAGACCTATGATATTGCTTGTTTTTTCTCTTTCGCTGAGAAATCCGATAAAGCAGGGAACGATGATAAACAATGTCCACCATCCGTCAAAGAATAAATGAATGTCGGTGACTTCCAAGGCGTTCAAAGCGAATATGACGCCTAAGGCTATAAGAACTGCACCCCATGTAATTTTGCTGATTTTTTTCATTTCTTTTAACTCCTGAAAGTTTTATTTTACATTACTATTCTACTATAATTCTTCCGTGTCGGATAGTCTGTTTTTTTAGTTAATTGTGTCATTTTTTTAGACATCGAAGCTTTTTATACTTTAAAATAACGAAATAATGATTACTGCCTGTCCAAAAAGTCCCGGCGGTATTGGGAGGGTGTTACTCCCTCGGTTTTCTTGAACACCTTGGTAAATACACGGTAGTCCCCGTAACCGGACTGCTCCGAAATGTCGGAAATGGAAAGCGAGGTGGACAGCAAAAGCTTTTTTGCTCGTTCCATGCGAATATTGGTAAGATACGCCAAAAAATTCACTCCTATCTCGCTTTTGAAAAGCTGACTTATGTACTGCGGATTCAGGTGAAATTGTTCCGCCAGAACATACAGGGTTATTTCCTCGTCAAGATGCTCCTGTAAGTACCGTGTGATTCCGAGAATGGTTCGTTCCTCGTGCCGATCCTCCTGCTTTGACGATTCGCGACGAAACAGGGCGATTTTCAGATTGTCAATGCAGCTTCCGAACTCCTCGTAATTTACGGGCTTTAGGATATAATCGGTGATCTGAAGTCGCAGAGCCTCACGGCAGTATGAAAAGTCATCATATCCCGAAACGATAACAAAGGCGACGTCCGGATGTTTTATACGGGACGTTTGTATTACCTTCAGTCCGTTCATAATCGGAATGTTGATGTCCATAATGACAATGTCCGGATTCAGGCTGTCGATTTTTGCCAGAGCCTCCATGCCGTCGGCGGCTTCGCCGACAACCTCACAGTCGTGGGCTTCCCAGTCAAAGAGACGCTTAAAGCCCTCGCGTATCATAATTTCATCATCTATTAGAAGCACACGCAGCTTGTTCATTTTATTTTCTCCTTCATCGGCAGCAGTATGTGAGCGGTAACGCCGCTGTCTTCGTTTTCCGTATATGAAAGTCCGTATTCCCTGCCGCACAGTAATTTAATCCGCTTTTGTACGTTTAGGATTCCTACGCTGTTTCCGGTGAGCTTAGGCGCTTGCCTTGCGTAGTTTTGAAGCATCTTATCGATTGCGTCTTTTCTGCCGTTCTCAAAGCCGTTTCCCGTATCTCTTACGCAGATTTCAATATTGTCTTCGTCCGTCTCTTTGGCTGAAATAATTATCTCTCCCCGATATCCCTTGTTTTTGAGTCCGTGCAGCAGGCTGTTCTCCACAATCGGCTGCAGAATGAAGTTAGGTACCTTGGCGGCGCCCAAATCAGGGTCAATGTCGTATTCGCAGTGAAGCTCCGGGTAGCGATAACACATCAGCTCCATGTAAGCTTCCAGCAGCTCCATCTCATCGTCCAGCGTGACCATTTGACGGTCTATCTTGACGCTGAGGCGGAAAAAATCCACCAAACGCATAAGAAGCTCCGCCACTTTTGTATCGCCGTTCAGCTGTGCCTGAATACGGATGGTGTCTAACGTATTGTAAAGGAAGTGGGGATTTACCTGGCTTTTCAGGTAGAGCATGGACATCTTCTGTTCGGTCAGCTCTGCCCTAAGTGCCTCGGGATTTTCCAGAGTAAGATAGAAGGATAGGGTCATTAAGGTTATACCCATACCGCTGATGAGCCAGGTGTGGAACAGAGCCTGCAAAGCGCATACGGTAAATTCAATTGTAAGTGCGATTCCGATGGTATATTTTTCTTTTTTGTTAATTTGCTTACGATTAACCGCCAAAAGTCCGGCGCACAACAGAAGATAAAAGACTACCGCCGCATAGGGAACATACATATAAGGACCCGAGGAATAGTTTCCTTTATCCGTCACTGTGTAAGAAATAGGCAACAGATAATTGCAAAGCTGTGCAATAAGCAGAAAAATTGCGGCAGGCAGGTCGAGTCGCCGGGGTTTTCCTGTCTGTGTTTCAACAAGAATGGCGATATACTGATAGAACAGATAGATCGTCAAAACCATACTGCCCAAAAAAAGTCTGTGGACGGCGTCGTTCAATAATCTCGGTATGGTTTCCAAATGATGAACTGTGTAGACGGTGATACCGTCAAACATTAAATTAGCAAGCACAGCTACCAATAAAACAGAAAATGTTCTGTGGAGAGGCGCACGTTCCTTCTCGGCCGAAAAATAAATATATGCAACAAAAGCAACAACCGAAAACAGAGCAATTTCCATTCTCAGCATAGTTATACCTCCTTATTGTTGATTACAGCGTTTTCAGCAAGCATTTTTTTTGATTTACTACTTGACAAATAGTTTTTTGTGTTATAATGGTTGTAGAGAAAGCACTGCTGGCCTTAGAGCCCACAACGGCTATTAACTTAGCTTAGGTGCTTTCCCTGCTTTTATTTTGCAATATTGCACACAGTCGCAATATTTCCGTTATGTCCTACAGATAATGTTATTCTATAATACTGTCTGTCAAAGTCCTTTATATATTATATTTTACAGGAGCATACGGATTTTTATAGGTGATTTTTATATATGTTTGTGTCGTTTTTTAAGGTGTCATTCATAATTAACTTATGCGATGAAATCAAGGCAATACAGGTTTTAACCCGGTATTGCCTTGATTTATTATTCGCCTTATTATTTATTTTTCTTCTGCGACAATAAAGCTTACGCTGTCGAGAACAAGACGGTTGCCCTCAAACGCTGTGTTCTGGGAAATGAGAACGTTCGAAATTTCAGGGGCGTCAAAATATCTCTTTTGGTCGGAGGGGTTGATTGCAATTATGTATTTTCTGCCGTCTGCCGTTCTCTCGAATACGAAAGGATAGGAGGGAAGCAAAATATTGAACTCTCCTTCTGCATGGAAGGCGGGTATTTCACGGTGAATTTTAATTATTTGACGTACAAAGCCGAGTACGGAGCTATCGTCGTCTATTTGAGCTTCAACCGTGGGAGCGCCTTCTCTTTCATCTGTCGGAAGATACGGCGTGTCGCTTGTCGAAAAGCCGTGATTTTTTTCGTTGTTCCACTGCATCGGAGTTCTTGCTCCGGTGCGGATGTATCCGCCCTCCTTGGAGGGAAGACCCTCAATGTAGTCCATTCCTATCTCGTCTCCGTAGTAGACAAAGGGAACGCCCGGCATTGTAAAGAGGAAGAGAATAGCCGCCTTTAATTCTTCGGGAGTGCGGCGGTATGCAAGGCGCTGCATATCGTGATTGCCGGTTATCATACCGATATAACCCTTTCCCTTGGTTTCCGTATAATCGAAAAGGAAACGGTCAAGATATTCGTTGATGTTACCTTTGCCGTCCTTTGCAAAGTAGGAATGGCCTATCATGTCGTTTGTCGTATTTCTTCCCTTTTCATAGCGGAAAAGAGAGCGGTATGCGCTGGGACCCGAATGCAGTAAAAAGTCGAGATGGAAGCCGGATTTAATCGCCCTCTCGGGGAACGCCCACTCAGCAATCATAAGAACATTCGGATTCTTTGCTTCGATGTGAGCGCGTACCTCATGCCACAAGTCGCTTGTAGCCTTTCCGTCGTCCCAGTCGTTTTTTATAAGATGAGCCGCCATATCGACCCTGAATGCATCCGTGCCCAAATCTATCCAAAAGTCAATGATGTTCATCAGTTCCTTTCTCATAGCGAGGCAGTCGGGGTGGTCGACGGGAAGCTCCCAGGGATTGTTCGGATTGGGATGGGCATATCCGTAGTTGAGAGCAGGCTGACTCCAGAAAAAGTTATTCAATACCTTTGCGTCTCTTTCGCCGAAGCCCGCAAGACCCACGCCGTCGCCGAAGGCCTCTTCCGACCATATATAGCGGTTTGTGTACTCGTTCTTTTCCGCCTTTTGCGACTCTAAAAACCAGGGATGGTCTATTGACGTATGACCCGGTACGAGGTCAAATATACACTTCATACCTCTCTTGTGACACTCGCTCGTTAGCTGCTTGTAATCTTCGTTCGTGCCGTAGCGGGGAGCTACATTGTAGTAATCAGTAACGTCGTAGCCTGCGTCGCGGAACGAGCTTGCATTAATGGGGTTTAACCAGATTGCGGTAAATCCGAGGGACTGAATGTAGTCGAGCTTTGCAATAATACCCTGCAAATCGCCGATACCGTCTCCGTTGGAATCGTAATAGGATTGAGGGTATATTTCATAAACTACAGCGTCATTTAACCAGTTTTTCATTTTGTACTCCTAAATTTAATATTTAATAATAATTTCATACGTATTTTCGTTAGCTTTTATCGTGACGACGTCGTCCTTAATTTCAGCGGTCTTTCCGTTTACAAAAACGTCCGTTGCCGTTCTCTTTTTTGAATCACGTACAAATAGCTTAATTTCATACGGAGTTTTTCTGTTTTTGGCAGCGATATTAATTCTTGTTTCGCAGTCTTTCGTTTCGGTGCTAAGCGATATCTTTCCGAAAAAGCTCGGCAAA
Organism: Clostridia bacterium; assembly: GCA_029007295.1. Taxonomy (GTDB): domain Bacteria; phylum Bacillota; class Clostridia; order Oscillospirales; family CAG-272; genus SUG1201. Next base: position 103,380 of record JAQXHN010000003.1, on the reverse strand, counting down.
TCGGTAAACGAAATTTCCTTTCCCGGCTCGAACCAAGCCCTCGGGGCGCCCTGCAAAAGAAACAGGGTGTTGTCGGCTTCTCTTATCAAATGGCATCTCAGGAAGCAAAGGAACTGCGATTCATCGGGAGTTTTGAAAAACGGGCCGATACCGTGTCCGAATTCGGGAACCGCATGTTCCGTAAAGCAGTTTAAATCACGGTATAGGTTAACCGCAAAATTGTTGAATAGCGTCCTTATCGCTTTTTCCGGCTCGTTGCGCTCAAGGTATACAAAATCGTTAAACAGCAGGTTAGACTGAATTGTGACTCCGCCGTGGCTGAACCAGTTCTTTTCTCTGTCCGCTATTCTTCCGTGTGACTTTGAAATAAAGAGGTTGTCCTCCAAATCCCGCAAAATCCATTCGGTAAGTTTTTCGTCGGCGTCGAGGACTTTGCCGTAGACTAAATGCAAAGGACCGTATGCGGCTTCTCTGAACCATCCCAAGTCCCGTCCTCTAAGCTCGCATCTTGTGGGTAAATGAGGTATAAACGACCCGTCGCCGGCTCCGACGGCAGGGGAATTCTTAAGCGCAAGTTTAATGCAGAAAAGAATGTCTTCCTTGTAATCGTCAGCCATCCTTATTAATCTATTGCACTCCGGGTGATTAATTTCACGCAGGGCGTCAATGCACCGAACAATGCCGCCGTACATGTGCGCATTTACGGCGAACCAACAACGCCACTCGGCGTTGTCCTCCAGGTGTCCGTGAGGCAGAAGTCCGTAATAGCAAACCTTTTCGCCGCGTGCGTCGTTTATCTTGGTGGCCTCTCTTTCACGGAAGATAAATTCACAGCCCTTTATTAGGTTTGGAGCGATTCTTGCAAGCCATTCCTTGTCGCCGGTTAAAAAATAGTGGTCTGCAAAGCATGATAGAATATAGCCGTGGTCAAGGTTGTATGAAAATTCGTCGTCGCTTGTTCCTCTGCCACCGTAGTTTGTTGCAAAGAACACCCCGTCCTGAGTTTTAAAATTTCCGTCAAGAGCGCCCATTCCCTGAGTTTGAATATACCCCTCAAGATACTTTTCGGCGTAATCGTGATAGCCGAGGTAATCCATTAGGCGAATTTGCATACAGGCTTCATTTCCGCATGCCGAATAGGTGTATGTTGCCGCCGGGATTATGTAGTTGCCCGACTTCGTATCACGCATGGCGGTCATTGTAATATGCCAGGGCACCGCTTTTATGAAATCGTTTAAGCGCTTATCGTCGGGCAGGGATATTTTTGCGCTCTTATCTGCGAAGGCTGTCCAGAAATCGGACATTTGTTTTAGACATTCTTCAAAATCATAATTACTGATATTATCCATATCCTCTTTTGCCGCAGGGGTGTTAAAGGGTACGGCATAATCCAGGCGAGCGCATTCAAACGGAGCCAATTCAACCTCGTACAGAAGGGTTGTAGCTATTGAGGTCGGGGTATTGAATTCCATCCTTCTGCCGTCGTGCATTGTTGTTATGTCGGACTGTCCCGGACGCATTGACAGAGTAATATTACCGTTTATCGGCTGAGGAACGGTGTGCACCTCGCCCTTTGAGAATTTGACGTCAAGACGCATATATTTTCTCGGATACTTTTGAATTTTCCATCCGTATTCAACGGTATCGTCGGGTAACACTCTGCCTACAGCCGTTAAATGAGAGCCTGACAGCTCTAATTTTTCAGACGGAGAGGGCTCGATATACAGCCTTGCAGTATGCTCTGTGTCAGACGCATTTCTTATATCGACGCGGTTTAACACGATAATGTCCTCATCGCCCTTTAAATCTGTTTTGCCGATAAGAGATAAGTCCTTCGGAATGCAAAACGACGTCTGAGTATATTCGATATCTCGGTCAAACCACCTTGTAACATAAACCGGAATGCGTGCGTCAGGCATTGATTGCGTGCAATCGCCCCGATTTATGTGCCGTTTGGCGGGATCGCCTGTTGATATTTTATAGTGTAGCTCGGCTCCCGCCCATAGGGTATCCTTTAAATCTCGTTTTGTGCATTTTGATAGGGTTTTGTCGGAAAAAATCTCTCCGTTGTATTTAAGACAAAACTTTTTCCGCAGTCCCTCCCAGCCGAGAATTACATATCTGCCGAAGGGCTGCTGCTTTGTAACGTCCATTTCGGGTATGTCGCGAAATGCTCTTTCGAGAGTTTGTTCCGGCTCATCGGTAATCTTATCGAATATCGCCTTGGAATTTACAAGCTCGTTCACAAGCTCCCTCGGTTCTTTTTCGCATTTTCTGCATACAAGAATGTCGTAATCCTTAAGATAAACTCCTTTATCAATGTCGCTGTCGTAGATACTGAAGGGATAAAGTCCCTTCGTTTCAAGGCAGAGCGAGGTTCTGTCGCCGTCACAGTTTGGATTTTCCGTTGCGGTATATTTAATTGAATATGTACCGTCTCCGGAAATGTTCTTTATCTCTCCGTTGTAAACGGAAATATCCTTTTCGGAAAGAGAAATTCCTTCAACGCTTCCGAACACATTTTGATATATTACGCATTCCTTTTCGCAAACGTCGGCGTCTCCGATTATTTCATAGGAGGAAATAACGGGAGCGGACCTTGATATAAATACGGCGCGTATCTTAAGCGTTCTCCTGAAGAACGCATTATAATCCTTTGACGCATAAGCGTAGTTTCCGGGCCTATACAAGCTGCCGCCGAATTCGGAAATATCAATATGGTCAAAAACAACTTCAACCCCATTGGAATCTATTTTAATTTCGCCGAATGCTTCTTTGAATCGACCGTTAAATGCATCGTCCGTGCTCATCCAGCCTCTTAAAGCTCCGGCTCTGTGCTCCGGAGTTGCGTCAGGCCACGAGTTTTTCCAATACTGGATGTAAACCTCGTCAATATCCTCATAGTCAAAATTCCTGTCAAAACCAATCCGAACGCCGGTAATGTCTCTTGGCTCCTGCCATTCAAAGCCGATTTGATACGCCTTGAAGCCTTTTAAATTTGCGGATTCTTCCCGGCAAGGAACGCAAACTACATTTCCGTCAGCGTTGTGCTTTATGTGCTTTGTGTTAAGATTTTTTCCGGTGCCTTCGTCAAAAGCCGACAGCACAGCCCACCTTGATAATTCAAATTTTTTTCCCATAAATACTAAATACTCCTGTTTTTACCGGATACTATATTGTAACTGATTTTGAAAAAATAGTCAATAACTTTGCCTATTAATAAAGCATATCTTCACGGGATATGCCGAAATTATTCGTTCGAATACAGAGTAAGCTTGTCCTTTTCCGGACTGTAAACGGCGAGTAATATTTTTTTGGCGTCATTTTGCCCCTGCTGCTTTAACTGCTTTGAAAGCCAGTTAACGTCGCGCCCCGCACGGGTAAGGTTATCCTCCATAATTCGTCCGTCCATGATCACCTCAACTCCGATGTGAGCGGCTTTCACCGGGATATCCATATCCTTTGGCGTTGCAGGTCTGTTTTCCGATTTTGGAAGAATTGAAAGCTTTCCGTTATGCTCGTAAACAGACGTCTGTATTTCATCAAGATCAAAAAATCCCTGTTCTCGACACATCAGCATTAATTCCGACAAATCAATTTTTGCCTTTTTTAAGTTTTTACGGTAGATTTTGCCGCCGTCCATTAAGATTGTCGGCGTTCCGTTAATATATTTTCTTGCACGGGGAATTTTGTGTGTAATCAAATTCAATACCAATGATGTAAGTCCGTAAACGGCAAGAGCAATCAACGGCTTATACGGCTTTTCCAATTCTGTTGCCAGCTCCGCACCAATCGAGCCGATTGTTATGCCCGAAACGTAGTCAAAAAAGTCAAGCTGAGCCACTTGCTTGTGTCCCATAATTTTTGTGATAATAAACAGTGCGGCTACCGACAAAAGCGATGTCAATATGACCTTAATAATATCCATTTTGCCCCCAAATGTTTCTTTTTAGTATGTGACAAAAAAAGTGAGATATGCGCCTGTAATAAATTTGCGCTCAAAAAATCACTATAATCGGCAGGAATAATCAATCTAAGAAAACACATACTACATATATTACAAAACGAAGAAGAATAATTTCAAAAGAAAATTTATGAACGGTGATAATATGAAATCAGTATGGCAACATAACGCCCCGAAGGTGCGCTTTGAGGAATTGAACGGCAATAAAAGCACCGATGTTTTGATTATCGGCGGCGGGATTGCAGGAATTTTATGCGCTTATAAGCTAAAAAATGCGGGCATAGACTGTATGCTCGCAGAAGCTAAGGAAATCTGCTCCGGCATCACAAAAAACACCACGGCAAAGATTACGCTCGCTCACGGTTTGGTTTACGATAAGATGATAAAACGCTTCGGTACTATTCAGTGATGAAGAAGCTTGAAATGCAATAATTGAGTTCACACAACATAACTGAACATACCGAAAACGGCAAATGAGTAGATATACAGATATATTGATTAATAAATTTTAATAAAATGACCGGAGCTTACCGATACGGTAAACTCCGGTTTTATATAGCCGATTTTCGAATTATTCTACTTTTTTATATTGCAAATATTATCCTCTGTTACCGTGTACTCTGTAATTCCTTTTTGAGAGGGAAGTGTGTACATCGGTTCGAGCATTACCTCCTCCATAATGGAGCGAAGTCCTCTTGCACCTGTTTTTCTCTCTATTGCAAGGTCTGCAACCGCCCAAAGCGCTTTGTCGGTAAAATTAAGGGCGATTCCGTCAAGCTCGAAAAGCTTTGAATACTGCTTAACAATCGCATTTTTAGGCTCGCGGAGTATGCGTATCAGTGCCTCTCGATCAAGGTCGTCGAGGGATACGATTACAGGGAGTCTGCCCACAAGCTCGGGAATAAGACCGTATTTCATAATGTCGTGCGCCGTGACATCCTTATAAATCTCGGTTCCTGCTTCTTTTTTGTTTCGCAGTGCAGAGCTGAAGCCTATTGTCTGTTCGCCCATTCTCTTGCCTATAATTTCCGCAATTCCGTCAAATGCACCCCCGCAGATGAATAATATATTCTCGGTGTTAATCTGGATAAAGTCCTGATTGGGATGCTTTCTGCCGCCCTGAGGGGGGACATTGGAAACAGTGCCCTCGAGAATTTTTAAAAGAGCCTGCTGAACGCCTTCTCCGGAAACATCTCTTGTAATAGAACGGTTTTCGCTTCTTCTTGAAATCTTATCTATCTCGTCGATATAGATTATACCCATTTCGGCTTTATCGATATCAAAATCAGCCGCCTGAATAAGCCTCAGAAGGATGTTTTCCACATCTTCGCCGACATAGCCTGCTTCGGTAAGCGTGGTTGCATCTGCGATAGCAAAGGGTACCTGCAGAGTCTTTGCGAGCGTCTGAGCAAGATAGGTTTTACCTACGCCTGTAGGTCCGAGCAATAATACATTGCTTTTGGATATGGTAACGTCGTCGTCATTTTTTGCATTAAGCGAGAGTATTCTCTTGTAATGGTTGTAAACGGCAACGGAAAGAGCTCTCTTTGCCGCGTCCTGACCTATTACATATTCATCCAGCTTCTGTTTTATTTCCAAGGGGCGGGGAAGCGTTTCCATTGTAAGTGCGGAGTTTTTATCGTCCGCCTTTCCCCTTTGTTCATAAGCCGGAGCTAACAGCTCGCTGCATGCATCTACGCAGTCACTGCAAATGAACGTACCCTTAACAATCGGCGACGGGATAAGAAATTCAACCTGGTTTTCTCCTCTGCCGCAAAACGAACATTTCGGTGCGGTGCCTTTTGGGGTATTTGCCATAAAAAAGTTCTCCTTAAATTATGCTCTCTTGTCGAATACCTTGTCTATAAGACCGTATTCCTTAGCTTCTTCGGCAGAAAGGAAGTTGTCTCGGTCGGTGTCACGGACGATTTCTTCGAGCGGACGACCGGTATTTGAAGCAAGAATTCTGTTAAGCTTATCCTTTGTGCGGATTATGTGGTCGGCGTGAATTTTAATATCCGACGCCTGACCCTGCATACCGCCGAGGGGCTGATGAATCATAATCTCGCTGTTTGGAAGCGCAATTCTCTTGCCCTTTGCGCCGCTGGACAGGAGGAAGGCTCCCATACTTGCGGCCATGCCTATGCAGATCGTGGAAACATCGCATTTTATAAAATTCATGGTATCATATATTGCCATACCGGCGGTAACACTGCCGCCGGGACTGTTGATGTACATGGAAATATCCTTTTCGGGATCCTGCGCTTCAAGGAATAATAGCTGTGCAACAACGAGAGAGGCGGTAACATCGTTAACCTCGTCCGAAAGAAATACGATTCTGTCATTTAAAAGTCTTGAGTAAATATCGTATGCTCTTTCTCCTCTGTTAGTTTGTTCAATTACGGTTGGAACTAATGCCATTGTATTGTCCTCCTTTGGTTTTGGTAAAAACACTTGCGGAATAGTCCGCAAGTGTCTTGAAGTTACTTATTAATAAATGTTATTCAGCCTTAGGCTCGTTTTCATTTTTAGACTTTGTTGTTGTCTTTTTTGCAGTTGTCGTCTTTTTTGCAGTCGTTTTTTTAGGCTTTTCTTCTCCCTCGGTCTTTTCCTCTCCCTCGGCCTTTTCTGCTTTTGCGGCTGCAGGCTTCTTTGCCGCGGTTTTCTTTGCCGTTGTTTTCTTTGCGGGGGCAGTTTTCTTTGCGGGGGCGGTTTTCTTATTGTCCTCGTTCTTTTCCTCGGGAGCCTTCTCTGTAATTACGGCGTTTTCGCGAAGAAGCTTTGCGGCTTTGCCAACCTTAACGTCGGCACCGATTGCTTCGTCGGAAACAAGCTCCTTAACCTTTTCTACATCCATGCCGTATGCGTCTGCAATGCGCTTAATTTCTTCTGCAATTTCCTCTTCGGTTGCTTCGATTTTTTCTGTTTCGACAATCTTTTCAAGACCGAGACGGAGCTTAACCTGCTTTTCTGCCTGTGGTCTGAACTGAGTCCTCATTGTTTCGAGAGTCTGACCTGTGTACTTCATGAAGTCTTCAAGACGAAGTCCCTGCATTTCAAGACGGTTCTTATAATCGCGAATTTGAGCGTCAACCTCCTGCTCAAACATAGCCTCGGGAATGTCGCCTTTAACCTTATCGATGAGAGCCTCGGAGAGCTTATTGTCAACCTCGGCGTCGGCAGCTTCTGCCGCTCTCTTTTCAAGTTTAGACTTCATATCGGCTTTGTATTCAGCAAGCGTATCAAATTCCGATACATCTTTTGCGAATTCATCGTCAAGCTCGGGAAGCTCGTCAAATTTAATTGTGTGAAGCTTGGTTTTGAATACTGCGGCCTTGCCCTTTAAATCCTCTGCGTGATAATCCTCGGGGAATGTAACGTTTACGTCAAACTCGTCGCCGGCATTGTGACCGACAATCTGATCCTCAAATCCGGGAATGAACTGACCGGAACCTAATTTAAGCGAGTGATTTTCACCCTTTCCGCCCGCAAATGCAACGCCGTCTACAAAGCCCTCGTAGTCGATCACTGCGGTATCGCCTAATGCGGCGGCTCTGTCGGTGATTTCGATTTCGCGTGAGTTACGCTCGCGAACATGCTGAATCTCGTGATCTACCTCGTCGTCGGTGACAACTCTGACGGTTCTGTCAACAGCAATACCCTTGTATTCATCAACTTCGATTTCGGGGTAAACAAAGAATTTCGCCTTTGCGCAAACGCCGTTTTCGTCAATGGTATCTACTTCATAATCGGGACGGCTTACAACACGAAGCTTTTCCTCGTCTATGATTTTTTCGAGTGCTTCGGGCAGTACGGCGTTCAGCGCATCCTCGAAGAATACCTCCTTGCCGTAGAACTGCTCGACCATCTTCTTGGGAGCCTTTCCCCGACGGAAACCGGGAATATTGAATCTTTTGATATTTTTCTTGTAGGAATTCAGACAAGCCGCATCAAAAGCCGCCTTGTCAATTTTGAATTCTACCTCAACTTGATTTTTTTCAAGCTTGGTAACCTTTACATTTTCCATTACAATTTTAACCTCCGAGTTGATTATTACTCTAACATTTCTATTATATAGATTGCACGAAAATTGTCAAGCCGATTTGTGCAAAATTTCCATTTTGTTAATCAATCAACCCTATAAGGTGTAAAATCAAGGTAGTCGGCTGATGTTAATATATAGGAAACGCCGTTATAGCATGTGATTTGCGGAATTTCGTACAAACCGTGAATATGTCCGTAAAAGCACCGTTTTACCTCATAGCGTGATAAAACGGAGCAAATCGGTTCGCATATACAGTCTCCGAATATCGGAGGCAGGTGCAAAAATACATTGATTTCGGCACCCGGCATGGTTTTTTCAGCGCTTTGAATGCTCATTTCCAGCCTTTGCGCCTCACGGAGCGAAAGCTTTTCGTAATCCGTGCCCGGCGGGGCGGATTTTGAATCGGCAAACCATCCCCGTGTGCCGCAAATTGCGATACCGCCGACTTCTTGTGCGTCATTTTGTAAAAACGAGATTGTGTCAAACGAGTTCGAATCGAGAAAATGCTTCATTTTTTTTAAGGAGTCCCACCAAAAATCATGGTTTCCTCGAACGAAAATCTTCTTGCCGGGCAGGGAATTTATGAAGGAGAAATCCTCTTTCGCTTCGTTCAAGCTCATAGCCCATGAGATGTCTCCGCCGATAACAACGGTATCTGCGTCCGTGACTCTCTCGTTCCAACGGCGTCTCAGCTTTTCTTCGAAATTTTGCCATCTGCTGCCGAAAATATCCATAGGCTTGTTGAGAGATAACGACAAATGCGTGTCGCAAAGGACAAATAAACTCATTTATTTTCCTCAAATTATAAATTGAATAATTCAGCTTTCATCTGCTAATAATAATATTATCCTAAAGAAAGGAAGATAATATAATGAATAAGAACAGTGATGATAACCGTAAATGCATAAAGGGTATTGCGTGCGATGTATGCAACTGTCAGCACAATGACGGCGAATGCCATTGCACCGCAGGTAAAATCAGCGTAGGTCCCAGCTTTGCCTCCTGCTGTTCGGAAACAGTTTGCGCAACTTTTGAGGCCAGGGAATAAATTGTTTTATTTATCTAAAACAAAATCAAGCATGCTGTTCGGTTCGATTACCTTGTCGAATCGAACGGCTTTTGTTTTCAGCGAAACAAAGGAATCGGGAATATCAACTCCTGTTTTCCTGTTAAGAAGCTCAAACGCTTCAAAAGCGTCCTCCGGCTTTTTCTCGCCGAGGGAAGCCAAAACATCCGACGCAAACTTATACGGGCTTGCGGTCGAGTCTGTCACAATTTTCACACCGTCCGCTTTTTTGTACGACGCGAATAAAGCGCAGGCGGTATGTGTATCCGAAAGATAACCGTATTTGTCAAACGTGTTATATATAGTTTCGGCTGTATTCTCTTCCGTTGAACAGCAGGCTGTAAATTCTCTGTCGAGAGCCGATTTTGTTTCTGCGTCAACGGTATATTTTCCCTCGCAGACAAGCTGCTTCATCCACTCTCTTGTTTTTTCCGGACCTGAGACGAGGTACAAGAGTCTTTCAAGGTTGCTTGAAATAAGAATATCCATGGACGGGGACATTGTCGTATGGAATTTCCGATTTCTGTCGTATGTTCCCGTTTCAAAGAAATCGGTAAGCACATTGTTAGAATTTGAAGCGCAGATAAAGCGTCTGATAGGCAGTCCCATAAGCTTTGCAATATATCCGGCGAAAATATTACCGAAATTGCCCGTGGGTACGCAAATATCAATCAAATCGCCGTTTGCTATTTCTCCCGTGTTAATCATATCGCAGTAAGCCGATACATAATATGCAATCTGAGGTGCCAGACGTCCCCAGTTAATTGAGTTTGCGCTGGATAGAAAGACCCCTTTTTCGTTAAGCCTTTCTTTTGCCTCATTATCCGAAAAAATTTTCTTTACGCCGTTTTGTGCGTCATCGAAATTACCTTTAACGGCACAGACGTTAACATTGCCGCCCTCCTGAGTTGCCATCTGTAATTTTTGAATTTTGCTAACGCCGTCTACGGGATAGAAAACGGTGATTTTAATTCCGTCTATGTCACGGTAGCCCTCAAGTGCGGCTTTTCCCGTATCGCCCGATGTAGCGACAAGAATGTGAGCGGTTCTTTTTTCTCCGGTTTTTACCAAGGCTCTCGAGAGCAGGCGAGGCATGATCTGCAGCGCCATATCCTTGAAGGCGCCTGTCGGACCGTGCCACAGCTCCAAGACGAAAATATTATCATTCAGCTTAACAAGAGGAGCCGCGCCGCCGGGGAATCGAGCTTCGCCGTACGCCTCGCGGCAGTCGGAAAGCAGCTCGTCATAAGTATAATCGCAAAGGAAGCGCGAGAGAATATCCGCCGCCCTTTCGGCATAGCTTTTTTTGCAAAGCGAGAGGATATCACTGCTCGAAACAGCGGGTATCTCACTCGGCATATATAAACCGCCGTCCGGAGCAAGTCCGTTTTTGATTGCAACGGCGCTGTCAATACCGTTTGTTTTTTTTGTATCTCTGGTACTGTAATACTTCATTTTTCTTTTTCCTATCTGTATTTTTTATTATGCTTATGATAATTAATATAACCGAAGGTGTTTGTCAAATGCTCAAAGCGGTATGCCTTTCTTTTGAATAGCTTTCCTTTTTCCGAAACATATACCTCAACGATATCGCCTCTGGGCAGGAGAGTAACCTTGTTATTTTTCAGATATTCGTTTGCCGCCGAAACAAGGTGCCGGTTTTTTTCTGAGTCCACCGCTTTCGCAGGACGTCCGTAACGCTTGAGAAAATCGTTGTCGGCCCGTGTTTTAACCTCGACAAATACAATATATTGGCTGTTTCGTGCGATTATGTCAATTTCGCCGTGGGTAAGATGAACATTTCGTGCGACAATTTTATACCCTTTTTTGCGAAGGTATTTCGCCGCCTCTTTTTCGCCCCTTGCCCCGACCTTACTGTTTTGCGATTTTTTATTTTTTTCTGTCATTTTTTATCAATCATTTGTCGAGAAATTTCAAAAACGATTTCCTGTGACAGGGGCACGGACCCAATTTCCGAACTAAATCCATATGAAGCCTTGTAGGGTAGCCCTTATGCTTTGCGAACTGATATTCTGGGTATTTTTCGTCCATTTCCAAGCATATTCGGTCTCTTGAAACCTTTGCGAGTATTGACGCCGCCGCAATAGACGGGGAAATAGAGTCGCCTTTTACAACCGTGACGGCTTTTTGAGTAAAATCTCTTGCAACATTGCCGTCAACCAATACTAAATCGGGGGTAGGATTCAAAAGTGAGACGGCTCTCCTCATTGCAATTTGTGCGGCGTTGAGAATATTAAATTCGTCAATCTCCTCAACCGACGCGCTTGCAATGCCGTAGCTTACGGCTTCGCTTCTGATAATGTTAAAGAGAAGCTCTCTTTTCTTTTCGGAAATTTTTTTCGAGTCGTTAAGCCCTTCAATTAAAAGTCCGTGGGGAAGAATAACAGCCGCCGCAAATACAGGACCCGCCAAAGGGCCTCTGCCGGCTTCGTCTGTTCCGCAAATAACAGAATAGCCTTCACCTGAATATTTTTCTTCAAGAGCGTATTCGAGAATGTTCATTTGGCGTCTCCAATGTAATGCGTCCGAGCTTTCCGAGTCTGTATTCCTGCAAAACAGTTGCGGCCGCTCTTTCAAGATTGATTTCGCCGCCTGAGACAAGGAAGCCTCTCTTTTTTCCGATAAGCTCCAAAACCTCCCAGTCTTCAAGCTCGGCGTAGGTGTCGGGCGAGCCTAAACCGTATCGGTCGGACAAAAGCTTCGGGTAGATTGTACGCAGTCTTGATACGAGGGCGAACGCTATTCGCTCGCAGTCGAGAATTTCGTCCTTTATAGCCTTGGTTATCGCTAAATTTTCGCCTACCGAAACATCGTCGAATTTCGGCCACAGCACGCCGGGCATATCAAGAAGCTCAAGCCCTTGATTTGTCATAACCCACTGCTTCGCAAGCGTCACACCGGGACGATTTTCAACCTTTGCCTTTTTACTGCCTGCCAGGCGGTTGATGAATGAGGATTTTCCGACGTTCGGTATTCCTACGACCATTGCCTTCAGATTCCGCGAGGACATACCTCGACTCTCGTATTTTTTAATTTTATCGGCAAGCACCTCTCTTACGGCGTCGCCGACCTTATTCATGTTTTTTCCGGAGATACTGTCGATAAAAAGGCTTTTTCTGCCCTTTTTTTCGAAATAATCCGCCCATTTTGCATTCATGGCAGGATCGGCTAAGTCCGATTTGGAAAATACGGTCAAAACCGGCTTTCCCGAAGCAAGCTTTACCAGCTCCGGGTTTCCGGAGCTTTCAGGAATTCTTGCGTCACGAAGCTCGATAACTATATCTACCGTCGGCAGACATTCGCCGATTATTCTTCGTGTTTTTGCCATGTGCCCGGGAAACCACTGTATCTGTGAAGAGGGCATAAGCTTCTCCTTAGTTAACTTTTCCGAAGGCGTTAAACGGGTAAACCCTTAATATAACTCTTCCGACAATGCTTCGAACGTCGACGGGACCTATCATTCTGGAATCGCGAGAGTTGCAACGGTTATCTCCCATTACAAAGACTTCGCCCTCCTTCAGGGTGTAGTTGCTTTTGTCTGCGAAAAACGAGCCTTTTGTAAAGCCGTATTCGGTTGAGTAGTACGCATAGGGCTCGTCGAGAGCCTCTCCGTTCACATAAACGGTCTTTTCGTTCTCGTTAATGTAGATTGTCTGTCCCTCGGTTGCTATTATTCTTTTGACGTAGGGCTTGTTATATCCCGTTTCTTTGTTTTCGAATACTATCACGTCGCCCTGCCGGGGCTTGTAGAACAAATCGGATACAATCAGCAAATCCTTATTCTGCAAGGTGTTTATCATTGATTCTCCGTCAACGGGCGAATGTCTTCCGATGAGCACTAAAATCAGCAATACAAAGCACACGGACAGAGCCAAAAGCTCAACCCATTCGTATATGCTTCTTACAGTTGACACCGCCGAGGAGGGTTTTGCTTCCTCTGTTTTGCGATTGTTGTCATTCATTATCGGTATACTCCTTTATTTTACGAAAATATCCAACAGCTTGCATCCGTCTGCAATGTAATTTCCCTTACCGTTAATGTGCTTTTCGGAGAAAATATCTACTCCGCTGTCGGTCTCGTCATCGCTTTTGTAAATCATGTAGGGAACGGGATCCATTGTATGCGTTCTCTTGCAGATAGGCGTCGGATGATCCGGGAGAAGCATAATTCTGAAATCCTCGTTTGTTGACCTTAAATATTCGAGAACCGGCTTCAAAATATCTGCGTCTATTCTTTCAAGCGATGTGATTTTATTCTCAAGCTCGGCTCTGTGTCCGCACTCATCGGGTCCCTCCACATGGACAAAAACGAAATCCTTGCCTCGGCGGAAGGCGTCGATTGCCGCATCGGCTTTACCCTTGTAGTTGGTGTGAACATTTCCCGTTGCGCCTTCAACATCAACGGATTCCATACCGGCGCACAGTCCGATACCCTTGATTAGGTCAACTGCTGAAATAACGGTGCCGTCAAGCCCCCACTTGTCGAAGAAGGAGGGAAGCGCCGGCTTCTTTCCGGGACTCCAAAGCCAAATGGACGTAGCCGGCTTCAAGCCCCGCTCCCGGCGGGCAATGTTAACGGGATGGTTTTCCAAAATTTCATTGCTCTTCTTTTGCAGCGACAAAAACGGCTCGGGAGGCAGATAAGAGGTTATTTTCTGTCCCAGTATATCGTGCGGGCGCATAAAAAGCACGTTTTCCGGACAATTCTTCCATATCAGGCAGTGACGGTAGCTTACGCCCGTGTGAAAGGTAACGGTATTGTCGCCGAGCTTGTCCTGAAGTGTTTTGATCAAAGCGTCGGCGTCCTGTGTCGAAATTTCGTCCGCACTGTGGTCTATCATTGTTTTGTTTTCGTATCCGTCCTCATCGCCCAGCGTTACAACATTACAGCGAAGAGCGGTTTCGTCCGGTTTCATATCAATTCCCATGGAAACGGCCTCCAAAGGAGAACGGCCTTTGGAATATGTCTTGGGATCGTAGGAAAGTATCGCAAGATTTGCCGTGTCGCTTTCGGGAACCATGCCCTCGGGAACATTGGAAACGGTTCCTATGTATGATTTTCTGCAGAGCATATTTACAGTCGGTTTGTCGGCGGCTTCAAGAGGAGTTTTTCCGCCGAGAGCCTCTATCGGATAATCGGCGGCACCGTCGGTTATTAAAACAAAATATTTCATATAAATGCCTTCCTTGATTATTATAATAGTTATTATACTTTAGTTTATTAGATATTACAATAAGGCGCAAAAAGAATTTTGTAACTATTCTGTAAACTCCGTAAAAAGTATTGATTTTACGGTTTTTATTTGATATAATTACTCTGTTCCGTATTATGTTACCGTAATTGCGGATAGAAAGCGGACAGTCCTCTGTCAGATGCTCTGCACGAATGTCCGGAAATTAAGGAGGAAGCCACGATGGATTTGCTTAAGGCTTTTACAAATGAGCAGTTAAAGGAAAACGTTCCTTCGTTCCGTATTGGCGACACGGTTCGTGTGTCCAATAAAATTAAAGAGGGAAACAGAGAAAGAGTACAGATGTTTGAGGGAACCGTTATCGCGAAGCAAAAAGGCGGTATTTCGGAAACATTTACTGTCAGAAGAATTTCGTACGGCGTAGGGGTTGAAAAAACCTTCCCGCTTCATTCTCCCAACGTTGAAGATGTTACCGTTATTCGTCACGGTAAGGTAAGACGCGCAAAGCTTTATTATCTCCGCGGCAGAGTAGGTAAGAGCTCGAAGCTTAAGGAAATTATCTGAAGCTCATACAAGCAGTACGAGATTGTTCGTACTGCTTTTTATTAAAATCGGAGGTTTACCGTGAACAGCGTAGTAGAAGCTATTTTACAAAGAAGAAGCGTAAGAAGCTTTTCGGAAAAGGATATTTCCGACGAGGATCTGTATTTGATTGCAAAATGCGGCTCTTATGCGCCGAGCGCCTTAAACAGACAAAAATGGCACTTTATTATTGTGCATAACAGGGAAAGCATTGGCCGTCTGGCAAAGGCGATCGGAGAAAAATTAGGGCAGGGAGGATATAATTTCTATGAGCCGAACGCCCTTATTATCGTTACTGCGGCAAGAGACTATCCTTTTGCAAAGCAGGATTGTTCATGCGCCTTGGAGAATATCTTTTTAGCCGCGCACAGTATGGGTATCGGCAGCGTATGGATCAATCAGCTGTCCGAGATATGCGACGATAAAAAAATTAGGGAAGTGTTGAATGCAATCGGAGTACCGACAGAAGATACCGCAGTCGGCATTGCGGCGCTCGGATATCCAAAGGGCGAAATCAGAAAGGCCGATAAAAAATCGAATACAATAATTATTGGAAAGTGACAAAAATGAAAAGTATTCAGTCAAAAATAAGAACATTAACCGGAGTTGCGCTTCTTTCTGCATTGATTATCGTTTTGCAGATAGTGAGCAACTTTATTCCCCCCATCGGCGGCGTTACGATAACTCTGTCGCTTGTCCCTATTGTAATAGGCGCGGCGATGTTCGGTCCGTTAACCGGCGCCGTTTTGGGATTTGTTTTGGGCGGTATAGTTTTTATATCGGGTCTTCTCGGATGGGACGGCGGATTTGTTCTTCTTCTCTTGAAAATAAATCCTTATGTCGGCGTATTTATTTGCTTCTTCAAAACAATTGCCGCAGGCTTTGTTTCGGGTCTTTTACATAAGATACTTGTGAATAAAAATAAGACGCTGTCCGTTTTTGCTTCCTCTATGGTGTGCCCGATAGTAAATACCGGGCTGTTTGTGCTTGCGATGACCGCATTCTATTCGAGCGTATTCTCTCAGGGTGCAAGCGACAACGGAACGTCTGTTCTGGTATATTTAATACTCGTGGTTGCGGGAGTAAACTTTATAGTAGAATTTTTGATAAATACTATATTATCTCCGGCAATTTTGAGAATAATAGACATTGTAAAAAAGAATAAATAATTAAGGAGAAAATCTATGACCACGGCATTTTATACGTTACTCGGAGTAGCTGTTGTATTATTTTTGATTATCGTATCTAATTTAAAGGTGGTACCTCAGGCAAACGAATATATTGTCGAAACTCTCGGAAAATATTCAAAAACCTGGAGCGCCGGCTTGCATTTTAAAATTCCGTTTCTTCAGAGCATTGCGAAAAAAATCACATTAAAGGAGCAGGTTCTCGACTCGCCTCCGCAGCCCGTTATTACAAAGGACAATGTAACCATGCAGATTGATACCGTAGTGTACTTTAGAATTTTTGATTCCAAGCTTTACACGTACGGTGCGGTTAATCCCGTCTCGGCGCTTGAAAATTTAACGGCTACAACGCTTCGTAATCTAATAGGAGAGCTTGACCTTGACGGAACGCTTACCTCCCGCGATACAATCAACGGTAAGATGACAACAATTCTTGACGACGCAACCGACCAGTGGGGCATAAAGGTTTCCAGAGTTGAGCTGAAGAATATTATTCCGCCCAAGGAAATTCAGAATGCAATGGAAAAGCAGATGAAGGCGGAGCGCGAACGCCGTGAAACGCTCTTGCAGGCAGAGGGACACAAGGCGGCGGCAATTACCCGCGCCGAGGGCGATAAGCAGGCTATGATTCTTGCCGCAGAAGGCGAGAGAGACGCAACGATCGCAAGGGCAGAGGGCGAAGCAAAGGCTGTATTTCTTGCAAAGCAGGCGGAGGCAGACGGTATCAGGCTTTTGCGTGAGGCAGGAGCCGACGGGGCGGTTCTCGAGCTAAAGCGTTTTGAAACGCTTGCAAAGGTAGCAGACGGTCAGGCGTCAAAGGTTATTATTCCGACAGACGCTGTTAATGCCGTCACACGGGACGTTATATTCAGCGAATCAACGGGACTAGGCAGTGCTACAAAACAGGGCAAAAGACCCGAACCGAAAGCAAAACCGGTTGACGCTTGCTGTGACGAAGAATAAGCTCTGTCCGACAAAGCAAAAAAATATCGGCTCTTTCCAATCGGATTTATCCGAGGATAAGAGCCGTTTTTCATTAGCTCCGTAAGCCGTTTCGACAATACAATAATTCGGCGCCAAAACAAAAGAGACACCCGAAGGATGTCTCTTAAATGTTGTAAAATTATTTGTATTTACGCTTTCTTGCAGCTTCGGATTTCTTCTTGCGTTTTACGCTGGGCTTTTCATAATGCTCTCTTTTACGCAATTCAGCAAGAACACCGCTTCTCTGACACTGTCTCTTAAATCTACGGAGCGCACTGTCGAGAGATTCATTTTCTTTTACTTTAATCTCTGCCATTCTTTATCCCTCCCCTCGCATTTGCAAAGAGACTGCAAATTTACCAAATCATTATATAACAAATCTCGTATTTTGTCAATAGTTTAAAGAAATTTTATTTACTTACGGTTTTACTACAATGTTTACGAGTCTGCCGGGAACGTATATTTCCTTGACAATATTCATACCGTTAAGGGCGTTTGCCATTTTCGGATTTTCCTTTGCGCTTTTTAACACATCGTCCTTTGCGGCGTCAACTCCAATTTCAAGTGTGGATTTTAATTTACCGTTAATCTGGAGTGCGATTTCAACGGTGTTGTCCTTTGTTTTGCTTTCATCGAAGGAGGGCCACTGTGCGAGCGAAAGGAAGCCCTCGCCGCCTGCGTTTTGCCACATCTCTTCCGTTAAGTGAGGAGCAAAGGGATTTAAGAGAGTGATGAACGTTTTTAATTCATCGGATGTTATCTTGCCCTTTTCGTATATTTCGTTAAGAAGCGACATAAGAGCTGCAATCGCCGTATTAAATTTCATTTGGTCAATGTCTTCGGTGACCTTTTTTATTGTCTTATGAAATACAGACTCCAGCTCCTTTGAATATCCGGTTCCCTCAGTCATATTCGCAAGACCTGCGGTTCTGTCCAGGAATCGCTTACAGCCCTTGATTGAGGAGGGGGACCAGGGCGCCGATTTTTCAAAGTCGCCTATAAACATTTCGTAAAGACGTAGAGTATCCGCACCGTAATTCGAAACGATGTCATCGGGGTTTATTACATTGCCTCTCGATTTTGACATCTTCTGGCCGTCCTCTCCCAAAATCATGCCGTGTGCGGTTCTCTTGAGGTAAGGCTCTTTGCAGGACAGCACGCCGATATCGTAGAGGAATTTTGCCCAGAATCTTGAGTAGAGAAGATGAAGCGTAACATGCTCCATACCGCCGTTGTACCAGTCAACCGGCATCCAGTAATCAAGCGCTTCTTTAGCTGCACAGCTCTCTGTATTGTGCGGGTCGCAGTAACGCATAAAGTACCACGAGGAGCCTGCCCAGTTAGGCATTGTATCTGTTTCGCGCTTGGCTTTGCCGCCGCAGTGCGGACAGGTTGTGTTTACCCAGTCGGTACATTTTGCCAAAGGAGATTCACCCGTGTCTGTCGGCTCATATTCCTCGATGTCGGGCAAGGTAAGCGGTAATTCGCTCTCCGGAATGGGCTGCCAGCCGCATTTTTCGCAGTAAACCATGGGTACCGGCTCGCCCCAATATCTCTGACGGGAGAACACCCAGTCGCGGAGCTTGTAGTTAATTTTCTGCTTACCCAAGCCCTTTTCGGTCAAGTATGCGATTATTGCCTTCTTTGCCTCGGCAACCTCCATCCCGTCGAGGAAGCCGGAGTTAACCATTTTGCCCGTTGCGACGTCGGTAAACGGCTCGTTACTAACGTTGCCGCCCGCAACAACCTCTATAATCGGTAAATCAAACTTCTTTGCGAAATCCCAGTCACGGCTATCGTGAGCGGGAACCGCCATAATAGCTCCCGTTCCGTATGTAGCAAGCACATAGTCGGAGGTGAAAATCGGAATTTCCTTACCGTTAACGGGATTAACCGCACGAACGCCCTTTAAGCAAACGCCTGTCTTGTCCTTTGCAAGCTCGGTACGCTCAAAGTCGCTCTTTTTGGCGGCTTCGCGCTGATAAGCCCGAATTTCGTCGATATTCTCCAGCTTATCCGCCCATTTTTCAATATACTCATGCTCGGGAGATATAACCATATATGTAGCTCCGAAAAGCGTGTCCGGACGAGTTGTGAATACCGTAATTGTATCTCCCTCGGTAGACAGGAAGTTTACCTCCGCACCCTCGCTTCTGCCTATCCAGTTTATTTCCTGAGTCTTTACTCTCTCAATGAAATCAAGGTCCTCAAGGTCGTCTATAAGACGCTGAGCGTATTCTGTAATTTTGAGCATCCACTGGCTTTTTACCTTGTGAATAACTTCGGAGCCGCAACGCTCGCAAACCCCGTTTACCACTTCTTCGTTTGCCAGAACGACCTTGCAGGACGTACAGAAGTTAACGTTCATTTCCTTTTTGTACGCAAGACCGTGCTTGTAAAGTTGGAGGAAAATCCACTGCGTCCAACGGTAGTATTCGGGAGAGGAGGTGTCTATTTCCCTCGACCAGTCAAAGGAAAGACCGAGAGATTTGATTTGCTGTTTGAACCTTGCGATATTTTTTTCGGTAACTTTTGCCGGATGGATGTGATTTTTGATGGCATAATTCTCGGTAGGTAAGCCGAATGCGTCCCAGCCCATGGGGAAGAGAACATTGTAGCCCTGCATACGCTTTTTTCTCGAAACTATGTCCAGCGCGGTGTAAGGACGGGGATGTCCTATGTGAAGTCCCTGTCCCGACGGATAAGGAAATTCAACCAAGGTATAATACTTAGGCTTGGAATAGTCCGAGGACGCTTCAAAAGCGTGACCTTCGTCCCAAGCGTCCTGCCATTTTTTATCTATATTGGGAAAATCGTATTTTGCTTCGTTAGCCATTGTCTTCGTCCTTTTCTTCTTCTTCGATTAGGGATTTTGCGTTAATTTCCTCAGCGTCGCTCCAAAGCCGCTCCAGGTTGTAAAACTCTCTTGTTTCCCGGTTGAAAATATGAACAATAACGCTTGAATAATCAAGCAGAACCCAGCTCGCTTCTCTGAAGCCTTCAACATTTTTGGGCTTTAAGCCGAGCAGTCCGGTTTGATATTCAACCTCGTCGGCCAGAGCCTTAATTTGCGTGTTTGAATTACCCGTTGCGATAACGAAATAATCAGCTATTACCGTTTGATTTGTAACCTTCAGAAGCTTTATATCATGAGCCTTTTTCCCGTAAAGGATATTTATTATCTTTGCGGATAAATCATCGGGATTTGATAAATCGTATTTTTTCACTTCGCTCATATCAGCTCCTTATTTTAAGAGAATGTCAATACCGTTATCGGAAATCTCCTGTGCGGTATATTCCGTTGTTTCGGATAAATGCATCGTATACCAGTGATTAATGGAAGCGTCTGTCAGGAGCGTAAAGTTTCTGTCCTTATCGAACGATTCTTCAGCCAGCGTCAGACCGTCTTCAACAAGAGAATAATAATTCTTAATGATGTTGTATACCGCTTCACGGTTAATTACATAATAGGATACGCCGTTGTAATACTGCGGATTGCCCGGGGCAGAGAGCATACGTATGTTGTTAAAGTCCATCGTTCTTGCCTTTAAAGCGAAATAAAGCATATCGTTTGAAGGAATATTTGTGATAAGAAGCTCCTCCATCTTGGAAATAAGCTCCTTAACGCCAACATCGGTGTACTTCATTCGGAAGTTGTTCAGAAAGGCGACGATAAATACCTTTTGAGCGTCCTGTCTTCCGACGTCTGCCTGAACATAGCCGGAACGGAAACGAACATACTGCCTTGCCTGGTCGCCCGTTAAGGTCTGCTGACCTTCCTTTAGGTTAATATAAAGATTCTGACCCGGGTCATTGTATTTCATATCGTATGGCACATACATTTCGACACCGCCGATTAGGTCAACCATTTCCGCAACGCCTTTAAGGTCAATCATAGCGTAGTAGTCAATGTGAACGGAAAGATTCTTTGAAAGAATATCTGTCATCTCCTGCAAGCCCTTCTTCTTGTCCTCCTCGGTGTTTTTGCCGTTATAAACTCGTGCAAACATCGAATTGAACTTAACGGGGACTGAATTGTAAGTGAAGAATGTATCTCTCGGAATCTGCATTGCCGTTACGCAATCCTTTTTGGTGTTTATGTTTACCAAAATCATAACGTCGGTGTTTAATGCAATATCGTCCTTACCGATACAGAGAATATTGTAATTACCCTCCTGCAAATCATCCGGAGATACCTTATTGTTATTGGAATCCACATATTCGATATTGTTACTGTTGTTGAATGCAGACTTATGGTCCGGGGTATAAAAAGTATTTGCCACCCAGTCGAGGATAGTGTTGCGGAACATATATCCCACAGCCAAAATCAGCACCAAAAGTACTATATCAACAATAATCAGTGTTTTTTTCTTTCTGTTTTTTTGATTTGATTTACGCATATTGTTATTTCTTACATTGTTCATTTCAGAAGGTATCCTTTCGTTTGAAGAATGAAGTTTCTTGCTCTGATGGTTCTTTGCGAAATAGGTCTTTTCTCATCCACTAAATAGCGGATCGTAGAATCCATTGATTCCAGTAAGGCAGAATCAAGCGCTGTATATGCCGGCATTGCTTTTAAATTGTTAAGAAAAAAATCTCTTAAGCGGCGACAGGCGGGATTTGTTCTTTTCGGTTCGATAAAATCACACAGAAACAGCAATTTTTCGCAAACGGACATATTCTCCTTGCCCGTAGTATGTGCGTCTATCATGGAGAAGATGTCGCCGTTAATACCGTATTTTTCTTTTGCGAGTAACGCTCCCGTTCTTGCGTGTAGGGTCAGGGGAGATTGCATTTCGTCCTCGGGAAGCGTAATTTTGTTCCTTTTCAGAATGGAAATATGCTCCTGCAAAGGTTCTTCCTTCGTTATATCGTGTAAGAGCGAGGCGGTATATAAATCGGCCTTTTGGGAATCGGAAAGAGAAAACAAATCGCTATACCGCATACATTCGTCGGCGACCGAACAAACGTGGGAGTATCTTTTTTCCGAAAGCCGGAGTTTAAGATATCCCATTATTTCCTTGTCCGTTTCATTATGTGTACAGTGAGTTTTCATTTATGAAATTCAAAACCTCCGTACATACCGATTTCGAAATATCTTTGCCTTTTTTTCGGTTTTCTCTTATTTCGGTGGAAGAGCATTCCAACGCTTTTGACGGTAATACCGCAACCTTAGTATTGTATTTTTCTGTTAGGCTGTCTATTTTTTCTTTTACCGTAATCCTGTCTTCCTCGTCCTGCTCCTCTCTCGGGATATAACACAGAGTGCAAAGAGAGCTTATTATTTCGGGATTTTTCCATTGATCAAAGGTCATAAGCATATCCGTACCGATAAGCAGCTTCAGTTTATCGGTGAAGCGTGAATAATGCTTTAGGGTATTCACAGTATAGCTCGTTTCACCCTGCTCGATTTCCCAGTCGGAAACAAAAATCCGCTTTTCGTACTCGGGATGGTTTTTCAGCATCAGCCGAGTCATCTCAAGACGATTTTTCGGCTTATCGCCTATTTCAAGCTCCTTGTGCGGCGGAATGAACGACGGAATAACAAGCATAAAGTCTATTTTTCCCTCCGAAAGAAAGGCGTTTATTGCATGTAAATGGCCGACATGAGGGGGGGAAAAGGTTCCGCCGTAGATGCCGACGGTATATTTTTCTTTTTCCTTCGGCAAACGCGCGATTTTCCGCTTTAATTCCTTCATAGCAAGACCGCGGTGACTGATTTCGTTTTTCTCCCGTGCGGAAAGCTCGGCAAAGGTTTTGCCTGTCTCGGGAATATAGAAAAGCGGGTCGTATCCGAAGCCGTCTGTGCCCTTTAATTCACGAAGAATAATTCCGTCCCGGCGTCCGATACACACAATTTCACGGGAATCGGGAAAGGACATTACTATGGCTGTGATAAAGTGAGCCGTCCGTTTTTCATCCGGAACGTCTTTCATTTCCCGAAGCAAAAGCTCGTTGTTCTTTGCATAATCGCATTCTTCCCCTGCGTATCTTGCGGAATAAATACCGGGAGCGCCGTTCAGCGCATCAACGCAGAGTCCCGAATCGTCGGCTATAGCAATATAGCCGAGTGCGGAAATTGCCCTTGCCTTAATTCTTGCGTTTTCCTCAAAGGTTAAGCCGTTTTCTTCAACCTCCTGCGTGAATCCGATATCGTCGGTGGACAGCACCTCAATATCAAAATCTGAGAGCATTGCCCTCATCTCGCGGAGTTTATTTTTATTATGTGTAGCAAGTACGATTTTCATTTAATTTTCAAATAATGCGTTCACAAAATCCTTCGGAACAAAGCGCTGCATATCGTCAATAGCTTCACCCACGCCTATAAATTTAACGGGAATGCCCAGCTTTGAGTTGATTGAAAGCACGCATCCGCCCTTTGCTGTTCCGTCAAGCTTTGTCAGCACAAGACCGGTTATTTCGCTTGTTTTTGTGAATTCGTAAGCCTGATTTATTGCGTTCTGACCGGTGGTGGCGTCTAATACAAGGAGAGTTTCACGCTTTGAGCCGGGTAATTCTCTGTCAAGAACCCTGCTTATTTTGGAAAGCTCATCCATTAGGTTTTTCTTGTTGTGAAGTCTGCCGGCGGTGTCGATAATCAAAACGTCGCTTCCTCGGCTCTTTGCGGCGCAAGCCGCATCGAACACAACAGCGGCAGGGTCGGAGCCCTCGGTATGCTTGATTAAATCAACGCCGCACCTGTCAGCCCAAATCTGCAGCTGGTCGATTGCAGCCGCACGGAATGTGTCTGCGGCACAGAGCAAAACATTATTGCCCTCGGACTTCAAAAGGTTTGCAATCTTTGCAATAGAGGTTGTTTTTCCTACGCCGTTAACCCCGATAACAAGGATAACGGACGGTTTTGTTTCACCCAGCACAAGGGGGGATTCCTCGCCGAGCATATCGGTCATAATCTCCTTAAGCGCTAAGGTAACCTCGTCGGCGTCCTTAATTTTATCGTCCTTGATTCTCTCCCGCAGAGCCGAGATGACGGCTTGTGCGGTTTCCATACCCGTATCGGCACAGATTAAAATCTCCTCAAGCTCTTCCAAAAGCTCTTCGTCCACCTTTCGCATACTGCGTAAAAGCGTGTTAATCGGAGAGAAAACCGTATTTTTGGTTTTTGTTAATCCTTGCTTCAGTTTGTCAAAAAATCCCATGATAATTATCCTATGTTATAATTTTACACCGAGCTTAGCTTCAACATCGGCAACATTTACGGAGAGAACCTTTGATACGCCTCGCTCGTACATTGTAACGCCGTAAAGCGTATCGGCATATTCCATTGTTCCCCGTCTGTGCGTGATAATGATGAATTGCGTTTTGTCGGAATATTTTTTGCAGTATTCGGCAAATCTCAGAACATTTACATCGTCGAGCGCCGCCTCAATCTCGTCGAGGAAACAGAAGGGAGTCGGATTTACCTTTAAGATTGAGAAGAAAAGCGCAATAGCAACGAATGACTGCTCTCCGCCGGACAGAAGCGAGAGACTCTTTATTATTTTTCCGGGGGGAGCTACGTTGATTTCAATACCCGATGTCAGTACGTTTTCGGGATCGGAAAGCGAAATCTCGGCATTTCCGCCGCCGAACAGTTCCTTAAATACCTGCTTGAAGTTTGTATTTATCTTTTCGAAAACGGAAAGGAATTTTTCTCTCATTTCCTTTTCAAGCTTATAGATTACATCGGATAAATCCTTTCTCGATTCGGAAAGGTCGTCAAACTGTCCTTTAAGGAACGTATATCTTTCGCTGACCGAAGCGTACTCCTCTATCGCATTAACGTTTACATTGCCGACGCTCTTCAATTTTGCTTTTAGGTCGGAGAGTGCGGACATTGCGGATTTTCTTGTTTCTTCGGTTAATTCTTCCGCTCCCAATGCGACAGCGTCGGTATATGTCAGCTCGTACTCCTCCATTAGGTGTGCGGTTAATTTATCCTGCATACCGGCAATGGATTCGCGTGCGGCTTCCGCTTTTGTAAAGCTACGGAATACGATTTCCCGCTTATGCTCGATATCCTTTTTCTCCTCTCGAAGCGCCGTTTCCTTCTTCTCGAATTCGGCCGACATATCTGATAAGGCTTGAATTTCTTTTTCGTATTCTGCAATCTGCTTTGTCAGATTTTTTGCGTTTTCCGAGCTGTTTTCGATGTTTTCGGTTATTTTTTTAAGCTCGGCGTCGCAGTCAAGCACGGTGTTTTTTGCCTGTTCGATTTTATTTTGTAAATCAAACGACGCATTCTTCTTTTCCTCAAGCTTTTCCTTTGCGGCTTCTATTTCCTTTTCGCAAAGTGCGTTTTCCGTCTGAATTTTATGCAAAAGCATTTGAGTATCGCTTTGTGAAAGGGTCAGCGTCCTTCGTTTGCTTTCGCAGGAGCAGATATCCGACTGTATTTGATTGATTTTTTCAACGCATTCGGTTATTTTCGCCTCCGTGTCTATGTATTCACGCTTTGCCTTTTTTGCAGCGTTGTCAATACCGTCAAGGGAGAGCAAAAGCGATGTTTTTCTCGCATTATCCGACTCCAGCTGAGTTTCCAAAACCTTGCTTTGAGTCGTTTGAGCAAGTGAAAGGGAGGAGAACAGCGCAAGCTTTTCGTTAATTTCGTCACAGCTCTTTCTCAATGCGTCCTTTTCCGCGCTGATTTTTTCGGTTTCGGAAGCAATTTTTCGAAGATTCTTTTCTGATTCTGTGATTTCACTTTTCAGCTTGTCAATCTGAGCGTGTCTTCCCAGCATACCGCTTTCTCGAACCGCCGAGCCGCCCGTAAAGGATCCGCCGGCATTTATTAACTGTCCGTCAAGCGTAACGGTACGAATTGTATAGCCCGTTGCCTTTGCCATAACGGTTGCGTTATCCAGATTGTCAAACACTGCCGTTTTGCAGAGAAGATAGTCAATAACCGGTCTGAATTTGTTTTCGGTATCAACCAGTTCGTTTGCCATGCCGAGGTATCCCGTATAATTGACAACATCCTTTTCTCTGCCTTGAGGATAACGAGGCTTCATTGTGTTTATGGGATAGAAGGTAGCTCTTCCTAAGCGGTTGTCACGAAGATAACGGAGTGCGTTTTTGGCGTCCTGCTCGGTGCCGACTACAATATTCTGCATTGAAGCGCCGAGTGCGGATTCTATCGCCGTGGTATACCGCTCCTTCAAAGAAATAAGCTTTGAAACGGGAGCGCATATTCCGTGAAGACTACCCTTTTCCTTGGCGTTCATTACGGCTCTGACGCTGTGGGCGTAGCCCTCGAGCTGTGCCTCCATGCGTTCGAGTGCATCTATTTTGGCTTTTTTTGTTCGTATATCTATTTCGGCCAACGCCGCCTTATCGGTTAAATGAAGCAGCCTTCTTTCTGTCTCGTTCTGCTTCTCGGTTAAAGCGTCAAGCTCGTTTTTTAAAGCCTGCTTGTTTTTTTCGTATTCCGAAACGGTTTCCTTAGATTTTGCAATTCTGTTTTCAAAATCGGAAATGTCCTGCTCCAATTCGGAAAGCTCGGCTTCGATTTGCAAGCGGTGCTCCCCGTCTCCTTTTTCGGAAACGGCAAGGGCGGAGAGCAGAATCTGTGCGTTTACTTTTTCTTCTTTTAAATGGGTTAAATTATCGTCAAGAGAATCGAGCACGGTTTCGTTTTGTTCGATTTCTTTTGTAATACCGTCTAATTTTTCTGCGGTTTCGTTCAGAGTCCGGCAAACGCTCCGTTTTTTCTCCTCCTTTGCCGCAAGCTCGGTCATTGCAGCTTCAAACGAGAGTTGTCCCTGCTCAAAGGAGGTTTCAAGCGATTTGAGCTCTGTTTCGGCGCTTATACGCCTTTCCCGTATATGTGATATTTCGTTTTCGTACACCTTGCCGGAGGCTTCAAAAGAGAATTTCTTTTCGTTGGTTTCGCGGATAAGCCTTGACAGCTCCTCTGAGCGTAATTTGTTTTTTTGCGTGTTTTCAAAAAGAATATCCTGTCTTGTTTCGACTGTTTTGAGAGAGTCGTCGAGCATTTCAAGCTCGTGCTTTGAAATTTCGTATTCCGAATTTATTTTATTTTCCTTTGAGCGGATGTCAGAAATATCAAAAAGCGTGATTGAAATATCAAACGCCTTTTTCTTTTCGTACAAATCAAGATATTTTCTTGCCTTCTCCGCTTCCTTTTCCAGGGGACCTACGCGGGATTCAAGCTCGCTGACAATATCGCCTATGCGAATGAGATTATCCTCAACCTCGGCAAGCTTCCTTTCGGATTCGTTTTTCTTGTGACGATATTTTGCAATACCCGAGGCTTCCTCAAAAATAATACGTCTTTCGTCGCTCTTTTGAGAGATGATTTCTGCAGCCTTGCCCTGGCCGACAATGGAATAACCGCTTCTGCCTATACCGGTATTCATAAACATCTCGGTAATATCCTTTAGTCTGACCGGCTTTCTGTTGATTAAATATTCGCTGTCGCCCGAACGGAAATAACGGCGGGTTACTGTAACTTCGTCGTAATCAATAGCCATTCTGTTATCGGGGTCGGTGTTGTCTATTGTGAGGGAAACCTCGCAAAAGCCCATCGCACGGCGATTGTCTGTGCCGCCGAAAATCACGTCCTCCATTTTTGTGCCTCGGATGCTCTTGGACGATATTTCGCCTAAAACCCAACGCATAGCGTCGGAAATATTAGATTTTCCGCTTCCGTTGGGACCTACTACCGCAGTAACGCCGCGGTCAAAATTCAATACCGTTTTTTCCGGGAAAGATTTAAAGCCCTGAAGCTCAAGTGATTTTAACTTCATACCGCGACCTCCTTTCGGTAGAATTTCGTTATGTTCGCAATGTATTAATCGTTATATATTGCCGGGTGCTCGGGTTTAATTATTTCAAAATCACGGCTTCTCAGCTTTGTCTTTAAATCGGACAATGACCTTATTTCACCATGGAAAAGAGTTTTACAGCCGAGCATGGCGGGATATTGGTGGAAATCCTGACCGGCTGTTGCTATTAAATTGTTCAGCTCGGCATATTTTTCGGCAACCGCATTGTGTGCGTTGTGCAGGGGATGGGAGTTGTAGGCTTCAACTCCGTCAATGTATTTTACGGGCATGATTGTCTGACCGTATCTGAAGGGGTGAGCCTGAATGACGACTATATCGTTCTTTTTTGCAAAATCGGAAAATTCGCTGAGCGTCAATTCGTGTAATTCCGGATGATCGAGCATCATTTCGGGGGTTATTCCGTATACGAGATAGTCGTTTGAATAATCGGGAAAACGAAACTCAGCCGCTAAAAGAACGGTAACGCCGCATTCGTCTCCGACTCTTTTTGCCGTTTCGTAGCCGAGCAATCTCTTCTTTACTGCCTGACTCCAGGAAATACTGCCGTTTCTGTATTCCGTAAAATAGTCGTAGTTATAGTGGTCTGTAACACAAACCAAATCGTATCCGTTTTTTTTGTACAAGGGAATGGAATCAACGGCTGAAACATGACCGCAATAGCTTGACTCCATTGTGTGAAAATGTAATTCGCAGACGGTATTTTGCATATCTTTTAACCTTTTTATTTCACATTATTTCTATATTATACAACTTTAAGGCGTTTTTTTCAATAACTTTTACGTTTTTTACGTTGCATTTATTTTGTAAATATTTTTTGTTAGCCCCTTTATGTCCGATAACCTTGGAGGTTTCGCCTTTTGCGCAAAGGATCGTAACACTTTCTTTTGTGTTATTTTCAAGCTTTTTCAGGATAAGCTCCTTATAGTATTCGGACATTACAAGCTCGCCCATGGCCGGGTGATAGCAGTCTCCGACTATGCCGTCGGGGTCGTGAAGAGATTCGTTCTCCGCCAAGCCTATTCGTATCACCTTAACGCCGTAATTTTGAAATACGGCAAACACCTTTGCCGTTCTCGAAACAAGATTTTCAACGGTAGGGAGTATATAATCTCCCCTTTTCAACATGTTTTCAAGCTCGGTTTTTGCGAAAACCATTGTCGGGTAAATTCGGGCGGCGTGCGCCCCGTTTTCGCAAATCATCCTTGCTGTTGCGGCCTCTTTTTCCGGAGTGGATTCGGGCAAAGCCGTCATCATCTGACCTACAAGCTCGAAGCAGTTAAATGAATTTACAAGATTCATGGCGTCAAGGGCTTGCCGGGCGGTGTGACCTCTTCCGGAGGCGGACAACACATCGTCGTATAAGGACTGAATGCCGAGCTCTATGCTTTTTACTCCGTAGTCTCTAAGACAAGCGAGAATTTCGCTGTCAATACAGTCGGGTCTTGTCGATATACGCATGGATTCTATTTTTCCCTTTGCAATATAGCTGTAGCCGAGCCTTAACAGGGTCAGCATGTCGTCACGTCCTATCGCCGTAAAGCTTCCTCCGAAGTAGGCGAGCTGAATTGAAGCGGTGCTGTCGCTTGATGTTTCGAGATACAAATCTATATCGCGCCTAACCGAATTTATGTCAAACGAGGTAATGCCCGAAATCTTGCGCTGATTACAAAAAACGCAATTATTCGGGCAACCTAAATGCGGTATAAAAATAGGAATATTCTTATGCTTTTTCATATTATTTTCCGAACAGAGTCAGAGCCTCTTTGGCTGCAAGCTGTTCGGCCTCTCTTTTTGAACCTGCCTTGCCTCTGCCTATTACATTGGAATTCAGTCTTGCCTCAACCTCAAAGACTCTCTGATGCGCAGGACCGCTTTCGCCTACCGTAACATAGCAAAGAACCTCGCTTCGCTCCTGCTGAATAATGTGCTGAAGGCTTGTTTTATAGTCCTCTGCAGAGCCTTTTTCAACGATTTCGGAAATTTTTATACTCATCAACGGGAGCAGAAATTTCTTAACCTCGTCAAGCGACGAGTCAAGAAAGATTGCACATAACAGAGCCTCAAAGGCATCCGACAGAATGGACGGGCGGTTTCTGCCGTTATTTTGTTCCTCTCCGTTGCCGAGAAAAAGAAACGAACCCAGAGAAATTTTACGGGCAAATTCCGCAAGAGTCTTTTCGCAAACCGAGGCGGCTCTGACTAAAGACAGCTTGCCCTCGGGCATTTCCGGATGAGTTGTAAACAGGTATTCGCTGGTCACGAGCGAAAGGACGCTGTCTCCGAGATATTCCATTCTCTCGTTATCCTTGTATTCCGACTCGTGTACTCTTTGTTCGTTTGCGTATGACGAGTGGGTTAACGCTCTTTTTAACAGCATTTTATTTTTAAACGTGTACCCGATTTTATCTTCAAGCAAAGAAAAATCGCTTGTGTTCTTTGACATTAATCCTCACTCCTTAGCTTTTGAGAAAGAGTATCGGAAATTTCCTTAATGACGTTTGTGCTGATGAAAGCTATCGCCTGACCCACGGAATTTTTTATTTCTTCGGCGTCCGAGCTTCCGTGCGCCTTGATTACCGGCTTTGAAATACCGAGCATAGGCGCTCCGCCGTAGTCGCTGGCGCTGAATGAATTTTTCACCTCCGTCAGCTTGCTCTTAAATGTGAGAGCGGAGAGCTTTGTTAAAACATTGGCGGTAAGTATTGACTTTAGCTTCTTCAGCATGAAGGACGAAACTCCCTCCGCCACCTTCAAAATCGTATTGCCGGTAAAGCCGTCGCAAACGAGAACATCACAATTGGAAAACGGGATTTGCTTTCCCTCGATATTGCCGATAAAATTAATATTTTCCGAAGCCGAAAGATATTCGTATGCTTCAACCAGATTTTTCGGACCCTTTGTGGATTCCGTTCCTATATTGGCAAGACCTACGCGGGGGTTAGAAACGCCAAGGATATTGCTCATATATATAGAACCCATAACGGCAAACTGTTCGAGCTGTTCCTTTGTAACCTCGGTATTTGCACCCGAATCAATGAGAAGAAGGGGGTCCTGAAAGGGCAAAAGCGTCGCTATTGCGCTTCTCTTAACGCCCTTAATTCTTCTTACAAGCAGTGTGGAGCCTGCGTGCAAGGCTCCCGTATTTCCGGCGGAGATAAAGGCGTCCGCCTTGCCCTCTGCAAGCATTTTAAGACCTACGCTCATTGATGAGTCCGATTTTTCCCTGACAACGCAAAGGGGCTGATCCTCCATTGTAATTACGGAATCCGCATGTACAATACCGAAAAGTGCGGTATCCCAACCGTTTTCCGAACATATACGGCGAATGACGCCTTCGTTTCCGACAACTGTGATATCGGCTTTGAATGACTGCGCCGCCAAAGCTGCGCCCTTTATTGTTTCAAACGGCGCATTATCGCCACTCATAACATCAATAATAATTCTCATTTGTTTTTCCTTTCACGAAAATTATTTAACTGTCTCGCTTAACTCTCTTATAACGGATAAGGCTCTTTCAGCCAAGGCCTCGTTTTTCTTCGCTTTTCCGCCCTTGACTTTTGTTTCGAGCGCATCTATAATGCCGAAATTAACGTTCATCGGCTGAAACGGCGTGCCGACGCTTTCGCTGACATAGTGAGCAAGCGCACCGATTGCGGTGGTTGAAGGGAAGTCCGGAGCCTTTTTGCCGAGCGCCTTAAATGCCGCCGCAATACCGCATAAAAGTCCTGAAGAAGCGCTTTCGACATAACCCTCAACCCCGGTCATTTGACCCGCAAAGAAATACCTTGAGTCTTTTTTCAGCGAATAATCGGAGTTAAGAAGCTTAGGTGAATCGAGAAATGTGTTTCGGTGCATGACGCCGTAACGCAAAAAGTGTGCGTTTTCAAGTCCGGGTATCATTGAGAATACCCGTTTTTGCTCTGCAAAGGTCAAATGCGTCTGAAAGCCTACAATGTTGAACATCGTTCCCTCGTTATTCTCTTTACGTAGCTGAACCGTAGCATAAGCGTCTTTTCCGGTAGACGGAACGGGAAGTCCGACGGGCTTCATAGGACCGAAGCGAAGTGTGTCTACACCTCTTCTTGCCATAACCTCAACGGGCATACAGCCCTCAAATACGGTCAGGCTATCTTGTTCCTCTTTGTCAAAATCCTTTAACTCAGCCTCCTTTGCCGAGATGAGCGCTTCATAAAATTGACCGTATTCCTCCTTTGTCATAGGCAGATTAAGGTAGGAATCCGGCTCGCCCTTTCCGTATCTCGAAGCAAAAAAGGCTTTGCCGTAATCAATGCTTGAAGCGTCGACAATGGGTGCTGCCGCATCAAAAAAGGATAGCGCCTTAACGCCTGCGAATTTCAGAATGGATGAAGCCAGCGCATCCGAAGTCAGAGGCCCCGATGCGATAACGCAAAGCTCGCAATCGGGTATTTCCGTTACCTCTTCCCCGTGAACCGTGATATTTTCGTTATTTCTGATTTTTTCGGTAATATAGCGTGAAAATGCCGTTCTGTCAACCGCAAGGGCGCTGCCTGCCTCGACACGGCAGTTATCCGCCGCCTCCATAATAAGGGAATCGAGAGCTCGCATTTCTTCTTTTAAGAGTCCGACGGCGTTTGTAATCACCGCAGAGCGAAGCGAATTTGAGCATACAAGCTCGGCAAAGTCTTCGCTGTGGTGAGCGGGAGTCATTTTAGTCGGCTTCATCTCGTAAAGGTCAACCCCGACTCCTCTTTTTGCAATCTGATATGCGCATTCGCATCCGGCAAGACCTGCGCCGATAACGGTAACGCTCATTGCTGTTTATCCTCTCTCTGATAGTCGCAATCTTTGTTGTAGCAAACAATTGTTTCCTTACCCTTTTTCTTTAAGAGCATAGAACCGCACTTAGGGCATTTTTCCTTAATTGGCGTGTCCCAAGATGAGAAGTCGCATGCGGGATAATTTTCACAGCCGAAGAATCTCTGTCTTCCTTTGATACTGCGCGATACGATTTTACCCGAACACTTAGGACACTTAACTCCGATATCCTTTGTAATCTGCTTTGTGTTTTTGCACTTCGGATAAGCGGAGCAGGCGTAGAACTGACCGTATCTGCCCTGGCGCATAACCATGGGAGCGCCGCATTTTTCACATATCATATCGGTTTCGGCGGCTTCTCTTGGCTTTTTCTCGATTAAATGTCCCTCATTGTCGATGGGCCTTGTGTTTTTGCACTTCGGGTAGTTGGGGCATGCGGCAAAACGTCCGAATTTGCCGTTTTTTACAATCATTGTTGCGCCGCACTTGTCGCATATTATGTCTGTTAATTCCGGAGGTAATTCATATTCCGCTCCCTTTACCTTTTCGCCTGCAGCGCAAAGCTCCTTTTCAAAGCCCTTGTAGAAGGAGGCGAGAACGCCGTTCATTGTTTCGCTGCCGTTTGCTATATTATCCAGCCGATCCTCCATTGCTGCGGTAAATTTGCAATCCACAATATCGGGGAAATTCTCAATCATCAGCTTTGTTGTCGTTTCGCCCAAGGGAGTCGGGCAAAGCGATTTTCCTTCGCGCCGTACGTAGCCCCTTGAGATAATATTCGCAATTATAGTAGAATAGGTGCTGGGTCTTCCGATTCCGTTTTCCTTGAAGAATTTAACGAGCGTGCCCTCCGTATATCTTGCGGGCGGCTCGGTAAAATGCTGTTCGGGCTTTATGCTTTTTTCCGTTAATTTTTCGTTTTCCTTCAATTCGGGAAGTGCGTTTTCGCCGGTATCGTCGGCTTCGTTGTAAATTTTCAGATAGCCCTGAAATTTAACGGTATTTCCGTTTGTTCTGAAGATGTAGCCGGAATTTTCGATTTCCACACTTACGGTATCTATTGCGGCGGACGCCATCTGGCTTGCGATAAAACGCTCCCAGATAAGCTTATACAGCTTATACTGCTCGTTTGTGAGTTTGGATTTTAACTTGTCGGGGGAGAGCATAACATTTGTCGGGCGGATGGCTTCGTGTGCGTCCTGTGCATTTTGGTCAATCTTAAACATCCTTCTTGATTTCGGGAGATATTCCTCACCGAAGCGCTCTCCGATATAAGTCTTTGCCGCATTGTAGGCATCATCGGAAATACGCATGGAGTCGGTACGCATATACGTGATAAGACCGACAACGCCGCCGTTTTCGGCGCCGATGTTAACACCCTCGTACAGACTCTGCGCTATCTTCATTATTCTCGTCAGCTGGAAGCCGAGCTTCCTTGAGGCCTCCTGCTGAAGCGTTGAGGTGATAAAAGGGGGCTGGGGATTTCTCGCTCTGACAGCCTTCTTTATGCTCTTGACAATATAGGGATTACCCTTTATTGCATTCAAAACGGCATTTGTGTCTTCTTCGCTTTTCAATTCCGTTTTTCCGTCGGCGTTTCCGTAAAACTTCGCCTTAAAGGCTTCGCTTGATTCACCCTCGAGCATTGCTTCGATTGACCAGTATTCATCCGGTACGAAAGCATTTATTTCCGCCTCGCGCTCACAGATAATTCTGGTTGCGACGCTTTGAACTCTGCCGGCAGACAGGTTGCTTTTTGACAGTGTTTTCCAGAGAAAAGGGCTGAGCTTATAGCCTACTATTCTGTCAAGTAAACGGCGAGCCTGCTGAGAATTTACAAGCTCCATATCTATTTCACGGGGATTTTTAACCCCCTGCTTTACAGCCGTTTTCGTAATTTCATTGAATGTTACTCTTTTTGCCTTCGCTTCGTCAAGGCCGAGCATAACCGCAAGGTGCCAGGAAATCGCTTCTCCCTCTCTGTCAGGGTCCGTTGCAAGAAAAACCTTTGTTGCGTTCTTTGCGTCTTTACGCAGAGACTTAATCAAATCGCCCTTACCCCTTATATTAATGTAGTGAGGAGTGAAATTATCGCCGTCAATATCTACGCCGAGAGTTGACTTCGGCAGGTCGCGCACGTGACCGTTTGAGGCCACTACCTTGTAATTTGAGCCGAGATAGCCCTTTATTGTACTTGCCTTTGCAGGCGACTCAACTATTACGAGATTTGCCATGTAATAATCCTTTCATTTCGGAGTTTGCTTTTATTCGTTTTTATCCGTATTTCAGCTTCTTGAGTATGCACCGCCGGGCAAAGAGATTATCAATCCCTTAATTTCCAGCATTGTAAGCGCAGTAAGTAATTCCGACGCTCCGTAGCCCGACTCCGACAGCTC
This sequence comes from Clostridia bacterium, assembly GCA_029007295.1. Classification (GTDB taxonomy): domain Bacteria; phylum Bacillota; class Clostridia; order Oscillospirales; family CAG-272; genus SUG1201. The sequence continues at coordinate 68,338 of JAQXHN010000003.1, read as the reverse complement.
GTCAAAGGATTTCGGTTTTGCTCTTTTGAGCATTTTGTAAACGGAAAGCTCAATTTCCGTTAATCCTTCGGGGTCGGAGCCGATTTCTTCCTTTTTTTCAGCCGGCTTTTTATTACTTTTCCGCACAGGTGCGGGTTTTATTTCGGATAAATATGTTTTTTCTTTATTCTTAATATTATTCGGAGATTTAATTTTCTCCGAGGGCTTTCTTTCCAGATACTCTTCGTAATCCGAAAGCAAATCGTCAGCCGACACAATCATTTTTGCGCCGCTTCTTATAAGGTCGTTTGTTCCGAGAGAATTTAATTCTCCGACCATTCCCGGCAGAGCGTATAATTTCCGTCCCTCTTCACGGGCATATCTTGCCGTTATCAAAGATCCGCTTGCTCTGTCCGCCTCGTAAACGACGGTCGCCTGACACAGACCGCTGATTATTCTGTTTCTCAGGGGAAAATTCTTCCCGATAGGCTTTGTTCCCGGGGGATATTCGGAAATCAAAAGACCCTTTCTTGCGATCTCTTTCATAAGAGCGCGGTTGAATTTAGGGTAAACATGGTCTATACCGCAGCCGAGAACGGCAACTGTTTTTCCGAGTGCGTCAAGCGCTCCTCTGTGACATACCGAATCAATGCCTGCGGCAAGACCGCTGACAATAACGGCGCCCGACTTTGCAAATTCATAACTTATTTTGTATGCATTTATTCTTCCGTATTCGGAAATATTCCTCGTTCCGACGCTTGAAATACATAATTTTCCGTCAAAATCAGGTATTGTGCCGATATAGTACAGCACAATAGGCGCTGCTTTAATAACTCTGAGTCTGTCCGGATAGCGTATATCAACAGGAGTCAGTATCCCAACCTTATGTTCCTCGCACCATGCAACTACGGCTTGCGCATTTTCAAGATTCTTGTCGCACAGTCTGATTATTGACTTTTTCGATATCTTGCATACGGAATCGTATTCCTCTTCGGATGCGCCGTATACGGCTTTGATACTGCCGAATTCGTGAAGCAGCCGGGAGGGGACAGTGCTTGCAGGTCCGAGCGCCAATGAAAGCCATACCCACAGAGCTAATTCGTCAGACATTGTTTCACCGCCTTTTTTAGATATTTTATTATATCAGTTAAAAAATTTCAAGAGCATATTATCTTAATTTTTCGTGCTTTCCCACATTAATATCGAGGCACATACCGCAGCATTCAGCGATTCGCAATTTCCCTTCATCGGTATTACCGTGCAGCCGTCGCAAATATTAATAGTTTCGCATGGCAAGCCGTGTCCTTCGTTTCCCACAGCGTAAACGGCGTTGCGCTCGGATACCGAAATAGGCAAAGCATTATCCGTTAATGCGGCGGCGAACACTCTAAAACCCTTATTGTGACATAATTCTATTGCGTCGGCATGGCTTTGAAGCTTCAAAATGCTTTGCGAAAAAAGCGTTCCCATCGACGCACGCACGGTTTTCGGATTATAAATATCTGCACAGTCTCCTGCCAGAATAAGCGGCGAAATGCCGAGGGCGAGTGCCGTGCGGATACATGTTCCGAGATTTCCCGGGTCCTGCATATCGCAAATAATAAACGGCTTTGTAAATTCGCAGGCAGTGTGCTCTGTTTTCATTTTTGCGGTGCAGATAATACCGTCCGGGCTTCTGTCCTGCGTGAGCTTTGCAAATACCGATTCCGTAACGGAATATATTTCGCATGTCAGCCGGGATAACTCCTCCGATAAGGACAAAAGGTTTTTTTCGGTAACAAACACCTCGCAAATATAGGCTCCGCGTTTTACCGCCTCGCAAAAAAGCTTCCTTCCTTCGATTAAATACATACCGGCTTTATCGCGGTTTTTCTTATCGGAAAGAGCGGCGGCGGCAATTATTTTAGGATTTGTTCTTGAAGTAATTAACATACGTAAACACCAAACAAATAAACAATTGTCCCCCGTGTGCGTATGCACACGAGGGACTTATTATTAAAGCGCTGCTTTTGCTTTTTCAACAAGGGAAGCAAATGCTTCTTTGTCGTTTACGGCGAGCTCCGAAAGCATCTTTCTGTTAAGATTGATGTCAGCCTTTTTTAAGCCGTGCATAAACTGAGAATAGTTTATTCCATTTACCTTGGCCTGAGCGGATATTCTTGCAATCCACAGTGTACGGAAATCTCTCTTCTTGAGCTTTCTTCCCGCGAACGCATAGTTTCCGCTTTTCATTACGGCCTGTTTAGCCATCTTGAAATGTTTACTCTTGGCACCCCAGTAACCCTTTGCAAGCTTTAAGACTTTATTTCTTCTCTTGCGCGTCATCATAGCGCCTTTAACTCTTGCCATCTTTAAAAAATCCTCCTGAAAATTCGATAAGTCATCTGTTATTTAGCGTAGGGCATAAGCTTCTTTACCGTGGGAGCCATGGATTCGCTGAGGTATCCGGCTTTTCTCAGATGCATTTTGCGCTTGGAAGCCTTTATGCCGAGCTTGTGACGACGGTCTGTGTGATTGATTTTTACTCTGCCGCTGCCTGTAACGGTAAATCTCTTGGCAGTAGCCTTATGTGTCTTAATTTTTCCCATTGTACGGAACTCCTTTCATTTGGTGGCTTGTTTTTGTGGTGCGAGGAACATAGAGAGCAATCTACCCTCTAATATGGGAGCCTTATCAACGGCGCTGATGTCCTGACAGGCGTCCCTGAATTTTTCAAGAAGCTCCTGTCCTATCTGCTGATGGGACATCTGTCTTCCCTTGAAACGGACAACAACCTTAACCTTGTCTCCGCGTTCGAGAAATCCTCTTGCACGGTTGACCTTGGTATTAAAGTCATTCGTGTCGATTCTGCAGGAGAGCTGAATTTCCTTAATGTCAACTACCTGCTGTTTCTTACGCTGTTCTTTTTCTTTTTTGTTTCTTTCAAAGCGATACTTGCCGTAATCCATAATACGGCATACCGGCGGCTCGGCTGATGCAGCAATTAAAACCAGGTCGTAGCCTGCGTCATAAGCTCGGTCAAGAGCCTTTGAGAACTCCATGACGCCTAACTGCTGACCGTCTTCACCGATGACACGAACGGATTTGGAATCTTCAAAATCAATATTTTCATTGATCAGCAATTCCTTAGAGTTGTTGTTTTTTATTGGAAAACACCCCCGAAAAATAATTAATGTGCGGCATCTCTCCGCACACAAATACCCGCAGTTAACCGATTAACCACAGTGATTTATTAACCGAACGTTGTGTTTCAAACGCGGTGAGAACGGAGAGCTCTGCTTCATTTGGCGTTATTGTATCACAATCATTTTAATTTGTCAATAGAGATTTTCCGTTTTCGGAAAAAATAATTTCAATTTTCATTTTGTACTTGAAATTCCCTTGGCTTTGTAATATAATACGTTGTGAAGTAAAAAACAATGCTTATCAGCATTTTCGGAGGCAAGTTATGAAATACGCTCTTCAGTTATACAGTGTTCGCGACTTTGTTGAATACGATATGGATTATACCTTCTCCCGACTGCAGGAATTCGGCTATTCCGGAGTTGAATTCTGCAGCTATTACGGCTACACGGCGGAAGAAGTAAAAGCTATGCTTGAAAAGTACAATTTAAGCGTGCTCGGCGTTCATGTAGGATTAAAGCAGCTGGAGGACACGTTTGACGATTGTATCAAATTCAACAGGCATATAGGAAATGAAAACATTGTTATAGCCGGAGCCGATATGTACGACGCAGAGCACCTGCGTGACGCTATAGACAGAATTAACGCCCTCAAGCCTAAGGTTGAGGCGCAGGGAATGACGCTCCATTATCACACCCATGATTTTGACCACAAGAAGAATAAGATTACAGGTGTTGCTCCTTTTGACGTTTTTGTTGAGGAATGCGACGTTGATTTGGAGCTTGACACTTATTGGGAATTAATAGGCGGCGCCGACCCTGTAGAGCAGATGAAAAGGTTCAAGCACCGTTGTAAGCTCATTCACGTAAAAGACGGCGACAGCGACAAGAAGCCGAAGGCTCTCGGCGAAGGCATAGCTCCCGTTGACAGAGTCGTTGAGTATGCTCTTGCAAACGGTCTGCCGATAATAGTTGAGAGCGAGGGCTGCGTTCCCGACGGTATATCCGAGGTTAAGCGTTGCTATAAATACCTGAGAAAGTACGCTCAGGAACACAATGTCTAAGCAAATCTGGAAGGGAAGTGCGCTTTTGGCTCCGTTGCCGCCTGCGCTTGTTACCTGCGGTACAATGGAGGATGCCGATATTTTGACCGTCGGCTGGACGGGAATAATCAATTCACACCCTCCGAAAACCTATGTTTCGGTTCGTCCGGAAAGATATTCGTATAATCTTATAAAGCGGACGGGAGAATTTGCGATTAACCTGCCCACGAGGAAGCTTGTTCGCTGCGTTGACTATTGCGGCGTGCGCTCAAAGCGTGACACGGACAAGCTTCGCGACTGCAATCTGCACATAGAAAAAGGCGTCGAAATCGACGCTCCGATATTGGTTGAGAGCCCGGTAAACCTCGAATGCCGTGTTTTTGATGTTATTTCTCTGGGTACTCACGATATGTTTTTGGCGGATATTTTATCCGTGCGCGTGGAAGAGGACTTGGTTGATAACGAGGGAAAGCTTCGTCTTAACAGGTGCTCGCCCATTGCGTATTCTCACGGAGAATACTATGCCCTCGGCGACAGGCTCGGCAAGTTCGGGTATTCCGTCAAGAAGAAGAAAAGTACACGCAGAACTCAGGGAAAAAAGGGTTGACAATTTCCCGATTGAGTTGTATAATTTAAAAGGCATCGTAATCCGATGCCTTATTATAATGCTGAAAAGGAGTGAAGATTAAATGGACTTAGGCAGTGCCGAATTAAAACCCGGTGGGCGATGCTTAGATTATGCGAAGTCGGTACCCTGTCCGTCTTCACTTTTATAAGCTTGCCTGCTATGTTTTGGCACGATAACTCAAAGCGGTGCTTTGAGCTTTTTCCGTGTGCTTTTGATATTCAAAAGCAAATTTTCAAAACAAAGGAGGCCTTTTTTGATGGAAGAAAAAACTGCGTTTGAATTACTGAAACAAAAAAAATATCCCGAGCTTCGCGCAATGCTTGCAACTATGGAGCCCGCAGATATCGTGCTTCTTCTCGAAGAAGCGGATGAGGAGGATTTGCCCCGTTACTATCGAATATTGCCGAAGGAATTGGCATACGAAACCTTTGCCGAAATGGACGCGGATATGCAGGAGAATCTTATCCGTTCCTTCTCCGACAATGAGCTGAGCGAGGTTCTGGAGGAGATGTTCCTTGACGATACCGTCGACATGATTGAGGAGATGCCCGCCGCACTTGTCAAGAGAATTTTAAGAATCGCAAAGCCGGAAATGAGAAAGAGCATAAACGAGCTTCTGAACTATCCCAAGGACAGTGCCGGAAGCATTATGACAATAGAGTACGTGGACCTTAAAAAGACGATGAGGGTTTCCGAAGCCTTCGACAGAATTCGCAAAACGGCGCTTGATAAGGAAACGGTATACACCTGTTATGTTACAGACGCCGGAAAGCATCTTATCGGCATTGTTACCGCTAAGGATTTGCTTTTGGCGCCCCCGGAAGCGATAATATCGGACATTATGGACGAGGACGTCATCTACGTCTCGACACATGAGGACAAGGAAGAGGTTGCAAAGCAAATCAATAAATACGGCTTTCTTGCCATGCCGGTCGTCGATGCGGAAAAAAGGCTTGTCGGCATCGTAACGGTAGATGACGCCATAGATGTCATGCAGGAGGAAACAGACGAGGACTTCCAGTTGATGGCGGCTGTTACGCCGAGCGATGATTCTTATTTTAAAACATCGGTTTTGTCCCATGCAAGGCACCGTATCGTATGGCTTTTGATACTTATGCTTTCCGCAACGTTTACGGGGATTATAATAACGCATTACGAGGCGGCAATGAGCGCTTTGCTTGTTTCTTTTATTCCCATGCTTATGGATACGGGAGGCAACTGCGGCTCCCAAAGCTCCGTGCTGATTATAAGAGGTATGGCGGTTGACGAAATAAAGATGAAGGATTTCGGCAGAGTACTGTTTAAGGAAATCAGGATAGCGCTTGTCGTCGGAATTACGCTTGCCTGTGCAAATGCGCTGAGAATATATCTAATGTACGAATTTATATACAAAAACAGCGAGCTGTATGCCGGATTTGACGTTTTTAGGGTAATGATTGTCGTAGGACTTACCATTGTCGGCGCATGTTTGTTGGCAAAAACGCTCGGTTGCTGTCTTCCCATGCTTGCAAAAAGGTGCAAGCTGGATCCTGCCGTTATGGCTTCTCCCATGATCACCACAATAGTGGACGCCTGCACGGTGTTTCTTTATTTCAATGTAGCTATTTGGATACTGAAAATATGAAAAAATAAGAGAAAACAAAAGCTGACAAACAGCCTCTGTTTTCTCTTATTTATTTACACGGAGAAATTTTTCGTTTAAATAACCGGTAACGCAGTTTTTTAATAATAGTATTTCTTTAGAATTATCGTTATGAGAAACGCCCATTCCGAGCTCTCTTGTGACACAGGGCGTCACGGGAATGCACTTGACATCGTCCGTTCTGCCTCTTATCATAAGCTCCGACATCATGGATACTCCGAGCCCGGCGCCCACCATACGAATTACCGTTTCATCGTCAACCTTCGGCTGAGATTTTTTTATTTCAACGCCCGCTTTTGCGAAGGCGGAATTAATTTCAATGTCAAATCTTCCCCACGGCATAATAAAATCGCATTCTCGGAAATCGGTTATAAGATATTCTTCGTCGGAGCCGGCGGGGTGATTTTTCGGTAAAATCGCAAACATCCGCTCTTTATAGAGAGGGGTCCATTTACAATTGTAGCCCTCCTGTCTGCTTGCAAAAATTACGTCCGTTTTGCCGTCTCGAAGAAGCTCAAAGGGCTCGAGAGCGTGGTCAACCATGCGAAGCTCTACCGTTGTATCGGGACATAAACGGCGGAATCTGTACAGTATTTCCGGCATCCAGTGCATGGCTATGCTGGAATATGCCGCAATTCTTATTGTATCGTTCCTTTTTTCGTTAATGTTCTTTATGGCATTTTCAAGCTTTGCATTTGACGCAATAAAATCCCTGATAAAGGGCATTAATATTTGTCCGTTTTCAGTCAGCGAAACGCCCTTGTGAGTTCTTTTTGTAAGCTTAATCCCTATTTCCTTTTCGAGCGCATCTACTAAATGGGTCAGCCCCGACTGGGTATAGCCTACCGTTTCCGATGCTTTTGAAAAACTGCCGAGGTCGACGGCGGAAATCAGTATTTCGAGCTTTTTTGCGTCCATAATTCCTCCCGATGGGTATTACAGTTTGTAATATATCTATTATAACAACGAACTTCACATTTGTCAATTGATGTGTTAAAATCGTCTTAATAAAAAGCTCAGAGGGGTAATTATGGAAAAGAAAAGATTAAAATTTGCCGATACCGTCCTTGTTGCGGCAACGTTATTCGGTATGTTCTTCGGCGCGGGAAACCTTATTTTTCCCGTCCATTTGGGACAGCTGGCAGGGCGTAATTTCATCCCTGCTATTATCGGCTTTGTTATTACTGCCGTCGGTATTCCGATACTCGGTGTGGCGGCGATCGGAAATACTCATTCGGACGGCTTGCAATCGCTCTCCCGTAAGGTCGGTAAGGGCTATTCATATTTCTTTACCTGCATTCTGTACTTAACAATAGGACCGTTCTTTGCGATTCCGAGATGTGCGACCACTTCGTTTACAACCGGTATATTTCCCATGCTGGAGGGAAAAATTCAGGAATCCTATGCGCTTTTCGGCTTCTCGCTGATATTCTTTGCGCTGGTTTTGCTCTTTTCGTTAAAGCCCGGAAGGATTACGGTTTGGATAGGAGGAATAATCAATCCGCTCTTCCTTATCTTCCTTACAATTCTCGTAGTCTCCGCCTTGATTAATCCCGGAGCTGCGGCGTCAACCGTCAAGCCCGACGCTTCATACGAACAGGGGGCGTTTTTCTCCTCAATTATCGAGGGCTACGGAACGATGGACGCAATAGCGGGTCTTGCCTTCGGTATAACGGTTGTTAACATCATCCGTTCGAAGGGTGTAAAGGAGGACTCGGGAGTTGCAAAGGACGTGCTTAAATCCGGTGTTTTTGCAGGCTTGTTAATGGCGGTTATTTATATTCTCACAATAATAATGGGCGCACAGTCAAGAGGTCTTTTCGGCATAAGCGAAAACGGCGGCATTGCCCTTTCGCAGATTTCAAGCCACTATTTGGGCAAATTCGGCATGATAGTATTGGCGGCGACAATAACCTTTGCCTGTCTTAAAACCTCTATAGGACTTGTAACGAGCTGCAGCGAAGCCTTCGTTAAAATGTTCCCGAAGGCTCTGCCCTATAAGGCATGGGCGTTTATCTTCACAGCCTTCTCGTTTGTGATATCAAATATCGGACTTTCCGCAATTATCGGATATTCAATTCCGGTACTGATGTTTATTTATCCCTTGGCGATTACGCTGATAATACTCGCTCTTTCGGGAAAATTATTTCATCACGATAAAGCGGTTTATATATGCGTTACGGCGTTTACCTTGATTGCCGCCGTATTTGATTTGATAAAAAATTTGCCTGAGGGAGTAATTAATGCGCTTCGTTTAGACGCAATTATCAGCCTTGCGGAAAAGTATCTTCCGTTATACAGATTAAATCTCGGTTGGGTTGTTCCTGCCGGAATAGGGCTGGTAATAGGTCTTGCGATTCATTTCACAAGAAGAAAAACGGCATAAAACAGGCAAATTGAAGGTGCGGTAAATTTTCCGCACCTTTTACGTTCAATAAACGAATCCGACATGTGAAATATTGCATTTTTGTCTGCGACTGTGTATAATATAAGGCAACGCATTATACAACGCAATTAAAAGGACAGGGGATATGTCATCTTATAAATACCTTGATAAAATAAATAATCCTTCCGATCTGAAAAAATTACCGAGCGAGGCAATGGGAGAATTAAGCTCGGAAATAAGAGATTTTCTTGTGGAAAACGTAAGAAAAACAGGCGGTCATCTGGCGTCAAATCTCGGTACCGTCGAATTGATACTGGCAATGCACCGCGTCTTTGATTCTCCTAAGGATCACTTCATTTTTGACGTAGGGCATCAGGCGTACACCCACAAGATTCTGACCGGAAGAAAAAATGAATTTGAAAATCTGAGAAAGCCGGGAGGCCTGTCGGGATTTACCAAGCGAAGCGAAAGCGAACACGACCCTTTCGGCGCCGGCCACTCCGGCACCTCTCTTTCGGCATCACTCGGATTTGCCATGTCGGATAAAATCAATTCGAGCGACGCATTTACCGTGTGCGTTATAGGGGACGGTGCGTACACAGGCGGGATGATTCACGAGGCGCTTAATAACTGTAAAAAGAATTTGAAGCTTATTATCATTCTAAACGAGAATGAAATGTCAATTTCCAAGAACATCGGCGGATTTGCAAAGCAGATTGCAAAAATCCGCTCAAAAAAAAGCTACTATAAGGTAAAGGACGCCACAAGAAGTGTAATCGACCACATTCCGATAATAGGACATGCGGCATTTGCTTTGGTTCGCGATACAAAGCAGACAATTAAAAATGCTATGTACGACAGTAATTATTTTGAGGAGATAGGACTTTATTATTTGGGCCCGGTAGACGGCAACGATTATGACGCTTTAGAGGATATTTTGCAAATAGCCAAGGGGTTGAATACAAGCTGTGTAATTCACACCGTAACAAAAAAGGGCAAGGGATACCGTCCCGCCGAACAAAGCCCCGATGATTACCACAGTATTCTTCCTCAGGGAAAGCCGAAATTACATAATAATTTTTCCATTCTTGCCGGAAATTATCTGTGCGAGAGTGCAAAGACGGATTCGAGAATTTGCGCAGTAACAGCGGCAATGACGAAGGGAACGGGTCTTAGTAAATTTGCCAATGACATTCCCGCACGATTCTTCGACGTCGGTATCGCCGAGGAGCACGCCGTAACGTTTTGTGCGGGACTTGCGGCGAACGGAATGAAACCGTTTTTTGCCGTTTATTCCTCGTTTTTGCAAAGGGCTTACGATAATATTATTCACGATGTCGCCCTGCAGAATTTGCCCGTTACCTTTTTAGTGGACCGGGCGGGGCTTTCGTCGGGTGACGGTGCAACTCATCACGGAATATTTGATGTTTCGTTTCTGTCGGGCATTCCTAATATGACAATTTATACGCCTATCACGGCAAAAGCGTTAAAAAGTGCAATTGACGAAGCCTTGAAATTGAATTCTCCGTGTGCGATAAGATACCCTAACGATACCGAAAACAGCGAAATATCGGATAAATTTTACAAAGACGTTAAGGCTTCGCCCCTCGGCGCAAAATCGGACTGCCGAGAAGGGTGTGAATGTGTCATAATGACATACGGAGCGTCTGTAAAAATTGCAATGAAGGCGGAAAAAATACTCTGCGACGGCGGTATCAACACGGGAATAATTTTGTTAGAAAAGCTAAAGCCCTACGAAGAATGTGCGGATAATATCGAAAAATTGCTCCCGCCGTCCGTTAAGCTTATCATTTTTGTCGAGGAAGGAATTAAAAACGGCGCAGCGGCGGCGGCTCTGTCGGAGCAGTTCTCATTAAGAGAAAAATTTCATAGCATAAAAATTTCCGTGATAGCAATAGAGGACAATTTTGTTTTGGGCGAAAAAGGCAGGTCAATGCTTGAAAGCGCAGGAATTACGGTTGAAAGGATTGTTGAAGCTGCGAAAAAACATCTTTAAAACGTGCAGAATAATTTAATTGTGTATTGATATATACCGCACAATGATGTACAATGTGAGCAAAATAAACGAAAAAGGCGGTATATAATTATGGCAGATAAAGAAGTTGTAATGAACGGCGCAGGTATTGCCGAAATCGGATTTCCTATGTGGCCTCAGTTTGCACCGGAAACGGTAAAGGATATTCAGGAACCCTTGCTGAACGGAAAGGTAAGCTATTGGACAGGCAAAAAGGGCATGGAGTTTGAAGAAGCCTTTCGTGAGTGGTCAGGCGCTAAGATGGCGATTTCCTGCACAAACGGAACATCGGCTCTCCACATAGGCATTTCCTGCCTCGGAATAGGTCCCGGCGATGAAGTTATCGTTCCTTCCTACTCATTTATTGCGTCGTCCTTTGCAATTGCACAGGCAGGTGCCATACCGGTATTCTGTGATGTTACCGAAGACCACACGATAGACCCCAAGTGTATTGAGAAGCTCATCACACCGAGAACCAAGGGTATCGTAGTTGTACATCTTTACGGCGTTATCGCCGACATGGATCCCATTCTTGAGATAGCAAAGAAGAATAAGCTTTATGTAATCGAGGATGTTGCTCAGTGCATCGGCGGTGAATTTAGGGGCAGAAAGGCAGGCACCATAGGGGACGTCGGCTGCTTCTCCTTCTGCCAGTCAAAGCACTTTACCACGGGCGGCGAGGGCGGTATGGTTATTACCGACAACGAAGAACTCGGTTGGGAATGCCGTTCGTTCCGCGATCACGGTTACGATGTAAAAGAGAGAATGAATATGCTTGCTTTAGAGGAAAAGCTTCCTTATATACACAACCGTGTAGGCTTTAACTACCGTATGACTGAAATTCAGTCGATCATCGGAATAAACGAGCTTAAGAGATTCGATAACTGGAATCTTGCAAGAAGGCGCAAATATGCTAAGATGTACGATGAAGCCTTCACGGGTTTAAAGGGAATTAAGAAGCTTCCCTACAATGACGAAATAAGAGTTAACTCATACTGGTGGTATCCTATACTCGTCGATCTTAATGTGCTTGACTGCGACGCTCCCGCAATTCTGAAGGAGCTTAGCGGCATGAAGATTCCGTGCTACGGCATTCAGTGGCCCGAGGCATACAAGGAAAAGGCTTACGCAGAGGGCGTGGGCTTCGGCACTGCGTCATTCCCGTTCAAGAGTAAGGAATACACCGATCCCGCAAGCGTTGATTACAAGAATGCAAACTGTCCCGTCGCTCACAAGCTTCGTTTTGAAACGGTTTGCCTGTTCTTGCATCCGTCATGGGAGGAGGAGCACATCAACCGTTGTATCGAGGGTATGAAGGCGGCTCTTAATAAGCATCTTAAATAATAAACGTAATTTACAAAGGGAGGCAAGGACGGATATGCCTCCCTTTTATGAAATAAGAATACAGAAAATAAAACTGTCGGATAACAAGGATTTTTATCCGGTATCGAAAGGATGATAAAATGAGAAAGTTAAAATGGGGCGTAATAGGAGCGGGCGGTATCGCAGACCGCAGAACGCTGCCCGGAATGATGCTTGCGGAAAATGCGGAGCTTGTTGCGGTAATGGAGATTGATTCGGAGCGCTCCGAAGCGTTAAGGGAAAAATACAATGCAAAAGCAGCATATACGGATTATAACGAGCTTCTTGCAAATGACGAAATCGAGGCCGTGTATATTGCGTCTCCCGTCGTATGTCACAAGGAGCAGGCAATAGCGGCGGCAAGAGCAGGCAAGCACATTCTGCTTGAGAAGCCGGCGGCGGTTACAATAGAGGACGGCCAGGCAATATTAAATGCCGCAAACGAAGCGGGAGTGCTCATCGCTTCGGGCTTTATGATGCGTTATCACGGCTATCATCAGAAAATCAGGGAAATGATAGCAAACGGCGACATCGGCGAGGTTGTTTCCGCAAGAGCACAGCTCACATGCTGGTATCCCGAAATCGAGGGAGCATGGAGACAGGACAAAGCAAAATCCGGCGGCGGAGCTCTTATGGATATGGGCGTTCACTGCATAGATTTAATTGAGTATATTCTGGGACACAAAGCGGTAGAGGTTTGCGGCTTTAACGATACCCGCACCTTCTCATACAATGTTGACGACTCCTCAAACATTTTAATCAAGCTTGATAACGGCGTGTGCGCCTATGTTGACAGCCATTTCAATATTCCCGATGAAGCGGCATTCTGCCGTATGGAGTTCTACGGAACAAAGGGAAGCATTCTTGCCGAGGGTACAATCGGTCAGGTCGAGGGTGGTACCGTAAAAGCGGTTATAACCTCGGAAAACGGATACGACGCACAGCAGAACAGAGAAGCAAACGGCGCATTTACCGTAGAGGCCGCTCTCGGAAATATGTACCGAAAGGAAATCGAATCCTTCGGCAATTCTGTTTTAAACGGCGCCGAATTGACTGTTCCGCTTTCGGACGCAATTCATGTACAGAAGGTTGCTTTAGCCGCATATAAATCCTCCGAGGAAAAGAAATTCGAAAAGGTCGACTGAGATGAAAATTGCAGATTATCTTATTCCTACACCTCAGAAAATTGAGGAATACGGTATAGAATTTGACTTTCACGGATTTAATACGTCAGCTCCCGATACGCTGGGAGAAGTAGGGAAAACCGCCCTTGAAAAATTAGCGGGGCTCGGGTTCGGCGATTACAAATTAGAGCTTATCCTTGGGCAAGTGCCCGATGAGGGCTATATACTAAAACTTACCGAAAAAAGCGGCTCGATTGTCGCAAACGGCGACAGCGGGTTCTTCTACGGCGTAATAACCTTGATGAAGCTGCTTGAGGTTACAAAGGGCAAAAGGCTGCCCGTATGCGAAATAGAGGACTATCCCGACTTCAAAGACAGGGGGCTTATGCTCGAAAACCGCTACGGCAGCGACTTTATGACGCTCGATGACTGTAAGAGGGCGGTAGACTATCTTGCACAAATGAAATACAATCAGTTGACTGTCGGCGTTTACGGGTGCTGGTGTATTCAATATGATATGCGTCTGTCGGAGTTTTTGTATTTGCCGATAAAGTCGCACCCTGAGCTTCAAACTCCCCGTGATATTCGTTATTATTCGGTTAATAAGGGTGAATTCGTAGAAAAAGAAAACGTACTGCCGACTATGTTTTCCGAGGACTATTTCTCTGATTTAATTAAATACGCAAAGAAGAATAATATTGTGATAAAGCCCCTGTTTAACAGCCTGGGACATAATACTCTGATTCCCCGTCTGCACCCCGAGCTGTCCGCAAAGGATGAAGAAGGCAAGCCCACGGGACACGGTTACTGCGTATCAAACGAAGCGGTTTACGAGTTTATGTTCTCAATCTATGACGAGATTATAAACAGATACTTAAAGCCGAACGGACTCGACGCCATCGAAATAGGACTCGATGAAGTTTACGCTTGGCTCGGCGAGGATTTAAATAACATATACGGCAAATTCGACCCGTATTGTAAATGCGAAAAATGCCGGGGCATGGGAAGACAGGAGCTGATGCTTCAATATATCGTACGTGTATGTAAGTATCTCGTATCAAAGGGTATTAAGAGTATTTACATATATCACGATATGCTCTTTGAACAGTTTGACTGTGTAAACGGGGAACTTGCCGAACGGTTTAAGCGGGAGGGAATATTCGATAATGTCGTGCTTGACTGGTGGTACTACACAAAGGAGGAGGATGTATTTCAGAAAAGAGAGATTAATTCTTTGTTCCGTTCAATAATAAAGCCGTTTACGGGATATTATCACTGGGTTATACCAATGGAATATAACGATAATATAAGGGCTCTTGCAAGACTTGCAAGGAAACATAAATTTGAGGGAATTGAGTCTTATTCCTCTTTTGAATACTGCTTCGACAGACCCTTTGCCTGGCAGGCGCAGGTGTCCTGGAATGCGAAAAAAACGGAAAGCTACGACGAGTTTTTAAACTCTTATGCCGCATCAAGATTTCCCGACGACGCAAGGGGCGCAAAGGAAGCTCTTTCGCTTATGGGAGAGGTTACCGTAAACGATACGGAAGTAAATTTGATGAATTCTCTCGAATATTATTGGTACACTTACGTTGCCGAAAACGAAGAATATCCGAGGGTATTTCATGCGTCCGTTTATAAAAAGATTACTGCGGAATATGATAAATACACCGAATATTTCAAGAAGGTTATCCAAAAGACCGGCAGGGCAATCGAGTTTTTCACCTCATACGGTATAGAAAATGCTCCCGACGATCCCTGCGCCGTTTGGTATGCCGTTGCGCTTCACTATAATACATACGCCGAAAACTATTTGGCAATGCTTGCTCTTAACGATAATTACAACAACGGTGAAGTGTGTGTAAACCTTGCAATCGGGATTCTCGGCGAGATGCTTTGCCGACAGGAAAAATTGATGAGTGTAATAGAAAATACGAGAATCGAAGCAAACAGCTATGTTTATCTTCGAAATCATTCTATTACAAGACAGCTTTATGTCGACTTGCTCGATTACTTTGAAAAGGCTAAGGCAAAGGGGGAACGTCCTTTGTTTAAGATAGACGATTTCTCATACTGCCTGTCCGAAAGATACAATAAATTGAGGTAAATTGCAATGTTAAAATGCGGAGCATACGAAAGACAGATAACGCCGAAGCTCGGTTCAAGAATCCCCGGATATTTTGAGGAAAGAATATCGGAGGACGTACTCGACGAGCTTATGGTTAAAGCGCTCGTTTTCGACGACGGAAAGAATACCGTCGGCTTTTGCGAGCTTGATATTCTCCATGTCAGAGCCGATATGACAAAAAAAATCAGGGAGCGTTTTGCGCTTTTAACAGGCGTTTACGACGCAAAAATAATGGTGGCCGGTACTCACGCTCACACCGGCGAGGCGGTGGAGGAAAATGACGAATTCGCTTTACCTGACGAGAACTCTATCAACGCTACCTGTGAAAAAAGCGCCGACGCTCTCGCTTTGGCGTGGAAAAGGCGTCGTGAATGTAGGGTGGGCTTCGGCTCGGGAATAATAAAAGATATGGCGTTTAACCGCCGTTTCTGGAAAAAGGACGGAAAGGTGCACACGTGGCCCGGCAGGTGTAATCCGGACAATGTCAGAGAGGCGGCTGCTGTTGATGAGGAGGTCGCTGTCGTCCGTATAGATTCGCCGACAGGCGAGCCGATTGCCGTTATTACCAACTTCGCAAATCATCTTGATTTAATAGGCGGATGCAAATTCAGCGCCGACTATCCGGGTGTTCTGTCCGAAAAAATAAAATCAGTGCTTGGCGAAAACGTTGTTTCCGTTTTTATGAACGGCTGCTGCGGCGATGTTACTCATATTAATTACAATACAACAGAGCCTTATCCCACCGATTACTATATCACCGTAGGCAAGCGTCTTGGTGAAAAGGTGCTTGAGATATACGGAGATATTCACTGCGAGACGTTTGACAGCGTATCGGGCGAGAGCGACCTTACAGTAATTCCCCGGCGTCAGCCTACAAAGGAAATGTACGAGAGGGGAAAGCGTGAAATTGCCGAATTTGAGCAACGCAAGGCGCAAAAAAAGGAGCAGGACGGATACGGTAATCCTTCAACCGGCAATGCGGATCTGATGGCGCTCTCCTACTCGAAGTGTAATGTAAATCTGTACGAAAATCCGAAATTAAGCGAAACGGTTGAAACTCAGGTTATACGCGTTGGAAATATCGTATTCAACGGTATGCCGGGGGAGATGTTTGCGGAAATAGGACTTGAAATTAAGGAAAAATCCGAATACAGCCGCAATATAAACGTAGAGCTTGCAAACGGATGCTACGGATATATCGCAACCAAAAAGGCGTTCGGCGAAGGCGGATACGAGGTCACCCTCGACCGTTATGTTAATATGAGCGAGGACACGGCGGATATAATGACTAAGTCCATTCTTGATTTGCAAAAGAGAGTTTGAATTGGTTTTTAAATAAAACACACCCATTGTACTGTTTGATACAATGGGTGTAATTATGTCTAAATATATTATTTATACATCGGACCGTAGTTAGCGCAAGCTCTGTAGTCTGCGCCCTCTAAATCCTTAGTACCGAATGCAGACCAAGCGTGCGGACGGTAAATTTTCTCATCGGGAACATTGTGAAGCGCAACGGGAATACGGAGCATGGAAGCAAGGGTAATAATATCCGCACCTACATGACCGTATGCAAACGCACCGTGGTTAGCGCCCCAGTTAGCCATAACGCTGTATACATCCTTGAAAGCGTCTGTGTCGTTCAGAATCGGAGCAAACCATGTTGACGGCCAAGTCGGATCCGTTCTCATTAAGAGGGTGTGGTTTACATCCTCGGGAAGCTCAACCGTATAGCCCTCTGCGAGCTGAATAACGGGACCGAGACCGTCGATTACATTCATACGTACGAGTGTAACGGGCATTTCACCGATAGTTGAGAACTGGGAAGAGAAGCCGCCTCCTCTGAAATAGCCCTTGTTTGCGGGAGCCCATTTTGTGTTGTCCATACAAGCCTTGATGTCCTCGTCTGTCATATCCCACCAACGCTTCATTGTCGGATTGCCGTTCTCGTCCTTTGCAGCTCCTGTGCCGTCAAGAGCGGCGGCGCCGGAGTTAAGAAGATGAATAAATCCTTTTTCGGCCTTGCCCTCGGGAGTATAACCCGTAACTCTCTTGACTGCATCGGGGCTCCAGTAGGTACGAACATCTGCGAATACTGCGCTTCTGTTGGTAACGAGGTTTAAAAGAAGCATTGCCATACCGTTCATGGTATCGTTTTCCGTTGCGAAGATTGTGGGCTGCTTTTTGCCGTTCCAGTCGAACGAGGTGTTCATTATAGCTTCCGTAAAGTCTGCGTTAGGCTTGAAGTCGGTCCACATTCTCTGTCCCTGGAAGCCTCCGAGCAGAGCGTTTCTGCCGTGCGATTCTTCAATCCAATCCATTTCGGCAAGCTTCGGATTGCCCAAAAGAATATCCTTTATAATAAGGGTCATCTTTGCGATGAATTCCCATTCCTTTTCGTCTTCCTCGGGCGTGTTTCTCTTTTCGGGAAGATTTGTTTCGAGTCCCTTCTTGCAGTTTGCCTTAATCCACGCAAGCTCTTTCTCATATTCCTCGTGGTCATAGATGTCTTTTTCCACACGGCGGATAATTTCACTCATATCGACCCACTCTGCGCGCAGACCGAAATATTTTTGCATGATGATCGGATCCAGCACGGAGCCGCCGATACCCATTGCAACCGCACCGACGCCGACATAAGCCTTATTTCTCATAAGTCCTACTGCAATAGCGCAGCGAGCGAAGCGAAGAATTTTTTCACGGACATCCTCGGGAACGCTCTTATCGTCCGCGTCCTGAACGTCGTGGCCGTAGATAGCAAATGCAGGGAGTCCTCTTTGTGCGTGAGCCGCCATTACTGCCGCAAGATATACGGCTCCGGGACGCTCGGTGCCGTTGAAGCCCCATACTGCCTTGACCGTCATCGGGTCAAGATCCATTGTTTCCGAGCCGTAGCACCAGCAGGGAGTAACGGAAAGCGTAGCGCAAACATTGGCTGTCTGAAATTTATCCTGACACATCGCAGCTTCAGCTCCGCCGCCTATACATGTATCTGCAATAATGCACTGAACGTGAGTGCCGTCGGGATAAAAGCAGTTTTCTTCAATCAATTTTTTGGCAGTGAGAGCCATACCCATCGTCTGGTCCTCAAGTCCTTCTCTTATGCCCTTCATTCTGCCGTCGATAATCGGACGTATGCCGATTACGGGATTTTGCAATTTTTTTATAACGCTCATAAATTATCGTTCCTTTCCTTGATAAGCTTACCAAGTATTTATATACCGATTATAACACGCTCATAGGAAAATATCAATATTTTCCGTAAACTTTATTTACATTTTCGGAAAATTAATCTTATGTTCTTGACAACGACGGCTTTTTGATGTAAAAATAAAGTCAACGACAGGAACGGAGAAAAGGATGACTCATTTTTTATGCACCGTATGCCGCGGTGAGCTGCACGATAACAAAAAAGGGACGCTTGTATGCCGAAACGGGCACTGCTTTGACATTTCGTCAAAGGGATATGTCAATCTTCTCTCGGGCGCAAAGGGAAGCGTTCACGGAGACGATAAACAAATGTGCATAAGCAGGAGAGATTTTCTCAACGGCGGATATTATAAGCCTCTTTTGGATAAAATTTGCGATTTGTCGGAAAAATATTTCACAAAAAGCTGTGTTTTGCTTGACGCAGGCTGTGGGGAGGGATATTATACTTCGGGCATTTCGAACCGTCTTGACGAACGAGGCGTGCCTCATTCGATGATTGCGATTGATATATCCAAGTCTGCGGCGGCTATGTGCAACAGGAGAAAAAAGACTCTTGAAAATGCGGTGTGCAGCGTGTATGATATGCCGATTGCAAGCGAAAGCATTGACGGGGTGTTTTCGGTATTTTCTCCCTTTGCAAGAGAGGAATTTTTAAGGGTTTTAAAGCCCGGAGGAATATTTGTCATGGCTTTTCCCGACAGGCTTCATCTTTTCTCGCTGAAGAAAGCGATATATGACCGACCCTACGAAAACGAAGTTGATAAAACGGACGTTGACGGCTTTCAAACTCTCGAAACGGTTAAAGTGAAAAATGAATTTCACTTGAAGGACAACGGTATGATTAAGGCTCTTTTCGGAATGACTCCTTACCGTTATAAAACAACCTCAAGGGGGCTTTGCAGACTCGATAATTTACACGAGCTTACAACAAGCGCAGAATTCATTGTCGCAGTCTACAAAAAATCACAAAAACCTCTTTGATTCTTTCAATTTTCCGTCACACAGGCAACACATACGGAACGTAGAATAATGGCATGGTGGACAGACCACCTAAAGCTTCTCCTTTTATAGATTCCGCAAAAACAGCTCAATTTTAATTGAGCTGTTTTTGTTATCAAGAGCAAATGTTAATAAATTGTAAATTGATTTGACGCAGCGTGAATTGCCCGATATTTTCTATTGATTTACTTAGTTTAGGGTGATATAATTATTCTGTATATTTATAACTAACAATAAGAAAGCAGTATTTTTTGCTTCGGAGGAAAAATGTCAAAACGGTCCCATAGGAACACAGATGAAAGTCCTGAAAAACAGGAAAATTCTTCTCTCGAAAAAATAATAAACACAGACGGTATTGAAGAAGCGAGCTTGCCCGAAAGGGACGGCTCTTCCGAAGTATCAAAGGAAGACGTCGCCGTTTCGGTTTTTGAGGATGCTCTCGGAAACGCCGGATACAGACAGCCGAGCTACAAAAAGCGAAAAAAAATAATCTTGACAGTTGCCATTGCCGTTCTGTCGCTAATTTTTGTCGCAATATGCACTTTTGTTGCATTTAAGCTTTTCGGCGGTAAAGACTATGACCGAACCGATGAATTCTATTTCAGCTCCGATTTCTTGACTGCGCAAGGGGCGTCAATTGCACAAAACGGTAAAATCAGCTTTGAGCTGTACAATTATCAGGACGACTTGAGAACGTCAATTTACGATATAGAAGCTTTTGACATTAAGGTTTCCGCAGACGGCAAGGACATTACGGATAAATGTAAAATATCCGAAAGCAAAACAAAGCTGAACAAAAATAAAAAGGAAAGCTCAAAAATAACAATTGATCTGCCCGACGAATATTTCAGGAAAGATGTTGACGTAACCGTAAAATCCGAACCGAACGCCGTTACGCTTAAGGGCACCTTTACCGTAACGCCCTTGTGGTCTTGGAAGCTTACAGGTGAGCAAGGAAGCATTACCGCAACGCTTACCCTGTCAAATGATAAGGCAGGAAGCTATACCGTAAAGTGGGACGGCGAGGCGTTGACGGCAGACAGTACGAACAGGTTTATTTCCGCCTCCGAGGACGACGACAAATGTACGGTTACCCTTGAGGACGGCGAGAGCTGTGAAATAGTATTTTTCAAAAAGGACGTTAAGGCAGAGTATTTCGGCTTCGGCGGGGAATTACCCGTATCTGTTGAAAGGAATAGCGGAGGCGATGACAAATGAGTATGAGTAAAACAATTATAAAAAAAGCGCTTTGTATATTGCTCTGCATGTCTTTTTTGACGGCAGGCTTTCCGTTTTCGCTAAATGCGGACGGTAATGTTGCCCGTGTCGGTGACAAGTATTATACAGATTTTGCAAGCGCTTTAAATGAGGCTCCGAACGGCTCGACTGTTACCCTGCTTTCCGACGTTACTCTCGGCTACTGTATCGAAATTACAAAGAATGTGATCATTACGTCCGACGGACCTCATACCGTTTATGCGGGTGAGGAATGTATTGCAATGTCCGTTTTATCTCAGGGCACGCTCACCTTAAACGGTCCCGTTACCGTTGCGGGTTCTAAGGGAAACAGTGCGCTGTACATTAACGGCGGTACGTTTAATATGCGTTCGGGCAGCTCGGTAGTTTCCGGCGAGAGGGCGATAAATGCCGACTCCGGCACCGTAAATTTAATGGGCGGCAAAATTTCCGGCCCCGGCGATTATCTTATAGGAGTCGGAAAGGACGCAACGTTGCGTATGTCGGGCGACATTTCGTTCGAGGGGGCGGCTTCCGTATACCTTGCCTCGGGCAGCTATATTGAAATCGCAGGAGAGCTTACGGGGAACGGGAATATCTCTGTCGCAACGGAAAAAGCCGACTCCGATACTGTTGTGGCGGAAATATCCGACGGAGTTGAATTATCTTTTGAGCAGATTGCAAGATTTGTTTCCGCAAATCCCGATGTGCTTTTATACAGAATGGCAAGCTATATCTGTATTTCCCAAAAAAACTCCGGCAGTGCCGTTGTCAGCTATAACGGCGCCGAATATTCATCAATACAGGACGCCGTATCGGCAGTGCCGTACGGTGCCGACGGAACATTGACCGTTATTGACGATATAAGCGTTATCGAGCCGATTGTTATTTCCGGCAGAAATATTACCTTGGTATCGCAGGGAAATCATACGGTCAGCCGCAGTTCTTCCGTGAGAAGCGATTATCTTTTTAAAATAGAAAGCGATTCCTCCCTGAAGCTTGCGCCGACCGGCGACACACTCACCGTTTCCGGTAAAGACGTAGCGGCAACCATGCCGACCTTCGGGGTATACGGAGCTCTGGCAATAGGAAAAAGCGCCGTAATTACACAGAATAAAAACATCAACCCGAATATTTTCTATCAGGGAACCATTATTTCCCAAAGAGGCGGTACGGTAAATATGGACGGCGGTACCGTTTCGTCAAATGAAAATATTAACGGAGCCGTTCTTTGCTACGGCGGCGTTTTCAATATGACGGGAGGAACGATTCATTCAAACAAGGCTCAGTACGGGGGAGCCGTGTACTGCGAAAACGGAACGTTTAACATGTCCGGCGGTACAATATATAATAATACCGCAACCGCCACGGGGGGCGCAGTATACAATAACGGAATGTTTAATTTATCGGGAAATGCAACTATCGTTTCCGACCGGACGCACAAAAGCGATGTTTATCTTGCAAATTACAATGTTATCGGCGTTTCTCCCGACTGGAGTGCGGCCGTTACCGATCTCGGAAGCAGTATAATAAACATCAATCCCGAAATTACCGAAAGAAATACCGTTGTAGTAAAAACAATTTGGGGTAACGCAGATAAGAACACCGTAGAAAAATTCACCCTGTTCGGGGAAATTTCACAAACGAATTCGCTTCACGCAAAGGATAACGTGATATTTATCGGACCTTTCGGGTCGGGCGACGTTTCATTTTACGTGAACGGCGTAGGCTTTACCTCTCTGCAGGACGCAATCAACGCCGTGCCCACAGACGGCACTCAGACTCGAATCGAAATTACGGGAGATGTAACGCTTGAGACGGGGGTCACCCTGCTGCCGGGGCAGAATATAATCCTAACAGACGGCATAGACCCTGTGGACAATAAGGAATATCAGGCGAGAACGCTGTACAGGGGAACGGAATTTGAAGGCTCGTTTATCACGGTCTGTCAGGGCTCAACACTGACCTTGTCATCCAGCGATTCCGGAAGGCTCGTATTTGACGGGGGCTCCTGCGTTGCTTCCGGCGCCGTTATTTTCAACCTCGGTGTGCTCGTAATGGAAAAGAACGTTGTTATCTGCAACAACAATGCTTCAAAGTATCAAAATTATTCGTCGAACAATCCCGTCCTTTCAACAGGCGGCGCAGTATATGTAGGCGAATATTCATATTTCACGCTGAACGGCGGAGTAATCACGGGAAATTATGCGGCTTACGGCGGTGCGGTTTATGTTGTTAACGGAATGTTTGTCATGAACGGTGGCTATATCTCGACGAACAGCGCATTATACGGCGGCGCTGTCGCAGTAATTGACACAAAGACCGAGGACAACTCTTTGCTGAAGATTTCCGTAGACGAGGAGGGCAAGGAGGTTAAGTCCCGTCCGAGCGGTTCGTTTTTCGAGATGAACGGAGGAGAAATAACAAAAAATACCGCAAATGCCGTTCAAGGGATTGAATACCTTAACGGAATGGGCGGTGCGGTTATTGTCGGCGACGGCGCAACCTATACGATGAACGGCGGTAAGATAATTGAAAATTCCGCAGCCTTCGGAAACGGTATTTCCGTGGGAAGTCCGAAAATTCAAAAAACAGACGCCACTCAAAATAACGGGCAGAATGATAAATTGACGGAGAAAATATTATTCCCGATTTTCCGTCTCGGCGGAAGCTCGTCAATCGGCGAAAACGATGATATTTATCTTGCTCATTACAACACCTCCTACGTTGAAATTATCTCCGAATTGACGGGAATAAATAAAGAAGCAAAAATAAAACTGACTCCTTGTAATATTGCGGCACAGAATTCGCTTATGGTAAGGTTTGCAATGGAGGACAAAAATGAGGAAGAGAATATAAGTGCGGCAAAAAACGCTCTTGAAAACGGTATTTTTCTCCTTTCCGATTCGTTTAAGGATTTGTATAAGGTGTCTGCGGTGTCAAATTCTTCCCCGGATATCGTAAATTCCTACGGTGAAATTGCCTGTTGCTACAGTGCGGGGAAATATTACGACGGCTTGCCGAAATTCGTCGAAAAAGACGTCGATGCCGAGGAGGAAAAAGGGAATAGCGATAATTCCGATGAGGCTTTACCCGAAGAGGAAGGCTCAACGAACGGACAGGAAGCGAAAAAAACCGAAATTAAATATACTCCGTTTTCTCTTGCTCCGAAGGGCGCTTATACCGTATCCTATGAGCTGACGCTTCACAGCGAAATGTATAAGGAAATTAAATCGGATATCGTTGGCGCATTTCCGGAAAACACCGCAATAACGATGATTGATTATTCGCAGAGCGAGGCGAAGGTGTATTACTATATCGTTAACGGAAAGGAAAACATCTCGGAAAATGCCGAACGGCTTACTCAATATAAGAACAGCGTCGATCAGAACAGCGAAGAGGTAGCTTCATATTATAATCCCGAATTGATTAAGGATAAAAAGGATTCGCCCGTATATGTGCAAATTTCGCTCAACGACTTTATTATGATGGGAACGGAAAACGAACATTACAAAATGGGCAAGGCGGAAAAATCCGAAGAAGCTTCGGCTGATAACAAAACCGATATTACAGAGAAATTGACCTTTATTGTCGATTTTTCAAATACCGATACGGAAAATAAGCAAATGCAAATAGGCTTTTATGAGTTTGCGCTGGAAACGAAATGCATAACCGAGGACGGAAATGCTTTTGACGTCACAAAATCATACACTAATCCCAATTACACGGTCATGGTAAAGGATGCCGCAATGTGCGAATTAAAATACGATAACGGTGGAGCTTTGACGTTCAGCTATTCGTTAACGGGCGCCGCATTAATCGAATCGTACGGGCGCGGAGTTGCGGTATTTACAATGGAAGGGGGATTCCCCGAGGGTACCGCCATCATAAACGGACAGGATTCGTATTGCGTTTCACAAGGCACAGATTCAATTATTGTTCCTCTTACGGGCGATGATTCGGGCAGAGTTATTCTTCGTGACAGAATGAAGCTCACACTTGCAAACTATCACGGAAGCGGAATCGCAGGAAAGGACATTACCGTCTCCCTTTATGCAAGCGGCGACGGGTATTATCCTGTACAGAGCTCGCAGCCGGACGCCGTAAGTGAGCCTGTTACGGTATTACTCGGAGCAAAGGACCGCTATGCGGTAAAGGTCAGCGCTTCCGATTCAAGAAAGCCGAGCTACCACGCCGGCGACCTTGACGGTGCGGCGTCGATATCGTTTAAAATCGAGGCGCAGTGTAATGCGGCGGAATACAAGAAGGTAATTTTCTCGCTTGAGAAAAAGGAAGGCGACGAATATAAACAGGTCCCGCTTCAGAGTGTTTTTTCCGCCTTCAAGAACGCAGGAGACGGCGCAGTCGTAATTTCGCCGGGAGCAATCACCCTGGTATTTAACGACTCCGTAAAAAAAGCGAAGGGCACATACAGAATGGTGTTCGTCGTAGGCGATATGACTGAATATGTTAAACTCGACTTCTGAAAAGGAGAGGCATGATAAATGGAAAATATCGGAAAATCGGAAAAAAAGCATATAACGAAAAATATCGGGAGAAATAATAAGGCAATATATACAAATGATATTTTGCTTATTTGTTATTTTATTTTTTCTTCTGTTCTGATGGAGTTTGTGGTTAAAATCACAAACTCCGGAAAGCTCGGCTCGTCTATGAATGCGACGAGCGTTATGTATATCATATTTTTTGACGTTTCTTATGCTCTTGCGGCATATCTTATCACAAGGCTGTTTGTTAAAAGGGCGTTAAGGTATGCGTTTTGTATAACGGTAACCGTGCTTCAGTTAATATTATTCGGCTTTCAGTGCATTATCTGTCAGACCTTCGGATACTATTACGGATTCAACGCAGTTGCCGACAATGCACAGGGAGTAGCAACCGGATTTGCCGAAACTACGGTAAAAATAATATTCTCAAGCATATTTACACTGATTCTATTATCTATACCGCTTATAGTACTTATTGTGTTTAACAGACGGATAGTTAAAAGCGCAAAGGCTGCGCCGAAAAATCGCATAATATGCTTTATTGCGGCAATAGGTATGTTCCTTGTGCCGAGAATTATGGTTGCCAGCGTTTCAATGGGAGAAAACGTAATACCCGATAAGGAGCTGTATTCAACGTATTACGACATAACCTCTGCTTCTCGCAGATTCGGAATTTTAACAGGGCTGAGACTGGAAACGAAATATTCCTTGATCCCCAAGCCCGAGCCGTCAATGAATGACTTAATATCCGATTCGGAGAATCGCTCGTCGTATAAATCAATGCCGACGCTGCTGTCGGCAGCTGCGTCGACCCCGGAGGGTGAAAGTATATTACGTACGGTCGATTACGGTGAAAATTCCATGGATATTGATTTTGAAGCAATCAGCGCTTCGTCAAACGGCACTGTAAAAGAATTGAGCGATTATTTTGCAACGCTCACCCCGTCGAGTAAAAATAAGTATACCGGACTGTTTAAGGGAAAGAATCTTATTTTCCTGACATGCGAGGCGTTTTCACCTTATTTTATTTCCGAGCAGGAAACCCCGACGCTGTACAAAATGATGAATTCGGGTATTATTTGCAATAATTACTATCAACCTGCGTGGGGATATTCTACATCCGACGGCGAGTACTCGGGGGTATTCGGATTGGTACCCAAGGGCGGCGTTAATTCGATGAAGACATCGGCAAATAACAACAACTATTTCACCTTGGGAAATCAGTTTTCAAGAATAGGATATTTTACAAGGGCGTATCATAATAATTCATATACCTACTACGGCAGAAATCTGACTCACGAAAATCTCGGATATGAAAAATTTATCGGCGTGGGCAACGGTATGGAGAATTACACCACAAAGGCGTGGCCCCGTTCCGATTTGGAAATGATGCAGGGAAGTATCCCGGATTACATAGACAAGGAGCCGTTTCACGTTTATTATATGACGGTATCAGGCCATTGTCTGTACAGCTTCTCCGGAAACGCTATGTCTAAAAAGAATAAAGCCAGAGTGGAGAATTTGCCTTATTCCGATACCGTTAAGGCATATTTTGCCTGCCAGTACGAATTAGAGGACGCAATGACATACCTTTTGCAGCAGCTGGAGGAAGCGGGAATTGCAGATAATACCGTAATAGTTATGAATGCCGACCATTATCCCTACGGACTTGACAAAGACTGGGAAGGAAATGCAAGCGACTACTTCAGCGAAATGGTAGGACATACCGTTGAAATTAATTTTGAGCGTCACAAGAATGCGCTTATTATTTACTGCCCTGCAATAAAAGAGCCGATTGTTGTTGACGATCCGGTATATTCGCTTGACATTTTGCCCACTCTGTCAAATCTGTTCGGGTTTACCTTCGATTCAAGATTGTTTGCGGGAAGAGATATTTTCTCTGACGCAGAACCTTTGGTATTATTCAGAAATTACAGCTGGATAACCGATAAAG
The DNA here is from genome assembly GCA_029007295.1 of Clostridia bacterium. Classification (GTDB taxonomy): domain Bacteria; phylum Bacillota; class Clostridia; order Oscillospirales; family CAG-272; genus SUG1201. Next base: position 40,982 of record JAQXHN010000003.1, on the reverse strand, counting down.
GCTACTTTAATCATTCAACAGGCGAGTTTATTGCAAACGAGGGCAGTGTAGTTGACGACGGATATGTTAAGCAGATTTCGGCAATAGTAAAGGCAAAGGTTCAAATGTCTCTAAACGTGCTTGATTCCGATTATTACGGCAAGCTGTTTAATATGGGTTACATAAAATAAGCGTAATGAAAAAGCTCACACGAAGTAATGTGAGCTTTTTCGGATAAACCGGCTTTAGTGCCGGGATACGTGAATGAGGATTGTTATGATTAATAAAAACAAAAAAACAGCGGTAATTATTATTGTTTTAACACTTGTCGTTTTTTTGCTCTCGGGATGCAATTCCGAGAGCGTCAGGGGAGAAGTCCGCGTCGGCAGAGGCGACATTAAATATACTGCGACAACAGACATTATCGCCGAGGAAGACGGCGGAAAAATAGAAATTGTCATGGTCGGAGACGTTCTTTTGCATACCCCTGTCAGTGAAAGCGGCAAAATGGAGGACGGCACGTATAATTACGACCATTTATTTGCAAATGTCAAGGAGAAAATTCAGGAGGCGGACATAGCAATAGTAAACCAGGAGGTAATATTAGGAGGGCGTGAATTAGGACTTTCGGGATATCCTAATTTCAACGGTGCGTATGAGGTAGGCGACGCAATTATCGAAGCGGGCTTTGACGTTGTGCTTCACGCAACCAACCACGCCCTCGACAAAGGCAGGGAAGGCGTGGTTAATTGCCTGAATTATTGGAAGAGGTATCCAAAAATAACGGTATGCGGGATAAACGGGACAAAGGAAGAAAGGGACACCGTGCGTGTAGTTGAAGCTGAAGGTGCAAGGATTGCAATATTAAATTACACGTACGGAACAAACGGTATGCCTGTGCCCTCCGACATGCCTTATGTCATAAATATGCTTGATAAAAATGAAATAGAAAAAGACGTTGCCCTGGCAAAGCAAATATCCGATTTTGTAATTGCGTGTCCCCACTGGGGAACGGAGTATATCCACACCGTGTCGGACGAACAAAGGTATTGGACAAATATTTTCGCACAATGCGGGGTTGACCTTGTCATAGGAACCCATCCTCATGTTATAGAGCCGTATGAGGAAATACAAAGACCCGACGGCGGCACAATGTATGTATATTACTCTCTGGGCAATTTCATTAATATGACGGCGGAAAGCGGCAGCGGTACCGCTGACAGAATGGTAGGCGCGATGGCGGATGTCACTCTTGCCAAGGACAAAAACAAAGTTAAGGTTGAAAAATGCGAAGCTATACCGCTTGTTACACAAATGAAAAAGGGTACGGGAAAGGTGACGACATATTTTTTGTCGGACTATACAAAAGAGCTTGCCGACGAAAATGAAATCAAAGAGAGAGACAGCGCTTTTTCGCTTGAATATTGCAATTCTCTGTTTGCAAGCGTGCTCGGTGAATAATAATATCGGGACTGCCGATGGCTTATTTGCTTTGCTTGCAAAATACAAGCAGGGCATAAATCATATGCTATTTAGCCAACCAAAGCCCCTGTGCTTCAGCTCTCATTATTTGGAACCCAACCTTTAGCTTGAAAAAATGTGGAAACTTAAATCAAAAAAATTATTGACATTTAATCCTTATTGAGATATAATATCAATAAGAACAGAAAACGATGGGGTGTACATTGTTATGATAAAACGCAACACTATTCAGCGTGCATTGGTTTTTGAAGCTGTGAACAAACTGCAGTGCCATGCCACTGCCGATGAAATTTATCAGACCATTATAAAAGAACACCCGAATATCAGCAGGGCAACGGTATATCGGAATCTGAAGCTGTTGTCTGAAACAGGTAAAATTCGCAAAATGGACATTCCGGGCGGATTGGATCGCTTTGACCACAGGATTCAGGAGCATTGCCATGTGCGGTGTGAGAAATGCGGCCGGGTTTTCGATGTGGATATGGAATATATTACCGGCTTGGAGAAAAACATCACGGAGAGTCACGGATTTGCGTTCACAGGATACGATATCCTTTTCCGGGGGATTTGTCCGGATTGTCAAAAATTGCGGAAACAGCAGAATCGCTGATTTCCAGCATCGTTCACAAGCGGCGCATACGGGCGCATACATAACCCGTAAATATATAATTTAAAGGAGTACAGTTATGAGAAGTATTACAACATTAGACCTGCAATACGCACACCGTTTCTACGGATTTAAAGGCGAAGCACAGTATTTGCACGGACATACCGGAGTTCTGACCATCGAGGTCGAGGATTCGGTGGAGCCCGGCGTGAATATGGTTTTTCCCTGCAATGAGATTCAGAAGACCGCATGGGAGGTTCTCAAAAACTTTGACCACGCATTGATTCTGCGGGAGGACGATCCGCTGCTGCCCGCAATTCTCGGTGTTTATGAGGCTCAGGGCATCAAGGACGGCGCACCTACCAACAAGATGAAAGGCCCGGCCTTTCAAACCGAGCTTGCAACCGCCTATCCCGATTGTCGTTTGGTCGTGACAAAGGAAACCATGACCGTCGAAGGCATGATAAAAATTGTGTATGATCTGCTGAAGGATAAGCTGAACATCGCCAAGCTTACCTTCACCAGCGGCGTCAATGCCGCATCTCAGGAATACGAAACAAGCAGAACCGTTGACCGCTGTCCGCTGTGCGGCATCGCCCTGAATGAGAACGGCGTTTGCCCGAAATGCGGATATAAAAAGAAATAAGAAAATTATTCATCAGCGAAGCGGATTAAATATTTATTATTCATTTGAAAAAGTCGCCTAAGTGAACTTAAGCGACTTTTTCGTTTTGGAACTGACCCCAATTTTGATACAAATGCACCCCTTTTTGAGCTTGGGGGTGCTAAGTCATTTTAGGGGGCATTTAGCAGCCAGGGGGTGCAAATGATAATTTTATGAATTCTCGGCAATGTAAGCATTTATAGTTTTATATAGCAGTTCTATCGAGTTGATTTCACTTAAAGAAAATGCTTACCGACGGCTTATTTGCTTTGCTTGCAAAATACAAGCAAGGTATAAATCATATGCTATTTAACTCACCAAAGCACCCTGTGCTTCAGCTCTCATTATTTGGAAACCAGCCTTTTGCATGAAAAATAGGGAAACTCAAATCCCTTTAGTATTGACAAATTGGAGAATACAGGATAAAATAAATTATAATAAAAGATAATGAATATTTAACGAGTATCTATTCTAAAATAATCCGGGGTGAATATGATGAATAATAATAACCGAAATACGGGAAATCGGGGCGGAAAGCGTGTAACCGAATATAAACTCAGAAAACGATACTCAAGAGTTTTAATCTCGGCCGTTTCCTTTGCTGCGATTCTTTTTATAGCAATTGTAGCTTTGTCAATAGCGACCTTCGGAAAGGGAGGCGGAGAAAGGGCTTCGCAGACAGAGGCTCCTGTCCCTGCCGAAACCGATGTTATTCCCGCAGATACGGATAATCTCGGAGATGAAATCATGGAAAATACAACACCCGTTTCTCAAACGGATAATCCCGAAACAACGGCGCCTGAAACAACGGCACCCGAAACAACCGCTCCTCCCGAGACAACTGCGCCTCCCGAGACAACTGCTCCTCCCGAAACAACGCAGGCGGTGCAAAATTATACGTCCACCTCGTCAAAGGGATATCCGATTGAGCAGATTGACGGCGTTACCTATGTAAACGGTATTTTAATTGCCAACAAATCCTATTCGTTGCCGTCAAGCTACGGCACGGGGCTTACCGGTGAGATGAAAGCCGCACTTAACAAAATGTATCAGGCGGCGGCAAGCGAGGGTATTTCTCTTCAGACAAGGTCGGGCTTCAGACCGTATTCCACTCAGCAAACGCTCTATAACAAATACTGCAACCGCGACGGAAAAGCTCTTGCGGACACTTATTCTGCAAGACCGGGCTACAGCGAACACCAGACAGGATTGGCGGTTGATATTAACTCGCTCGAAACCTCGTTCGGACAAACGCCGGAGGGAATATGGCTTGCGACAAATTGCCATAAATACGGTTTTATCATACGTTATCCTCAGGGAAAAGAAAGCATTACGGGTTACCAGTATGAGCCGTGGCATGTTCGATATCTCGGCGTCGAAACGGCAACGGCAGTGTATAACAGCGGACTTTGCTTAGAAGAATATCTCGGAATAGACTCGTATTATCATGACTGATTATAAAACGGTATTACTTGATATTGACCAAACAATATTGGATTTTAATACGGCTGAAACGGTTTCTTTGACCGAAGCCCTCAACAGCTTCGGTATTAAAGCCGACCGAACCGTTATTTCAACCTACCATGAAATTAACGATAGACTTTGGAAGGATTTTGAGCTTGGGACGGTTACAAAAGACGAGCTGAAGATATTGAGATTTGAAAGAACTCTGAAAAAATGCAATATCAAGCTTGACGCCGATAAATTGCAAAAAAAATACACCGACTGTCTTTCGGAGCAGGGAATATTGCTTGACGGTGCGAGAGAATTTCTTGATTCGCTTTTCCTTACAGCCGAGCTGTATGCGGTAACAAACGGTATTTCCTACGTTCAGAAGGGCAGATTTGCCAAAGCCGATATTAATAAGTACTTTAAAGGGGTATTTATATCGGAGGATGTAGGCGTTGGCAAGCCTGACAAACGTTATTTTGAATACGTGCTGTCAAAAGTGAATGAGAAGGATAAGAGCAGAATAATAGTGGTAGGGGATTCGCTTACATCTGATATTAAGGGCGGCTTGAGCGTCGGGCTTGATACTATATTGTATGATGTCACCAAAACGAAAAAAGCAGACGGCATCATACCCAAGTATGTTGCGTCTTCTTACGGTGAAATTTTAGATATAATAAAGCAAAAATAAAGGGACGGAAGCAACCGTCCCTTTTCAATTATTGCTGTGAGCCTTAAGCTGTGTATACGCTTACGGATTTGCGGTTTTTACCGGTATACTCAAACTTAACGATACCGTCGGCAAGCGCAAAAAGCGTATCATCGGAGCCGCGTCCGACATTTACGCCGGGATGAATATGCGTACCGCGCTGACGAACTATAATATTGCCTGCGATAACAGACTGACCGTCCGACTTCTTAACTCCGAGACGTTTGCTTTCACTGTCACGGCCGTTCTTTGTAGAACCTACACCTTTTTTATGTGCAAAAAACTGTAAACCTAATCTAAGCATTGTATCTTCCTCCTGATTTTATTATTCGGGAGCGTTACACTCCTCGACCTCGTCCACGTCTATATAATCGTAATACTCTTCGAGCATATCGTTCAGCTGAAGAAAATAACCCTGCAAAACCCCGTGTATCGCATACCGAAGCTTTTCGTCGGAGCAATACTCCTCCAAAGCCTGCAATGCGGTGACGGTGACTGTTGCGGTATCATCCTCAATCTTATAATCGACGTCGGACCCGAACGAGACCTCCAATGTGTTGATGACAAGCATCGTCATTGCCGACAGCGCAGAGCAAACTATATCGTCGCCCGCATTTCCGTAGCCCGAATGACCGTGCTCAGTCACCTTATAATACACACCGTGTCTTTTGTAGAATACGAACTTTGTCATTAAAATTAAAGAGCAATCTTTTCGATTTTAACCTTGGTATAAGGCTGACGGTGTCCCTGCTTCTTTTTCTCGTTCTTCTTTGGCTTGTAACGAAGAATGTAAATCTTCTTTGCTTTGCCGTTGCGAATAACGCTTGCTTCAACGGTTGCGCCCTTTACTGTAGGATTACCTGCGGTAAAGCCGTTATCATCGGAAACTGCGAGAACCTGATCAAACGTAACCTTTGCTCCGTCTTCAACGCCGAGCTTTTCAACATAGATTTCATCGCCCTCGCTTACCTTGTACTGCTTTCCGCCCGTTACGATAATTGCAAACACGAAAAGCACCTCACTTTCTTTATATGCCTTTGGCACAGACTCGCTAAGGTAGGTGACCCTTCGGTACTTAAACCTTACCATTAAGCGGCAACATATTATATCACAGCAAGATTATTATGTCAATAGGGATTTGTCAACTTAATAAATAGTAAATGCATAAATCGATAAAAATTTTAAAAATGCTTCGTATGCGTCTTTGCAAAAAAAACACGGTAGATTTTGCAACCTACCGTGTTAAAAAAATTTATCAGTGTGAAATGCAGCGCTCGGTATCCTTATCGAAGATGTGAACTCGGTTCATGTCAAATGCGACCTTGATAACGTCACCGGCGCGAGCCTTGGAGGTCGAAGCAACACGTGCAACGACTGTCTGCTCGTCTACCGTAAGATAAAGATGAATTTCGGCGCCCATAAGCTCTGTTACATCTATCGTGGTTTCGATAGCGGATTCGGGCATTTCGTCGATTATTCTCTGCTCATCGTGGATACCCTCGGGGCGGATACCCATAATGATTTCCTTGCCTATGTAATCCGCAAGAGCAGGATTTGCAGCTCTTTCTTTAGGAAGCTTGAGAGCGTACTCTCCGAATGTTACATACACGTCGTCGCCTCTCTTCTCAAGCTTTGAGTTGATGAAGTTCATCTGAGGGGTTCCGATGAAGCCTGCAACGAAGATGTTTACGGGGAAGTCGTAAAGGTTTTGAGGAGTATCGACCTGCTGAATAAGACCGTCCTTCATAACAACGATACGGCTTGCCATTGTCATAGCCTCTACCTGGTCGTGTGTTACGTATACGAATGTCGTACCGACCTTTTTGTGAATCTTGGTAAGCTCGGTTCTCATGGACGCACGGAGCTTAGCGTCGAGGTTTGACAAAGGCTCGTCAAGCAAGAATACCTTAGGCTCGCGGACTATGGCACGACCGAGAGCAACACGCTGCTTCTGACCACCCGAAAGAGCCTTCGGACGGCGATCCAAAAGGTGTGTGATGTCCAGGATTCTTGCAGCCTCCTCAACGCGACGCTTGATTTCTTCCTTGGGAGTCTTACGGAGCTTAAGACCAAACGCCATGTTGTCAAATACGGTCATGTGAGGATACAGCGCATAGTTCTGGAAAACCATCGCGATATCTCTGTCCTTGGGCGCAATATCGTTAACGAGCTTGTCTCCGATGAAAAGCTCGCCCTCGGTTATTTCCTCAAGTCCTGCGATCATACGAAGCGTTGTGGTCTTACCGCAACCGGAAGGACCTACGAGGATAAGAAATTCCTTATCCTTAATTTCAAGACAGAAGTCGGAAACGGCGGTAACGTTGCCGGGATACTTTTTGTAAATGTGCTTAAATGATAAGCTTGCCATGTGTATTTCCTCCTAATAATAGTCATAATTTTCTAAAATCAACAGATATATTATACCAAATAATCTGCAAATTGTAAAGTGTAGTTAATACCGAAAATGCAGTTTGCGTTTTGTGCATAATAAACAAAAACATTGTATAAATAATGAATTCCGATCAATATAAAATATGTACAAATACTAATTAATTAGAATCAAGAGCCGGCTTTTTTAAGAATGTCGATTTCGTCATCGGTCAAATAACGCCACTCTCCTCTTGAAAGGGCAGGGTCGAGAGGTATCCCCGCAAACGAAATTCTCTCAAGGTAAGAAACTCTGTTTCCGACTCCGCCGAGCATTTGTTTTATTTGATGATATTTTCCCTCGGTCAGCGTAATAACGGCGCTTTGTTCGCTCTGTTTTCTAACCTTACACGGCTTTGTCAGATAACCGCCCTCGATGTAAACTCCGCTTTCGAGCTTAATTATATCACTGTCGGACAGCGGACGCTCGCACTTAAAAAGGTACTCTTTTTCTGCGTGGCGCTTCGGAGAGAGTAATCTGTGCGCAAGATCTCCGTCGTCCGTCAATATCATCATACCGACTGTATATCTGTCGAGCCTGCCGCAGGGAAACAAGCCTGTTCTGATTTTTTCCGGCAGAAGCTCAAGCACGGTAGGCATATTTCTGTCATCGGTGGCGCTTACATAGCCCTCGGGCTTATTCAGCATTATGTATTCGTGCTTTTTGTAAATGACGGGACGGTCTGAAACGCATACCGAATCCGTTTCGGGAATTATATGCCTTGAGGCGTCTTTTACAACGCAGCCGTTAACGGTAATTTTGCCCTGCCTTGCAAGGGAGGAGGCTTCTTTTCGCGAGGCTGTTTTGGTTTCGGTAAGAAATTTGTCAAGGCGCATTTTATCACCGCTTTCTCAATAATGTATGTATTTTAACACACATTACCTAAAATGTAAAGGCATAAAAAAATAAAGGTCAAAGCGGGGCAAAAAATATTTTAAAATATCGGTCAGGCTATTGACACTTTCGTTAAAGTGTGAGATAATGTCGATAGTAAATTTTACGGAGGATACAATAATGGAAAATAAAATCAGAGTAACCGTATGGAACGAATATGTTCACGAAAAAGAGGATCCCGCAACCATCGCAGTTTATCCGGACGGCATTCACCGTACAATAAAAGCATTTCTTGATCCGAACGAGGATATGGAGGTTAGAACAGCGACGCTTGACGAGCCCGAACAGGGACTTCCCGACGATGTTCTCAATAACACCGATGTTCTTGTTTGGTGGGGACATTGCGCACATGCACAGGTTGACGACGGTCTGGTCAGCAAGGTTATTGACAGAGTAAGAAAGCAGGGAATGGGTCTTATCGGCCTCCATTCCGCTCATCATTCAAAGCCCATGAAGGGCATTCTCGGTGCGACGGGCGACCTTATGTGGGGCGACAACGTTAAGGAGGTTGTATGGAATATGCTTCCTACACATCCTATTGCCGAGGGCATCCCGGCGGCATTTACTCTTGAGAGCGAAGAAATATACAGCGAGCCCTTCTTTATTCCCGTACCCGACGAACAGGTATTTACCGCATGGTTTGAGGGCGGTAACGTATTCCGTGCGGGCAACTGCTACTATAAAGGACTCGGCAAGGTTTTCTATTTCCAGCCCGGACACGAGACATGCCGTTCGTTCTATAATCCTTATGTTCAAAAGATCATTACAAACGGAATCCGCTGGGCTGCTCCCGTAAAGACTTGCATCAAGGAAGAAACGCCTTACATAGGCCAAGGCTACTTCGGAGGAAAAAAGGAAAGCCTTTGAGCCTTTGAGCCAAAGATAATAATCAACATATCGGCAGCTTCATAATTGTTTCACTATATTATCGCATAAAGCTGCAATTCATTATTTACAATAATAAAGCAGGAGTTATCACGATGAAGCAATATCCCGACTTTCATAAATCGCAAAATGTACTACATGTTAATTGCGAGGAGCCGCGTTCATACTTTATTCCGTATGAAAGTGAGGAAAAAGCGGATATCGGTCATCGTGATGACTCCGCTTTTTTTATGTCTCTTTGCGGTGAATGGGCTTTTCGTTACTATCCCGATTCGAGGGATATAGAAGATTTCACTTCACCCGAGTTTTCCCCAGAGGGCTTTGATAAAATCAAAGTTCCGTCAAACTGGCAGCTTGCCGACGGTTTTCCCTATGACAAGCCGCAGTACACAAATGTTAATTATCCTTTCCCCCTTGACCCGCCCCACACTCCTGATGAAACGCCGTGCGCACTGTATGTCCGTTCTTTTAATTTTTCAAAAGAACAGATTGAAAACCGGGCGCTTTATATTAATTTTGAGGGCGTAGACAGTTGCTTCTATCTTTATATCAACGACAAGCCGGCAATGTATTCTACGGTGTCTCACTGTACGTCGGAGATGCAGATAAACGATTATCTTTCCGAGGGTGAAAATACGTTTAAAATACTTGTTTTCAAATGGTGTGCGTCGAGCTATCTTGAGGATCAGGACAAGTGGAGGCTTTCGGGCATATTCCGAGAGGTGTACGTTTTATCGAGACCGAAGGTAAATATCCGCGACGTATTTATAAAGGCAGAGCCTTCCTGTAATTTTACAAAGGGAAGCCTCGCTTGCGAATATGACTTAAGGGGCGACGCCGACGTTGAATGGAGACTTTGTTCCGCCGAGGGAAAATGCCTGTTCAGCGGAAAAGAGCATGCTTTCGGAAAAGGAAGCTTCAATGCGGAAATTGACAAGGTTAATCTGTGGAGCGACGAAAAGCCGTACTTATACATACTCTACCTCATTTGTAACGGCGAATATCTTCGCTTTGAGGTGGGATTTCGAAAGATTACGGTATACAGAGGGTGCGTGCTGATCAATGACGAGCTTGTAAAGTGCAAGGGCGTTAACCGTCACGAAAGCGATCCCGAAAACGGATATGCGGTATCTACGGAGCATATGCTGCGCGACCTTGTAATAATGAAGCAAAATAATATCACTGCAGTCAGAACGTCGCACTATCCCGATGACCCGAGATTTTACTCAATGTGCGACAGACTCGGTCTGTATGTAATTGACGAAGCGGATTTGGAAACGCACGGCTTTGAAAACGACCGAATGCTGAGAGGCAGACTGTCCGAGGACCCGGCTTGGGAGGAAGCATATCTTGACAGAGCCGAAAGAATGGTTGAAAGAGATAAGAACCATCCCTCGATTATAATGTGGTCTCTCGGGAACGAGAGCGGATACGGCAGAAATCAAAAGGCGATGTCTCGGTATATAAGAGGAAGAGACTCCTCGCGGCTTGTCCACTATGAAGGAGCAAACACCGTACAGAATAACAATGTTCAGGACGCCGAGTGTGTTGACACCGAGAGCCATATGTACCCCACGCCCGAATATTGCGAGGAGTACCTTCGCAAAAGAGAATACCGATTGCCTCTGTTCCTTTGCGAATACTGTCACGCTATGGGCAACGGACCCGGAGATTTGGCGGCGTATTGGGATATTATTTATAAAAATCCGAGATTTTTCGGAGGCTGTATCTGGGAATTTTGCGACCACGCCGTTAAAATAGGAGAAAGCAGGAAGCAACCGAAATTCGCATACGGCGGAGATTTCGGAGACGCTCCGAACGACGGGAATTTCTGTGTTGACGGACTTGTCACACCGGATAGAAAGTTAAGCACCGGTATGATGGAGGTAAAGCGCGTATACGCTCCGTTGACATTCGAAAGAAAGAGCAACGGAGTTGTTGTAAAGAACAGAAGATGCTTTACCGATACGTCGGATCTTGAAATAAACTTTACCGTTGAACGAGACGGAAAGGTTATCAAAAATGCGATTGTTTCTCCCGAATTGAAGCCCGGAGAGGAGAAGCTCTATCCGATGAGCTTTCCTAAGGACGGCTGTTCGCAGCTGAATATATCCGTTATCCGTAAAAAGGATACCGAATTCGCAAAGGCGGGAAGCGAGGTTTCGAGCGCTTCGTTCGAGCTTTGCAGAGCTTTTAAACCGAATGTTGCAAATAACGGCGAGTCTTATGTAAAATCGTCAAAAGACGGCAAATACATTATGGTTTCCTGCAAAAATCTCGGCTTTACGTTTGACTCCCAAACCGGAAAAATTGCATTGGTTGTAAAAAACGGCAAATCCCTTTTCGCAGCCGTTCCGAAATTGCAGCTCTGGCGAGCTCCTACCGACAACGACAGAATTGTTAAGGCGAATTGGTACAATTTCAAGCTTAACGAGTTAAAGAGAAAATGCTATAGCGTAAAGGAAGAGTACGTAGGCTGCGCAAAGACCGTTATCAAATCCGAGTTTTCCCTCGGAGCGGACTCATGGGTTCCTGTGGTAAAGGGAACCGAAACCTACACGGTAAATGCTAACGGAACTCTTGAATTGCATATCAGCGCAGATATTCTTGATTCTGTATATTCATTGCCGAGATTCGGTATTCAGTTTGAAATCCCCGATAAGGGCGAAAACGTTCAGTATTACGGCTACGGTCCTGCCGAAAGCTACCTTGACAAGCATTTGGCGGCTAAAATGGGCATTTATGAAACAAATGCTGTAGATAATTTTGAAAATTACATACGTCCCCAGGAAAACGGCAGCCATGTGGGAACGCTTTGGGTAAGAACCCCGGAGATGCTTATTCAGTCAATGGATTCTTTAGGATTTTCGTTCAATATTTCCCGTTACACACCCGAAGCTCTCACGCAGACCAAGCATGATTACGAGCTTGTGCCCGGTGATAATACGGTTATCAATATTGATGCAAAGATGTCCGGTATAGGCTCTCACTCGTGCGGACCGGAGCTTGCCGAGGCGTACAGAGTGTCTGAAAAGCATTTTGATTTCGGTTTAATATTCTCATTTGATTGAGGTTAATATGGATAGAAAAAAGTTGCTGATGATCGTCAATCCCAAGGCGGGAAAGATGCGGGTCAAAAGCCATATTATAGACATAATCAACAGATTCTGCTCTGTGGGATACGGGGTTACGGTGGAAACAACTCAGTGCGCCGGAGACGCTGTGCGTATTGCCTCGGGCGTCACCGCAGAGTATGACAGAGTAGTCTGCTGCGGCGGCGACGGCACATTAAACGAAACCATAAGCGGAATGCTGAAAAGCGGATACAATATTCCGATAGGTTACATTCCCTGCGGTACGACAAACGATATGGCGGTGTCTCTCGGCTTGCCGAAAACTGTAATGAAGGCGGCCGACGTCGTTCTTGAAGGCTCGCCTATGCCTCATGATATCGGACAAATTGACGCCGACCGTTATTTCACATACATTACCGCTTTCGGGATATTTACCCACGCTTCTTATGCTACCTCCCAAGCTCTGAAAAATAAATTCGGACACCTTGCGTACGTGCTTGACGGTGCAAAGGAGCTTTTCGGGAATATGAAAAAATACCATACAAGGGTCATTATTGACGGAGAATGCTTTGAGGATGATTATATATACGGTTCGGTAAGCAATTCAATTTCATTTGCAGGACTGTTCAAGTTTCCCGAGGAGAGGATAAACCTTGCGGACGGTAAATTTGAGGTTCTTTTGATAAAAAAGCCAACCAATCCGAAGGCGCTTACGGATTTGTATTTTTCACTTAAAAAGCGTCGCTTTAACGACAAAAATATCCTATTTAAGAGCGCAAGCTCGGTGTCGTTTGAAACCGACGAAAAATTAACCTGGACGATTGACGGCGAGTGCGGAAGCGAAACAAACAGTATAAATATTGAAAATCTCAAGGAAAAGGTAAGCATTATCCGATAGAATATTTTCATAGCTTGCAAGGTCCGGTATCAATAATATTCCGACTTATTTCATGAAACAGATAAGCTTTCAAGCCCCGAAATTTTTGAAAAATATTAAAAAAAATTAAAAAATACTTGCAAAAAGCAAAATGATGTGATATAATACACGTATTGCTGAATAATTCGGCTTAGAAAAGCTTTAAGATAGAAGGAGTGAAGACTAATGAAAGAGAATATTCATCCCGAATATAAAGAATGTACTATCACTTGCGCTTGTGGTAATGTAATAAAGACCAGATCCACAAAGGGCGATTTGAGAGTTGAAATTTGCTCAAAGTGCCATCCGTTCTTCACCGGTAAGCAGAAATTTGTTGATGCCGGCGGACGTGTTGATAAGTTCAAGAAGCGTTTGGAAGCTGCAGGCAAATAAGTTATTCTTTAAAAAGCAGTTCGGGTGAGAAATTTTATGTTTCTCACCCGTTTTGTCGTTCTTTCAGATAATTTGTACGGAGAAAATTATGGGAAATATCTTTACCGATTCTGTTGTTAATAAAAAGCAAAATGTCATTCTCGTCGGAATAATTACACGTGAAAGGGACGAAAGGGAATGCGAAATATGCCTTGACGAGCTTGAAAGGCTCGCAGATACAGCCGGAGGTAAATGCGTGTGCCGTCTGACTCAGGCAAGGGAAAATCCGGACTGTAAAACATATATAGGAAGCGGAAAGCTTATCGAATTAAAACAGCTGTGCCGCAAGCTTTCGGCGGACGCCGTGATTTTTGACGACGAGCTTACGCCGTCGCAGATAAGAAATCTCGAAAACGAGCTTTGCGGTGACGAAGACTCGGAAGGCGAGGAGCTTGAGGTTACCGTTATCGACCGCACTATGCTTATTCTCGATATTTTTGCGCTTCATGCACAAAGCGGCGAGGGAAAAATACAGGTTGAGCTGGCACAGCTACGTTATACAATACCGAGGCTTTCAGGTAAGGGCGGTATGCTTTCAAGGCTCGGCGGCGGTATCGGCACCCGCGGTCCGGGAGAAAGCAAGCTTGAGAGCGACAGACGCCATCTTCACAGAAGGATAACGGCGCTTGAGGAGCAGCTGCGCGAGCTTGAAAAAAACAGAAATGTAAAACAGGGAGCAAGAGAACGTTCGGGTATAAAAAAGGTTGCGATAGCGGGATATACCAATGCCGGAAAATCAACTCTGCTTAACCTGATGACCGGAGCCGGCGTTTTGAGCGAGGATAAGCTGTTTGCAACGCTTGACCCGACAACCAGAAAATATTCATTGCCGTGCGGACTTGATATTTTACTGACCGACACGGTAGGCTTTATCAGAAATCTCCCGCACCATCTGATAAGGGCGTTCCGTTCAACACTGGATGAGGTGAAATTTGCGGACATTATCCTTGTAATAGTCGATGCCTCTGATCCGCAATGCGAGCGCCAGCTCGAGGTAACGCACAAGCTGTTATGGGATTTAGGTGCGTCGGAAAAACGGATAATATATGTGCTGAATAAATGCGATATTGCGGGAGAAATATCTCTTTCTTTGTCAACTTGCCCGGATAATGCGGCGTTGATTTCGGCAAAGACAGGCGAAGGAATTGACACTCTTATCAGCCTTCTTGAGGACGCCGTAACCGACGGTAAGACGCTTGAAGTGTTCTTTATTCCCCAGAAGGACTCAAGAGTATTGAACGAGCTGTACAAGGACGCTGTAGTGAGCGACGTCGAATACACTGCGTCCGGGACTATAGTCCGTGCAATAGCAGATAATAAAACAAAGGGGCGGCTAAGACAATACATTATAGGTAACGGAAAGGACTGTTATGGCGAAGAAGAGTAAAATCGAGATTCCGTCAGAGGAAAAATTGTATACAACTCTAAAGCAAAAAGGACAGGCGGAGCTGACCGAAAGGAAAAGCCGCTTTATCGGACATGCCATGCCCTGTAAAACAGAAAGGGAAGCGCTTGATTTTATTGCCGGTATCAAACACGAATATGCCGACGCTACGCACAATGTATGGGCATATATGCTTGATAAAAATTCAATTGCAAGATATTCCGACGACGGGGAACCGCAGGGAACGGCAGGTATTCCTGTGCTTGACGTTATTCGCAAAAGTAAATTTACGGACGCCTGTATAGTGGTTACAAGATATTTCGGAGGCATTCTTTTGGGAGCCGGCGGGTTGGTCAGAGCATATTCCGCCGCCGCAAGGGACGCAGTCTCGGCTGCCGAAATAATCACCTATGAGCTGTATGTTGAAATGAAAGTAAGGTGCAGCTATTCCGAATATCAGAAGGTGGAATATACTTTTGCGGAGTACGGAATAATAGTCGATGATACGGACTTCGGCGCCGAGGTGGAAATAAAGCTTGCCATAAAAGAAAAAAAGTTTAACGGTTATGCGCTTAAGCTGTCGGAAATGTCCGGAGGAAGAATTATTCCTCAAAAAACCGGGGAAAGATACGATTACAGGTAGTATTTGAAAAAACGCAGGAAAAAAACGCAGATAACATAAAAATTTTGAGATATCAGAGGAATTTTAAGTTTTTTTTCGTATATTATATGCGAAAGAAAGGCAAAAGACAATAATGGAACGTGACTATAATTGCGATTTACTAAAGGTAAGATATAAGGGTGAGTATTACAAGCTGAGACTTGATCCCGAGAAAGTTTATATTGCACAGAGAGATCCTGTTTTCGGGTTTCTGAAAATCAAGGACGAGCTCGGTGAAGAAACATATTTTGAGGGTGACGATTTTGAAGCCGTAAAGCTTCTTGAAAGTGCGGGTATGCCGGATGAAGAACAATAATACCGTAAGAGAAATGCTGTTTGAGAGGGAGAAGGAATATCTCTCTCCTTTTGCCGTTTTATCGGAAAATACCGAGGGCAGAGAAATTGAAATTGAGCCGTGCACCCTGCGAACCGATTTTCAGCGTGACCGTGACAGAATAACACATTCAAAGGCGTTTCGCCGTCTTATGCATAAGACGCAGGTTTTTTTGTCGCCCGAAGAAGACCATTACAGAACGAGATTGACACATACTTTAGAGGTATCTCAGATAGGCAGAACCATAGCCAGAGCCTTGCGACTTAACGAGGATCTGACCGAGGCTATCGCTCTCGGACACGATTTAGGGCACACTCCCTTCGGACATGCCGGCGAGAGGATGCTTAATGCGTGCTGTTCAACCGGGTTTTGCCATAATGAGCAGAGCTTAAGGGTTGTTGAGGTGTTGGAAAATCTGAATTTGACAAAGGAGGTCCGTGACGGCATACTCTCTCATGTATGGACACGGACGCCGAAAACGCTCGAGGGCAAAATAATTCAATTCGCCGACCGAATTGCATACATAAATCACGATATCGACGACGCAATCAGAGGAGGTATCATGAAAAACAGCGACATACCCGACTCTATTTCATCGGTGCTCTCCGAAACCTACAGCGGCAGAATAAACTCCATGGTTACAAGCATTATCCGTGCAAGTGAGGGAATAAACGATATTGTGATGGATGATAAAACATTCAAGGCGACGAACGAATTGCACCGGCTGATGTTTGACCTTGTTTACTGTAATCCGATAGCAAAGGGCGAGGAAGGCAAAGCGCAGGAAATGCTTCGCAAGATGTATGATTATTATACCGCCAATCCCGACGAGATACCCGAAGAATATCGGCTCATCGCACTGCGCGACGGTGCAGACAGGGCGGTTTGCGACTTTATCGCAGGCATGACGGACAGATACGCCATAAATAAATATAAAGAGCTGTTCATTCCTTCGAATTGGGATGTTAAAAATTGATTGAAAGGCAAAGCCTTTAAAAAAGTCAAGAAGGAGTAAAAATGATTCCGGATGCTATAGTTGAAGAAATTAAATACAGAAACAGCATTGAGGACGTTATCGGCGAATATGTTTCTTTAAAAAGAGCCGGTTCGAATTTTGTCGGTTTATGCCCGTTTCACTCGGAAAAGACTCCTTCCTTTACGGTTTTTACGGATACTAAAAGTTATTACTGCTTCGGGTGCGGCAGCGGAGGAGACGTTATAACATTTATAATGAAGACCGCAAATCTCGAATATCCGGAGGCGCTTGAATATCTTGCAAGGAGGGCGGGTATCGAAATTCCGAAAACCGAAACCCAAAAGCAGCAGGGTATTAGGCGAGACAAAATACTCGACATGAACAGAGTTGCGGCGAGATTTTTTCACGATAATCTGAAAAACAGCGAAACGGCGCTGAGCTATTGTAAAAAAAGAGGGCTGTCCGGCTCTGTAATAAAGCATTTCGGCATAGGATACGCTCCCGACAGCTTTAATGCGCTGGGTGACTTTATGCGAAAAAAAGGCTTTACGGACGAAGAGCTGATATCCGGGTTTCTTTGCGGAAAAAGCAAAAAAACAGGCAGGGCCTTCGACTATTTCAGGGGAAGACTCATTTTTCCGATTATTGATTCTTCGGGAGACGTTATTGCGTTCGGAGGCAGGGTGCTTGACGATTCTCTGCCGAAATATTTGAACACCTCCGATACGCCTGCTTTTAAAAAAAGCAGAAGTCTTTATGCTTTCAATTTTGCAAAAGCGGCTTGCCGTGAAGCTCTTATCCTTTGCGAGGGATATATGGATGTGGTGTCGCTGCACGCGGCGGGAATAACCAACGCCGTTGCAACGCTCGGTACAGCGTTAACCGAGGAGCAGGCGAGATTAATGAAGCGCTCGACCGACAGAGTTATTATATCTTATGACAGCGACGAGGCGGGACAGAGAGCCGCAAACAGAGCCTTCGGAATTTTGCGTGAGGCAGGCGTTGAAACGAGAGTTTTACATATGGAGGGGGCAAAGGATCCGGATGAATTTATCAAAAAATTCGGCGTGGAGCAGTTTCGCAATATTCTAAGCGGCAGCATTACCGAGTTTGACTATAAATTTGCAAATATTCTTGGAAAATACGATATTTCAACCACCGAAGGAAAGGTTAAGGCGGTAAATGACGCCTGCAAATTAATTTCTTCATTTCTGTCGGCGGTGGAGAGGGACATTTATATTGCAAAAGCTTCAAATGCTCTCAGCATCTCAAAGGAGAGCCTGAAGCGAGACGTAGACAGAAGCGTAAGGAAGAATTATTATAAAAAGAAAAAAGAATTTACTGAGGATATTAAAAGAAAAAGCGAGGGCTACGGTGACAGAGTAAATCCGGATTATGCAAAAAACGTAAAGGCGTCCGCCGCTGAGGAGGCTATACTCGGGATGATGCTTGACAGCCCGGAATATATCCGCAGGATAAAAAAGGGCGAGTTTTCTTTGACGCCAAACGATTTTCACAGCGAATTCGGCAAGGCTGTTTTCGAAGCGATAATAAAAGCCTGCGACGACGGCAAATTTGATATCTCTGTTTTGAACGAATCGTTTGATTCCGTTCAGATGTCGAGAATAATAAAAATGCAGATAGCAAGACGCGGACTGACAAACAGCAATAAAGCTTTTGAAGACAGTATCAAGACGCTGAAAAATTCAAAATCCAAGGAAGAGATGAGCCTTACGGAGCTTCTCAACAAAAAGAGAAAAATAAACAAGGAGGATATATAATATATGTCGGAAGTTAAAGAGGAAGTCAAGAAAAGCCTTGATATAAGCGAGCTGATAGAAAAGGGCAAAACAAAGGGCACTTTATCTAACGCCGAGATTATGGCTGTTTTGGAGGATTACGAATTTGAAATTGAGCAGATTGAAAAAATCTACGATGAAATCGAATCCAACGGCATCCAGATAAAGGGATACCTTGATACGCCCGAATTTCAGGAAATAGAAAACGAGGTCGAAAGATACGAAAGCGCCGAGGACATGGAGCAAATGCTTGCTCAGGACGGACTTACCGTTGACGACCCCGTCAGGATGTATTTAAAGGAAATAGGAAAGGTTCCGCTTTTGGAGGGCGAAAGAGAGCTTGAGCTTGCGCAGAGAATGTCAAACGGCGACGAAGCTGCAAAGCAGGAATTGGTAGAGGCAAACCTTCGTCTTGTTGTCAGCATTGCAAAGAGATATGTAGGAAAGGGAATGTTTTTTCTTGATTTGATTCAGGAGGGCAATCTCGGACTGATGAAGGCTGTTGAGAAGTTTGACTATCGCAAGGGCTATAAGTTCTCAACCTACGCTACATGGTGGATAAGACAGGCAATAACACGTTCCATAGCAGATCAGGCGAGAACGATTCGTATTCCCGTTCATATGGTTGAAACCATTCACAAGGTGTCGAGAATTTCCCGTCAGCTTCAGCAGGAAAACGGACATGAGGCAAGCGCTGAGGAAATTGCGGAGGTAATGGGCGTTTCCGCCGATAAGGTTCGTGAGATTATGAAGATTGCACAGGATCCTGTTTCTCTTGAAACTCCGATAGGCGAGGAGGAGGACAGTCATCTGGGCGATTTCATACCCGACGAGGACTCTCCGGCTCCTGCAGAGGCGGCGTCTTACACACTTCTGCGCGAACAGCTGACCGAGGTGTTACACACGCTTTCTCCCCGTGAGGAGGCGGTGCTGAAGCTCCGTTTCGGGCTTGAGGACGGCAGAACGAGAACTCTTGAGGAGGTAGGAAGCGAATTCGGAATCACAAGAGAGCGTATTCGTCAAATTGAAGCTAAAGCGCTGCGCAAGCTTCGTCACCCGTCAAGATCCAAGAAGCTCAAGGACTATTTGGATTAAATATTTACAATTTTTTCTTGACTTATTGCTAATAATAATGTAAACTGGTATTCAGTTATAAAATATGGAGGATTCCTCAATGAAAAAGCGTATGATGGCAGTGCTTTTGTGTGCTGTTATGATTGTTCCTATGTTAATATTATCGTCGTGCGGAGGAGGCAGCAGCAGTACATATACTCAAGTTACTCCGGCAACGATTACTCTTTATTCGATAACAGATGAAAAAACAACTGAAGAAGGCATTGAGTCGGCTCAGAAGGCAATCAACGAGTACACCGAGGTTAATTTCGGTACAAGAGTAATTCTGAAGCTTTATACAGAAGAGGAATATGCGGATATTGTCGCCGAAAGGTTAGAGCAAATGGCTGCCGATAACGGCGGAGTTCCGGTTGTTACAACCTCGGAATCCGTAGATTCGGAGCAGGGCGAAGATACCTCGGAGGAAACCGCTGAAAAGGAAGAAACAAAGGTATACAAGAAAAGAGACGACGTCGTATATCCCGAGGCCGGTGAAAATCAGGTAGACCTTTTCCTCGTTAACGATATTGACAGCTTTAACACATTCTGTCAGGACGGCATGATTGCTCCCTTGAACGATTATCTTCTTTCCTCATATGCAATACTGAATAAATTTATACATCCCATATTGATGCAAGCCGGTCAGTACAGCACAACGGGAATTCAGTATGCAATTCCCAATAACCGTATTGTCAGCGACTATGAGTATCTCCTCCTGAATAAAGAGCTTGTCGACAAGCTCGGATACGATCCCGACGAAATTCACACGATTTTACAGCTAAAGGAATTTGCGGACGATGTATCTGCAAATGTGGCGGGATATACGCCCGTGCTTGACACATACGGCGTGTCAACGCTCTCCGTGTCGGTTGACGGGGCAGGCGCCTTCTTTGGAAACTATGTAGGTTACGGCGCAACAGGTGAAACAAACGCAATGCCTAAATCGATGTTTACGGTAGGCAAGTTTAAGAACGAATATGCAACGCTTCGTTCAATGAGAAAGAGCGGAAAAATGATAGAGGGCGAGGCTCTCACATCCGCAGAAGCAAACGACAGAAAAATTGCCGCAATGTTCATGAAGGGCGACATCACTGTCCAGTCAGCATATGCCGATTACTATTATGTTATACCCTACAAATATCCTACCGCAACAAACAAGAATGTCTATAACAGTATGTATGCAATCAGCGCATACACAAAGAATGCAAACAGATGTATGGAGGTTCTGTCGGCGCTTATGACAGACAGCAAGCTCCGTGACATCTTCCAATACGGAAAGCTTAACGAAAACTATGAAATCAACAAGGACGGGCTTGTTCAAGTTCTCAACGATGAGTATGTAATGAATCCTATCTATACAGGAAATCAGTTCATCTTAACTCCCAATACCGATATGAGCGAGGGAGAATTGAGGCTTGCCGAAAATTCTTGGTCACTCGGAAAGGAACAGAACAAGTATCTTGTCAAGAGTCCGTATTGCGGATATTCCGCACTTACGACTTACGTTCAGTTTGACGGAGAGGATACAATGACGACCTCGTCGAAATCCCCCACCGAAATGCTGAAAGAATTGAAAGATCTTTGCGACAGCTATCAGGAGCGTATTGACGCATACAACGGTGCGGAAGGCGAAGCTTTTGTAGAATTTCTCTCCGCGCTCGGCGAGGAAATGACTAAGGAAAAGTGCTTCAAAAATGCAACGAAGACAATCTTTACAAACTCTGCGCTTTCTATTTATAATGCTTGGTACAAGGCGATGTATAAGACAACTGAAGAAGCGCCGGGCTAATAGTCTGTAATTTGTGATCGGGGAGCGTCAGCTTCCCGATTTTTCAGTAACAGCTTAACTGAAACGGAAAAATACAATCGCATATCTGAATCAATAAAAAGGGACATAGTGTTATGGATATGAATTTCTTTATGCCGACAAAAATTGTCAGCGGAGTCGGATCGGTAAAAAGTAATGCCGAATTATTTAATTTGGGAGACAGCTGTATCATTGTAACGGGTGCGTCGTCGGCAATCAAAAGCGGAGCGCTTGACGATGTTATCGAAGTTCTGGAGAATTTGAATATCGAATACGTTGTGTTCGACAGAATAAGAGAGAATCCCTTAATGTCAACCTGCTTTGACGGCGGACAGATAGCGGCGGCGCAGAAGGCGGACTTTGTCATCGGCATAGGAGGTGGGTCTCCTATGGACGCCGCCAAGGCTGTTGCGGCATATGCGGCAAATTTAAATATTTCTCCGGATGGGCTTTTCGATTCCGAAAAGCTAAAGCTG
The DNA here is from genome assembly GCA_029007295.1 of Clostridia bacterium. GTDB lineage: Bacteria > Bacillota > Clostridia > Oscillospirales > CAG-272 > SUG1201. The sequence continues at coordinate 18,913 of JAQXHN010000003.1, read as the reverse complement.
TCGCTTCCGATAATCGAAATACCGACAACCTCCGGTACGGGAAGCGAAGTCAATCCGTATTCTATACTGTCGCTTGACGGCAAAGATTTAAAAAAGACCTTCAATTCGATTTATTCGTACCCGAAATATGCCTTTCTCGACCCGAAATACACTTATGATTTGCCAAAATCGGTAACGCTGTCAACTGCGCTTGACGCCTTTTGTCACTGTATTGAGAGCTATAATTCACCGAAGTTTACCGTAATCAGCGAGCAGTGCGCCCTTTTCGGCGCAAAGAAGATTTGGAGAGCGCTCGACGAAATAGAGAAGGACGCTCCCGTTTCCGAGAAAACAAGAGAACGTCTGATGAATGCGGCCTGCGTAGGTGGAATGGCTATCAATACTACGGGCACGGGATTTCCTCACCCAATGGGCTACAATCTCACCTTCTATGCAAATATACCTCACGGCAGGGCATGCGGCGCTTTTATAGGAAAGTATATTGAAAATGCAATGACTGCGGACGAAAGTGCAAAGAGGATAACAAAATTTGCATTAAGAATAGGCGCAACTCCGGAAGAAATAGCATATAAAATTCCCAAGCTTGCAAATGTCGACGTCAGACTTGACGGCGAAACGGTAGAGATGTTTTGCGAAAAAATATCCGGCGCAAGGAATTTTGAAAACTCGATTAATCCCCTTCCGAGAAACAGAATTAAAGAAATTTACGAAGAACTCTTTTTAAGATAAGACAGCTGTGATAAAAATCCAAAATAAGTAATATATTGACAATTATTGTCGCTTATGATATACTTTTTTTCATAAAAATAAAGGGTATAGCCTTACGAAAATGAAAGTATCGGTTAAAACAAAAAGATTTTTTATTCTTGTCTTAATAACTTTGGCTCTGGCAGTAATTTTAGGCTCTGCGGCATTCGGGATAAAAATGCTGTTTTCAGGTAATAAGACCGAACAAACCGCAAAGGAAACCGTTGCCGAGGATACCGAAAAAAGCGATAAAAGAGCGGAAATTGAATATAAAAACGCCATATACAGAGACTCTTTGACGGATGATGAAAAAGAGGTATATGACTCCGTATACAGGGCGGCTGTTTCATTAAGCGATACAAGCGAAATATGTGAATGCTCTATAGATACCGAGCGCTTTGAGAAGATTGCAGGCTTTATCCGTGCCGATAATCCTAAGCTCTTTTATGTTAATTTTGACGAACTCGTGCTCGAGGTCGAAAAGGACAGAGTATATGTCGACATGGTATACTCCGTTGTAAAGGAGAATATACCCGCAATGCAGGCGGAGCTTGAGAGCGCCGTATCCGAAACGGTTGCCGAATGCATGTGCGACGAACTGGAAAACGACTATGAAAAGGAAATTGCGCTTCATGACGCATTAATTCAAAAATGCGTTAATTCCAAATCCGTTGATTTAATCAACAACACCGCCTACGGTGCGCTGGTTTTAAATGAGGCATATTGCGACGGATATGCCTATGCGATGAAGCTTTTGCTGGAAAGGGTGGGCATTGAGGCTTATGCGGTTTACGGCACGGCGGACGGTGTGGGACACGTTTGGAATTTAGTAAATATCGACGGAGATTACTATAATCTTGACGCGCTGTGGGACGACGCAAATTTATCCTTTGCTCCGAACATGTGCTTTCACGGCTATTTCAACCTGAGCGATGAAAAGCTCTCTCTCGATCATACAGCCGAGTATCCCGGTATTATGCCGAAGGCCGTAAAAGATTATGATTTTTATTCCTATACCGGCAGAAAAGCGGAAACTGTGGATTCGGCAACGGAGATATTCCGCAAAGAGCTTGTAAACTCTATAAATGAAGGTAAATACTATATTGAGATTTTTTGCGAAGAAACAGCGGATGATGCCGTCCTTACCGGCTGTCTTTCCGATTGTCTTTCCGATATTTACGAAAACAGCGACGCCTGTCCGATTTATGAATATTTTACCGTATATCATGCAAGCGCCAATTCCAATGCGGTAACTATTCAGTTTTATTATAAATAATCAGCAAATAAGAAAAATTAGGAGTTAAATAATGACAAAAATTGCAATACTCGGCTTTGGTACAATAGGTCAAGGTCTTGCCGAGGTAATAGCTACAAACAGTGAAAAAATTAAAGCGCAGTGCGGCGGAATTGAAATCAAATATGTTCTTGATTTAAGAGAATTTCCCGAGCATGCGCTGGGCGGCAGGGTAGTTCACGATTTTAATATAATATTAAACGATCCCGAGATAAAAATCGTTTGTGAGATGATGGGAGGCTCTCATCCTGCCTACGATTTTTCGCTTAAGGCATTAAATTCGGGAAAGGGAGTCGTAACATCAAATAAAGAGGTCGTCGCAAATTTCGGACCCGAGCTTTTAAAGGCGGCGTCTGACAACAATACCCGTTACCTCTTTGAAGCGAGCGTAGGCGGCGGCATTCCGATTATCAGAGCCATGACCGATTCCTTAAGGGGAAACGAAATCTGCGAGATAAACGGTATCCTGAACGGCACGACGAACTACATTTTGACTCAAATGAAATCGAGCGGAAAATCAATGTCCGAAGCTTTGGCTTGCGCTCAAAGTCTCGGATATGCGGAGGCAGACCCGAGCGCCGATATTGACGGCGTCGACGCATGCCGAAAAATATGTATTCTTTCTGCAATCGCCTTCGGAACGCTCGTTCCGTCGGTTAAGGTTGATACCGTCGGCATTCGGAATATCACGACGCAAGATATCTCGGACGCCGAGAAGAACGATTCTTCCCTTAAGCTTGTTGCAAGGGCGACAAAGCTCCCCGACGGTACAATTTCAATGTCTGTTTCTCCTACCTTTGTCAGAAACGACAATCCTCTTGCTGCGGTAAATGATGTATTCAACGCAGTTCTTGTCAGAGGAAATACTCTGGGGGATGTAATGTTCTACGGAAAGGGCGCAGGCAGTCTGCCTACCGCCAGTGCCGTGCTTGCCGATGTTATTGACCTTGTTTTGTGCGAGGGACATCAGCCGAAGCAGCAGCTGTGGGAAAGATGCGAAAATGTTATATCCTCTTTGCCGAGCGACGCCTTTTCCGATTATATCGGACGCGTCGGCACTCCGATTGCTCATTAAGAAACGAATCCGTCTCGCTTTTTACCTTTCCGCTCAATAAAAACAGGCAAACGCAGTTAATCATCGTCATAATGCTTACGGTGAAATCGGACAGCGCCCATGCTATTTTTTCAGTTACCGTGCAGCCGATGATACAGAAAACGCAAAAGATGAAAAGATATATCTTTTTGAGCTTTTGCGACGGATTCAGAAAATGGAGAGATTCGATTCCGTAAAACGACCAACATACAAGGGTGGCAAAGGCAAAGAAAACTATCATTACCGAAATAATATATGACGCCGAGCCCCCGAAAAAGCAGCCGAACGAAGAAATAACGCTGTTCATTTGCGAGTGTGAATTATTCGGATAAATCAGTAATACAAACGCTGTGAGCGAGCATAATACTACGGTATCGACAAACACCTCGAATATCCCGAAACAGCCTTGCTTTGCAGGGCTGTTTGTTTTTGATGCGCTGTGTGCAATAGGCGCCGTGCCGCAGCCTGCCTCGTTTGAAATAATACCTCTCATACATCCGTATTTCATTGCGCTTATCATGCCGTAGCCTAAAACGCCTCCGGAAACGCTTTTGAAGCTAAATGCGTTTTTAAAGATAACGGCGCATATCCCGGGAATTTTTTCAATATTGAAGACAATAATAATCGAACACAGCAGGGTGTATATTATACAAAGAGTAGGAATCAGCTTCAACGTGAAATCGGAAATTCTGCGAAAGCCGCCGATAATGACTGCTCCGCACAAAAAGAATAAAATAATTCCGAACACGTAATCAGGAATTTGAAACGCCGTTTTGACGGAATCCGCCGCCGCCCTCGATTGAATCATGTTTCCGAGTGTGAATGAAGTCAGAATACACAGAATTGCAAAAAATTTTGCGATAACCGGCTTATTCAGAGCATAGCTGATATAGTAGAAAGCGCCGCCGTGCTCGGAACGGCGATATTTTATTGCCAGGACCACCTCCGCATATTTTAATGACATTGAAATAAACGCACAAATGATCATCCACATTACGCTTCCGCTGCCGCCGTAATAAATAGCGTCGGCAACGCCTACAATGTTGCCGACCCCAAGAGTTCCCGCAAGGGCGACGGTCAGTGCTCTGAAGGAGCCTTTGCTTTTCCCGTCAATAAGCGAAGAGACAACTGTTTTCGGGCTTTTCAGAAAGAATAATCTTATTTTTACGGAAATAAATATTCCCGCAACAAAAAGAAAAACAAACATTAACGGAAGCAATATTCGCTCGTTTACGAAAAAAATACAATTCATTATTTACCCCCCGGAAAAATGTGTATTATATTATTATTCGCAACTGTATTATGGAATTGTTAAATAAATGTAAATTGGGGTTGTTTGCTATTGATTTTTGGTAAAGTGTGGTTTAAAATACTAAATGTTAGCACTCGAAGGCGGTGAGTGCTAAAAATATAGACAAACATACCAAGGAGGTAATTGATATGAATATTAAACCGTTATGCGACCGTGTTCTTATTAAGCAGGTCGAGGCAGAGGAAACCACCAAGAGCGGTATCATTTTAGCAGGCTCCGCTAAGGAGAAGCCTCAAGTCTTTGAGGTTATTGCAGTCGGACCGGGCGGCGTGGTTGACGGAAAAGAGGTTGTTATGACAGTTGAAGTCGGCAACCGTGTAATTACAAGCAAATACTCGGGCACCGAGGTTAAGGCTGACGGTACGGAGTACACAATAGTAAGACAAAGCGACATTATCGCTATCGTTGACTAATCGGAGGTAACATAAAATGGCAAAGGATATTTTATACGGCATTGACGCCAGAAATGCGCTTTTAGCAGGTATTGATAAGCTTGCTGATACGGTTAAGATTACACTCGGACCTAAGGGCAGAAACGTGGTACTTGACAAGAAGTACGGTGCGCCCCTTATCACAAACGACGGTGTAACAATCGCAAAGGAAATCGAGCTTGAGGACGCAATGGAAAATATGGGCGCTCAGCTTGTAAAAGAAGTAGCAACCAAAACAAACGACGCTGCCGGCGACGGTACAACAACCGCTACGCTTTTGGCTCAGGCATTCATCCGTGAAGGTATGAAAAATGTTACTGCCGGCGCTAACCCGATGATTTTGAGAAGAGGTATTTCAAAGGCGGTTGACAAGGCGGTTGAGGCTCTTGTCGCCAACTCTCAGAAGGTTAAGGGCTCTGCCGACATCGCAAGAGTAGGTACTATCTCCGCAGGCGACGAGATGGTCGGCACTCTTATTGCCGACGCAATGGAAAAGGTTTCTGCCGACGGTGTTATCACGGTAGAGGAATCAAAAACTGCGGAAACAAAGTGTGAGGTTGTCGAGGGTATGCAGTTTGACCGCGGATATCTCTCTCCCTATATGGCAACAGATACAGATAAGATGGAGGCGGTTCTTGACGACGCTTATATTCTTATCACAGACAAGAAGATTACAAATATTCAGGATTTACTTCCCTTACTTGAGCAGATTGTTCAGGCAGGCAAGAAGCTTCTTATCATTGCCGAGGATGTTGAAGGCGAAGCTCTTACAACCCTCATTTTGAATAAGCTCCGCGGTACGTTTACATGCGTTGCGGTTAAGGCTCCGGGCTTTGGAGACAGACGTAAGGAAATGCTGCGCGATATTGCGATTCTCACAGGCGGCGAGGTTATCTCCGACGAGCTCGGACTTGACCTCAAGGAGACAACCGTTGCACAGCTCGGTCGTGCAAAGCAGGTTAAGATCAATAAGGAAAATACCATTATCGTTGACGGCGAAGGCTCAAGCGATGATATCAAGGCAAGAGTAGCTCAGATTCGTGCGTCTATCGAAACCACAACAAGCGACTTTGACCGTGAAAAGCTCCAGGAACGCCTTGCAAAGCTCGCCGGCGGAGTTGCCGTTATCAAGGTCGGCGCCGCTACCGAGGTTGAAATGAAGGAAAAGAAACTCCGCATTGAAGACGCTCTCAACGCAACAAGAGCGGCAGTCGAAGAGGGTATTGTCGCAGGTGGCGGAGTAGCATTCCTGAATGTAATAGAGACTGTTGAAAAACTCGCTTCCTCACTTGAAGGGGACGAAAAGACAGGCGCTATGATTGTTGTAAGAGCGCTTGAGGCTCCTGTTCGTCAGATTGCGATTAATGCGGGATATGACGCAGGCGTTATCGTTAACACAATTATGACAAGCGGCAAGAAGAATTTCGGTTTTGACGCATATAAGGAAGAATATGTAGATATGATTGAAGCCGGAATCGTAGATCCTACCAAGGTTACACGCAGTGCGCTTCAGAATGCTTCTTCAATAGCTTCTACGGTTTTGACAACAGAAGCTGCAGTCGCAGACAAGAAGGAAGAAAACCCCGCACCGGCAGCGGCTGCTCCCGGAATGGGCGGTATGGGCGGAATGTATTAATTCCGATTATAAAAACAGCTAAGGGCTGCGGCAAAAAGAATGTTTTCGATTTGCCGCAGCCCGAATTTTAGCATTCTGTAATAAAACATCGCTTATACCGACGCTTCAAAGGTGTCGAAGTGGGCAACCGAAGCAATGTCCTGGGCAGTTGCCGAGGGACTCATCTTTGGCACAAGCGCAACGACACTTTCGCCTAAGACGAAGGCAACACGGGCCAGGCGGCGGTTATCTTCAAAAATTTTATTACCGCTTACGTTGAAAAGCAGAAATAAATAATTCAGCGGACTGTCTTTGTGACAGTCCGCTGATTTTATCGGTCGTTTAGATAATTATTCCATTCCTCCTGCGTTCCCGAAAGCAAAATATTCGCTTCCTTTTCGGTATACCCTGCATTCAGAAGCTGTTCCTTTTTAATACTGAAGTCGCGGACAAACGGATATATTCCGCTTTTCGTTTGACGCCAAAGTGAGTATTCCTCTTCGTCGACGGAGTCCGAAAGCGCATCGGGAACAGCGTCCTTATATGAATTGCTCTCGGATTGTGAGGCTTCGCAATATGACGAGCATGTTTCGTCGATAATGTCGGACAATAGCATATCACTTCCGTCATATACATTGCCGTTCTCCTGCTCGTTGGCATTGTTATCTAAACTTAATTCGTCCTTGCCAACCTCGGCTCGCTCCGACTGAATTTCATCCGATACAATATTGTCCGAGTCGGGGTTGCCCGTAACAATAAAGTAAATTCCGAACATTACCGTAAGACACGCACATACGGCGGTTATTTTTCTGATTAAAAGTATCCGTTTTGATATTTTAAACTGCTTAATTTTTTTCATAGCGCTCGGCACCAGTGTGTCGGGGGCTTGCTGCGAATCGGAAAACCGATTTAATGTATCGATAAGAAGCATATCCTCCTCGAACAGCTTTTTGCATTCGGAGCAGGATAATAAATGCTCTTCTATAGACGCTTTTTCAGCCTCTTCAATTTCGCCCTTTGCATAATCGAAAATATCTTCTTCCGAGTAGGGACATTTTTTTTCCATTGTATCACCTCGCTATCTTTGACACATTAATCACCGAAAAAGTTCCGTTTTTTCAGTGTTTCTTTTAATGCTTTTCTTGCACGGTTTATTCTGCTTTTCACCGTTCCTTCGTTTTCGGACAGAATAGACGCGATTTCCGAATAGGAGTAACCCTCGATATCTCTGAGTATTATTACGTCTTGGTGCTCGTTTGACAGAGAGTAAATTGCATTTCGCAGTATTTCCGAGCGTTCCTTTTTCAAAACGGCTTCATGCGGCGTCTCTCTTTCCGAAACGGGGGTCTTGGCGTCGCCCTCGTTTCCGATTTCATCGGCGGAAAATTCCGAACGCCTTTTTTCCCGGCGAATAAAATCGTTTACTGCGTTTCTTGTTATTGAGTAAACCCAGGTTGAAAATGAGGATTCAAATCTGAACAAGGAAATGTTTTTCCAAATTTTAATCAGCACATTTTGCGATACATCGAGAGCGTTTTCTCTTGACTTCAGCTGTATCAGACAAATGCGATATATTAAATTCCGATATTTTTCCGCCAAAGCTTCAAAAGCGGCGTCATCGCCCTTTGAGGCCTTTTTTATCAGTTCTTTTTCGTATGTATCAATCATTTAAAATCATGACCCCGTATCCTTATTTTTGAAATACTCCCTTGCGTTGCGGTAGATTTTATTCTCTCTTCCTATGTCATGGGAGGTCCTCGGGAATATGAACATTGATTACCGTATCCCCTTTTCAGGTGAACCCGGCCCTGTCGAAAAATCGCAAAGGAAGGCTTCCTTTTCAAACTGCAGCCTGCCGAATTTGTACAAATCGCCCCTAATGTACGGCTTATCCGGGCGTATTGATTAAGTCCCCGTTCGATAAAGTGCGTTTTGCATATATTTACCCATATGCTTATATCGGTTATGCTGTCGTAAAATACACTTTCCGACAGCCCTTTTGATGTAAAAATTTCCTTTGTCATCATGAATCGATAAAGAAAAATTCAATTTTGCCATACCGTCGGTTATTTTTTGCAATCCGATATTATTTGTTTAAAACATTCGCAGGGTAATGCAATTTTTTCTTGCGTATTCAATACAGTCCATATTTTATAAAATAATTATAACCTAAATGAATAAAAAAGTAAATAGTGTAAAAGATATTTGAAAAGGGAAGTGAGTGATTATTTGAAAATCGAAAAGAAAAAATATGTTCAGTATACAAAAGACAGAAGTCCTAAAAGCAATTGCTTTTCTGATTCAGTAAGAGCATTTTGGGTGGGCGGAAGCGTTTGCTTTATTGCTCAGTGCTTTCAGGATTTATATAAGCTGACCGATATGAAAGACGAAACCGTCAAGACTTTGGTTCCCGTTACAATGATTTTTATTGCGATTGTCTTGACAGGAATAGGAGTATTTGACAATATCGCCTCATTCGGCAAGGCCGGAGTGCTGGTGCCGATTACGGGATTTGCAAACGCTGTTGTAGCTCCTGCAATAGATACGAAGGCGGAGGGCTACGTCAGCGGTGTAGGCAGTAAAATATTTTCTATTGCAGGACCTGTGATATTATTCGGCGTGCTGTCAAGCGCCGCTTATGGCGTAATATACTATCTTGTTACGGCGGTGATGAAATGAGCGGACTTTTTAAGTTTAATAACGGTGTTTTCATTGCTTCAACGGGAAATGCCGTTGGTAAAAAAGAGCACGAGGGACCGCTGGGCTCATTATTTGATATCTACTCCGAGGATGACCGGTTCGGTATGGATACGTGGGAGCATGCGGAGGGAGAGAGTCAGAAAATATCATTAAATATGGCGATGAAAAAAGGTAATATCCGCGACAGTGACATTGACCTTGTTTTTTCGGGCGATTTAATAAATCAATGCACGCCTTCCTATCTCGGCTTATCCGGTATCAACGTTTCCAAAATAGGAATTTACGGAGCATGTTCAACTGCCGCGCTCGGTATGGGGCTTTGCGGAGTAATGATTGATTCCGGCTTCTGTCAAAAATGTGCGGCAGTGACCTCCTCTCACAATTTAAGTGCGGAAAGGCAGTTCCGTTACCCTATCGAATACGGAGGCTTGCAAACTCCCACCTCTCAGTGGACGGTAACGGCGTCGGCTGCCTATATTCTTCAAGGGGGAGAGGGTATGGCGAGAATTTCCGAATTCCTTATTGGTAAGGTAGCGGACGGAGGCGTCACCGATGCAAACAATATGGGAGCGGCAATGGCGGTTGCGGCTTTTGACACTTTGTGGAGATATTTTGAAGAAAGCGGAAAAAAGCCCGGTGATTTTGACAAGATAATTACCGGAGATTTAGGCGAACAGGGATATGAAATATTGCTTGAGCTTTTTTCAAGGCACAATGTCAATCTTGCTCCCTATCTTACCGATTGCGGTCTTTTAATCTACGACAGAAAAGAGCAAAAAACCAATGCCGGCGGTTCCGGGTGCGGTTGTTCGGCTGCCGTTATGTCAGCGCATTTTTTAAAGGAAATAGAAAAAGGGTCGCTTAATAATATTTTATTTTTAGGAACCGGAGCGTTACTCAGCCAAATGTCCGTAGCGCAGGGAGATTCTATCCCCGGTATTGCGCATCTTGTCAGAATCGAGGGTAAAAAATAATGTCAATGATATTACAGTATGTGTCTGCATTTGCGGTAGGCGGCGCTTTATGTGTGGTAGCGCAGATTTTAATTGATTATACATCGCTTACTCCGTGCAAGATACTTGTTATCTATGTGGTTTCAGGAGTTGTGCTGAGCGGCGTAGGTCTTTACGGTCCTCTTGAAAAAATTGCGCATTGCGGAGCGACGGTTCCGTTGACGGGCTTTGGACACACCCTTTGCGAGGGCGTGAAGAAGGCTGTTTCGGAAAACGGTCTTATAGGAGTATTGACGGGCGGTCTGAGCGCAACGGCAGGAGGTATCAGTGCGGCGCTTGTTTTCGGATATATTGCCGCCTTGATTTTTAAAGGCAAACCTAAATAAAAAATGCGCTTCCCGAAATTTTTATAATTCGGGAAGCGCTGTTTAATATTTATTCCATAAAAGGAAATACACCGATAGCCGTCAACGGCTATCGGTGCTAATGTTCTATATAAAATATAAAAGCATTATCCCTATCCGGTACATATAATAACAGAAAAATGTGAGTATTGTTTGACGATACGCTGAACTCCGAGTAATAAATAATGTTAATATTTATTAAATTGTCTTATTTTGAGTTATTGCAACGGAGAGCGCCGCATAATCGCCGATGGAATCGCCTAATTTTGCCGGAAGAATTCTGCAATCATTACCGATCCTTTTAAGGGTTTCTTTCTTAACGGTATCAAGCAGTGTAGGCTCGAAAAGCTCGACATTTCTTGCGTATACGCTTCCGATAATAATCATCTCGGGGTCGAGCATGTCAATTACTATGCTTGAGACTTCGCCGATATATTTTGCAAAAGTTCTGCACAGTGAAAGGCAAAGAGGATCCTTTTCGTTTTTCGCAGTTTCGCATATGAGTCTGGCGTCTATGTTTTCGATTGTTCCTGCCTTTCGTAAAAGATACGGCGTCTTTCCTTTGGCTTGTTCTTTTCTTACCCTGCGTTTGCCTGCTTCACCCAGAGCCGCCCCCGAGCAAAATGCTTCCGAAGTGCCGACCTTGCCGAATCCGACAGGACCTCTTTTGCGAAGTGAAATGTGACCGATTTCACATCCTAAACCGGTTCCCATATAGAGAGCGCCGTTGAAAATAAAACCGGAACCGAAGCCTGTGCCGCAGGTAAAGAAAACGAGATTTTTGCAGCCCTTACCGGCTCCGAATTTCCACTCCGCAAGCACACAGGCGTCTGCGTCGTTACAAAGAACCGTAGGTATGCCGAGCTTTTTTTCAAAATATTCCGTTATGTGAACATCATCCCATCCGGGAAGGTGAGGCGGAGACATTACTATTCCGCGGTAGGCGTCCAACGGTCCGCCGCAGGAAATTCCGATTCTGGTGATATCGCTCAGTGAGAGCGAGAGCTCCGAAAGAGCTTCGTATGTAATGTCGCAAAACAGATTAAGAACTGTTTTCGGAGGTTGCTCTTTTGTTTCAAATCGCTTTTTATAAATAATTTCAATGCTATCCTTTTCAAAATAGGCGAGCGTCAAAGCGCATTTTGTGCCGCCTATGTCAAGACCGATATAATATTTCTTCATTATTTTTTCTCTTCTTCTGTATGTTCGTTTTTTTCGTTGTTATTCGGATTTAAAAATTTATCAAATCCCGCTTTTTCTCTTGTATCCGGATTTTTCATAATACAGAAATTAACAGCAAACAGTATCAAACCGGAAACAATGACAATGCCCGCCTTCCATAGATGTTCGGACGTAAACAGAGCTGCGGAAAGGCCGAGAATACCGCAAATAGAGTATAGAAGAGCAACCGTCTGTTTTTGATTGAGCCCCATGTCAATCAGCTTGTGATGCAAGTGACCCCTATCGGGCGCAAACGGACTTTTTCCGTGAATTACTCTTCTTAAAATAGCAAAGGCGGTATCAAAAAGAGGCAGCGCAAAAATCGAAATAGGAGCAAGGAAGGATACTACCGTATGAGCCTTCAACACGCCTCCCGCAGAAATTACGGAAAGCGCAAAGCCTAAGAACAAGGCGCCGGTATCACCCATAAATATTTTCGCCGGATTGGTGTTAAACGGTAAAAATCCGAGGCATGAGCCGAGAAGAACCGCCGTTAAAACAGTGGATGAGGGATCTTGTCCGAGCAAAATGGAGCAGATAAGCAGGGAGGCTGCGGATATTGCACTGACGCCGCAGGATAAGCCGTCAAGACCGTCGATTAAATTGATGGCGTTGGTAAGTCCGACAATCCAGAGTATTGTAATCGGAACGGACCAAGCTCCGAAATTGAGAGTTTTTCCCGCAATCGTAATGCTGGATACGGTTATTTTTTGCCATACGGGGATAAAGGCTATTCCTATCTGAAGAATAAATTTAAGCCAAGCGTTTAGACGGAAGATGTCATCCAATACTCCGACAATCACGATTAATGTACCGCCGAGCCAAATTGATTTAAGCATGGGAGATAAATTGCAAAATATAACGGTAGTAAGCGTAAATCCGAGATAAATTGCAAGACCGCCCAAACGAGGAATGGGAGTTTTATGCATTCGGCGGTTATCCTTGGGCACGTCTATTGCTCCGAGCTTGTATGCTAAAACACGGACGATAGGAGTCGATGTAAATGCGATTAGTCCGGCGCAAATCACCGCAAGTACAACATATACAAAATTGCTTTCCATAATACAACCTCTCTTAAAGTCCGACAAATCCAACCTTGCGGTATACCTTAGACAAAGTTTTTCGAGCCATACGGTTAGCCTCCTCGGCTCCTTTTCTCATAACGCCTTCGAGATATGCCTTATCGTTCATAAGCTCTTTGAATTTTTCCTGAATCGGAGCAAGCCCCTCGGCGCACGCAATGCCGACCGCTTCCTTAAATTCACCGTAGCCTCTGCCGTCAAATTCCTTTTCAGTTTCCTCGTCTGTTTTTCCGGTAAAGCAGGAGTATATTGACATCAGATTGTTGATACCGTCCTTGCCTTCTCCTCTCCTGACGCAGGTGTCGGAATCGGTGACGGCGCGGCGGAATTTACGCATTATGGTGTCCTTATCGTCAAGGAGCGAGACGAAGCCGTTGACATTTTCATCGGATTTTGACATCTTCTTTAATGGATCCTGCAATGACATTACTCTCGCCCCCGTTTTCGGAATAAAGCCTACGGGAATTTTAAACGTTTCGGAGTAGCTTTGATTGAATCTTGCCGCAACGTCTCTTGCAAGCTCAATATGCTGCTGCTGATCCTGTCCTACGGGAACAAGGTCGGTCTGATATAGTAAAATGTCTGCCGCCATTAAAACGGGATATGTGAAAAGACCGGCGTTTATGTTATCGTGATGACGTTTGCTCTTATCCTTGAACTGAGTCATTCTTGAAAGCTCTCCGAACATTGTAGAGCAGTTAAGAATCCATGCAAGCTCCGCGTGAGCTGGAACATGACTCTGTACAAACAACGTGCATTTTTCGGGGTCGATACCGCAGGCAATGTAAATTGCGAGAGTTTCGTATGTCCTGCGCCTCAGCTCGGCGGGGACTTGCTTTATGGTTATGGCGTGCTGGTCGACAACGCAGAAAATACAGTTATTTTCATCCTGAAATTTAGCCCAGTTTATTAAGGCACCGAGGTAGTTGCCTATTGTTAAAATACCGCTGGGCTGAACTCCGGAGAATATTATTTTTTTATCTTCCATAATTACTTCCTTATTGAGATTATTCATTCTGTCCATTGTACACTTTTTAAATAATATTGTCAAGTAAATGGGGAGTTTTTTAACATTGTACGCCCATTTTCAATCATCTGCTTATAATTTGCCGTCGAAAAATAAAAATCTCCATTGATTATTATACAATATTATGCTATAATATCTCATAGCGTTAAAAAGGGTCGATATATAAAATGAAAAAGGTATTTAAGTTTATAAAAATCGGTATTTATCTTATAGCTTTAGGTGCGTTTATTATTCTTATAATCGGCGCCTTCAATGTAAATCCGCCTAAAGAATACTGTGAGCTTTTGTGGAACGACAAGCTTATTTCCGTCTACGAAAACGATCCGGAATCGTTCAGAGTTTATTATTTAAGCGAATATGAAAAAAACTATTCAAGCGAAGACGGGAAATTCTCATTCTGCAAGGTAAGGTGTATAGAAGCGGCTCAGCAGTGGCAGATTACGGTCATCTGTAATGACAGCACGGTTCGTGATTTAGGTGAGAAGATAGGAAGTAAGCTTTCATCCGATAAGGAAAATTTCACATTCGTTCTAAAGGATCAGGACGGTAATATTTATTCGGAATACGATTACATTTACACTCACGAAAAAAGACACGGATTCAGAAGACTTGTATTTGACGGTATTCCGAGAAATTCGGTATCAAAGCTTTCTCTTTGCATATACTATACGGGTGACATTCAAAACGGGTCTCTTCCCGCAAAGCCGTTTGTAACATTATCGGTGTTCAATTCGGATTTGACAAAGAAAAACTATTTGGAGGACGACGCAAAGCACCCGCCTAAAGAAAAGACCGTTTTCATGCATCATGATAAATTAAGCGAGGGTACAAAATGATAATTGACACAAAAGAAACCACCGTTGCATACCGTTGTCCCAATTGCGGACAGGGCGTAGTCAGCGTTGTCGGAGTTTTTTCGTTGACGGGCGATATGCTTAAGCTTAAATGCTCCTGCGGAAAAAGCGAGATGACAATGACATATACAAAGGACAGAAAGCTTAGACTTGCCGTTCCGTGTATTATTTGTCCGCATCCGCACAATTATACGGTAAGCTCCTCACTTTTCTTCGGCCCCGAGGTTTTTCGTCTGGGATGCCCATATACAGGGCTTGATAATTGCTTTATCGGAAGCAAGGAAGCAGTGTTGGAGGCGTTGAAGGACAGCGGGGAAATGCTCGAGGGTATGCTGGAGGAGGCAGGTGTACAGAATCTCGATATGCTTCGTGAAAACGAAGGAGCGTCCCACGCTTCTCTTGACGATCCGGCAATTGAGGAAATAATCCGATTTGTTTTGGCGGATCTTTCGGATGAAGGAAAAATAAAATGTAATTGTAAAGACGGGGATCAGCCAAGCTTCACATTTGAATTTGTCGCGCCCGATTACGAAGAAGCCCGTATTTTTTGCAAGAAATGCGGTGCGGAGAAAACACTTCCAATGACGAGCGTTTCGCAGGCAAATGCGTTTCTTGACTGCGACCGACTGGATTTGGAATAGTCTGAATAGATTTTCAAAAACAAATAATTCCGTATTACGGCCTTATATATTAGTGATAATAAATCAACAAATTTTTATAAAGCAATTGCAATTCACTGATTTTTGTGATATTATGTCAGTATAGAAAAAACAGGGCGGTTGATTGTAATGAACTACGATAAAGCATTTGATTTTCTTCAGAATTATTTTTTTCCGTGTGTTGTGTGCACCGAAAACGGAAGAATAGTATACAAAAACATTCACGCTGAAAAATTTCTTGTCCTCCCCAAAAGGGGTGTTTCCATTGAGTCCGTAATGATTCAGGATGAATCGGAAAACGATAATTCCATGCGTTTTCGTAAAATGAAATCTCAGAATGATGTTTTTGTTAAGGCGCTTGTTGTCCCTATTAAATCTACTTTGGATGACCTTTATCTGTGGATTTTCGACATCTCTTTTCAGTTTATTGATTTGCAAACCGAAAATATGATTCTTTCGGAATTCGGAGATTTTATTATCGACCTCGACCTTGAAAATAAGGTTAAGTGCGAGAGACGTGCAAAAACAGTTACATTTTGTCGGTTTAGCTCAATGATTACGCTTGCTTTGCTGAGCAGTACTGCGATGAGACGCTCGGTAAGCGTACATAATGCGTCTCGGAATCTGATTTATACGTCAAGCGATATTCTGACAAAATTCGGATGTAAGGTTTCAATTTCAATAGACGATAATGCAAGCATTGAAAAATATGTAGATTATTCGTCTTTGGCATTTTCGATGATTTATCTTCTTATTTTTTCGGTGCTTGTCTCAAAAACGAATGTGATTTCGCTTGTCAGCGAATACAACAGCGACTTTTTTATTTACAGCGTCGGTGTAAAATGCGATTTAGGCAGATCTGTTTATATAAAAAAGGGCGGCTTCGAATCAATCAAAAAGCTTTTCCCCGATTATATGTTTATGCTCGAAATTGCTGAGCGTGTTTTTCAAAAAAGAAACATTGATATGAATTTTTCCTACACGGATAATGAGCTTATAACCACTGTGTTTACGCCTACAGAGGAAAAACGCGCTAAATTTTTGCATAACAAAGTATTGTTGCCCGAAGCGGAATATGATTTTGCAAAAATATCGTTAGAATACCTTGAAAAAATTCTGCAAGTAAAAACAACTGACAACGGAGAATTTATTATTGAGTTTAAATATTGACATAATCAGTTATATCTGATATAATACCGTGGTATTAATGGGTACGGTTCATGCGGCAGAGCGCTTGGTTTGGGACTTATTACGACGAAATTCGCCGGATATTCCCAACCCGATGACTCCCGTAAACTGTGCAAATTTCGGGATGTTGGGAAAGTGAAAATGAGCGGTCAAAAAGCTTTCGACCGCACATTTTACAGTCTACATGGCAACAATTACATACTTATCGGGGTGTGGCGCAGTTGGGAGCGCGCGACATTTGGGATGTTGAGGCCGCAGGTTCGAACCCTGTCACTCCGACCATAAAAGTCAACATTCGTTGATACAAAGAAGTCATCTCTTTACGAGGTGACTTTTTTGTTTGCGATAGCCGTAAATCCCTTATTTACAGTGGTTTTCGGCTATTTCTCTTTTTGTGCAGCGTTCAATGCTGTCTCGGAAAACCTTCTCGTATTCCGTTGCTGTTTTGCTTTGGCTTTCATTGTCCATTGTTTTGAAACCTCCCCTACCTTGGGGGTTTCACTCAAAACATAAAGCCTTGCACGGGTTCAAGACTTTATTGCAAGAAAACGTAAGTCATAAATTGTCACAAATAATACTAAAGTGTGTTGACAAATACTTTTCTGTTTGCTATAATGGAATCAGAAAGGAAGTGGAGGAATGAATCTAGGTAAGATTTTATACTATTCATGCGGACTTTGGATATTTAAAATTATATTTTGGGTTGTGTACATTTTTATACTGTCCATTCCTATTGCCTTAATAAGGTTAATTAAGAAAGCGTAAGAAACATTTCCAACAAAAATACCAATAGAAAGTTGAGGGGTCGTAATGGATTACGATAGAATAATTATTGAGATGTTGGATCGAATTAAAACTTTGGAGGACGAGGTGGCGATAATAAAAGGATCAATAAACACTTTCGACAAAAAAATAGATGCTGCAAAATCAAGCAAAAAATATAGACGATTAACAGAACTGTTGGCTAATTCCGAAGGAAAACCAGTATCTCTCTCATTTAAGCAAATCGAGGATATTATCGGATTTCCCTTGCCCGATTCTGCACGAGAGCATCGTGCTTTTTGGGCAAATACCACATCGCACTCTATCGCTTTAAGTTGGCTGAGTGTTGGTTATAAAACTGTTGATGTGAATTTATCAAGCGAACTTGTTGTGTTTGAAAAATAAACTTTTCTTGTATTTCTAATACGGTTTGAACCACTCTCATAATAAAAACTGTAAATTTGAAATCTGCAGAATACCCGTGCAAGACTTTACTCACTGTCTCAAAGCAAAAGTCTTTCTTGTATCAATCTTGCGTTACAATTCAAAGCCCCGAAGGCGTTAGCCTTCGGGGCTTACTTCTTAGCTATTCACTTTTCACTTTTCACTCTTCGCTTAACTTGCCTTTGGGGCTTTGGAAGTAATAAGTAACAGTGAATAGTGAAAAAGCGGAAAGTTGTATAATAAAAATCAAGGTGTTGTTTGAAAAGGATACCTACCGTTTGCTCGGCACGCAAATCGTCGGTTTTGACGGCGTTGACAAGCGGATTGACATCCTGGCAACCGCCATTCGTGCCGAAATGAAAGCATACCGGTTAGCAGAACTCGAACTTGCCTACGTTCCTCCCTATTCATCTGCCAAAGCGGACTTCGCAGCTATATCGCCGTGCGAATTCTTACAGGCAACGGGTTTGACTGCTACAATTTTGCAGGTGGCTTTCGATTCTGTGATGCGGTGCATAATGACAAAGAACTAAATAAAAATCCACCCCTTGCGGAATGGATAATTGATGAAAGGAAAAATCTTAATTTTGCTGTCATTTCTGTAAATGGACGGATCAGAATATATATTACAATACCAATTCCATCGTTACATGGACGATTCCTTCTTCTAAAAAGTCATCGGATGTGGTCACAAAACCGTATTTTTCATAAAAACCGACTGCATGCTTTTGCGCATCTATTAAGATCTTTTCGCATTTTAATTTCTGTTTGACTGCCTGTAAACTTTGCAGCATTAAAGCATTCCCAATCCCCATCCCATGCTTTAATGTTAAAACTCTTCCTATTTTTACGATATTTTTATCCTGATTCAGATAAAAAGCCCGTAGATAAGCAATGACCCTTTGATTTTCCAAAACAAAACAATGTAAACTGTCATAATCGATATCATCCATGTCTAAACAGTGTATGTTTTGTTCCATCATGAATATCTCTGCTCTGGATTTCAGTATTTCATACAGTTCTTTCGTGCTTAATTCATGAAACATTTTTGCTGTCAGTTCCATATGATTCTCCTACGGAATTTTCAATTGATTTCACAATTTTTATCAACATCGAAGGCTGGCAGC
>JAQXHN010000002.1 GCA_029007295.1 Clostridia bacterium | reverse complement strand
AAGAAATCAAAAAAGGAAATATCTCCGACGACGAGCTGAATTACTCCAAAAACGACCTTATCACCTCGCTTCGTTCCGTTTCCGACAGCGCCGTTGCGATCAAGGATTGGAATTTAGGGAAGCTGCTTCGCAATATAACTACCACACCGGAAAAGGAAATTGAAAGCATTAAAACCGTGACAAAGGAAGATGTTTCGAAATGCGCCGAAAAAATCAAGCTCGATACGGTATTTATTCTGAGAAACAATAAGGAAAAGGAGGCCACCGCAGATGAATAACGGAATTGTAATAAGAGAAAATCCTCAAATCGGCGAAAGATGTTATTATCTAAAGCACGAAAGCGGACTGAATATTTATTTTATTCCAAAGAACTTAGCGACCTCCTTTGCGGTTTTCTCGACCCGGTACGGCTCGGTCGACAGCCGCTTCAGATACAGGGGAGAGGACAAATTTACCGTTGTTCCCGACGGCATTGCCCATTACCTTGAGCATAAAATGTTCGAGAACGAGGACGGAGTTGACTCCTTTGAGCTTTTTGCGAAATACGGCGCAAAAGCAAACGCATTTACCTCGTTTGACAAAACGTCTTATCTTTTCTCTTCCACCGATAACTTCTATGAATCTTTGGGCGTATTACTCAATCTGGTGACCCACCCGTACTTTACTCCCGAAACCGTGGCGAAGGAACAGGGAATAATAGGTCAGGAAATTGCAATGATTGCGGACAATGCCGAAAATACGCTGATTTTCGGACTTTTGGGCGCTATGTATAAGACTCACAACGTCAGAATCGAAATAGGCGGAAGCCAAGAGTCTATCGCAAAAATTACAGCTCCGCTCCTTTATGAATGCTACGAAAAATTCTACAATCTGAACAATATGTCGCTTTGTATCTCGGGCAATCAGGATTTTGACAAAATAGTCGAGGTTTGCGACGGTATTCTGAAGAAATCCGAGCCTTATAACGTTGAAAGCGAATGCCTTGAAGAAAACGCCGAGGTCTTTGAAAAAGAATTTGTAAAGTATATGGACGTGCCGATGCCCCTTTTTGCAATAGGCGTTAAAGATTTAAACATTTCGCCCGACGCAAATGTGAGAATGCGCCGTCGCGCCGCAATGCAGATTTTAAGCGAGCTGCTTTTCGGCTCGTCAAGCAAATTTTACAATGTATGCTATGAAGACGGATATATTACCGACAATTTCGACCTGTGGTCGGAGCACAACCGTTCCTTCTCAATGATAACCCTCTCGGCAGTAGGCGCTAACCCCGATAAAGTGTTTGAGGAATACAAAAAGTATATCGCCGAGAATTACGAAAACGGTATATCAAGGCAGGATTTTGAGCGCTGTAAGAAAATGTCCTACGCCGATTTTATAAGAACCTTCGATTCAACCTCGGGGATTGCATATTCGATTATGGATTTTGTTTTGGACGGGGCAGACATGCTTGATTATGCGGAAACGGTTTCCTCGCTTACCTATGACGAGGTAAACAGCCTGTTCAGGGAGCTGTTCCGCGAAGAATATACAAGCTATGCTAAGGTTTTACCGAAGAACAAGCAGTAGGGGGAAATATGAAGAATATTATTGAATTTCCGAATTTGGGATGGAAATTTACCGTAAACGAAACGGCGTTTACGATTTTCAATATAGAAATCAAATGGTATGCGCTTATTCTCACGATGGGAATCGTATTGGCCGTGATGTATGTTTTGTACCGTGCAAAACAGCAGGGTATACCGACGGACTGTGTTGTTGATTACGCAATTGTAACGGTTATTTGCGGTATCGTCGGGGCAAGATTGTATTATGTCCTGACAACGCTCGGCGAATACGACAGCTTTCTTGATATGATTAACATTCGCAACGGCGGACTTGCAATTTACGGCAGTATTATCGGTGGCGGTCTTGCGGTTGTAATAACTGCGCTCGTTAAGCGAATGAAGGTCTTAAATATGCTTGACATTGTAGCGCCTTCCGTAATGCTCGGACAGATTGTCGGCAGATGGGGCAATTTTATGAACGGAGAGGCCTACGGTGCAATTACGGACAAATATGTTTTCTTCACCCGTTCCTTTACACAGAAGGGCTGTGAAAAGCTGCCCTGGATAATGAAGGTTACCGAAGAAAACGACGGCGTAGTGCACGGCTCGGTGACGGCGCATCCCGCATTCCTTTATGAGGGAATATGGAATTTAATAGGCTTTATTTTAATCAATATTTTCTATAAGAAAAAGAAAGCAAACGGTCAGATTTTCTATGCATATATTGCATGGTACGGTCTTGGCAGATGCGTTGTCGAGGGCTTCCGCTCCGACAGCTTAACGGTGGGCAATATCAGAATTTCACAGCTTCTCGGCTTTGTCTGCTTTATTGCGGGCGGTATTCTGTTGCTTTTCAGCAGAAAAATCGCAAAAGGCGTTTGCGGCGAGCCGAGAGCAAAAGAGATTGCAGACGCAATAGCGGCTAAAAACGGAAACAGCTCAAGGAAAAAAACAACAGATACTAAAAAATCAACAGAGGAAGACGATATTCCAAAGGATGCCGACGAAACCGAAGAAACAGTGAAAGAGGAGAGCGAAAATGGCGAAGATAATTGACGGAAAGGCGATTTCAAGGGCGATACGGTGCGAAATTGCGGAAGCGGTTAAAAAAATGGACGTAAAACCCGGGCTTGCGGTTGTTTTGGTCGGAGATGACCCTGCAAGCGCAGTGTATGTAAGGAACAAAAAAAGAGCTTGCGAGGAAACGGGCATTCGCTCGGAAAGCTACGAATTGCCCTGTTCAACTACCGAAGAGGAGCTGCTCTCGCTTATCGGCACCCTGAATAAAAAATCGGATATAAACGGTATTCTTGTTCAGCTTCCCTTACCGAAGCACATAGACGAAAACAAAGTCATTCTTGCTATCGACCCGAAAAAGGACGTAGACGCATTTCACCCGTATAATGTGGGAAAAATAGTGACCGGGGACTACGATTTCGCCCCCTGCACACCGAAAGGCGTCATGTCGCTTTTGGAAAGAAGCGGTATAGAGGTCGAAGGTAAGACCTGCGTTGTGGTAGGAAGAAGCAATATTGTCGGCAAACCGCAGGCTCTTCTGCTAACGCATGCGAACGGAACGGTAACTGTTTGCCATTCGAGGACAAGGAACCTAAAGCAGGTTTGCCTGACAGCCGATATTTTGGTTGTCGCCATCGGAAAGGCGGATTTTATTACCGGAGATATGATTAAAGAGGGCGCCGTTGTGATTGACGTCGGCATGAACAGAAAGGACGACGGAAAATTAACGGGAGATGTCGATTTTGCAAGCGCGGAGCCTAAGGCGTCTTATATTACGCCCGTTCCCGGCGGAGTAGGTCCTATGACGATTACGACGCTGTTGGAGAACACCTTGACCGCCGCAAAAATGAGCTTGGGAAAGGATACTGAATAAATGTGCGGTTTTGTCGGATTTACCGGTTTTCTTGAAAACAGAAAAGAAGTACTTAATAAAATGATGGACAGAATAATTCACAGAGGTCCCGATATGGCGGGAGAATTTATGTCCGACGGTATAGCTCTCGGATTTCGCCGATTATCGATTCTCGATTTGTCCGAGGCGGGTAAGCAGCCTATGGTTGCTCCCGACGGCTCCTGCGCCTTGGTTTTTAACGGCGAGATTTATAATTTTCAGGATATACGTAAGGAGCTTATCGAAAAGGGGCACTCCTTTCACTCAAACTGCGATTCCGAGGTAATACTCCACGGCTATATGGAGTACGGTAAAGCAATAGTTGACAGGCTGAGGGGAATGTTTGCTTTTGTAATTTGGGATAAGCGTGACAATTCTCTGTTCGGAGCGAGAGACTATTTCGGAATTAAACCGTTTTATTACACCGAGGGCAAAAACGGAGAGCTGATTTTCGGCTCGGAAATAAAGAGCTTTCTCGATCATCCGAATTTCATAAAGCAGGTAAACGAAAAGGCGCTGAAGCCTTATCTTACGTTTCAGTACTCTTCTCAGGACGAAACGTTTTTTAAAGGAGTTTTCAAGCTCCCTCCGGCGCATTTGTTTGTTTACAGGAACGGCAAAATGGATATTTCGAGATATTGGGATATTGAATTTGACAGAAAATACAAGCCGTTCGAAGAGTATACAAGGGAAATCGACGAGGTAGTAAACGAGTCGGTCAGGGCGCACAAAATCAGCGATGTAAAGGTTGCTTCATTTCTTTCGGGAGGCATTGATTCCAGCTATATTACAGCTTCTCTTATGCCTAACGAGACCTTTTCCGTCGGCTTTGATTATAACAAATTCAATGAAACGGATTATGCCAAAGAATTATCCGATATTCTCGGTATAGAAAACAAGAGAAAGCTGATTACGGCAGACGAGTGCTTTGAGGCGTTCCCGACTATTCAGTATCATATGGACGAGCCACAGTCAAATCCGTCCAGCGTACCGCTTTATTTCCTTGCACAGCTTGCAAAGCAGGATGTAACCGTTGTATTGTCGGGAGAGGGTGCGGACGAGATATACGCCGGATACGCAGAATACGATATTTCCCCCAATGAAAAGAAATACAGGAAAATCCCGAAATGCGTCCGCCGTTTGGCGGCAAGGACAGCCCTGAAAATGAAGTATTTTAAGGGTCACGATTTTATTCTCCGGGGAGGCGAAATGCCCGAGGAATATTTTGTCGGAGAAGCAAAGGTGTTTTCCGAGGCCGAATCGGATTTAATTCTTAAAGACGAATTTAAAAAAGCTCCGAGCGTACGTGAAATTTGCGCAGGAATATATAAGAACGTCAAGGACAAGGACGAGCTTACAAAGAAGCAATATCTTGATTTAAGACTTTGGCTTCCGGGCGACATATTACTTAAAGCGGACAAAATGAGCATGGCTCACTCTCTTGAGCTTCGCGTGCCTTTTCTTGACAGAAGAGTTATGGAGCACGCCGAGGGAATCCCTCACGAATACAAAATCAACGGCAAGAACACGAAATACGTTTTGCGTGAAGCGTCAAGAAAAACTCTGCCGGACGAATGGGCGGACAGAATCAAATTGGGCTTTCCCGTGCCTATACGTTATTGGCTTCGGGAGGACAAATATTTTAATATCGTGAAGGAATATTTCGAGAGCGATTTTGCCGCGATTTTCTTCGATACAAATGCGCTTATGAGCATGCTTTGCGACCATAAAAACGAAGTCAAAAACTGCCAGAGGAAGATTTGGACCGTATTCACCTTCCTCGTTTGGTACAAAAGATTTTTTATAGATGAAAAGGAACAATAAATGACAAAGCTTGATTTTGAACTGATACCGGTGCTTCTCGGTGCCGATCTTAACTGCTATAATGTTGCAAGGGCGTTTCACGAGGAATACGGAGTTATATCCTACGCTTTCGGAAGATATGCAATAGGCGCAACGATGAACTCCAAAATCGTTCGCTTTACTGCCGTTGCCGATATGGATACCGACAAAAAAGCCCTTGAGGTTTTAAACAGCTTCGCAAAGGAGCACGAGGGGGCAAAATTTGTCGTCATGGGCTGTACCGACGACTATGTGGCTCTTATCGTTCGTATAAAGGACAGTCTCGACCCGGCGTATACCGCTCCGTACAGCTCCGGGGATTTAATCGACGATATAACATTAAAGGCAAATTTCTACGCCTACTGCGATAAATACGGTATTCCTCATCCGAAAACCGTTGTTCACGAAAAGGGTATGTCTATTGACGGCCTGCCGTTCGATTATCCTATCATAATCAAACCCTCCTCAAGCGTTTTGTATTGGAAGCACGAGTTTAAGGGAATGAAAAAGGTCTACCGTGCAAAATCAAAAGAGGAGGCTGAAAGGATTTTAGACGAGATCTATTCCTCCGGCTATCCCGAAAAGGTTATTTTGCAGGACACAGTTCCTGGCAACGACAGCGCAATGTACGTGCTGACCTCATATTCGGACAGGGACGCAAGGGTTAGAATGATGTGTCTCGGTCACGTTCTTTTGGAGGAGCACACTCCCAAGGGCTTGGGCAATCACTGTGCGATTATTACCGAGTACAACAAGAAATTGACAGAGTGCTTTAAGGAATTTCTCGAGGGCATCGGCTTTGTCGGATATTCCAATTTCGATATTAAATACGATCGTCGGAGCGGCACCTTCTGCGCTTTTGAAATCAACGTACGTCAGGGGCGCAGCAATTACTATGTTACCGCTTCCGGAAACAATATCGCAAGGAATATTGTGGAAGAGCGCCTGCTGAATAAGCCGTTTACGGAAACGATAGTCAATCAGAATGAAATTTACTGGAGATATGTTCCGGACCGCATTGTTAAAGAGCGTGTTTCCGATGAATTAAAAGCGAAAATAGATTCGCTCAAAAAGCAGAAAAAAGCATATTCCTCGCTTCGCTACAAATACGATTTGAAATTTAATTTAAAGAGGAGAGCGTTTGTCTTGATTCACGAGAGAAATCACAAAAAGAAATTTAAGACATACTGCCCGCTTGATAAATACAATGAGCAATAAAAGAAAAGTATTGGGCGTTCTTGGCGGACTCGGCCCTATGTCAAGCGTATATTTCTATGAGATGCTTACCGAGCATACAAAAGCCGATTGCGACAACGAGCATATTGACGTAATAATCAATTCCAGAGCGTCGACTCCCGACAGAACCGCATATATTCTCGACAATACAAAGGACGACCCCGGCGTTGTCCTTGCAAGGGACGCCGTTATGCTTGAGAATATGGGGGCGGAGATTATCGCAATGACATGCAATACCGCCCACAGATTTTACGATATTATCGAGAAAAGCATAAAAATTCCTTTTATCAATATGATAAAAGAGACGGTGAAATACTGCAAGGCTCTCGGTGTTAGGCATATCGGTCTTATGGCGACGGACGGAACGGTTCTCTCCGGCTCGTACAACGTTTGGTGCGAAAAGTACGGAATCGATATTTCGCTTCCCGACTCCGAGGATCAAAGGAAAATAATGAATATTATTTACGGCGACATAAAAAGCGGCGGCAGACCGGATATGGAGTCGTTTATGTCGGTAAAAAAATCGCTTACCGATAAGGGCTGCCAAAAAATAATACTTGCCTGCACCGAGCTTTCACTGATAAAAAGAGAGGGCAAGCTTGATAATAATTTGTTTATCGACCCTATGGAAATTTTATGCTGTCAGTGTATTATGCAGTGCGGCGGCAAGATAAAAGGCTTTGAGGATTTGCATTATGAATGATTTAAACTATAGTTCGATAGTAACCGACTCAAGAAAGGCGAACAAGGGCTCCTGCTTTTTTTGCATAAGGGGCGCGCTTGCCGACGGGCACGAGTATGCGAAAAGCGCCTACGAAAACGGGGCAAGAGTATTTTTCGTCGAGGAAAAGCTTGATTTGCCGTCCGACGCTGTACAAATTGTTGTTGACGATACGAGAAAGGCTCTTTGTGAAAAGAGCCGCGAATTTTACGGTAAGCCCGATGAGAAGCTCTGCCTTATAGGAATTACCGGAACAAAAGGCAAGACAACGTGCGCCAATATGATATACTCTCTTTTGACAAAAGCGGGGCGCAAATGCGGCGTTATAGGCACAAACGGCGTGAGGTACGCGGATAAATATGAAAAGACTGCGAATACCACGCCCGACAGCCTTGAATTATACAGAATTTTCAACGATATGGCAAACGCCGGTTGCGAATACTGCGTTATGGAGGTTTCCTCCCAGGCGTACAAGACAGACAGAGTATACGGGCTGGAATTTGACATAGGCGTTTTTACAAATCTTTCCCCCGACCATATCGGCGAATTCGAGCATAAGGATTTTGAAGAATATAAAATGTGCAAGGCTCAGCTTTTTTCTCACAGCATGATGAGCCTGATTAACATCGACAGCGAATATTCCGACACAATGGCAAAAGCCGCAAAGGGAGAGGTTTTTACCTTTTCCGTAAAAGACATAGGTGCGGACGTTTATGCCGATAATATAAAATCGTGGAAAAGCGATTCGGCGCTCGGCGTTGATTTCGACGCTCGTGTTTTCTGTGAGGATGTTTCGCTTCGCATAAAGACTCCCGGCATATACAGCGTAGAAAATGCACTTGCCGTTGTCGGAGTTGCACGAATGCTTGATGTGCCTATGGAAAATATTGTCACGGTATTGCCGGATTTAAAGGTCAAGGGCAGATTTGAGATAGTCGACGCATTACCCTATGCAACTTTTGTAATTGACTATGCGCATAACGAGCTCAGCCTTGAAAGCGTGCTTAAAACAATCAAGGAATATAATCCTAAGCGTGTTATCTGTCTTTTCGGCTCTGTAGGCGACAGGACTCAGCTTCGCCGGGGAAAAATGGGGCAGGTTGCAAAAAAATACTGCGATTTCTGCATACTGACATCGGATAATCCGGGAAACGAAGAGCCGGAAATAATTATTTACGATATAGAAAAGGGACTCGGAGACTGCCCCCATATTAACATTCCCGACCGGGAGGAAGCGATCAAACTTGCCGTTAATCTTGCAAGGGCAGGAGATATAATTCTCTTTGCGGGAAAGGGACACGAGGACTATCAGCTGATAAAAAACGAGAAGATTCCGTTCTGCGAAAGCGACATAATCAAAAAGGCGGCCTCCGCTTTGCTTATGAATGTTTAAGGAGCAGATATGTATAGAAAAAGGATAAATAAAAAAATACTCACCATTTTGATTGTCTCGGCGATAATGACAATGTCCTCGCTTGTCTTTACCGTTATCAGACTGAGCGACTCGACAATGCATTCGATGAGCGTGTTCATATGTGCAATCAATTTCAGCGCAATGGCAACTATGACCATTTCGATTACGGGCTGCATGCTGGAGCGCACCTCCGATACGGAGCCTACAGCTCTGTTTATTCGGTTTCTTTTTTCCATAATACGGGCGATGTTCTACATTTTTATGTCAATAATGCTGAACGGGATAAAGTTTCCTCATTACATCGGCGTAAACTATATTTTAAGATCCCTTAATTTCCTCGTTCGTATTTCCATGATTATATCATTTGTAAGGTACATAAGGGTTCTCTTTCCGAACATATTAAAGGAAATAAAATACTATTTATATTTTTTGTATTTTTATGACGGCGTGCTGCTAATACTGCTGCTGTTAAATTTTAAATACGATATAATATTCACATACACCGAAAAAGGATTTGAACGGCAAGGCTTTGCCAACTTCACCTTTTTTATACCGCTGATTATGATGATCGGACTTATCCCGTATTACTTATTTAAAAAAATAGACCGATTTACAAAAATCACCATAGTTTTATATTTGTCTTTGCCTGTCATATGTTCTTTTCTTCAAATTATTGTTTTGAATTTTGATTTTTCTTCTATCGGCTCGTTTATATCCGCATGTATACTGTACGTCCATACGCATTTAAGACAGCAAATGCTGGTTCAGGAGCAGCAATACGAGCTTCAAAAACACAAAACGGCGATTATGCTGTCCCAAATACAGCCCCATTTTCTGTATAATTCACTGTCCTCCATAGCTTCTCTTTGCATGAAGGACCCTCAAAAGGCAAAGAAAACAACGATAACGTTTACAAGATATCTTCGAAGCAATATTAATTCGCTCTCGTCGCCGAATTTGATTCCGTTTAACAGCGAATATTCGCACACGATGGCATATCTTGAAATTGAGCAGATTCGCTTTCCCAAACGCCTTCGTTTCGAAACCGATATAAAAGCGACTGATTTTTCGATACCTCCTCTTACTCTTCAGCCCATTGTGGAGAATGCCGTGAAACACGGTATCTGCAAAAAGGAGGAGGGGGGAACCGTAAAAATTTCAACCTATGAAACAGACGGTTCGTTTGTCGTTTCGGTTTCGGATGACGGAGTCGGATTTGAAACGGATAAAGAAGAATTATCCGATAAAATTCATATAGGAATTGAAAATGTCAAACACCGCGTTAGCTGTATGGCAAACGGAAATGTAATAATTGAAAGCAAAAAAGACGTCGGAACAACAGTAAAAATTATTTTGCCGAAGGAGAGATAATATGACGGTATTTGCTATAGACGACGAGCCTTTGATGATAGATTTACTTGTTGACGCCATAAAAGAGGCATATCCGGAAATAGAGCCTGTTACCTTTGAAAGGCCTTCGGAGCTTCTTGAAAAGGCGAAGGAAACTGTACCGGACGTAGTATTCCTTGATATAGAAATGCCGGGCATGGACGGACTGTCTCTTGCCAAAGCGTTGAAGGATATTTCTCCGACGGTAAATATAATATTTGTTTCCGGGTTTTTACAGTACAGCATCGACGCATTTAAGATTTACGCTTCAGGCTATCTTGTAAAGCCCGTTTGCGCTGAGGATATTAAGAACGAGCTTTCTAATTTGAGATATAAAAAAACGCCCAAGTCCGTCAAGATTAAGACCTTCGGTAATTTTTCCGTTTCGGTGAACGGCGTTCCCGTTAAATTCCGGCTTTCCAAAAGCATGGAAATGCTGGCTTATCTTATTGACAGAGAAGGAAGCGCCATATCAAAGAAGGAAATAGGGGCGGTTATTTATGAATCTGATGACTACTCGAGATCCTTGCAGGCGGAAATCACACGAGTAGCCCGCTGGCTTGAGGAGGATCTTGTCTTTGCAGGCGCAAAGGATGTTTTTTTCAGAGATAACGGAACGTACAGTATAAATCCCGATGCCGTCGAATGTGATTTATACGAGTATCTAAAAGGGGCGAGCATACTTTTTACCGGCGAATATATGGAGCAATACAGCTGGGCAGAATACAGAAAATGCAATTTATAAGGAAGATTTGAAAAAAATACGGATTTTTCAAAAAAATAATTATAAAAAATAATATTTTATTATATCTGTGTTCTCATTATGCCTACATAGGGTGTTATACTAAAGGTGCGTTTTTTCAACCGTGGTGGGTTTAAAAAATTCCTTTTTCTATAAAAGAACCGTAGCTTTTGGCTGCGGCTCTTTTATTTTGTGGGTTATTTAAAAAATAAGTGCGCTCCGGAAAGTATTATGCATGAAGCACTGAGTATAAAATTCCGGTTGAAAAAAATTGTGATAAAGCGATTTGCGGTTCAGGCTTGGGGATTAACATTGATAGTGTCTGCAAGAGAATAATAAACGTCTGCAACCATAGCTCTGTCGCCGGCAATATCGCTTGTAAACCGAGTTCCCTTGTATTCCGAATCAATCCGAAGTATTGTTTTATATGAGCAGACAACGAACGAGTCCGAGTCAATATCGAAATTGCTCCTGAATTTTGCATAGTCGAGCAGAATGCCGGAATCGCGGTACTTCCCGAGCTTTTCAAAGGTTTTTACCGCCTCGGAATAATTGCCGGCTTCAAGCTCTCTTGCTCCTTTTTCGTACTGTCTTGCGTCGCTGACAATAACGGATACATTGAAAATAATAACGGCGGCGAATAACATTACTACCGATAATCCCAAAAAAGCATTGATTTTTTTCATAATTATACCTCACTGTTCTGAAATCAGGCTGCTTTTTCAACCTGCGACTGTATTGTAACATTTCAAGTGTACAATAAACCGTACTTGCAAAAATAAAAAATGTGTGATATAATATAAAAGATTATGGAAAATACGGGGTGAGAGCTTTGCCGAAATCGATGCGTCAGAAAATGAAGCTGCTTTATCTAATTGATATTTTTTCAAGGGAGAGCGACGACGAGCATGTTTTGTCAATTAACGACTTAATTCGCCGTCTTGCTTCTCTCGGTATTAAGAGCGAGAGAAAGAGCATATACAATGATATAGACTGCCTTCGCGAATACGGCGTCGACATAGAGCGCCGCGACGGAAAAAACGGAGGATATTTCATTGCCGAGCGTGATTTTGAGCTGCCGGAGCTGAAGCTGCTGGTTGATGCGGTACAGTCGTCAAAATTCATTACCGCAAGTAAAAGCTCTAAGCTGATAAAGAAAATAGGCTCGCTTTGCAGCGAATACGAGGAAAGAAAGCTTGACCGAAGCGTTTTTGTCGCCAACCGTGTAAAGGCGATGAACGAGAGCATTTATTTTAATGTTGACGCAATACATAATGCGATGACGGAAAACAGGAAAATACAATTCCGTTATTTCGAATGGAAAATAGACGGGCAGAAGCATTTTCGGAATAACGGCGACTTTTACCGAGCTTCTCCGTGGTCTCTTGTCTGG
The DNA here is from genome assembly GCA_029007295.1 of Clostridia bacterium. Lineage (GTDB taxonomy): Bacteria > Bacillota > Clostridia > Oscillospirales > CAG-272 > SUG1201. The sequence continues at coordinate 14,813 of JAQXHN010000002.1, read as the reverse complement.
GATGACGAATATTATTATCTTGTCGCCTTCGATGAAAAAAGCCGTGAATTACGGCATTACCGTGTAGACAAAATGAGCTCAATTTCCGAGCTTGACGAGGAAAGAGAGGGGAAGAACTGTGCGGAGGATTTCGACACTGCGCTTTATTCAAAGCAAATGTTCGGAATGTTCGGCGGCGAGAGCGCGATTGTTACGCTGTTGTGCGAAAATTCTCTTGCCGGAGTAATATTTGACCGTTTCGGCAGGGATATAATTCCGAGATTTCCCGATAAGGGACATTTTGAAATTGACGTTCGTGTGTCGGTCAGCCCTGTTTTTATCGGTTGGGTTTTCGGTTTTAACGGGAAAATCAAAATAATTTCCCCCGATTTTGCGAGGGAGGAATATCGTAATATGCTGTTGACGCAGCTATCGGATACAGAATCAGATTACAGGAAATAATATGGACAGCAATAATAATCGTACGAACGAAAACAAATCCGATCATTCGGTCTATACAAGCAGAAGAACCGTTCCTTTGAGATATTCACGGCCGGTATCGGATACGCACAGTCATCCGCAAAATCCGAACCGAGGCGAGTTTTCCGCAAGAAAAGCGCCCGGTACCGGAGCATATAATAAGCCTGCGTCCCGAAACGCTCCGGAAAGACGGCGGGAGGATGCGGGAAACCGGGAAAGCAGACGGCTTCTGACACAAAAAGAAAGGGAAAGACGCCGCAAGGCCCTTTTGAAACGGAGAAACCGAATCTTTGCTCTGTTTTTTGTCGCTCTCTTCATCGTTGTTTTGCTGGTAACGAAGCTGGTTGTTTCGCTTGCCGGAAATCAAAGCCGAAAAAAGTATGAAATAAACGAGAATCCAAAATCCGATCAGGCGGCAATGAATGACCTTACGGAAACGGACAATACCCTTCCTACGGTAACATATCCTTCGGACGACGGTACGGCTAAGGAGCTGAATATTGATTCGGAATACGGAATACTGATTTCACTTTCGGATAACAAAATAGTGGCGTCTAAAAAAGGTACGGAAAAGATATACCCCGCTTCTATGACAAAAATAATGACGCTTATAGCGGCGGTGGAAAATATCTCGGATATTGAGAAGACGACCTTTACCTTCAGCTCTGACATTCTGTCGGATTATTTCCGGGAGAATGCGTCCGTTGCGGGATTTAAAGCGGGAGAAACGGTTTCTGTGAAGGATATGCTGTACGGGCTGATTTTGCCCTCCGGCGCCGACGCCGCCGCAGGTATTGCGAGATGCGTATCCGGCAGTGAGGAGGCGTTTGTCGATTTAATGAATCAAACCGCCGAAAGAATAGGACTTGTAAATACCCATTTTACAAACCCGGTAGGACTTCATGATGACGGTATGTTTTCGACCTGTCTGGATATTGCGGTACTGCTTGAGTACGCAATACAAAATCCGACATGCTTAGAGGTTCTGTCTACATACAAATACACTACTGCGAAGACAGAGCAAAATCCCGAAGGAATCGAGCTTACATCTACCCTTTTCAGCCGTATGGAGGGCGGAGAGCCGGAGACAGCCCGCATATATGCGGGGAAAACCGGATATACCGAGCAGGGCTTGAACTGTCTTGCAAGCTATGCAAAGTCAAATTCGGACGGTTCGGGATATATTATGGTGACGGCGAAGGGCTCGTCGATTTGGAAGCCGATTTTCGACGCAATTAACACATATAAGGAATTTATAAAATGAACAGTAGGAGCTTATGAAAAAGAGTATTCGCAAAAAAATAATGATTTTGCTGTTTATACTGCTGAATGTTGCAGTAATACTTTTGACAGCGCTGAATGAGTTTGCCGGTCACGAAAATGCGGCAAAGCTTCGCGATGTAAAGGTTAATATTCTTCTTCTTGTGCCGGCATTCGGATGCTTTTCGGTTGCAATTTTTGCGGAAAGCGTTAAATACTCCATGATTATGAAGAGAATTTCGGGCAAAGGCAATTTGAAAACAGCGTTTAAAACGGTTATTCTCGGACGGTATTATGACAATATCACTCCGTTCGGTGCGGGAGGACAGCCGTTTCAGATTTATTTTCTGTCGCAAAACGGATATCCGTCCTCCGTTGCGTCCGTCGTGCCTATTGCGGGATTTGTCTTCACCCAATTCGGATTTATGCTTTTGGCGTCTGTTGCGTTTATATTCGGGGGGATATTTCGTTCGTATCTCAGTTCGGAAATAGGCAGCTTTGTCAAAATTACCGCTTATGTCGGCCTTGTCGCATATTCGTCCGTGCCGATTTTGATTATGATATTTACCAATTTTCCGAAGGCGGCGTCAAAAATCATAGTCGGAGTCGCGGCGTTGCTTCACAAATTTCATATCATTAAGGACAGAAAAAAAGCGGTTGTTAAAATATACAGGAAAATATCCGAATACAGCAAGGGCACAAGGGGAGTTGTCAAATCCAAGCTTATGTGCTTTAAAATGATGGTATTGTCGGTTATTTATCAGCTTGCTCTTTGCTCCATACCCTTCTTTTTGCTGATTGCTTTCGGAGGCAGGGTAGGATATATCGAGAGCGTTGTTACCACAATTTCTATTTATTGCGTAATTACCATTTTCCCGACGCCCGGAAACGCAGGAGCCGCCGAGGGCTCCTTCTATGCGGTATTCTCCGCACTTTCCGAAGGACTTGTATTTTGGGCGATGCTTTTTTGGAGATTTTTCTGTTTCTATATCTTCATAATTGCCGGAGGATACATTTATTTGAAGAAATATATAGATTCAAAGCGAAAAACACCCTGATATGACATTTTTGTGCATTGTTTAAAAAAATATGTTGATTTGATATCATAACTGTGATACAATGAAATATCTGTGAAATAATTCGGATGCGGCTTATCAATGAGCCGTTATCCGCTTTGGAGAAATAAATGAGTATATTGGATTACAAATCGGCGATTGCGGACATTCTTGCCCGGACTGCCGAAAAGGAATTTTCGGAATGTACGCTCTCCGGCGATGACATTCTGAATATGTTTGAATATCCGCCGGACAAGCAAATGGGAGATTTGGCTCTGCCCTGCTTCAAGATGAGCCGTACTCTGCGCTGTGCGCCGCCCGTAATTGCCGAAAAATTGGCCGGTGGGCTTTGCGATTGCAATCTTATTAAAGGCTTCAATGCCACGGGCGGTTATCTTAATATCTACATGAAGCCGGAATATCTAACTGATACCCTTTTGCACGAAATACTGGAAAAGGGCGACGATTACGGCAGGACAAACGAAGGCGAAGGCAAAACCGTGCTTTTCGACTATTCCTCTCCAAACGTTGCAAAGCCCTTCCACATAGGACATTTGGGAACAACGGTAATCGGACATTCCTTAAAAAAGCTTCATGAATTTGCGGGCTATAAATGTGTCGGCATTAATCATTTAGGAGATTGGGGCACGCAGTTCGGCAAGCTTATCGTTGCGTATCGGCTTTGGGGTAATAGGGAAGCTGTAGAAAAGGGCGGAATCGACGAGCTTGTTGCTTTGTATGTAAGATTTCATAAGGAAGCGGCGAAAAAGCCTGAGCTTGAAGATGAGGCGAGAGCCGAATTTACCGCACTTGAGAACGGCAAAGAGGAAAATGTCGAGCTTTGGAAATGGTTTATTGAAATAAGCATAGAAGAGTATAAGAAAACCTATGCTCAGCTCGGAATTGAATTTGACAGCTATGCAGGTGAGAGCTTTTATTCCGATAAGATAGCTCCCGTTGTTGAAGAATTGAAGGACAAAGGCTTGACCGTTGTCGATAACGGCGCTACGATGATTCCCTTAGAGGAATACAAAATGCCCCCCTGTCTTATCCTGAAAAGCGACGGCTCAACGCTTTACGCCGCAAGAGATATAGCGGCGGCGCTATACCGCAAAAAGACCTACGATTTCGATAAGTGCGTTTATGTTACGAGCGCGGGACAGAGTCTCCACTTTGCACAGTGGTTCAGAGTGGTCGGTCTTATGGGCTACGAATGGTACAAAGATCTCGTTCATGTTCCGTACGGTACTGTCAGCATCAACGGAGCAAAGCTTGCTACTCGGAGCGGAAACGTTATTCTCCTGAAGGATTTGTTTGCGCTGGCTGTTGATAAGGTAAAGGGAATTATCGACGAAAAGAATCCGAATCTTGAAAACAAGGATGAGGTAGCCTGCGCTGTCGGCGTTGGCGCCATTGTATTCCACTATTTGTCAAATTCGAGGATAAAGGATATAAACTTTATGCTTGAGGATGCGCTTTCGTTTGAGGGGAATACCGGTCCCTACGCACAGTATACCTACGCCAGGTGCTACAGTATAATCGAAAAGGCGGGAGGCGTTCCCGAGAGCTATGCTATACCCGAAAACGCAGATGAAACCGTGCTTGAGCTGTTAAAAATACTGTCGCGCTTCCCGGAAGCCGTAAAGGACGCTCTTGATTCCTACGAGCCTATGACCGTTACACGCTATATACTTGACGTATGTGCGGCCTTCAACAGATTCTATCACGACTGTCAGATATTAACCGATGATAAAGAGGTCACCGATTTCAGGGTATCGCTGACAAAGTCGGTTGCCACGGTTCTCGGCAATGCGCTTGAATTGATTTGTATGAAAAAAACTCCCAAAATATAATGATCGGAAGGATGTAAAAGATGTCAGGACACAGTAAATGGAATAACATTAAAAACAAAAAGGCAAAAACCGACGCCGCAAAAGCCAAGGTTTTTACAAAGGTAGGTAAGGAAATTGCGATTGCAGTTCGCGAGGGAGGCCCCGATCCTGCGTCAAACAGCAAATTGCGTGAATTAATTTCAAAAGCAAAATCAAACAATGTGCCAAATGAAAATATTGAGCGTATCATAAAAAAATCATCCGGTGCAGACGCAGTTGATTATGAAGAAATAACGTACGAGGGCTACGGCCCCTCGGGTATTGCCGTTATCGTGGAGGCAACCACGGATTCCCGCAACCGCACGGGAGGCAATGTCCGTCACTACTTTGACAAGTACGGCGGAAACCTCGGCGCTATCGGGTGCGTAAGCTTTATGTTTGAGTCAAAGGGCGTTATTGTTATCGAAAAAGACGGTAAGGTTAATGAAGACAAGCTGATGGAGGACGCACTTGAAGCAGGAGCGGAGGATTTTGTCGCAGACGAGGACGTATTTGAGATTTACACCTTGCCGGAGGATCTTTTGGCGGTTCGCGACGCATTATCTGCCCTCGGATATGAAATATTATCTGCGGAAAACGACAAGATTCCGTCAAATTACGTAACCCTGACAGACGAGGACGATATTAAAAAGATGAATCTTCTTTTGGAAAAGCTGGAAGAGGACGAAGATATTTCCGAGGTTTATCACAACTGGGAAAATGCAGACGAATAATACAACGGATATCCACCTGTTTTTCGGGTGGATATCTGTCATTGTAATAAAAATCTCCCGAAAAGAGGACAACAAAAACGTAAAATCGAGGATGTTATAATGCAAAAAACACATTAATATTAAAAAAAGCAACGGCGTTTGTGCATTTTAACATATTGTGAAATTGTTAATATTCTATAAAATTGAGGGGTGAATATTTGACATATTGACGAAAACATAGTATACTTAAACAGTATAATGCAGTAATTGTTGTTAATCTTGCATATTCGGGATGGCCAGAAATGCGAAAATTCTTTAAGTTTGATTGTGAAAATAACCAAAAGGAAATTACGATATCGGGCGAGGACGCACGGCATATCTCACGCTCACTGCGAATGAAGGGCGGAGACAAGGTATGCGTTTGCAACGGCACAGGTTACGATATTCATTGCACAATTGCTTTAATTGACCGTGAAAATGTCTATCTTACGGTCGAGGGCGTTGAAAAGGGCGAATCAGAGCCGAAATACGGCGCAGTTTTGTTTCAGGCGCTTGCAAAATCAGATAAGATGGATACGATAGTTCAAAAAGCGGTGGAATGCGGAGTTACCGAAATTATTCCTTTTGAAAGCAAATATTGCATAGCGAAAATCGGCGACGGCATAAAAAACAAATTAAACCGTTGGCGAAAAATTTCACTTGAAGCGGCAAAGCAATGCGGAAGATGTATCGTCCCGAAAATATCCGAGCCTGTTTCGTACGCACAGGCGGTTTTGGAGTGCTCAAAGGGAGAGTGCTCTTTCATATGCTACGAGGAAGAACGGGGTTTAAAGCTCGGCAGCGTCGCAAAACCAATGAAAAACGAATATCGCTTCATGATAGGTCCGGAGGGCGGCTTTTCCGAGGAAGAAATAAAATTTGCGAACGAAAACGGAGTTGTCAGCGTCGGCCTCGGAAAAAGAATACTGAGGTGTGAAACGGCTTCATCGTTTGTCCTTGCATGTCTTTGTATGGAAAATGAATTAAGGGATTATTAAACTCATAAGGTAAGTTTTTTTGAAAGAGGGTACTTATGTCAAACAGATTATTTCAGGGAATAGTACATCAAATGAAGGACGCCGTTGACCGAATTATCGGTGTTGTAGATGAAAACGGCGTGGTAATCTCGTGCAGTGTGCTCGGTAAAATAGGCGAAGCAAGACATAATGTCCGAGATGAGATCACGTATTCGTCGAACTGCGTCCGTTCCAACGGCTACACCTACCGCGTTATCGGCTCGGACGCAAAGGCGGAGTATATCGTTTTTGTTGAGGGCGAGGATAAAACTGCGGAAAAAATTGCAACGGTTTTGGCAATTTCTCTTGATAATATCAAGAGCTTGTATGATGAAAAATATGACAAAAGCTCTTTTATAAAAAATATTATTCTTGATAATATCTTACCGAGCGATATATATATCAAGAGCAAAGAGCTTCATTTTGACCCGGACGTTTGCCGTATAGTATATTTAGTCAAGTTTTCGGGCGGCTCGGACGTAATACCTTTTGATTTGGTACAGAATCTGTTTCCCGATAAGAGCAAGGATTATGTGCTGTCCGTCGGAGAGAGCGATATTGTTCTCGTGCGCGAGATTTCGTCAAATTACGACATGAAGGAAATTGAGAAGGTCGCAGGCTCAATCGTGGACACCTTCTCATCGGAATTTTATACTCGCGTTTCGATAGGTATCGGAACAGCGGTTGATAACATTAAGGATCTCGCACGTTCATATAAAGAAGCACAGGTCGCACTCGAGGTAGGCAAGGTTTTTGATACCGAAAAGAATATAATAAGCTACGATAATTTGGGAATTGGCAGACTGATATATCAGCTGCCCACGACGCTTTGCGAGATGTTCCTGCACGAGGTTTTCAAAAAAGGCTCTCTCGAAACGCTCGACAACGAAACTCTTATGACGATTCAGTGCTTTTTTGAGAACAATCTTAACGTTTCGGAAACCTCTCGAAAGCTTTTTGTGCACAGAAACACCCTGGTTTACCGCCTTGAAAAAATCAGGAAGATGACAGGGCTTGATTTACGTGAATTTGACCATGCAATCACATTTAAGGTTGCTTTAATGGTAAAGAAGTATTTGACAAACAAACCGATAAAGTTTTGATTGTTACCGAAACAAATCGCAAAAGAAAGGAATTATATGATTGAATTCAGAAATGTCTGCAAGAAATATCCCAACGGTACTCTTGCGCTTGACAATGTAAATCTGACAATCGGCGACGGTGAATTCGTATTTATTGTCGGACAATCCGGAGCCGGAAAATCGACCATGCTCAAAACTTTGTTCCGAGAGGAGAGGGTCAGCTCCGGCGAAATTATCGTTGATAACATGAATTTATCAAAGCTTCCGAACAGAAAAATACCGTATTACAGGAGAAAATTGGGAATAGTGTTTCAGGATTTCAGACTTTTCTCCGATAAGACGGTTTATGAAAACGTTGCTTTTGCAATGCAGGTAATCGGAGAATCGAATCAGTCTATCCGCCGAAGAGTTCCGACAATTCTCAGCATTGTCGGATTGCAGGATAAGGTAAATAGCTTTCCGAACGAGCTGTCCGGAGGCGAACAGCAGAGAGTTGCTCTTGCAAGAGCTTTGGCAAACAATCCGAGTATAATAATAGCGGACGAGCCGACAGGAAATGTCGACCCCAAAATGAGTCTTGACATAATGAATTTGCTGATAAAAATTCATAAAAGAGGCAAGACCGTTATTGTAGTTACTCACGAAAAGGCGTTTGTTGATTATTTTCAGCAGAGAGTTATTACAATAGGAGACGGAAAAGTAATCGACGACAGAGTCGGAGGTATGTTCGATGAGTAGGTATCGTTTCAGAAATTCGTTTGCGCAGAGCATAAAGAGCTTCTTCAGACACGGGGCAATGAGCTTCGCATCCGTTGCGGTACTGATGGCTTGCCTTACGGTTTTAGGCGCTTTCGGATTGCTTGTAGAAAATATTAATACCAATATAGACACTTTGGGCGACCTAAACAAGATAGTCGTGTTCTGCGATACCTCCCTTACGGACGAGCAAATTGAAGAGCTTGAAATACAGGTCAGAAAATTAAACAATGTTGAGGAGGATAATTTTGTCCGTATAACAAAACAGCAGGCTATGGAGGAGGAAAGAGCCAAGTACCCCCAGTTCAAGGCGCTGTTTGACGAAATGGAGGAGCGCGGCGACAATCCTTACCCCGATTGCTTTGAGATAACGTACGAAAATAACGAGGCGGTTTCAACCCTAAAGTATCAGTTAGAGCATATGGACGGCGTTTCAAAGGTTAAATGCCGCGACGATTTGGCAAGCAAGATAGACCGTCTTAAGAGCGGTGTTACATTTATTTTCGGAGCGTTTCTTGTAATACTGTTTATTGTCAGCCTTTTCGTTATTATCAACACAATAAAGCTGGCGGTGTTTGCGAGAATTAAGGAAATCTCGATTATGCGGTACGTCGGTGCGACGAAGGCGTTTATTGCCATACCGTTTATTTTCGAGGGTATACTGATAGGAGTTATTTCGTCGGGAATAGCCTATTTCGTAGAGTGGTATGTATATTCCTACGCTACAAAATCAATTGTAAGCAATTACTCCCTGATAACGGTAGTGCCGTTCTCAAGCATAAACGGAACGCTGTTTATTTCATTCCTGATTGTGGGTGTATTTGCGGGAATAGTGGGAAGCGTTATATCGCTCGGAAAATATTTGAAGGCATAAATTGACATGAAAAGCAGAATAAAGACGCTGATTTGCTTTGTGCTTGTTTCTTTTCTCGTGTTTGCCGCAATTCCGTATAAACAGCTTGAATTACGTGCAATCGACACAAGCAAAAGCAATGAAGAGGCGTTAAAGGCAAAGCTCTCACAGTATCAGAGCGAGCAGAAGGAGCTCAAAAAGAAGCTTGATTCGGCAAACAGCGATTATTCGGCTAAGGAAAACGAAAAGCAATACCTCGATTCGCTTGTTTTTGCGACGGAGAACGAGATTGCGGCGTCGAATGAGCTTTACGATGAATATACCCGAAAAATAGCCGAAAAGGAAGTTGAAATAGAAGAAACACAGGCGGACATTGAAGAAAAATACCAAGAGCTTTTAGGCAGAATGGAATTTGTCTATGAGGAAGAGAACAGCGAAAACTACCTCGATATGATTCTGAATTCCGAAACCGTGTCGGATATGCTTATGACTGTCGAGAGAATAGGCAGTATGCTTGACTTTGACAACTCTCTAATGAGCGAGCTTTCAGCCAAGCTGGAAGCTCTTGACGGCGAAAAGCAGGCTCTGATTGATACAAGAGAGGCGCAGAAGGAGCTTAAAGAAGCTTTAAAAGCCAAGCAAACTGAGCTTCAGGCGCAGATAGCTTCGTTGAATGCCTATATTTCCGAATTACAGGCCGACCGTGAGGCATATAAAGCCCGGATGGAGAAGGCGGAAAAAGCAGAACAGCAGACAAACGCCGAAATAGAGAAGCTGCTTAACGCCCGCGAAAAGCAAAGAGAGGCGGAAGCCAAAAAGGATACCGGCGCAAATCCGGTCTCTGATACGGATGATACTTTGGCAGGAGGCACTCCGACATATACGGGCGGTGGCTTTATTTGGCCTGTGCCTGCCTCCTACAGAGTTATTACCTCCAGATTCGGTGTCGGCGGTCACAGAGGTATAGATATTCCGTTCTCCTATGCGACAAATGTCTTTGCGTCAAAGGCAGGAACCGTTGTTACGGCAACCTGGCACTACAGCTACGGTTATTATGTGCTTATCGACCACGGCGACGGAAGCTCCACGCTTTATGCGCATAACTCGAGACTGCTTGTCGCTCAGGGCGACACGGTAAAGCAGGGACAGGTTATAGCCAAGGGAGGAAATACCGGTAATTCGTACGGTAACCACTGTCATTTTGAAGTTCGAATTAACGGAAAGCTTGTAAATCCTCTTAACTATGTTTCACAACCGTAATCTATAATGGGAATCAGCAAATTATCAAATTTACCGAGGAAAATATGGATAACAATAATATAAAAAAGCGTATAACAGCTATTATTTGTTTTGTTCTCGTTACACTGCTTGTTTTTGCGGCAATTCCGTATAAACAGCTTGAATTACGTGCAATCGACACAAGCAAAAGCAATGAAGAGGCGTTAAAGGCAAAGCTCTCACAGTATCAAAGCGAGCAGAATGAGCTAAAAAAGAAGCTTGAAAGTACAAAAAGCGATATTGCGTCAAAGGAGAACGAAAAGCAATATTTAGACTCCCTTGTTTTGGCAACGGAGAACGAGCTTGAAACGGCAAATCAGCTTTTGACCGAATATACAAATAAAATCGCTGAAAAACAAGCCGAAATCGAAGCTACTAAGGTTGAGATCGAAGCGAAATATCAAGAGCTTTTAGGCAGGATGCAGTTTATTTACGAAGAAGAAAACAGTGAGAATTATCTTGATATGATACTTAATTCAGACACTGTTTCCGAAATGCTTATGACGGTTGAACGTATAGGCAGTATGCTCGATTTTGACAATTCTCTCATGAGCGAGCTGTCTGCACAGCTTGACTCTCTTCAGAGCGAACAGCAGATTTTGTCCGACACAAAAGCCGAACAGCAGATTTTAAAGGATTCTTTAATTGAAAAGGAAAAAGATCTTGAGGCTCAAAAGGCACAGGTGACCAGTTATATTTCCAAGCTTGAAAGCGACCAGGCGGCTTATCAGGCAGAATATGAAAAAGCAAAGGCGGCGGAGAAGGAAGCAAACGCACAAATCGAGAAATTACTTGAGCAGAGAGCCGCACAGCAGAGCGGCGGAGGTTCGCCTACCTTTACCGGAGGAAGCTTCATCTGGCCGGTACCCGTTTCGTATAAAACCATAAGCTCCGGCTACGGTTGGCGTACGCTTTGGGGCAGAAGCGATTTCCACTTAGGAATAGATATTCCCGTTCCGTACGGAACAAATGTATTTGCGTCCTCGCCGGGTACGGTAGTTACCGCTACATGGCATTATAGCTACGGCTACTATGTGCTTATCGACCACGGAAACGGCAGCGCTACGCTTTATGCGCATAATTCCAAGCTTTGCGTCAGCTCGGGCGATAAGGTTAAACAGGGAGATGTTATCGCAAAGGCAGGTTCTACGGGAAGCTCGAGCGGCAACCATGTTCACTTTGAGGTCAGAATAGGCGGTAAGACGCAGAATCCGCTGAATTATGTTTCCAAGCCATAACGGAGAAAAAACCAAATGTATAAAAAAATACCATTGTATGTGGTGATCATTATTTTTTTGCTGACGGCAATGCTTACTTTTCAAATTACTTATGTTCTGACATACAAAAATTACAGTGAAAAAATATCGGAAAAGGTTGAAGAAAAAGAAAGCGAAAACCAAGCTTTTATTGAAAAACTCGAAAACAAAATGATAGAGGTCGACAACTGTATCCGTTTGAATTATTACGGCGAAATAGATGATGATGAAGCAATAAAGTGGGCGGTGACCGGATATATTGCGGGAATAGGCGACAAATGGGGACAGTATATGGACCCGGAAGAATATGCCGATATGATTAAAAGCGAGCAAGGCGAGAGCGAGGGAATCGGCGTTATTGTGATATACAACTCCGAAACAGGTCTTGCCGAGATAACGAGAATAATACCTAACTCACCGTCGGACAATTCCGGGCTCGAGATAGGAGATATGATTTATTCCGTTAACGGAGAGAGCGCGGCAGAGCTCGGTTACTACGAAACCATATCAAAGGTGAGGGGAGAAATCGGGACAAAGGTTGATATCACCGTATTGCGCGGCGAGGAAACTGTTGATTTTTCGATTTTGAGGGATAAATACACCGTTGAGAGCGTAGAATACCACATGTATTCCGACGGAAAAACCGGAATTATACGTATTCTCGAATTTAACGACACAACCTTCGAGCAATTTAAGGAAGCCGTGTCGGAGCTGAAGGCTCAGGGAGCTAACGCTCTTGTGTTTGACGTACGGGACAATCCTGGAGGCTCTTTGAAAAGCGTGACGGCAGTGCTCGATTACCTCTTGCCGGAGGGTCCTATTATCCGTATCGTTTCAAAGGGAGGCAAAGAGGAATCAATAGCTTCCGACGAAAATGAGTTGGATATGCCGATGGTTGTAATTGCAAACGGTTCTACGGCGTCTGCGGCGGAGCTTTTCTCGTCTGCGCTTCGCGATTATAACAAGGCGAAAATCGTAGGAACAAAAACATACGGCAAGGGTTGTATGCAGAGCATTTTTCCGTTTTTGGACGGTTCGGCTTTGAGAGTGACGGTCAGCCTCTATCTGCCTCCGATAAGTCCGGGCTACAACGATATCGGGGTTGAGCCTGATGTGGAGATTGAGCTTTCCGAGGAACAGAAGAAAATCAGCCATTATCAGCGCAAGGACACGGAAGACGATCAGCTGCTCAAGGCAATCGAAGTATTATACAATAAATAATTTACTATATTCAGGAGATAATTATGGAGCAAATAATAGTAACAACAGAAGGCTTGAAAAAGTTAGAGGAAGAGCTTGAGTATTTAAAAACCACAAAGCGCAAGGAGGTAGTTGAAGCAATACGCGTTGCGCTTTCCTTCGGAGATCTGTCCGAGAACAGCGAATATGATGAAGCGAAAACCGAACAGGGAAAAACAGAATCGCGTATCAGCGAGCTTGAAGAGATGCTTAAGCATGTCAAGGTTGTTGACGATACAGATATTAAAACAGACAAGGTCAGTGTAGGAAATGTAATCAAGGTGCACGACGAGGATTTTAACGAGGATATCGAATATATTCTGGTGGGTTCAACCGAGGCCGATCCCATGGCAAACAAGATTTCCGACCTTTCTCCTATCGGGCAGGCTATCATGGGGTCTAAGGTTGGCGATACTGTATCTTATGAAACCCCCGGGGGAGACGCGCATCTTACAATTCTCGCTATCTCAAAGCAAAAATAATTTCGGAGTTTAAAAATGGCAGATAACAATGTTAACAATACACAGCAGAATGTTTCCGAGCTTTTGAAAATTCGCCGCGACAAGCTGAAGGCGCTTCAGGAATCGGGAAACGACCCGTTTACAATAACAAAATTTGACGTTACTCATCACAGCGCCGACATAAAGGAAGGCTTTGATTCTCTTGAGGGCAAGAGCGTTACGGTGGCCGGAAGAATGATGTCAAAAAGAATTATGGGCAAGGCGTCCTTTTGTAATATTCAGGATAAGACGGGTAACATACAGGTTTATGTTGCAAGAGACTGTATCGGCGAGGAGGCATATTCTGCATTTAAGAAAAACGATGTCGGAGATATTCTCGGCATTACGGGCGAGGTATTCAGAACAAAGACCGGAGAAGTAAGCGTTCATGCAAGCGAGGTTACGCTTCTTTCAAAGAGCTTGCAGATTTTACCGGAGAAATATCACGGCCTGACAAATACCGATCTTCGTTACCGTCAGAGATATGTGGACCTTATTATGAACCCCGATGTTAAGGACACCTTTGTTAAGAGATCCAAAATCATTGCGGCAATTCGCCGATATCTTGACGAAAAGGGCTTTATGGAGGTGGAAACTCCCATGCTCGTACCGAATGCGGGCGGCGCTGCGGCAAGACCGTTTGAAACGCACTATAACGCACTCGACGAGGATGTGAAGCTGCGCATTTCTCTCGAGCTTTATTTAAAGCGTCTTATAGTAGGAGGACTGGAGAGAGTTTATGAAATAGGCAGAGTGTTCCGCAATGAAGGGGTTGATACAAGACATAATCCCGAATTTACATTGATGGAGCTTTATCAGGCATATACCGACTATTACGGTATGATGGACTTGACCGAGGATATGTTCCGTTATCTCGCAAGGACAGTTTGCAATACAACCGAGATTACATACGGCGATAAGGTTATCGACCTAGGAAAGCCCTTTGCAAGACTTACCATGACAGAGGCGGTAAAGCAGTATTCGGGCGTGGATTTTGACGAGGTCAAGGACACCGAGGAAGCAAAGAGGCTTGCAAAGGAGAAGGGCGTCGAATTTGAGGACCGTCACGAAAAGGGGGATATTCTTAATCTGTTCTTCGAGGAATTCTGTGAAGATAAGCTGATTCAGCCTACCTTTATAATGGATCATCCCGTTGAGGTTTCACCCTTGACCAAGCGTAAGCCGGATAAGCCCACACATGTTGAGAGATTTGAATTATTTATCAACACTTGGGAAATGTGCAATGCATATTCCGAGCTCAACGACCCAATCGACCAGCGTGAACGCTTTAAGGCTCAGGACGCGGCGGCAGCTGCAGGAGACGAGGAAGCAAATCATACGGACGAGGATTTCTTAAACGCACTTGAAATCGGTATGCCTCCGACAGGAGGTATCGGTTACGGCATAGACCGACTTGTAATGCTCCTGACCGACAG
>JAQXHN010000001.1 GCA_029007295.1 Clostridia bacterium | reverse complement strand
AACGGTTTTTTCCATGTTGGTTACCGTTGTCGTCATTAAAGCTGACAGACAAACAAGCTTAACCTTGTTTTCTTTTGCCGCCTCCACGACCTTTTCGCACTTAACGTCCTTGCCGAGGTCAATTACCTCAAAGCCGTAGTTTTCAAGCAAGGCCTTTACAATGTTTTTGCCTATATCGTGAATATCGCCCTCAACAGTCGCAATAATCAGCTTGCCTTTGGACGTTTCGGACACCGGCATATAGCGGTGAATAACGGTAAAAGCGGATTTTGCCGCCTGTGCGCTCATTAGCAGTCCGGGCAAAAAAACAGTCCTGCTTTCATAACCCCTGCCTACCTCGTCAAGCGCAGGCACAAGGTGATTTTCAATAACGTCAATACACGGAACGCCCGATTTAAGCAGCTTTTCTGCCGCTTTTTCGGAATCCTCGGCAAGCCCCTGCTTTATAGCCTCGAAAAGCGAATATTCGGTGTTTTCCGTCCTTTTTTCGACCTTTTCTCCGCTGTACGCTTCAATGTATTTTATTCCGAGTCTGTCCTTTGCGCAGAGCGCAAGGTACGAGCGGTATGCCGCCATCATATTGCAGTCTAACGGATTGATTATTCCGAGGTCAAGCCCGTTCTGAAGCGCCATAGTGTAAAATGCCGAATTAATTCCGGAGCGCTCCGGTAAACCGAAGGAAACATTGGAAACCCCGAGAACCGTGCATACTCCGAGCCGTTTTTTTAATTCTTTCAGCGTATCAAGCGTAATTATTGCGTTGTATTCCCCTGTTGATATCGTCATTACCAGAGCGTCGAAAATCAGTTTCGATTTCTTAATCCCGTATTCCGCCGCCGTATTCAAAATATTCTCTGCGATTTTAAGTCTGCCCTCAACGGTATCCGGAATACCGTTTTCGTCAAGACAAAGGCAAACAACGGGGCAGCCGTATTTTTTAACAATCGGAAAAACGGATTCCATGCTCTCCTTTTTGCCGTTTACGGAGTTAATAATGGGCACTCCGTTGCAAATTCGGATTGCGTTTTCCATCGCCTTAGTGTCCCCTGTGTCAATCTGAACGGCTTTAGTTGTCACGCTTTGTATGGCAAATACCATTTCCGACAGCTTTTTCGCCTCGTCAATGCCCGGCACGCCTGCATTTATGTCGAGAATGTCGGCGTCCTTTTGGGCAAGAGCCTCACGGAGAACATATTCCATATCGCCCGCCTTTATTGCCTCGCGCAGAGCCTTTTTTCCCGTGGGATTGACTCTTTCGCCGATAACGAGAGGCATATCGTCGATGTTAATTGCGTCTGTCTGGGAGGCGATTCTCGTATGCTCCTTTACAGCTCTAATGACAGGGGTGAAGTCCTTAAGCTTGGCAACGGTTTTTTCGATGTATTCGGGTGCGGTGCCGCAGCAGCCCCCGACAAAGCTTACTCCCGCTTCGCAAAGCCTTTTCGCACCGTCTGAGAACTCGTCGGCATTAACGTCGAAAACGGTTTTGCCCCCTTCCTCCCTCGGCATTCCGGCGTTGGAATTGACGATAACGGGCAGTTGAGTTTCGCTGACAAAGGGCTTTACCAGCTCAAGCATTTTTTGCGGTCCCACGCCGCAGTTAAGGCCGACCGCAAAGGCGCCGAGCGACTCTGCAAGCGTATAAACCACGCCCGCCTTACCGCCGGAGAGCAGTCTGCCGCTGTCGTCCAGCATGGCTGTAACGGCGTAGGGTAAAATATTTTCCTCAAGTGCGGCAAGCAGCGCCGCCTTAATTTCATAAGCTTCGCTTAAGGTTTCAAAAAGAACAAAATCCGCTTTTCTTCCCGCTCGGATAATTTGCCTGAAATTATCTACCGCTTCGTCAAAGGAAAGATCTCCCAGCGGCTTTATCAGCTTGCCGAGAGAACCGATACTGAGAGCAACATAAACTCTTCTGCCGGCTTTTTCCGCACAGGAGCGGGCAATTTCCACCCCCCGTTCCGTAAGAGACGCAAAATCATATTCCGTATCCTTAAATTTTACGGGGCTTGCACCGAAGGTGTTTGTTTTAATTATGTCGCACCCTGCGTCAATATAGGAGTCATGGATTTGCCGAATGACGTCGGGATGAGTAATATTCCATATTTCAGGCTTTTCCCCCGGAAGCAAGCCGTTTTCCTGTAAAATCGTACCCATAGCGCCGTCGAAAAATACGGTGCGTTCGTTTATCAGTGACAGTAAATTTTTCATAATAATCCGCCTTAGTGCAATTAATCAACATATTATAGCACATCACAGCGGCAAATTGCAACCTCTGATAATATATTTAACGCCGAAAGCCGTCACCTGACGACTTCTTCTGTAAATGCTCGTGCGTCTTCGAAATACATTTCGGAATTTTTTATTATAAGCTTTGAAATTTCGCTGTCCTTTTCGTTCGGAATGCTGTAATAGGTTCCGTCGTAAATATAAAGCTTATCGGAATTTTCAAACATAAACAAGGTGATACATTCGCCCTTCATTAAGCCCGTAGCGTCGCATCTTTCCAAAGAACAGCTGATAAACTCTTTGTCGGGCAGCTGTCCTTCGACGGTCATTTTCTTTAATTTGCGGTTGATGTCGTCGCATATGGAGCTGTCCAGAACCTTTGTTTCGGTATAAAAATTGCCGTTTTCATCATATTTTTCCTCCATTACACAGTATTTATCCATTTTACCGTTCTTGATAATATCCTGATAATAATCGTATTTACTCTCAAGCGCAAAATATGATGAGTCGAACGCACAAATTATCTCCCCGTCCCTTGCAACGCCGGCTCTCAGGCTTTCAAAGCCTAAGCTTGAAAGCAAGAGCGGAACATCGCTGTCGGACACGTAATAAAGCTCCGTATCCCTCGTTTCGACAAAGAAATAATCGTTTGCGGGCAATTTTTTATAAATTTTTCCGTCAAAATCAATGATATTATGCTTTTTGTCTATCCACTCCATGCGGTGCGCCCGTAAATCGTCAACGTTTTGGCAGGAGGTAAAACAAACGGAAATGCAAACAGATGCAATTATTAGCGCTGTTATCTTAATTATTTTTTTCATCTTCGAGCCTCCGTTATTCTAAGTTAAGCTTCTTCTTCATAATGTGCTTTGTTATTGCAAAGTACAAAAGGCCGAGCGCGGCGTTAAATACAATGAAAAATGCCGCAAAGGAGTGCGCAAACGTGTATTGATGATTTTCTATCCACCTTGAAATAGCGTCAAAGGGAATGAAATCGTAAAATTCATTGAAGATCACGATAATAACGGTGCCGATAATTTGCGTTATGACATAATATGCAAAGAAGGCGCCGAACGAGGCAAGAATGCGGTTTTTCTTTGCCGTCTGACCTATGGTGATGCATGCGAAAAGGAGGAGATAATCGGTTGCGATTACCACAACGGCGGCGATAACCGCCTCTAAAACAAAAAACGCTCCGTGAATTTTAAACATATTGAAAAACAGCTTGACAAGATAGTTGAAAGCCAGAATTATTTCATGGGAAAGGTCGCCGAGCGTTGCAATCAGGCCGGCGAGAATTACCGATATAAGAGAAATAAAGGTCGCAAACACGGATGTTACCAGCTTTGATATAATATGCTGAGCGTGCGTTGCCGGAAGGCTCAGGGTTAAATAGCCCTCTTGCGTGTAAAGATTTTTATAAAATCTGACAACGCATATTGCTACCGTCATTACTATGCAGACAATCATCGCAACAATCAAAAGCACGATGGAGGATACATTTAAAATATTGTATATTTTGCTGTCGTTTTCAAAAAATTGTAAAAATCTTGTGAGTACTGCAATGCCGAGCAGAATTATTTCCATGGGCAGTATTGTCTTTCCGAAAGCGGAAAAATCGTATTTCATCAGCTTTTTTACCATTTGAACACCTCCCTGAACAGTTCGTCTACGCTCTTGCCGTTTTCTTCTCTTATTTCATCAACGGCTTTGTGAAGGACAATTTCACCCTGCTTAATAAAAATTACCTCGTCAAGCACGGATTCTATGTCGGCAATCAGATGGGTCGATATAATAACGGAAGCCTCGGGGTTATAGTTGCCGATAATGGTCGAGATGATGTAATCTCTCGTTGCCGGGTCGACGCCTGCAATAGGCTCGTCAAGAAGATATAGCTTGGCATTTCTGCTCATTATGAGTATTAAAGCCACCTTTTCTCTGTTGCCCTTTGAGAGGGCTTTGAGCTTGGCGTTTATATCAATGTTTAAGCTATTTAGCATCTTGTACGCAAGCTCCTGTCTGAAATCCTCGAAAAAATCGGCGAAAAGCCCGACCGTTTTCTTTACCGTCATTGACAGCGACAGGCAGTTGTTGTCCGGTAAATATGCCACAAGCTTCTTGCTCTCGGTGCCCGGCTCCTTGCCGTCGATGAACAGCTTGCCCCCGTCAGGCACCAAAAGTCCGTTTACAAGCTTAATTATCGTTGTTTTTCCTGAGCCGTTGGGACCCAGAAGTCCGATAATTTTTCCGCTTTCAACGTTTAGGTTAACGTTATTGAGTACGAGGTTTTTTCCGAAGCTTTTACATAAATTTTCGGTTTTTAATAATAAACTCATTTATTCCACTCCTTTATATAGTCAATAAGCTCATTTTCCGATACGCCTAAATTCGTCATGCTTTTTACGTATTCGCAGGTTTTTACCCGTTTTAATTCCTCAACCATTTCTGCGGCTCGGCTCGTATCCTCGTTTACGTACCAGCCCGAGCCCCGGTGCGAGGTCAAAAGCTGTTTTGCTTCAAGAGCCTCGAACGCTTTTTGAACGGTATTGGGGTTTACTGAGAATTTTAACGCAACCTCTCTGACCGAGAAAATTTTTTCGCCGCCCTTTATTTCGCCCGTGGCTATCATTACGCATATCAGCTCCTCTATTTGTGGACAAATAGGTCTCGATTTGTCTAATGCCCGATTCACTGTCCCTCTCCTTTCAAACTGTACTACTGTACTAATACAATAATACACTTTTTCGCTTTTGTCAAGGGTTTTCGGAAAATTTTTTTAAAAACAGTACGGAATAACAGTACGGGAGGTTAGGCAAACAGAGAAAAAGCTCAGGCAAACAGAGTAAAAGCTCAGGCGAGGAGGGTAAGAGCGAGGGCGGAAAAAAATAAAGAACCTCCCAAAAGAGGTTCTTTATAAATAATAACTGTTTAGCTTAAGTATAAATTACTTAACCTCAACCTCAGCGCCTGCCTCGGTAAGAGTCTTCTTAACGCTCTCGGCGTCATCCTTGGAAACGCCTTCCTTAATTGCCTTAGGAGCCGATTCAACAAGATCCTTAGCGTCCTTAAGTCCGAGACCTGTGATCTCACGAACTGCTTTGATAACATCGAGCTTCTTTGCGCCTGCGCTCTTGAGGATTACGTCAAATTCGGTCTTCTCTTCCTCAGCGGGAGCTGCTGCTGCAACGCCTGCTACAGCTACGGGAGCTGCGGATACGCCGAATTCCTCTTCAAGTGCTTTTACGAGGTCATTGAGTTCAAGAATTGTAAGACCCTTGATTTCATCAAGGATAGCTGTAATTTTTTCTGCTGCCATTTTTGTTAAATCCTTTCGTTAATTAAAAAATATTATGCAGACCTATTATTCTGCTGCAGCATCCTGCGCTGCGGGTGCTTCTTCGGCTGCGGGTACGGCTTCTTCTGTTGCGGGTACTTCCTCACCCGACTTGTCGATGATAGCCTGCAAGCCGTAAGCGAGCTTGTAAAGCGGGGACTGAATACTGCCGAGCATCTTGCAGATAAGGCCTTCCTTCGAAGGAATAGCTGCGAGAGCTTCAACAGATTTTGCGTCGATAACGCCGTTATCGATAAAGCCTGCCTTAATATTGAATGTTTCAATCTTTTCAGCATACTTTTTAAGGATCTTTGCTGCTGCAACCGGATCCTCTTGGCTGATTGCGATAGCGGTCATACCTTCAAGATACTGCTTCATATCGCCGTATCCGGCTTCGTCGCATGCACGGCCGGTCATAGAATTCTTGTAAACCTTGTATTCTACGCCTGCCTTACGCATTTCTGCGCGAAGAGCGGTGTCTTCCTCAACAGTGATACCTGTGTAGTCTACAACAACACCTGCAACTGCCGATTTGATCTTTTCGCTGAGCTCAGCCATCATTGCTTGCTTTTCAGCAAGAATCTTAGCACTTGGCATGTACTTTTTCACCTCCCGAAAAAAATAAAAAACTTCCTTCGGTTTCAAAAAAACATACTAAGCCGGAGAAAGTTATTAACAATAATAAAGCTTTTGTCATAACTACCAATCGGATTTCCCGACTGTTCCCTCGGCAGGACATTTTACTTAAAACCTGCTGTCTTTGGATAGCCGAATCAGTATATCATATTTTTATTCTGTTGTCAACAGTTTTTCAAAAAAATTTAACAGCTCTAAATTTCGTCGGTTTAACAGCGACTATATTTCGTCGATGAACGCAATAGCCGGAAGCTTTGAGCCGGAGCAGAGATTAACGTTCTTCGGGAAGGAATAATCCGTAACCGCATTATACCTGACCCCCTCGATTCTGCCGTCGGCATTTAAAATAACCGTATCGTCCGCAACGCTTGCAAGAGAGGGAGCGAGCCATTTGCCGCCGACCTTGACCTCAAAACCGATAAGGTCGCTTGATTTTGCCGTTGTTAGCCCGGATTCGGTATATCTGTAAAAAATTCTTGCGGTATTTTGGCAGTATTCGACTCTCGTGAACTGCGGAGCGGCGGCGCTTTCCATACTGCCGATACCGTAAAGGCGCGCAAGCATCATTTTTGCAATTCTGTGCGCCTGAGGATATTTACAATAGGGATGCAGGCTGTTCCAGTAACGGTCGTCAAGCCATAAGTCACTTGACGCAGCTATATAGCAGTCGTCAAGGCAATTAGGCAGTCTGCCCATTTCGCAGCGAATGCCTGCCATATCAATGTACGCCCAAATCTCGCCGTCAAAGCCGTCATACGGACCGTAGCAACTCGGAATTTCAACCATGAACACCGGAATTTCACCGTTTCCCGCAAAGGTTTTTCTCAAGTCCTCGATATAAGCCTTGTAATTCTTGACAAATACCGGTCTGTTAATATCGTTAAAGTCGCTCTCGCCCTGGTACCATATTATCCCCTTGACAGAGCAGTTAAGGTACGGATACATAAACTGGTTGTACACATATCTCGACGGCTGATAGTCGACATGCCACATTCCCTTGTAAACGCCGTCTTCAAGGCGGTCTGTGCCGAGCGCTTCGGCAAGAGAATTAGACATAAACGCATTTAACGCCTGTCCGTCGGCGTCAAGCTCAATCATACCTATGGGAATTTCGTTATCTGTAGCCCTTATGAGCTCCCGGGCGATGAAAAAGCCCAATGCGGAAAAAGCCATCGCCCCCTCGCTCGGCAATTCCCATTTTCTGTTGTGACGAACATCCGGGCAAACCTCGGTCGTGCCCCGTACGGGATATATATCGTTGCCGTCCGCATCGTGTATCGAGCTTCTGTTAAGACGGATTCTTTCACTGTCCGTTACAACGCAATCCTTTCCGGGATAGCCGTCGGGCGCACCGTTAATTATTGCTTCAAGGGGGAAACGGACGTTAGACTGCCCGATTACGTAGTATACGTCACCGACAAGCACGTTGTTGAATTTTACCTCTTTTCCGTCGCCGTAAACCGTAAGCTCGGCGCCGTCTTTACAAAGAGGCAGAGTGTCTTCGAGAGTGATGAGGAATTCGCCGTTTTCAATAACCGCACTGCCAAACACGCCGAGAATCTCGGCTTTTACTGATTTGCCGTTTTCGGCTTCGGGAGCAAAGCCCCAAATGCGGACCTCGCTGTCTCTCTGAAGAACCATATTATCCGAAAAAACTCCGGAAACCTTAAATTCCTTTGCTAAGCTCATGTTATTTTTGTCCTTTTTTATCAATATAGTCTTGTAATATTATTTGTGCGGAGAGGGCGTCAATCGCTTTTTTTCTTTTCTCCCCTCTTGTATCCGTTGCCGACAGGTATCTGCCGGCAAGCATGGTGGTGCAGCGCTCGTCGTATAATTCAACGGGAATGCCGCATTTCTCACCGATGACCTCTTTCAGCAGCTTGATTTTTTCACTGCGAAATCCGCAGGAGCCGTCCATGTTTACGGGATTCCCGATAACTATTAAATTGCAATTATGCTCAGTTGCGGCGGCAACTATTTTATCGGCAAGGGCGTGCATACCCTTTTCCTTAACAGTGCCGATGCCGGACGCTAAAATTCTCGACGAGTCGCATACGGCAAGTCCCGTTCTTACGTCCCCGTAGTCGACCCCGAGCACGGTGCCTTTGTTTTCCTGCATACAATATACCTTTCCGTATATTTTATAAACTTTCCTATTTAAAGCAAACTTAAGTCAGTCGAGCCTGATATCGTTGACGCTCATAAATTTCTCAACCTCGTTCCTTGAGGGAATAGCTGTAAACGAACCCGGCTTTGAAACGGTGAGCGCACCGACAACGCATCCGAAACGGCATGCGCGAACCATATCGTCGCAACGCAGATATTCCAAAGTCATTGCGGCTGTAAATGCGTCGCCCGCCGCAGTAGAGTCAACGACCTCCACGTTGTACGGCGAGATAATATTGAAATACTTGCCGTCATAGAGATATACTCCCCTGCCTCCGAGCTTAAGAACGATGTATTTTGTGTCTACTCTTGCGCTAAGAGCAAGGCAAGCCTTCAGGCAGGCTTCCACGGTAGTCGGACGAATGCCGGTGAAGGTGAAGGTTTCTTCCTCGTTCGGTGAGAAAACCTCGATGGGACCGAGTCTCTCAAGGGGGAAATCTCTGCGTGCGGGGCCTGCGTCTATAAAGATTTTTGCGCCTGCCGCGCGTGCGAATTCGGCGGCGGCGATAACCGTTTCGTCGGGAATTTCAAGCTGCATATACAAAGCGTCCGGATAGCAGGTCATTGCTTCCTCGGCGTCAACTCCTCTCAAACGGTTATTTGCTCCGGGGTAAACGATTATTCGGTTGTCGCCTGACGCCTCCGTCAGGACAATGGCAAGACCGGTTCTTTCCTTTTTGTCGCAGGTTACAAACCGTGTGTCGATGCCGAAGCTGCGGTAAATCTCCGATAATTTTGCGCCGTGGGTGTCGCTGCCGAGCTTTGCCGCAAAAACCGACTCGCCTCCCAAAACAGCGAAAGCCTTTGCGGAATTTGCGCCCTTTCCGCCGGGCAGATATTCGTACCTGTTTTCCTCCAGCACGGTTTCTCCCCTTGCAGGCACCCTGTAAGTGCGTGCGTTCAAATCAATGTTTGCACTGCCTACGGTGAGTATTCTCGGAATACTTATCATTAAATACACCTTCTTATAAATAATTATAACTATTCATCGTCCATTATATCACAATATTCCCTCATTTGCAATATTTGACAAAATAAAATAATATGCGACAGAGCCGTTTTTTATAAGTTGCATTGAAAAAAAAGCAAAACAGGAGTACAATTATAGCGAGAAATACCTTTTTGGGGAGAAATTAAATGAAAACTTATCCTATGACTATTGCCGGCTTGAAGAGAGAATTGCCCATCTGTCCGGTTAATGAAAATTTATCTATCGGAGCGTTTGTTATTTTCGGAGATCAGGAATTGACCGTTGCCTGTGCGAAGGCTTTGCTGGAGAAGGCCCCCGAATACGATTATATTATTACCGCCGAGGCCAAGGGTATTCCGCTTATTCACGAGATGGCCCGTCAGCACGGCGACAAGAAATACATGCTCGCAAGAAAAGGACCGAAGCTCTATATGACGGGAATTTTTGAGGTCAGGGTCAACTCCATTACCACCGCAAAGGAGCAAAAGCTTTATCTCGATACGGCAGATGCCGAGCTTATGAAGGGCAAGAAAATTCTTATTATAGACGACGTAATTTCGACCGGAGCTTCTCTTACTGCGCTGGAGACGCTGGTCGAGAAGGCGGGGGGAATAATCTGCGGAAAAATGGCGATTCTCGCCGAGGGAGACGCTGTCGGACGAGACGATATCATATATCTTGAGCCGCTGCCCCTTTTCCGTCCCGACGGAACTCCGATGTAATTTTACCAAACCGATTTCCGTAATATACAAAAACAACCGCCGCATATTTGCAACGGTTGTTTTGTTTATTTAAGGCTCAAATATATACCGAAATTATTCGTGCTGCTTCTTTCGCTGATTTTTCATAAGTCCGCGAAGCTCCTTCATAAAGGTTTCAACATCCTTAAATTCTCGGTATACCGAGGCAAAGCGAACGTAGGACACCTCGTCGAGATCGCGGAGCTTTTCCATAACCAGCGTCCCGATTTCGCTTGAAGGATACTCGCTCTGCAGGCTGTTTTGCATTTCCGTTTCTATTTCGTTAACCGCCTGATTTAACTGTTCCTCCGAGACCGGGCGCTTGTAGCATGCCTTAATCATTCCGGACATCAGCTTGTTTCTGTCATAGACCTCCTTTGTTCCGTCCTTTTTCAAAATATAGGTCGGAATTGTGTCTATTATCTCATATGTGGTAAATCTGTATCCGCATTCAAGACATTCTCGACGGCGCCGGATGCTGGAATTTTCCGTAGGACGCGAGTCGATTACCTTGCTTTCCAAATGACCGCAATTAGGACATTTCATAATCTTACCTCTTCCTGTTCAGCGAGTTTTTTCAAGGATATGATACTACACTTTTTCCGAAATTGCAACAGTTTTTTATTTATCCGAAAAATGCGCCTTCGCCTGCCGTTATCAGAAGTATGATCAAAGCTGCGGGAAAATCGGCGTTCTAAATGTAAAAAATACATTAACTCGGTTGCAATAATGAGAAATGTATGATAAAATTACATATTATTTAATGTTGTGTTTTTAATTATCACGGATGACAGGGAACGGGTACATAAAAATGTCACTGATTTGTTCGCTCGTGCCGGAAACTGCGAAGCCTCATTCAAGGCTGAAGCCGGTAGTAAATACGGAGCTTCATATTTGCTCGGGTCAAAACGACACGTGCGCTTTTGAGGCTGTTTTTTACTCTCCAAAAACTGCGGCAACCGTTTCCATCGGTACTGCGCCCGCAATATCGAGACTCGGCAAGGTTACAAGCTCAAGGGTAGCCGTTCGCTCGGATTTGCCCTGTGAAATGCGTTTTATGGCTTTTCACCCCAGTGACGAGGGAGAATTTTATGCCGACGCGCTGTTAGAGGACGAGAGGGTTGATATCATGCCGAATTGCTCGGCGGGCATTTATTTTGAGATTTCGGTTCCCGAAAACGCAAAGCCCGGCGATCATGTTGTTTCGGTTGACATTTACGAGTCGGAAATGTTTTCCGACGAGAAGAAATTGCAGACGCTGACCTGCCGCGTCAGAGTGTATCCGTATGTTATGCCTAAGCGTACGGATATGGATTTTCATCTCGATTTATGGCAGCACAATACAGTCCTTGCCCACACCTTCGGCGTTGAGCTTTGGAGCGAACGCCATTTCGAGTTAATCGAGAAAGCGGTAAAGGAGCTTGCTTTGCTCGGGCAGAAGGCGGTCACGCTTATACTCTCAAACGCACCGTGGTCGGGACAGTGGTGTCATTTAAACAGAAGGACTGCCGCCACCCTGTACGAGTATTCGATAGTTCCGATTAAAAAGGACGTAAACGGCGTCTTTATTTACGATTTTTCGATAATGCAGAGATATATTGATTTGTGTGCGAGGTACGGCATTGACCGGGAGATAACGCTTTTCGGTCTTGTTAACGTATGGTGCGATTCCGATAACGGCTTCGGCAAGGTTCTCGAGGACAGCGACTGCGGCGCAAAAATCCGATATTTTGACGAAAAAGACGGCGTGTACAAATATATGCGTTCCCAGGCCGAATTTGACGATTATATGAAGGCGATTTACAATTACTTCATAGACACAAATCAAATTGAAAAGGTAAGACTTATGGCTGACGAGCCTGCCGATATTAAGGCGTATAAAAATGCGCTCGACCACATGAAGAAGACGGTACCGCTTTTCAAGCTGAAGGCCGCCATCAACCATTCCGAGTTTATTCCCGAATTCGGCGACCGAGTCTTTGATTTTGCGCCCAACCTTTGCTCCTGGTCAAAGGAATTTAAGAAAATCAGCGAATATCAGAAAACAATGCCCGACAAGAGATTTCTCTGGTATGTCTGCAACAATCCCACCCATCCTAACACCTTCCTTGCGGGAGATTTGTGCGAAACTCTGTTTATAGGCGTTATTACGTCTATGATGGGAATGGACGGATTTTTGCGCTGGGGCTTTACCGTATGGTGCGACGATCCCGTTAAGGATAATCGCTATCTCACTTGGCCGTGCGGGGACTTGAATTTTGTTTATCCTTCAAAATCGGGCAATATTTTGCCTTCGTTGCGCTCCAAGGCGCTCGGCAGAGCCATTGATTTGTGCGAACTGCTGAACGAAGTGAAAAGACGCTTCGGACGCGAGGTCGCTCAGATTGCGTACGATAAGGTTGTCCGTGAAAAGGACGTACGTAAATATTTTGTCGGCGAGGAGCCTATTTCGGCGCGCAGTATGTATTCTACGCACTACTCCGATTACGATTCCGTGCGTGAATTTGCGCTGTCAAAGCTTTCGGAATTATAAT